>JBCBOR010000025.1:0-53343 GCA_039821125.1 Pseudomonadota bacterium
CACCGCCCCTTTTTTCGGAAAGTGAATCAGAGGCTTGCTCCAACATCAAGCCGCGCGCGAATTGGGTTCAGGCCCTAATGTCCGGCCTCGCACGAAGAACCACAATAGCCCCAGACGAGGAGGTCACGATGCGCCTATCGCATCATATTGCAACGCTGGCTGTGCCGGCGATCCTGTGTCTCAGTGTTGGCGTACCCGCGAGTGCCGCGGACATGTGTGTCGGTTTCGGTCCCCAGACCCCGCGAGACATCTCGCAGAAAGAGGGGTTGAACGAACGGATCTGGTCTTTGGCCGGGTCGGTCGAGAAAATGAACCTTTGCAACATCCACACCCATACGAATGCCGAGCACAAGGGGCCTGGCTTCACCGTCTTTGCCGGCGACGGCAAGCATGGCGGGTATCAGTGCAACGAGACGGCCAATCTGACCGAAGCGGAACTTGCACCCGCTGAAGGCGGTGAGTTCGCCGAGGTCAAACCCGGTGATACGATCGAGGTGCACTGGGTGCATTCGTCCTGCGACATCACCCCGGGCAAGGGCCTCGGCTCGTGCCTGTCCGAGAGCTGCGCCAATCCCGAATTGCGCGTAGAGGCCCAGGTCTTTCTGGTTGTGAACGACGAGAACGCGCTCGACTTCAACGATTTTGCCTATGACGGCAACGTCGTGAATGGGCTGCATCAGGCCAAGGCGATCCCGTCGGACACCGGCGCGCCGGTCGTCTTTGCAGGCTCGACCACAGGGCCGTCTTACACCGAAGCCAAGTGCTCGCCCCTGCAGGTGACGTGGAGCGTGCGCCCGCAATGCGCCAAGCTCGACATCAACTCGTTGATCGAATGGGGCAAGGAAAACGTGTTCAAGGAAGACCACAGCCACGGCGTGCGCCAGCTGGTCAAATCCAAGGAACTGCTGTCCAAGATCAACTGATCCAAGACTGCGCGCATTCCAGATCGATTGGAGTGCGCGCACCTCTCCCGCTCAGGGAGTTCTGGGTGTCCAGCATGCCACCCCAAGGCTGCATTCCCACAATTGAGCCAAGTTCCCCCCTCACAGACAACAATTTTTACCGGTTTTTTACGCTCCTTGAAGATTGTTTGCTGCGCAAATACGGGGTGAGTAATGCGTATTCTTTCAAACCTGAGTGCGGCCGCTGCCGTCGCCGCTATCGCGGCGTCGGCCTCTGCGGAACCGCTGACCGATGCCGACTACGAGCTGAAATTCTACACCGCGGCCTATGCCGCGCTGAGCGACCACGCCCAGCCTAAGGACGATAGCGCCTATGAGCATCTCTTCCACGCCGGCGCACGTACCGCGCTGCTCGGGGTTTTGCACACGCCGGATGATGCGGCCTATGAGCGGGACTTCTACAATGCCGCCCGGAAGGCACTGGATGAGCATGATGCAGGTGACCAGATCGCACAGGCCGTGAACTGAGTCTGCCACCCGTCTTAAAACAAGGCGCTTTCCGGTATCGGGACGCGCCGTCTTTCTCTGCCAGCATGCAACACCTGCCCTCAAGCCTTTGGCAACGTATCTGCCTGAGACACAACATGTTGCGTTAACCCGGATCGCTTTGCGATAGTGCACGCTTGAGCAGTCAAGATTCGGGAGCAACCCGTGAACGCGCCAGACTTCTTCGAGAACACCGAGCCGGAAAAGGCATACGACGCCAGTGCCATCGAGGTGCTCGAAGGGCTTGAGCCTGTTCGCAAACGCCCGGGCATGTATATCGGCGGCACCGATGAGCGCGCGTTGCACCACCTCGTCGCCGAGGTTCTGGACAACTCGATGGATGAGGCGGTTGCGGGTCACGCCAGCCGGATCGAGATGGAACTGCTCGCCGACGGATCCTGCGCGATCACCGACAACGGACGCGGAATCCCGGTCGACCCACACCCAAGATTTCCGGACAAGTCAGCGCTCGAGGTCATCCTGACCACACTGCACGCAGGCGGAAAATTCTCGGGCAAGGCCTATGAGACCTCTGGCGGCCTGCACGGGGTCGGCGTTTCTGTTGTCAACGCGCTCTCCGACCACGTCCGGATCGAGGTTGCACGCAACAAGTCTCTCTATGCGCAAGAGTTTTCCCGCGGCTTGCCGCAAGGTGGATTGCAGACCCTCGGGAGCGCCCCGAACCGGCGCGGCACCAAGGTCACCTTCCACCCCGACGCCGAGATTTTTGGCGAACGCGCCGCACTGAAACCCGCCCGCCTCTACCGCATGGCGCGCTCCAAGGCCTATCTCTTCCGCGGGGTCGAAATCCGCTGGAAATGCGCGCCGGAACTGATCGGCGAAAAGGACGAAACTCCGACCGAAGACACGTTTCGCTTCCCTGGCGGCTTGCAGGACTACCTCGTGCACACCCTCGGAAGCACCGAGTTTTTCGGTGAAGCCCCGTTCGCAGGCAAGGTCGACTTTGCCGAACGCTTCGGCAACGGCGCCGCGGGCTCGGTCGAATGGGCGCTGGCCTGGACCCCAATGCAGGACGGCACGTGCTCGTCCTATTGTAACACGATCCCAACGCCCGAGGGCGGCACCCATGAAAGCGGTTTCTGGGCAGCCGTTACCAAGGGCGTACGGGCTCATGGCGAGTTGATCGGCAACAAGAAAGCCGCCCAGATCTCCCGCGATGACGTGCAGGGCACGGGCGCCGCGATGATCTCGGCCTTCATCCGTGACCCGGAATTCGTCGGCCAGACCAAGGATCGGCTTGCCACCACCGAAGCCGCCAAGCTGGTCGAAGGCGCCGTACGCGACCGTATCGATACCTGGCTGGCGGGCGATCCCAAAACCGCAGGCGCGATCCTCGACTACCTGATCGAGCGGGCCGAAGAACGCCAGCGCCGCCGTCAGGAAAAAGAAACCCAGCGCAAATCGGCGACAAAGAAGCTGCGCCTGCCGGGCAAGCTCGCCGACTGCTCCGGTGCGACGCGGGCTGGATCCGAGATCTTTCTCGTCGAGGGCGACAGCGCCGGCGGCTCGGCCAAGCAGGCCCGCAACCGCGCGACGCAAGCGGTGCTGCCACTGCGCGGCAAGATCCTCAACGTGCTCGGCGCCGCATCCTCAAAACTCAATCAGAACCAGGAGCTCGCCGACCTCATGCAAGCGCTCGGCGTCTCCGCGGGAAAGAACTACCGCAACGACGATCTGCGCTACGAGAAGGTCATCATCATGACCGACGCCGATGTCGACGGCGCCCATATCGCAACGCTCTTGATGACCTTCTTCTTCACCCAGATGCGCCCGATGATCGATGCGGGCCACCTCTACCTTGCCGCGCCGCCACTCTACTGGCTAAGTCAGGGCACCAAGAAAGTCTATGTGCAGGACGATGCCGAGAAGGATCGGCTCATGGCCACAGGCCTCGGCGGCAAAGGCAAGATCGAGGTCGGCCGCTTCAAGGGCCTTGGCGAGATGAACGCCAAGGAACTTAAAAGCACGACCATGGATCCAGACACGCGCACTCTGATCCGTATTTCGATCGCCGATGACGAGGGCGAGACCGGCTCCCTCGTCGAACGCCTCATGGGCAAAAAGCCGGAACTCCGTTTCCAGTACATTCAGGAAAACGCCCGCTTCGCCGAAGACCTCGACGTCTGAACGCATCGCCCGCCCCGGAGTGCCCGCGGCGCGCACAGCCCGGAGGGCGAGCACGCCAGGCATGGCGTCTTCGCGGGCCTGCCCGCGAAGTCCGTTAGCAAACGGACCGCCCTAGAACTTGAAGCGCAGATTGACCGACCCGAACTCGCTCAGCCCGTCCTGGCCCTCGTACTCCCGCGTGCGGATCACATGCGTATAGGCCAACTCGACCCCGTTGATCTGTACGGCCGCCCCGGCCTGGAAATCCGCGACCAAGCGGATCGGATCCACGCCGTCGACCCCGCCAAAGGTGTTGCCCTGGATGAAAGTGTTGTAGCCCACGACCCGGCCTTCGATGCCCGCGAAGATGTACCACGAGAACCCGTCCTGATCCCGAAAGAACCCCGGCGCCGAGACCGCAGGGCGGATCCGGGGCGGCCCGTAGTCATCCGCCAGATCCTGTCCCAGTCGCATCGTCGCACCGGCCCCGCCCGAGGTATCAACGGTGCCGAGCGAGACATTCACATGCGGCGCAATATCCGCGGCGAGATCGAGAAAGCTCAGTGAGAGGTCCTGTTCGAACTGGTACTTGCGCTCATAGACAAACCGGAACGCAGGCTCGTTCTCCAGCTGTGTGTCCCAGCCCTGCGGGTCCTGCGCATTGATCGTCCGGTGCACGAAGCGTTGGGTCTGCTCGGCCAGCGCGGCGGGGCCGACGACGCCAAGCTCCAGCGCAATCACATCCAGCGTCTCGCCCGAGTCCGCCGCGAGGCCGATCCCGCCATAGAGAAAACCGGCATAGGGCCGCTCCCCCGCGGGCGGAACGGCCAGCGAGATGTCGTCGGGCGTAAAGATGTTCTGACCGACCGCGTATGTCATGTACCAATCATCGGCGTCGGTCAGCCAATCGAGATTGCGACGCGCAATCCGTCCGATCAGAGGCAGTTCATTGCGCTCGGAGATGTAGTCGAGCCGGATCCCGTTCGTGTAGTCACGGTCTTCATCCCCGAAGATATCGTTCTCGAACGTGATCGAGACCGTCCCGCCGCTGGATGTGGCCGGGTCTTCGTCCTCGGCCGCTGCAGGATTGATCACGCCGCACAGCAAACCCGCCCACATCATCGCCATCGAAACCCGCACGTCCAAACCCCTCATGGTCGAGCCTACACCTGTTCTTCGCGTTCCACGTCTAACGCCGTGCCGGGCAATCCTGTTCCCGCGCGCCGATCACGTTTCTTGAGCGTTCTGAAATCTCGAACACAGCCGATCGTATGCTCGAGGCGGCTATCACCTCTCGGTGTTTTGTGAAAGAGTCCACGGATGTTTCGACTGCCAGACACCCCGCAGGCTGGCCTTGCCTTCGTTGCGTTCGGGTTTCTGATCGCACCGGGCATGGACGTGTTTGCCAAGCTTCTGACCGCCAATCATGCACCCGGCATGGTTGGTGTCATGCGCTTTGCCACCAGCGTTGCTATCCTGCTCGTCCTGATCTCGCTGCTCGGTCGATGGTCGCGCCCACGCCCTGGACACGTGATGGGGGGCGTCTTCCTTGGCCTTGCCCTGATGACCATCAACGCGGCCTTTCAGGTCATGCCGCTGGCCAACGCGCTCGCGATCTTTTTTGTCGAACCGCTGGTTCTTACCATCCTCTCTGCGATCTTTCTGGGTGAGAAGATCGGCTGGCGCCGCATCACCGCGGTCCTGATCGGTCTGATCGGCGCACTGATCGTGCTCAGACCCAACATCACTGCATACGGTCCTTCAGCGGCCTGGCCGCTTGCCACCGCGGTCTGCTTCGCTTGCTACATGATGACGACCCGCGTGATGACCGTCAGCGGCAATTTGCTCTCGATGCAATTCTGGATGTCGCTGTCCGCCGCAGGCGGACTGTGTTTCCTCATGCTGATCCATCCGCCGGCGCTTGCCGGGTTGGTCACGCCGAGCCTGCCGGCGATGTCCGAGCTTTGGCTGGTGCTCGGCATGGGCGGACTTGGCGTGGTCGCCCACCAGATCCTCGCCCACGGGCTGAAGCGGGCCGAGGCCAGCCTGATCGCTCCCATGCAATATCTCGAGATCGTGTCTGCGATCCTGTTCGGTTGGTGGATCTTCCACGATCTGCCGGACCTGATGACGTGGGTCGGCACAGCGGTGATCGTCACCTCGGGCATCTACGTTCTGCACCGGGAGCGCAAAGTTCAGATCACCAACGCCCCGGATACCACGGTCTAGGGCAGTTTCCGCGCCTCTCGCACGATGCGGGATCGTGATTGCAGAATGGGGATCGTTTCAACTTGAAACAGCGGCACCTCCCAGAATGCGACGGCGCCTGTCCTCACTTCAATCAAGCCGATGCACCGGACCGACCTGTGGCCGAGTGCGCCGTCCTCTGCTTCGCGCATGGGGAGAGTGCGGGGCCTCGTCCAAGATTCCCAGAATGCGCAGGAATTTCAACCAACTAGCCGATCGGATCGCGGCCAGTCCGTGACCTCGTCTCGCCGCGCGCCTGACACCTGAGCACACAAATTCCTCAAATCATCTGGTCTGGCACGCCGCTTGCTCCAACCGCCAGTAGAGCAGCGCGTCCCGGCGGGCACCTTTTTGGTGCATCGCAACAAAGCCGTGGATGCACGCACACGCAAAAGACTGATCGCCAAAGGAGCAAGAGAATGCAGACAATGAAAGCACCCTCCACCACCGAGCATACCGCGCAGGCCGCCACGGAAGACACCGGCGCCGCACCGCGCACGGCGACCCGCTGGAAGATCGCCCTGAACTGCGGCGCGATCGCGCTCTGCATGCTGGCCGGAGTTCTGATCCCGTCCGGCGCACTGGCCAGTGTCACGGCTGAGGCGGTCGAGTTCTTCCGCATCTATGGCTCGGTCGCTGTGGCTGTCATGGCCGTGATGATGCTTGTCGCAGCAGACATGATGTCCTGGCCCCTGTTGACCCGGACCAGCAGCAAGTAAGGCCGACCACATTCATGCGCGTCGGGCCGTGCGGGCCGGGGCCGGTTGACCGGATCCGGCCCCGCGGTCATTGTGGGCGTCTTCGATCTTGGGCGGTGATCTCATGCGACTGTTCCGACTGGTGCTGCCCTTGGTCCTGCTCGCCGGATGCGATGAGCCGACGATCATCAGTCATGTCGACAAGCTTGCTCACATGAGCAAGGACGATCTCTGGACGATGCAGGACGGTCGCGGCATCCCGGTCGAGATCCATGGCAGCCCGTTCAATCGCATCACCGATCGCGAGGTGGCCGAGGTTCTGCGCCCGCCCGGCGGCGCCTCGCAGGAGGTCAGGTTCTATGCGACCCCCGTAGGATCCTGGACCGGCGGCCACCCCTGGCGCATCGTGCTCCACTTCAACCCGCAAGGCGCACCGAACTCTTTCAGTGACTGTCAGCTGACCCGCGAGGCCCGCACCAATGCCCGCCCCGAGGATGGGTTCACGGTGAATGTCAGCTTCTGCAAGGACGATCAGTGGCAGGCCCACGGCTACCTGCAGGTCCTGAAGATCGAAGACGGCGATACCGATGCGCTCGGCAACACGCTGCAGCAGGTGATGCTCGCCATCTTCCGCGAGGAGCCGGACCGGTAGCGCTCGCTTCTGCGATCATGTCGCGATCCGCGACGGCGCTTTCAGGTATTTTGAGCAAGATGAAGCAAGGGTTCGTTAACCAACTCTGGCAATCGTGATGACACGGTACAGGCTGAGGAGCCGATGACCGTGCAAGGTGAAGCCCCGCTGCCGATGCGACGGACGCGCGCCCCAAGGCGGCGGGGTGGACCTGAAGACCCCGCCATTTCATCTTGCCGAAAATACCTGACGTCACGCTGCCCGAGCCGCGTGGATCGTCAATGCACTGGGTGCAGTCTGGATCAGGCCCCCAGCGGCCTTAGCAGATCCCGGCTGATGATGTGGCGTTGGATCTCGGAGGTGCCATCCCAGATGCGCTCGACCCGGGCATCGCGCCAGAAACGGGCCAGCGGCAGGTCATCCATCAGGCCCATGCCGCCATGGATCTGGATCGCCGCGTCGGTCACGCGGGCCAGCGTTTCGGATGCGTAGAGTTTGGCCGAGGCGATCTCGCGGTTCGCAGGCAGGCCTTGGTCCAGCCGCCAGGCCGAGGCCAGGGTCAGGTAATCCGCCGCATCGATCTCGGTGATCATATCCGCAAGCTGGAACGACACGCCCTGAAACTTGCCGATCTGCTGGCCAAACTGTTTGCGCTCGGCGGCGTAGGTCAGCGCATAGTCGAACGCCCGGCGTGCTCGGCCCACGGACATGGCGGCGACCGTGATCCGGGTGGCATAGAGCCACTCGTTCATCACCGCGAACCCGCCATCGACCTCGCCCAGCACCTGGTCATCGGGCAGGCGGCAATCCTCGAAGCGGAGGATCATGTTCTTGTAGCCTTTGTGCGAGACGGAACGGTACCCCTCGGCGATCTCGAAACCGGGCGTGCCCCGGTCGACCAGAAAGGTGGTGATCCGCTTCTTCGGCCCGCGCGGCGTGTCATCCTCGCCAGTGGCGACGAAGACGATCACGAAGTCGGCGTGCTCGGCGCCCGAAATGAAGTGCTTCGTGCCATTCAGCACCCAGTCCCCGCCATCGCGTACCGCCGAGCATTTCATGCTACGCACATCCGAGCCTGCATCGGGCTCGGTCATCGCGAGCGCGTCCATCTTCTCACCACGCACGGCAGGTAGGAGATAGCGTTCGATTTGCGCGTCCTTGCAGGCCATCAGAATATTCTGCGGACGCCCGAAGAAGTGGTTCAGCGCCATCGACCCACGCCCCAACTCACGCTCGACCAGCGCAAATTCGAGATGGCTCAGCCCTGCGCCACCAACCTCTTCCGGAAAGTTGCAGGCGTAGAAGCCAAGCTCGATGGTCTTCTGCTTGATCGCCGCGGCAACCGCCTCCGGCACCTCGCCCGTGCGCTCGACCTCGTCCTCGTGGGGATAGATCTCGTTCTCGACAAAGGAGCGCACTGTCGAGACGATCATCTCCTGTTCGTCGGTCAGACCGAAATGCATGGGCGTTCGCCTCCGGTTAAGCTATTGCGGGTTGAGTGGAGCGGAATTTGTCTTGGGGGACGCTATGCGCATCATCGTTTTTCTGATCGCCAGCCTGCTGGCGGGGCACGCCGCCGCCCAGACCGCGCCGAAACCGCAATACTGGGCGTTCAAGGACTGGCAGGTGGCTGTCGAGAGTTTCGACACCGGCGAGGATTTTCGCGTGATCTGCCGGGCCTGGACAGGTGGCGATGGCGATCCGACCTTCGGTCTGGAAGTCTCGAACGGCGATGTGCTGCCGCCGGATTACTATCCCGCGCCCACCCTGAGCGAGAGCGCACCGCGCGGCCATCGGACGATGATGACAGACGGCGCGTGGATCCTGTTCGAGGCGGACGTTCTGGTCGATGCGGACACGCCCTGGCGGGTGGACGCGACCGCGCAGACATGGCGCGACGAGGAAGGGTTCCTTCAAGCCTCGGCCAGCCCAGCCAGTGACGGTCTGGATATGCTTCGGATCATGCGGCGCGCGGGCAAGATGTGGGCCACCATGGATGGCGAGGTCGTCTACGGCGCCTCGCTCAGCGGGTTCACCGCGGCCT
This sequence comes from Pseudomonadota bacterium, assembly GCA_039821125.1. Lineage (GTDB taxonomy): Bacteria > Pseudomonadota > Alphaproteobacteria > Rhodobacterales > Rhodobacteraceae > Thermohalobaculum. Next base: position 9,196 of record JBCBOR010000025.1, read on the forward strand.
ACGGAAAAATTGCCGAACAGTGCGGGTTCCCCACAACCGGCGTGATCGACTGAGACCATTGCTCCCCACTCGCTAGCGGTCCTTGTGTGGATCGCCCTCCGGCAGGATCGGGGCGATGTAGTCGCGATCCTTCCACTGTGGTTTGGACAGCGGCTTGTCTGTTTGCGGCAGATATTCCGACGGCGTGTCGCTGGCGAGGTCGAGAATGTAGCGCGGACAGTTCGGAAAGATCTCCCGCGCCTCCAGCCGGATCATAACCTTGGCGCCGGGATAGTCCACGAGAAGGGGATGATCATCGACGATCCTGGCCGCGCCGTTCACGCGCAGGCGGTAGCTGGAGCCATCGAAGCGGATGAACAGCAGGCCGACATTGGGGCTGAGCGACAGATTGCCCAGCGAGCGATACATCGAGTTGCCGTCGAAATCCGGCCATTCCAGGCTTGTCGGCCCTGTCACCCGGACAAACCCCGGAGGTCCGCCCTTGAACGAACAATCCACGCTGTCCCCATGGGCGGTGGCGAGAAAGAAAAACGGCGCGCCCTCGATCTCGGCCACCTGATCCGGGCCAAATGCGGCCAGTCGCCGGTGTTTCTCCAGAGCATCCGCCACACGGCGCCCGTCGAACCGGTCCTGCAGGGCGCGCATGCCCTCGTGGAACATCGTGTCTGTCATGGCCACCCCAAATGAGAAAAGAGCCCGCACGATGGCGGGCTCTTCTTTGTCAGGTCAAGCGGCTTGGGTCAGCGCGGCTCGGTCTTCAGTGCCACGTAGACGGTGTAACACATGGTCAGGACCACCAGTGTGAACGGGATCCCCGTCGAGACAGCGGCCCCTTGCAGCGCCGCGAGACCGCCGCCCAGCAGCAATGCGATGGCAACCAGGCCTTCGAGCGTGCACCAGAACACCCGCTGCACGACCGGCGCATCCATCTTACCACCTGCCGTGATCGTATCGATGACCAGGGACCCAGAGTCCGACGAGGTCACGAAGAAGATCACGATCAGCACAAGCGCGATAGGCGCGACGATCGAGTAAAGCGGCAGTTCCTTCAGGAACCCGAAGAGCGCGCCCTCCGGCTTGTAGCTGTCGATCACGGTTGCCTTGACGCCCTCGGCGCCGCCTGCGTTCAGCATGTCGATTGCGGCACCGCCGAAGGTCGACATCCAGAGCGCACACACCAGCGTCGGTGCGATCAGGGCACACAGCACGAACTCACGCACGGTCCGGCCCTTGGAAATGCGGGCGATGAACATGCCGACAAACGGCGACCATGCGATCCACCAGGCCCAGTAGAATGTCGTCCAGCCGTGGAAGAAGCTGGTGTCCTCACGCCCGATCGGGTTCGACAGCGCCGGCAGCAGCGTGACGTACTGCACCATGACCTGACCGTAGCGGGTAATCGCATCGACGGCGCCTGTCACGAACAGCACGAACAGGAACAGCAGCAGCGCCATGATCATGTTGATTTCGGACAGGCGTTTGACCCCTTTGTCCATGCCCATCAGGACAGAGCCCAACGCAATCACGGTGATGACGATGATCAGAACGACCGTGACCGTGTTGCTCGGCTCGATCCCGGCGACCTCATTCAGACCGGCGGCAACCTGCTGCGCGCCGAGCCCCAGCGAGGTCGTCAGCCCGAACAGCGTCGCAAACACAGCGAGGATGTCGATGGCATGGCCCCACCAGCCCCAGATCCGCTCACCCAGGATCGGATAGAAGGCCGAGCGCAACGTCATCGGCAGGCCCTTGTTGTAGGCAAAGATCGCCAGCGTCAGGCCAACCAGCGCATAGACAGACCACCCTTCGAGACCCCAGTGGTGGATGGTGCCAACGACGCCGATATACTCGTTCCCCGGCTGCGTGATGTCGATGTTCAGCGGCCGCGCGTTCCCGCCTTCGGAGAAGTTGTAATAGGTCGGCTCGAGCACGCCGAAGAACAGCAGGCCAATGCCGATACCGGCGGCGAACATCATCGCCACCCAACCGGCATAAGAGTAGTCAGGCCGGGCATCCTTGCCGCCGATCCGCACGCTGCCCACTGGCAGGACGATCAGCACCAGACAGAATAGCGTGATAATGTTCACAGAGCCCACGAGGAACCAGTCAAAGTTGCTCGTCAGCCAACTGCGCAAGCCGACATCGCAAAAGGCACCGACTTCGCATCCTTCGACCTGAGAGGCATTGACACCGTTGAACAGCGCCGACGCGGCCTCCTGATTGGCCAGTGCCAACAGCACGAAGGCGATGATGATCAGGCTTGAGATCACGAAAACGGGGTTGTGAATGTCCAGACCAAAGGGCCGGATATTGTCTTGCCCCAGCTCATATTCGGTCGCCATTTCCCGGGCTGAGCCCGGTTGGTCTCCGTCGTCTATCGCAGACATGCGATCCTCCTCTGTTGTATGTGCGGCGCCCCTGGCAGGTCGTTCGTCGCCTGCCAATGTCAAAACCATGACGGAGGCGCGGCAGCTTGTCGCGCAAATTACGCCCTGTCAGAGGCCACAACCGACAGATGCGCCTGAGTGTGCCTTTAGCGCGACAGGCTATCCCGACTTGGGACAGGTGTCAGAATGGCCGCGGGGTCAGCCGCCGCGGATCACGAGGCGGCGGATAAGCGCGACACCGCCTGCCGCGGCCAAACCGCTGGCGGCACCGAAGATCAGATCTTCGAATTCGCCCGATCCCATGACCAAAGCCGTGAGCGCGCCCAGAACCGCCCCGAGCAGCAGGACCATGAGCGCGTGCAAGCGGTGACCGGACTTGGCCGCAAAGACAAGGATGGCGGCCGCGATCCCGCAAACGAGGGCGGAGATGCCGACGGGGATCATCGGTTTCATGAACTCGATGGCCACGAACTGGACGAGGTCATCGACCTCGTTCCCGATCGGTGGCAGCGGCGGCTGTTCCAGCGCGTCGTAAAACGCATCGGCAAAGGTCCATGGCATGTACGCGATTGCCGAGCCGGCCCCGGTGTAGATCAGCCATGCCACAAAGCTGCGCCCATCGACCCCGTCGAGGTCCTGTTCGTCGTCCAAATCACTCATCGTCCGGTCCGGTATCTCGCTGCTTGCTGCCTTGGAGCAGTCTACACCGTGGCAGCGCACAAGTCTTGCGCATCCCGTGTCACGGCGTCGGCGTACGGTCCGTGAGGCGCCTGCCCCAGATCAGCCCGACAATCGTCCCCGCGACCCCGCACCCCATGAAGGCGAGTTGAACCAGAAGATCCGGCGGCGTGAAGAATGCGGCGATCAGTGCCCCGGCAAGGACGCCGATCAACATCACGGCCCAGCCAGGAACGGCCCGTGCGCCAACGATGACCGCCGCCAGAGCCACCGCATGGACAGCCAACCCCTGCACGCCTGTAAAGGCAACGGACAGCTTCATATGCATCAGACTGGCCGGTCCATAAAACTGCAGACCGGCGGCACCTTCGATATCTGTCAGCAGATCGATTATCGGCTGAAGGATACCGGACCACAGGATCAGCGGCACCCAGACAGCCAAGCCGACCGCCCAGATGATCGCGGCTGAGACGGCCCAGCGCCCGAGCTTGCCGGATGTCCGCTGTTCCACGTCGTTCCGTTCAGGCCTTGGCGCCGACGGCCCGGCCCGATCCCTCGGGCACCGGCAGGGCGGCGTGCAGGGCCGCGATCTCGCCCAGTTTCGCCGCCACCTCCGGTCCGGGCTCACATGTTGCGCGGGTCTCGAGGCTGACATGCAGCAGCATGTGCTCGCCGGTTGCCAGCAAGCGCCCATCGGCGTGCTTCATCGTGTGGAAGAGGTGCATCTTCTTGCCCGCCCCCGCGATCACCTGCGTGTCCACCGTGATCGGCTCGAGCGCGGCGACCTCATCGAGATGGCGGATATGCGTCTCGACCGTGAAATAGCTGAGGCCGCCCGCGATATAGTCGGCATCTGCCCCGATGATCCGCATGAAGGCGTCGGTCGCGTCGGCAAAGCACTGGAGGTACCGCGCCTCGTTCATGTGGTTGTTGTAGTCTGTCCAGTCCGGCGGCACGGCGCGGCTGACGGTGCGGATCGGCTGGCTCAGATCGTCGGTGACAGCGGCAGCACCCGCATCGAACAGCGCCTTTTCGTAACCGGCCAGCGTACGCCCTGCGCCCCAGTCATTGACCTTCAACGCCTGCATGATGGCGATCACGTTGTCATCGCGGATCTTCTCAAGCTCCCGGGGGCCGAGATTGCCCGATTGCGCGTCGCACTGATCCCCAACCATGTCGACAAAGGCGTCCGTCAGCTCGGGCACATCCATCAGCTTGGTCCAGGGCCATTTCAGACACGGGCCGAACATCGCCAGCATCCCGCGCATTCCGGCCTCGCCTCCCGCAAGGTGGAAGGTTTGCATCGTGCCCATCTGCGCCCAGCGCAGGCCCGGGCCATAGGCGATGGCAGCGTCCAGTTCCTCGGCCGTTGCGACCTTGTCATGCAGCAGCCACAGCGCCTCGCGCCACAGCGCTTCCTGCAAGCGGTCCGAGAGAAACCCCTCGATCTCGACCCGGCAATGCAGCGGGTGCATGCCGATCGAGGCATAGAAGGTCTTGGCCCAGTCGATGTGCTTGGCATCGGTCTGTTGACCTGCAACCAGCTCGACCAGCGGAAGCAGGTAGACCGGGTTGAACGGGTGCGCCACGATCAGTCGGCCGGGATGGGCCATCTCGCCCTGCAAGTCCGTCGGCATGATGCCCGAGGTCGAGGACGCAATCACGCCGCTGGTGTTCACCCCCTCGATCTCCGCATAGACCGCGCGCTTGATCTCGAGCCGTTCGGGGACCGCCTCGACGATCAGATCAGCGCCCTCCGCCGCCTCGGCCACCGAACCCGCGAGCGACCATGCGGCTTTGACCGGACGCGGCGCCATGGTCAGCTTGGCATAAGCCCGCTCGGCGCCATCCAGAACTTCGCCCAACTTACGCGCGGCCTCCGGGTCGGGGTCATACACCCGGCACGCGACCCCGTTCTCGATCAGCCGGGCGAGCCAGCCGCCCCCGATCACACCCCCGCCGATGATCACTGCCTTCATGGTTCTCCTCCCGCGGACCTGGCCAAAGCGCCCTCTAGAACAGCGCGGTCATGCACGCCAGAGCAAACGCCTGATCAGCTGCAAGATCATGATCGTGCTTGTCCGGCGCGCACAGAAGCGACCTCGCAACGCGGAAATGTGCACCTGCAACATGGTTAACTCGACGTCCACCATGACTGCTCTAAATTTTGATGGGAATGTGATCAGTGGGGGAATCCAAATGGTTGAACAGTCTTTCCGAGCGTTCGATAACGAGTCACTTCTCATCGATGGCACATCGCCATCCGGCACGCCCGGCAATCCGATCATCAACAACAGCAACACGCCGGACGGCACGATCTTCACCTTTCAGGAGAATTTCACCTCGGTCGGCATCACGATCGACGATCTCGGCGGCAATCCCGACGTGTTCGAGGACGGCGATCCCGGCAACCACACGGTGACGGATGGTGGCGGGATTGTCGCGAACGGGACCGGCGTTGAATCGGAATCCATCCTCACCTTGCAGCAGATCGATGCTGGCGGGAATCCGGTCGGCGACCCGATCACGATCACGATCTACTCGCAGAACGGCAATTTCTCCGATGTCTGGGGCTTTGGCACCGACACGCCGCTGATCCCAGGCGCCCGCTACGTCAAGGCGTCGGGCATCAATGCCGGCGCGTCGGAATACGACACCTTCGTCTGTTTTGTCTCGGGCACCCTGATCGCAACACCGGACAGTCTCGTCCCGGTCGAGATGCTGCGCCCCGGCGATCTGGTTCTGACCAGGGATCACGGCGCCCGGCCTCTGCGCTGGACCGGCCAGCGTGAAGTGGTGCCAACCGGCGCGATGGCACCGGTGCGGATCGAGGCGGGCGCGCTCGGCAATGACCGGGATCTCGTCGTCTCGCAGCAGCACCGCATCCACCTGAACGATGTCCGCGCCGGGCTGATGTTCGACAGCTGCGATGTGCTGGTGCCCGCGAAGTCTCTGATCGGCAAGGTGCCGGGCATCTATCTCGATCTGACCTATTGGCGCGTCACCTACTGCCACATCATGTTTGATCGGCACGAGCTGATCTGGTCCGAGGGCATGCTGACCGAAAGCTTCCACCCCGGTGCCGCAGCGCTCAAGGGCATCGCAGCCGATGCGAGGACGGAGCTGCTGACGCTGTTCCCCGAGCTTGCCAACGCCGATGAGACGCGACCGCTCGCCTGCCGCACACTGAGCGCGTTCGAGACACGTGCGCTGATGCAGCAGGTGCCGTTCTTCTCGGAGTCTGCCGTGCGGGCGAACGACGACACAGGCTCTCGCACGGAGCCGGTCAGAGCAGTGTCGCACCCAGAACAATGACCAGCACCGCGGCTACACTCAACCAGCGTCGGGACGGAGATCCCGACGCCCGCAAACGGTCCAACTCCGCGCCGTGCACGGCGTGCCAGTCACGTGTCTTCTCGCGGGCAATCATCTCGGAATAGCGCATCGGCGGCGATCCTCAGGTCATGATCGAGATTAGGCCGAAAAACCCTGCGATGGCCATGGCGTAAAGGCCGATCCCGGCCACGACCGGTTTTCCGAGCATGCTTTCCGCACCCCGGACGCGATATCGCCACCGGACGAGACCGAGGGCAAGACTAGCCACGCCGACGACCCCGCCCGCCAAAATGCCGATGAAACAGCCGATCCCAGCGCCGATCGTGAACCTGTCGAGCGCCATGCAACTGCCTGACAGAACAGCGATGAGTGCGACGGTCGCAAGGCTCAGCAGCAACAGCACCCCGCCCCGATTGCCAAAGGCGGGCAGCACGCCGGCCGCGACCATCATCAGCGCGTGGGTTTCCTCGTCCATCGACACCCGTCATCATCAGTTTCAGATCTCTGCCCGGAACAGTCGGCTGTCGATCGGGAAGAGCTACATGGCACCCAGCAGTATCATGAACCCGGCAGAGACAAGGATCGCAAGGCCGTATACCAGCAGCCCGGCGACCCAGGGTTTTCCGAACGCCGTCTCGGCACCCTGCCGTCGATAGCGCCAACGCACCAGCCCCAGGATCAGGCTCGCAACCCCAAGAACGCCCCCCGCGATCAAGGCGAAGACGCAGCCGATACCAGCGAGGCCCTCGCTCTCCTCGATGCAGACGATGAACCCGAAGGCCATCAGGCCGACAGCCGCGGCGGCGAGAGCGATGATCCACCAACCGCGACTGCTCAGCGCGGGCAGCAATCCTGCGCCCAGCGTCAACAACGCCATCCCCTCTGCCTCGGTCATGATGTCCGACATGATGAGTGTGCTATCGCGTTAACCTCTGGCGGCGTCCTCCGCACCGACTTTCTGTCGGTACACCTGCCATACGCAAGCCATACGCGTGCCATACACATGCGGCACGCCGGCCATACGCCCGCCATACGGGGTGGAACCCGGCCCAAAGCGGGTTAACGCGCCCCTCAGGCCGGTGATCGTTTCTCAATCTTCAGCTTGGCGCGAACCTCGTCCGGGCCGATGACCCGGGCGCCGAGGTTCTCGATGATCGTCACGGCGCGGTCCACAAGTTGTGCGTTCGTGGCCAGCACGCCCTTGTCGAGATAGAGATTGTCCTCCAGCCCGACCCGGACGTTTCCGCCCGCCAGAACGGCGGCGGCGACATAGGGCATCTCGTTCCGGCCAAGCGCAAAAGCCGAGAAAATCCAGTCCTTTGGCACATTGTTGACCATGGCCATGAAGGTGTTCAGATCATCCGGCGCGCCCCAGGGCACCCCCATGCAGAGCTGAACCAGAACCGGGTCCTCGATCAGCCCTTGGTCGACAAGGTTCTTGGCCAGCCAGAGGTGCCCGGTGTCGAAGGCCTCGATCTCGATCCGGACACCCGAGGCGGTCATGCGTGCCGCCATATCTTGTAGCATGCCGGGCGTGTTCGCCATGATGTAGTCCGCTTCGGCGAAATTCATCGTCCCGCAATCCAGCGTGCAGATCTCGGGCCGGCAGTCCAGGACATGGGCCACGCGTTCCTCGGCGCTGATCATATCGGTGCCCGCGGGATCAAGCGGCAACGGGGCAGACGCGGGGCCAGTGACGATATCCCCGCCCATGCCTGCGGTCAGATTCAGAACCGCGTCCGTTCCAGAATCTCGAATGCGTTCAGTGACTTCGCGGTAGAGCGCAGGGTCTCGCGCAGGTTTGCCGGTCTCAGGGTCCCGCACATGGCAGTGGACGATGGCGGCGCCGGCCTTGGCGGCCTCGATCGCGCTGTCGGCGATCTGCTCGGGGCTGCGCGGCACATGGGGTGAGCGGTCCTGCGTGCCGCCCGATCCGGTCACGGCACAGGTGATAAAGACCTCACGGTTCATCTGAAGCGGCACGGGCAACTCTCCTTTGCAAGTCAGGCCACTACGCTGTCATAGCGCGGTCCGGCGCTCGTGCAAAACGGGCGCAAGACCGTCCATTCGCGACATGAGATGCCTAATGCTTGGGGATCAGACTGGCGCGCCGCCGACCGGCCGCGCGCCAAACGAACGGCTAGGACGAGACCTTTTTCTTCAACCACTTCGTGGCGTCCGACTTCTTCTTCGCGAAGAAGCCTTTCTTGGTGTAGGTCCCCTTGTCCGAGGCCAGCCCCTCGAGCTGCAAGGGCGAGCTCTCGATATGCTTGGACGCGATCTTCAGCAGCGGATCCATCTGCTTGGACTTCAAGTTCTCGACCTTGTCCATCCAGCCCGGCAGACCGATGTCGGCGACGAAAAAGTTCGCGACCGAGGACGTATCGGCACAGGTCAGAAGGTGACACCCAAGAATTGGGGCCTCCTTGAACACGGTCAGGTCGAGCGTATCGGGCTGCGCCAGACGCTTGTTGCCATCCTTCATCTGCTTGATATCCACACCCAGCGCCGTCAGTTTCATGCCAAGCGCCGCGAGCGCGCTTGCGGTCCCGACAGCCGCTGTCGTCGCCGTGCCGCCGTCACCGAGAATTCCGGCAATCTTGGCCCCGGTTGACGCCGAATGCCGCGCAAGATCGATGGAATGGCGCGCAAGATCGCGCTCGATGACAAGCTTGACCGCCTCGGCTGCCGCTTGCGGATCCCCCTGCAGGAAGCCGTTCTTGTAGCTGTCGAACTTGTACAGCGCATAGGCATCTTCGGCGACGGCCTTGCCCGCCTGTCCGGCTTTGAACGCGCTCGAGACGATACCGAAATAAGGTGTGATCTCACTGATCAGTTCGCTCAGCACCTCACCAGTGATGACCTCGATGACATCCTCGATGCTATCGACATCCGCCGCGGCCTTGATGAACTCCTGTGCAGCCTGCTTGATCTGCGGCTTGGCCACTTCTTTCGGGCCCTTCAACAGCTTTTTCGTGTTCTTCACGACATCCTTGCCGCCGCTGAGAAGGTCCTTGCCCGCCTTCATCTTGTCCATCGTGCCGAAGACCAGCTTGGTCCCGCTGAACATGTGCTGCATGACTTCCCGCCGCGCCTTGGCGATCTCGGCGAGCGCTTGAAATTCTTCCATGCTGAGTTGTGTGGTCATTGTCGCCTCCCAAATCCAATCCCCGAATGGCGTCGAGCGTACCATGCTTCGATTAGATGGCCACGCCTTCATTCCCCATTTCGTCCGCTCCGCCCCGGCATGTGGCCGTCTTGTCTTGACGCACCGACGCAGATGTCAGCACCCTGCCTTCTGGATGGCGGCTTCAAGTGGGCCGATGGCCTCGCCGGGGCTACCCCGGCGCATGATGATGACCTGACCATAACGTGGCGCGGACAGGGGAAGACTGCATCTCCGACGGTCCGCGCGGAACCGAAGAGAGGTTGAAGCCGCCATCCATGCTGACCTTCGACCACGATGATGACGACATCTTTCCGCTGTGTTGGGAGCACTCTCGTCTTGCAGCCCTGATGCTGGCGCAAGGGTGGGACCGAACGATGATGACAGCAGCGGTACAGGCCGTATGGGATGGGGATCAGCGCATCCCCGACCTGCTCGTCGGCCACACGATGCACGCGTGGCGTCAGCCCTATCCTCCCGACCGGGAGACGCTGGCAGAAATCCTCGCCAAGCGTTGGGACGGCAAGGCAGTCGAGATCGGGCTCGTCACAACGCCGCCGTCCCAGACACCGGGCATCGCCGATGTGCCACGGTTCGATAACCCTCAGGACCTCGCCGATTGGCTTGGCATCACCATCGGTCATCTCGAGTGGTTCGCCGATTGTCATGGCCGCACGGTCGATGCGGATGCGCCGAAACTGGGCCACTACACCCAGACCTTCCTGCGTAAGAAAGGCGGCGGCCTGCGCGTGGTCGAGGCCCCGCGTCCACGCCTGAAGGCAATCCAGCGCAAAATCCTGCGGGAGGTCCTGAATCGCGTCCCGGCCCATCCCGACAGCTTTGGTTTTGTGCACGGGCGCAATGCACAACAAGGGGCGGCGCGGCATGTTGGAGAAGAGATTGTCATCTCGTGCGATCTTGCGGATTTCTTCCCCAGCATCCCCGCCGCGCGGGTGCACGCGATCTTCCGCTGCCTCGGGTATTCGCACAGTGTCGCGCGCCTGCTGACCGGACTGACGACGACCCGCACGCCGAAGGATTGCGCCGCCGCGCTGTCCGACCCTGAACAATGGCGGCAGCCACATCTGCCGCAAGGCGCGCCGACAAGCCCGGCGCTCGCGAACATGGCCGCGCGGCGGCTGGACATTCGTCTCTCAGGGTTGGCCCGCAGTCTCGGCGCCGCGTACTCACGCTATGCCGATGATTTGACCTTCTCGGGCGATCGAGGATTGGCCTTTGACGGGGGCGCCCCGGTTCTGGAGCTGATCGGCGAGATCGTGTCCGATTGCGGCTTCACGCTGAACCCGGCCAAGATCCGCATCATGAAGCGCTCGGCCCGGCAGAGCGTGACCGGGATCGTGGTGAACAGACATCTCAACATCCGCCGGGGCGAGTATGACCGGTTGAAGGGCATCCTGACGAATTGCGACCGTCATGGCCCGGAAGGTCAGAACCGCACGGGGCACCCGGAGTTTCGCCGCCATCTCGACGGGCGCATCACCTGGGTCGAAAGCGTCAACCCACGCAGAGGCGCACGCCTGCGGGAGATCTTCACGCGCATCGATTGGACTTGATCACAATGTGCAAGTGAGCCGAGATCGGGCGTTGAGGGTGCTGTGGGTTCCAAGCATACTTGGCGATGACCAACAATCAGGACAGGGACATGGAGACGGCAGCAACCCTTCTGACCGTGGTCGAATACTGGTGTTATGCCGGGCTTGCACTGGCGGCTGTGTTCCTTACCGTTGGTCTCGACCGGGTCGAGCCGAACGCCCGGGTGTCCTTCATCTTCCGTCCCTTGCTGTTGCCGGGTGTCGTCATCCTGTGGCCACTCGTCGCCTGGCGGTGGTGGCAGCTCGAGACCGGGCGCGATGCACCGCTGGCCCGGCACCGTCCGCCGCGGGCATGGCATCGTCGGTTCTGGATCGTCTTCGCCTGCGCAATCCCGGCGATCCTGATCCTGGGACTGATCGTGCGTCAGGATGGCCCCTATGAACGTCCTGCCGTTCTGCTCGAGCCACCCGAGGCCAGCCAATGAGTGTCGCGTACATTCCGGTCCAGTGGAACCCCAACAAGTGGTTCTATGATGCCGTTCTGGTGCTGATGTGCGGGCTCTATATCGGCCTGTTTCTGCACTACGCGCCGCAGTTCCAGGACGTGACCCGACCGGTCGACACCGCTGTTCATCGGGCGCGGGCGCTGGGGTCCTGTGCGTTTTTCATGCTGACGGTGATCCTCTGCATCGGGCCGTTGGCGCGGCTGGACCGGCGGTTCCTGCCGCTGCTCTATAACCGGCGCCATTTCGGGGTGCTGACCTGTTTCGTGGCGCTTGGCCATGCCGGGTTCATTCTGGACTGGTATTTCGCGTTCAGCCCGGTCCCGCAGTGGAATGCGCTGCTGTCGTCTAATGTCAGCTATGGACAAGTGCTGGGCTTCCCGTTCGAGGCGTTCGGGATCTTTGCGTTGTTCGTCCTGATCGTGCTGGCGGCGACGAGCCATGATTTCTGGCTGAGCTTCCTCACGGCGCCTGTCTGGAAGGCTCTGCACTACCTGATCTACTTCGCCTACGCCGCTGTGGTCGCGCATGTCACCTTCGGCGTGATGCAGGATCTGCAAAACCCGCTGTTCGGCATGGCGGTGGCACTGTCTGCCGCCCTGGTTTCGGGCCTGCACCTCTGGGCTGCCTTGGCCGAGCCACGGCCCGAAACCGAGGCGCGGGAGGGGCATTGGGAGCGGGTTGGCCTGGTGGCGGAGATCGAGGAAGGCTGCGCCAAGATCGGGCTTCTGACCACGGGTGAGCGGGTCGCCGTGTTCAAACATGAGGGGACGCTCAGCGCAATCTCGAACGCCTGCGCGCACCAGAACGGACCCTTGGGCGAGGGGCGGATCGTCTTTGGCTGCGTGACTTGCCCCTGGCACGGGTTTCAGTATCAGCTTCGCAATGGGCGCAGCCCGGACCCGTTCACCGAGACGGTGCCAACCTATCACCTGAAGGTCGAGAGCGGCGAGATCTGGGTCGACAACCGCCCGAACCCACCAGGAACGGATGTCGAGCCAATCGTGATTGATCCCGCCGCTGCTGCCGTGAAGGAGGCCGCGCATGAAGACGCCTGAAAGCCGGATCTTCTTCATCGGATTTCTGAACGAGTGGCCCGATGGGCTGAAACGCTTCCTGCCGGTCACGGCGGTCGTGTTGATCTGCCTGTTCGCGGGGCTCGGTTTTTCCGTCAGCGCGACGCAGGATGATCCCGGCGATGGGTCATTCCGCTTCGACCTTGGGCGGCAGGAACTGACCGGCGTGGTCTATGCCAAGCCCTACCCGCATCTCTGGATCACGGAGGGGAACGAGAACTTCCGCGCGGGCCACGTCATGATGCTGTCGGGTTCGGGCAAGCGCGGCGCGATGGCTGCCGTGCTGGAAGACGCGCAGCTGACCAAGGTGCAGGGCGTCCCGCTGACCCGCGGAGATCTCGACATGCTGCAACTGGCAGGAGGTCAGCGCAAGCCTGTGGCGGTCGACGGCGTCGCCCCGGACCTGCCCGGCGATCGGGATCTCGGGCGCTGGCGCCTGACCGGCGAGATCTGCGACGGCAAATGCCTGGCTGGCGCGATGCGTCCGGGGATCGGTCTGGCGCACAAGGCCTGCGCGAACCTTTGCCTGATTGGTGACATCCCGCCGGTCTTTGCCGCGACCGGAGCGGTCGAGGGCGCGAAATTCTTCCTGATGGCGGGGCCTGATGGCGGACCGATGCCAGCATCGATGTACGACTTCACGGCCGTTCTGATCGAGGTCGAGGGTACGATAACGGCACGCGGCGATCTGATGATCTTCCAGATCGATCCAGACACGATGAAGATCCTCTGATGATCCTGCGCGTGATCGGACTCCTTGCGGCTCTCGCGCTCTGTTCAGGGGCCTACTATGCCTATGACAGCTATGGACAGTTCGCCAACGTGCGCCGCTGGTCCGGCATCGACAGTCTGGGATGGTTGCGCGGATGGCTCACCGAGTTCCGGATGCCGCTGCTCTGCATTGCGGCGTTCCTGACCCTGACCTTCCTGTCTTGGGTCTGGCAAAAACTGAAACTCGGTCATTGACACTGACATTCTGTGTTCATGCAAAGCTTAGAATCATGATAACCTTTCGGTTAGTTTTTTATTGAGGGAGGCAGTATTTTGACACGTCGTTCAGAAATAAATTGGAGCAAGCCTTATGAGTTTCATTGGCTTGAGGACAATGCTCCAACGGTTGCAACAGATCATTATGGACTTTACATGATACTTGAGGACATTGGTGATGGTCGCGGCAAGCGACTAATTTACATTGGCATCGTAAAATCTGACCGTCGTGACCTTTATTTGCGCTCAAATGAGCACAGAAAGGAATGGCTTCATTCGGTCGCAAAAGGCCAAATTTTCGTGAAATTTGGTGTTGTAACAACGCTCGAAAAACTCGATGAACAACTTATCGAAGATATCGAGAGCACCCTGGTGTTTGGCGCACAGCCGGAACAAAACACATCGAAGAAAAGCAGTTACAGTGTGTATGAGGATATCATTGTCTCAAATTCGGGGCATGGAAAGTTCCTGAAGGACACATAATCCTCAGCGGAGCAACGTACCAAGGGCGGCTGAGTGCAACGATCTGTTGGCCTAACGCCTCAGTCAGTGAACTTTGAGGAAATTAAAAAATAAAATTTACTTTGATATTTAAATTTGTTTTTAGATCCGCTACATGCTGAGCAGACGATTGAACCGACCAAATCATTTTCGAGCAGCCAAAGAGATTGAGACATGCGCACAGCAACCTTCAAAGTCACCCGCGGAGCCGTTCACCCGGTCAACGGCGTGCCGTTCATTGTCACCGGATCGCAGTTCTGCGGCGTTGTCGATGAAACACAAGCAGAGACCGAGCCGATGCAGTTCGGACCCTTGCTCGTCACCGGCGGCGTGCGCACCGGAAATGCGATCCAGTTCTGCCGGTTCACGCTGATGGGCACCGAGTTCCCGGGCCAGGGCGATATCCTGTTCGCAGAGTGACCGGCATCACACAGCAGCCGCGCCGCCAGCGGGTTGATTTCCAGACCCGACCGCCCTTGCAAGGCGGATGATCCACGTTAGGTACTCCCGCGAGGGAGAAGTCCATGCCCGCAACACCCAAAGGCGAAACCGAGCTCTACGCGTTCTTCGACGCGCACGGCATTGCCTACACACACACGACGCATCCCGCTGTGCACACGGTCGAGGAATCGAACGCGCTGTGCGGTGACATTCCGGGTGCGCACGTGAAGAACATGTTTCTCAAGGACAAGAAAGGTCAGCTTTGGCTGGTGACCTGCCTTGACCGTCGCAAGATCCACATCCGCGATCTGGAGAAGCAGATCGGCGCGGCAAAGGCGAGTTTCGGCAAGCCCGACCTGCTGTGGGAGACGCTTGGGATCCGCCCCGGCGCGGTCTCGCCGTTCGGCCTTATCAACGATCCGGAGCACACTGTGCGCCCCGTGCTGGACCAGCAGATGCTGGAGGCTGACCCGATCAACGCCCACCCGCTGCACAATGAGGCGACAACGACTGTGTCGCGCGCCGACTTCGCCAGGTTCTTCGAGATCACCGGGCATGATCCGGTTGTGGTCGACTTCGATGCGCTCGAGGCACTCGAGCGCGCCCGTACGGAAGCTGCGTGAACAATTGCGGATGACCAGGACAGGCTCTATGTGGAAGCCGGATGCAACCGGACAGAACAAGGCCAAGGGGATAGCATGATCGAACTGGGAAGCGCACCGGCGCAGAGCGCCGCTCCGATCAAGGAGGTCAGCGAGGCGACCTTCATGGCCGATGTCATCGACGGCTCGATGAATGGCCCTGTGATTGCGTACTTTACCGCAGCCTGGTGCGGACCGTGCAAGACACTCGGTCCGATGCTGGAAGAGACGGTGCGCAAGGCCAAAGGCGCCGTGACGCTGTGCAAGATCGATGTAGACCAGAACCAGCAGATGATTATGGCGCTTGCGCAGCAGGGCCTGCCTTTGCAGAGCGTGCCCACCGTCGTGGCGTTCGATCAGGGGCGCCCGGTCGACATGTTCCAGGGGGCCGTGCCGCAGAGCCAGATCACCGAATTCGTCAACAAGCTCGCCAAGGGCGCTGGTGGCAATGGGCTCGACGAAGCTCTGGAAGCGGCCGAGGAGATGCTTGAGCAAGGGGCCGCAGCGGATGCCGCGCAGACCTTTGCGGCCGTTCTGGGCGAGGAGCCGGAGAACCCCCGTGCGCTCGGCGGGCTGATCCGCGCGACCGTCGCGGCGGGTGATATCGATCAGGCGAAGACACTGCTGGGCTCGGTCCCGGCGGCTTTGGCAGACGATCCGGCAATCGCGGCGGCCCGCGGTGCGGTCGAGCTTGCCGAGCAAACGCAGGATGCCGGCGAGGTGGGCGAGCTTCGCGCCAGGCTCGAGGCCGATGGCAATGACCACCAGGCACGCTTCGATCTGTCGACAGCCCTTCTGGCGAACAACGACCGGGACGGGGCCGTTGAGGAACTGCTCGAGTTGTTCCGCCGCGATCGCGAGTGGAATGACGGTGCGGCCAAGGCCCAGCTCTTTACGCTTTTCGACACCTTTGGTGCGGAAGACCCACTGACGTTGAAGGGCCGGCGCCGGCTCTCCTCGATGATCTTCGCGTGAGCTGATCGTGCGGCGGTTCTCCCAGGCAGATCTTCCCGAGGCGATGGCGGTCTTTCCGCTGCCCGGCGCCTTGCTGTTGCCCCGGGGGCGCCTGCCGCTCAATATCTTCGAGCCGCGGTATCTCTCGATGCTGGACGATGCGCTCAAGACAGATCATCGGCTAATCGGCATGGTCCAACCCTACGAGAATTCCGGCAAGCCGCCGCGTTTGCATCAGATCGGGTGTGCAGGGCGCGTGACATCGCTCAGCGAGACCGAGGATGGGCGCTATCTGATCGTCCTGAGTGGGGTCTCGCGCTTCCGGGTGACCGAGGAGCTTGACGGGTTTACCCCTTACCGCCGCGTCACGCCGAACTGGACCGACTTTGCCACGGATCTCGGCAATGGTGAGGACCTGGACGACTGGGACCGTGACGAGTTCCTGTTGCTGCTGCAGCGGTTCTTCGAGATCGCAAATCTCTCATCGGACTGGGACAGCATGCGCGAGGCGGATACCGAGATGCTGATCAATTCGCTCTCCATGATGTGTCCCTTCGCGATCGAGGAGAAGCAGGCGCTTCTGGAAGCGCCGCGATTGTCCGACCGGGCCGAGACGCTGACCGCGCTCCTGAAGTTCGCGATCGCCGAGGGCGGGGATCAGGGCGCCGTACAATGACCGACGAGGGCGACCTTCCCTCGTCGCGGGCCGCCACCTCTCCGACCAGCCCGCGGTTGCTCGAATCGCTGGTCTGCCCTGCCACAGGCGGGCGCCTGACCTTCGACGCGGACCGGCAGGAGCTGGTGTCGAAATCCGCCAATCTCGCCTATCCGATCCGGTCGGGCATCCCGATCATGCTGATTGACGAAGCGCGGATGCTGGACGACTGACAAGGATCAGGCTTGTCCCTGTCCCTGCCCTGCGCGCGTAGGGCCGTCCGCCGCACGGCGCGCCAGTTCCTGAATCAGTCCAGCCTCGCCCTGCGCCATGGCCCAGCGATGGTTCCACGCAAAGACGGGCCGCAGGACAGGGGCGAGCAAACGCATCCAAGGCTTCGAGGTGACGACGGTCCACGTGTAGGTGATCTCGGCGATGTCCCCGTTCTGCCGGAGGCTCCAGACGCCGTGCCCGGTCAGATCGCCGGTCGCTTCGATCACCGCGCGGTGCGGCGGATCGCGCTCGACCAGCCGCCCGGTCCAGCGCAGCGTATAGGGCAGCCAGCCGCGGGAATGAACGTCGACCGTGCGTCCGATCCCGTCTGCATCGCCCGGATCCGCGATCTCGATCGAGAGGTAGACCGCGCCCCACCAGTCCGGAAAGCGCTCAGGCTCGGCCAGGATCTCGGCAACCGTTTCGATCCTGGCCGGAACCGCCCAGTGCGAGATCAGATCGAAGGTCTGCTCGGTCATCGTGCGTCCCTCTTCGCTACAGGACTGTACGCCAGAAAACCTCGACTGGACCAGTTTCCCTCAAAGATCCCAGGGCTGCGCGCGGATCCTGAAATCGTTCTCTTCCGAAACATCTCGCCCGCGCATCAGGAAGATCGAGTGATGCGACATGTCCAGACCGCCGCGCTCCGCATGCATTCGCCGCGCAAGATCACGGTCGTATACGGACGTCGTCGGCATCATGCGCATGGTCATACCGCGGCGCGGACGGGGTGAGCGGTTCTCCTCGGGCCCGTGCGCGATGTAGACGTCGTGGAGCGCCATTTGCCCAGCCTCGAGGATCAGATCTTCGGCATCCGCCTCGTCATATTCCTCGGGTCTGAGTTCCTGGTTGAGGGTGTAGTTCGGATCGTCCTTCTGGTCGTGCGCCATCAGCCGGTTGGTCCGGTGTGAGCCGGGGATATAGCGCAGCGGCCCGTTCTCTGGCGTGCAGTCGTCAATGGCGATCCAGACGGTGCAGGTCGCCAATGGGCGGATCGGCCAGTACTGACCATCCTGATGCCAGGGCGTTTTCTTGCCGTTATGGGCGGGCTTGGCAAAGAAGCTCATGTTCCAGAGGCAGATGTCAGGGCCGATCAGTTGCTCGACCATGTCAAGGATCGCCGGATCCCGGGCGTAGTTCAGGAACCCGATATCGTAGGTGAGAAGGACAGATGCATTGTCCCGAAATTCGGGGTGCCGCTGGAGGAGCCGGGTATGGCGGTCGCGGATCTCGTCCAAAGCCGCCTCGGGCAGGCGGTGGTCGGGCACCACATACCCCTTGTCGTGATAGGTCTCGATCTGGGTCTGGCTGAGCACCGTGTTCTCCTTGTCGCTGGACCTGATCATGCCGCCGCACTGCGCGGACGTCCATGGTGCGCTGTCCTCTCACACGCCCTTGACCGCCCGTTGGGCGGACAAGCGCTCCTGACCAGGCCCCACCCCCGCCCCCGCGCGCCACCATATCCGTCTGTTGTGCAGCCGGTTATGGTGGCGCGCGCAGGGGTGGGGTTCATTCAATCGCGTGGGACGGTTTCGTGACGCGCCGGACGGCAGAAGCGGAAATCTGCACCGTCTTCGGCCTGAAGGACTTCATCAAGGTAGAGCTTGCGGTAGCCGCGGTGATTGTCGCCCTGCGGCGACGGCTGCATGACGGTGCGGCTTGCAAGTTCGCCATCATCGAGCAGAAGATCCAGTCTGCGGTTCGGGACATCGAGGCGGATGCGGTCACCCGTACGCACCAGTCCAAGCGTGCCGCCATCGGCGCTTTCCGGGCTGACATGGAGCACGATCGTGCCCGCCGCGGTGCCGGACATGCGCCCGTCGGAGATGCGGATCATATCCTTCACCCCTTGGCGCGCCAGCTTCCTGGGGATCGGGATCAGCCCTGCCTCCGGCATGCCCGGGGCGCCTTTCGGGCCGATGCTCTGCAAAACGAGGATGTCGTCTTGCGCCACGTCCAGTTCCGGGTCGTCGATCCGGTTGGCGAGATCTTCGAGCCCCGTGAACACGACCGCGCGGCCCTCATGGGTCATCAGATCAGGCGAGGCCGCAGACTGCTTGATCACGGCACCCGCAGGCGCAAGATTGCCAGTCAGCACCGCAAGCCCGCCTTCGGGATAGATCGGATCGGCGCGCGGGCGCACAACATCCTGCGGCCAGGCCGGCGGGTTCTCCAGCACTTCGCCGAGAGCTTGCCCCGTCACCGTCCGCGCATCGAGATGCAGGAGATCGCGGATCTCGTGCAGGATGCGAGCAAGCCCCCCGGCGGCATCGAGATGCTCCATATAGTGGCTGCCGGATGGTTTGAGATTGACCAGGACCGGGGTCTCGCGCGCGATCCGGTCTACCGCGGCGAGGTCGATCCCGATCCCCAACCGCCCCGCGATTGCCGTGAGATGGATGATCCCGTTGGTCGATCCGCCAATAGCCAGCAGCACGCGCAGGGCATTCTTGATGGAGCGCGCATCCATGATGTCGGCGGGCCGCGTCTTGGCAGCAGCGAGACGGACAGCCTCGGCCCCGGTTGCCTCGGCGATGCGGCGCCGGGCCGCCGAGACTGCGGGTGCAGTGGCCGATCCAGGCAAGGCAATCCCCAACGCCTCGGCGATCAGGGCCATGGTCGATGCCGTGCCCATGACGGAGCACGTCCCGACCCCCGGGACAAGCTGTTCATTGACGTCGGCGATTTCCGCTGCATCGACCTCCTCCGCCCGGTAGGCGGCCCAGAACCGGCGGCAATCGGTGCACGCACCCACCACCTGACCACGATGGGACCCGGTCAGCATCGGTCCCGTCACCAGTTGTACAGCGGGCACAGCGGCGGAGGCGGCCCCCATGAGTTGCGCCGGCACGGTCTTGTCGCAGCCACCGATCAGCACCACGGCGTCCATCGGCTGGGCGCGGATCATCTCCTCGGTATCGATGGCCATCAGGTTGCGCAGGTACATAGAGGTCGGGTGGGAGAAACTCTCGTGCAGCGAGATGGTCGGGAAGGGCACGGCCAAGCCGCCCGCCAGTTGCACACCGCGGGTCACCGCCGAGATCAGGTCCGGCATGTTGCCGTGGCAGGCGTTATAGCCCGAGCCTGTGTCTGCGATCCCGATGATCGGGCGGCTCAGCGCATCCTCGGAATAGCCCATGCCCTTGATGAACGCCCGGCGCAGGAACCGCGAGAACCCGGCATCGCCATAGCTGGTCAGGCCACGGTCCATACCGGTTTGGTCCGGACCTGTCTGGCCTGCGCCCGTCTGCTCATCGTCTTTCCTGGACGCTGTCATGTTCCTGCCTCCCCGCATCTCGCTGCCCGGCGCTCCAGTCTGCGCCCATCACTCACATGAAAAGCCGACGCTGCGGCAACCCCTTCTTGCATCGCTCCGGGCACTTGCTAAGGTTTTCTGGGAGAACGGTCAAAAGATCGCACCAAAATCAACATCTGGGAGGAAGACCAATGAAACTGAAAGGTCTGTTTTCAACGGCCATCGCTGCCGCTGTAGCGCTGACCATGGGCGCTGCGGCGGATGTCGCCGACGCGAAGACCCTGAAGCTGCAAGCCTCGTCCAAGGCGGGCGACTGGGCACACCGGTTCATGACCGACACCTGGGCACCGAAGCTCGGCGCCATGACCGGTGGCGCCGTAAAGGTCGAGGTTCTGCCGACAAAAGCGGTTGTCCCGCACCGGGAGACCATTGATGCGGTGGCCAACGGGATCCTTGATGGCGACCTCAACGCCGTCAGCTACTTCTCGGGCCGTGACCCTGCGTTTGCCATCATCGGCGATCTGATCGCGGGCTATGACACCGTGGATCAGGTCCGCACCTTCTGCATGCATGGCGGCGGCAAGGAGATCCTGCAAAAGCTCTATGACAAGTACATGCCCGGCAAGATTCACGTGGTCGGGTGTGGTCCCTACGCCAAGGAAGCCTTTGTCTCGACCGTGCCGATCAACACCGTGGCTGAGTTCGAGGGCGTCAAAGTCCGCTCACCCGAGGGGCTGGCCGCCGAGGTCTTCAAGCGTGCCGGCGCCGCGCCGGTGTCGCTGCCCTTCTCCGAGGTCTACACCGCGCTTGAGAAAGGCGTCATCGATGCCGCCGATGCATCCGCCCATGTGAACAACAACGCCTCGGGCATGTACAAGGTTGCAAAATTCCCGATCTATCCGGGCATCCACTCGATGGCCGTACTGCAGTTCATCGTGAACAAGAAGACCTGGGAGAAGCTGGGGCCGGACGGTCAGCAGGCTCTGGAAGTCTGGTACAGCGCCGCCTATGACGCCATGCGTCGCGAGGCCGACCTGCAGGATCGTGCCATCGCCGCCGAGCAGAACGCAGGCGACGATATCACGGTGATCGACTGGTCGACCGAGGAGCGCGCCAAGTTCCGCGAGATCGCTGTTGGCGCGTGGAACGATTTCGCGGCCAAGTCGGATCTCGCGAAAGAGGCGCTGGATGCGCACATCAACTACATGAAGAACATCGGCCTCCTGAAGGAGTAAGCCGAGTGTTCCGGGCTGCCGCGTCCTTGGCGCGGCAGCCCTGCCCTTTCCTGAAATCGCGAGGCGCGCCATGGTCGCCGTGACGGATATTGCCATCGACCGGCCCGCGGGTGCCGGTTTCAACCGCATCGTTGACCATATCAGCCGTTTCACGGGCCTTGCGGTCGGGAAACTCTATCTGGTCGCCGCGGGCCTGACCTTCTACGAGGCGACGGCCCGGCATCTTTTCAACGCACCGACCCAGTGGACCGCCGAAGTCGTGATGGTGCTTTGCGCCGTTGCGTGGATGCTTTCTGCGGGGTTCGTGACCCTGCAAAAGCGCCATATCGGGATCACGGTGTTCTACCTGATGGCCGGGCCGCGCGTGCGCTGGTGGCTTGACCTCTTTGCCATGGTGGTCGGGGTCTTTGCGCTCTACATGCTGGTCTCGGACACGCTGATCCGGGCGCTGGAGGCGATTGATATCGGCGAGCTTCTGGGATCGGCCTGGAACTCGCCGCAGCCGATGGTGCTGAAGACGGTTCTGGTTCTGGGGCTGTTCCTTTATCTGGTGCAACTGCTGGTGAACCTGAGCCGTCACTTCCAGTCACGGCCCTTGCAGTTCGGCGTCCTGCTGTTGCTGGCGATGATCTGTGTGCGCTTGCTGGTGCAGATCGGCGGACATTACGGGGGGTATGACAGCACACTCGGCTCGATTGACGAGGCGCTGACCACGTCCGGCAGCAGCATCGTCGATATGTTCCGCGTGGACCGGGATGAGGTCGGGATCGCCACGATCTCGCTTGCCATCGTCATCGCTCTGCTGGCGCTGATGATGACGGGGATGCCGCTGGGGATCGTGACCCTGATCATCTCGGTAACGTGCGCGCTGCTGTTTTATGGCAACACGGGTATGTATCTGGTGTCCGTCAACGCGCTGGATCTGCTCGAGAAGTATCCGCTGATCGCGGTTCCGTTCTTCGTTCTGATGGCCTCGATCCTGGAACGCGCCGGGATCGCGCGGGATCTCTTCGATGCCATGTCAATCTTCGCCGGGTCGCTGCGCGGCGGCGTGGCGCTGCAAACGACCATCGTTGCCGTGATCCTGGCCGCGATGTCGGGTGTGATGGGCGGCGAGATCGTGATGCTCGGCCTCGTCGCGCTGCCGCAGATGTTGCGGCTTGGCTATGATCGCAAGCTGACCATCGGACTGATCTGTGCATCCGGCGCGCTGGCGACGCTGATCCCGCCCTCGATCGTGATGATCGTCTACGGGCTCAGCGCGAATGTCGGGATCGGGGATCTTTTCTCTGCAGGGTTCCTGCCCGGCCTGATGCTGGCTGCGTTCTATGTCACGTTCGTGCTGATCCGCTGCAACCTGAACCCCGCGCTGGCACCGACAGCGGCCGAGATCGCCGAGATCACGGGAACCGAGACGAAACTGGGCAAACACCAGTTCATCGCCGTTGGCCTGTCGATCATGCTGATCGCCTGCGTCATGGGCTCGATCTATGGCGGGTTCACCTCCGTCACCGAGGCCTCGGCGGTTGGCGTGCTCGGTGCCATCGTCGTGGCCGCCGTGCGGTTCGAGTTCAACTATGCTCTGCTGCGCGATTGCCTCGCCAACACCATGACGGTGGTCGGTACGATCATCTGGCTCATCCTTGGCGCCGTCGCGTTCGTCGGGCTCTACAATCTGATTGGCGGCGCGGATTTCATGCGGGATCTCATCCGGTCCGCCGGTCTCGGCCCGCTGGGGACGATCTTTGTGATGATGGCGATCCTAGTGATCCTCGGCACGTTCATGGAGTGGATCGCGATCATCTTCATCACCGTGCCGGTCTTCGCCCCCGTGGTGCGGGACATGGCACCTGAGTTGGGCATGGAGCCGGAATGGGCTGCGGTCTGGTTCGGTGTGCTTTTCGTGATGAACATTCAAATCTATTTCCTCAGCCCGCCCTTCGGCCCGGCCTGTTTCTGGCTGAAATCGGTGGCACCGAAGGATATCGAACTGCAGGAGATCTTCATCAGCGTGCTGCCCTTCATCGCGCTGCAGATCATCGGCATGCTGCTGGTGATGTTCTTCCCGATGATCGCGCTGTGGCTGCCACAGGCCTTGAGTTAGGAGACGCCGATGCACATCGGAGACGACGAGGACGGTCGCAATATCAGCGAAACCTATGGCATCTGGCCCGCGATCATCGGGCTGGTGCTGGCGGGCGGGCTGATCTGGTTCATGTTCGCGCTGGCCGATGGGTTTGCCTGAAAGCGCCGCGCGCTCCCAGGCTGACCATTCACTG
The DNA here is from genome assembly GCA_039821125.1 of Pseudomonadota bacterium. Lineage (GTDB taxonomy): Bacteria > Pseudomonadota > Alphaproteobacteria > Rhodobacterales > Rhodobacteraceae > Thermohalobaculum. The sequence goes on from JBCBOR010000025.1 coordinate 33,117, forward strand.
ACGGCATGTGTCTGGCATGCCCACCCACCCGCGCGCGGCGCCCCAGTCGCTGCAAGACCTGGCAGGACAGACTATGAAAGACCCCAAGGACTATCGCTCGGCCCGTTGGTTTTCGCCGGATGATCTGCGCGCGTTCGGGCACCGATCCCGCGCCATGCAAATGGGCTATGGGCCCGAGGACTGGGCGGGCAAGCCCGTCATTGCGATCATCAACACCTGGTCGGACATCAACCAGTGCCATGCGCATTTCCGCCACAGGGTCGAGGATGTGAAACGAGGCGTGCTGCAGGAGGGTGGGTTCCCGCTGGAGCTGCCGGCAATTTCGCTGTCAGAGCCGATGGTGAAGCCGACCACGATGCTCTACCGGAACCTGCTGGCAATCGAGACCGAGGAACTCTTGCGCTCGCACCCCGTCGATGGCGCCGTACTGATGGGGGGCTGCGACAAGACCACGCCCGGATTGCTGATGGGCGCCATCTCGGCAGGGTATCCGTGTCTCTTCCTGCCCGCAGGCCCGATGCTCAGCGGGAACTGGCGCGGGGAGAAGCTGGGCTCCGGATCCGATACCTGGAAATACTCGGACGAGCGGCGGGCCGGGAACATCTCGGCCGAGGACTGGGTCGGGGTCGAAGGCGGCATCGCACGGTCCTATGGTCACTGCATGACCATGGGAACGGCATCGACCATGACATCGATTGCCGAGGCGCTGGGCATGACGCTGCCGGGCGCGACCTCGATCCCCGCGGCGGATGCCAACCATATCCGCATGTCGGCCGCCTGCGGGCGCCGCGCGGTCGAGATGGTGCGCGAAGATCTGACGCCCGACGAAATCCTGACCCCTGCCGCGGTTGCCAATGCGGTTACGGTCGCGATGGCGACGGGGTGTTCGACCAACGCCATCATTCACCTCGTCGCCATGGCGCGACGGGCCGGGGTGCCTCTGACCATGGACGATCTCGACGCCGCCGGGCGCGAGACGCCAGTGATCGCGAACATCCGTCCCTCGGGCAAAACCTACCTGATGGAAGATTTCTACTATGCTGGCGGGTTGCGCGGGCTGATGTGCCGTCTGACAGACCGGCTGGATCTGAACGCCCTCACCGTGTCCGGCAAGACGCTGGGTGAGACGCTGCAAGGGGCCGAGGTCTGGAACGACGATGTCATTCGCCCGGTTGAGGATCCGATCTACCCATCGGGTTCTCTGGCGGTGCTGCGCGGCAATCTTGCCCCTGATGGGTGCGTGATCAAGCCCTGTGCGATGGAGCAGCGTCTGATGGTGCACGAAGGCCCGGCAATTGTCTTCGACACATACCCCGAGATGAAGGCGGCGGTCGATGACCCCGATCTCGACGTCACGGCAGACCACATCATGATCTTCCGGGGGGCAGGACCGATCGGTGCGCCGGGCATGCCCGAATGGGGCATGCTGCCGATCCCGACCAAGCTGGTAAAACAGGGCGTGCGCGACATGCTGCGGATCTCCGACGCGCGCATGTCAGGCACGTCCTATGGTGCATGTGTGTTGCACGTCGCGCCGGAGGCAGCGGTCGGAGGGCCGCTATGTCTCGTGAAAACAGGCGACCGGGTCAGGGTTGATGTACCGAACAGGAGCATCGACATGCTGGTGCCTGAGGAGGAACTCGCCGCCCGCCGCGCTGCATGGACCCGTCCTGAACCCAAAGCGACCCGAGGCTACAACGTCATGTTCGCCAACCATGTCAGCCAGGCCGACAAGGGCTGCGATTTCGACTATCTCGAAACCGCGTTCGGGCGCACGGCCCCCGAGCCGGACATCTTCTGACACGCACCACCAACCAAACGGCTAGGTCAGCGACCGCGAGCTCTCGGCATCGGCAGGACCTTCTGCTGCAACCATCGGCACGGTAAAGAAGAACTGCGATCCCGTGCCGACCTGCGAGGAGACCCAGATCCGGCCATCCCAGCCCTCGACCAGCTTGCGACAGGTCGCCAGACCGATACCGCTACCCTCGTAGTCCCCTTCGTCATGCAGGCGGGTGAACATGTTGAAAATCCGCTCGTGGTACTTCGGCGCAATCCCGATGCCGTTGTCCTGCACGCAGAAGCGCCAGACATCATCGTCGCGCTCGGCGGAGATCTCCACCCGCGGGCACGCGGCCTTGTTGTATTTCAGCCCGTTCATGATGAGGCAGCTGAGAACCCGCCACAGGCGCTGCGGGTTCTCCCTGATCCGCGGCAGGGCGCCGTAGACCACCTCACCGATCCGTCCGGTATGCTTCAGGGTCAGCGTTACCTCATCGATCAGAGGGCCGATGTCGACCCACTCCGCCCGGTTCTGATGCTCGCCTTCGAAATGATCCAGGATACCGTCCACCAGAAATTCCATCCGCGTCAGCGAACTGCGGATGTACTTTTCGATCACGACAAACTCGGGACCGATCTTGTCGCCCGCATCGGCCAGGTACATGTCGAGCAAAGCGCTGATGCTGCGCACGGGCGCACGCAAATCATGCACCGCCATCGACATGATGTTGGCAAGTTCGGTGCTCTCGCTCTTGGCGGCGACGAACCCGCGCAGTAGGTGATCATAGGCGATCCGGCTGTAGATCGTGAAAACGCGGTCAAGCTCGTCGCGGTCGAAGACCCGCTCGAAAGGTTTCAACGTCCTCGCAAGATCCGCAACCGCCGCCGCGTCGGTCGCAAGGTCCGACGGCTCATCCCACTGCATGTACCACTCGGGGAACCGCCGGCTGCCAATATCGATGTCGACGCGATGCAGGATGGCGTGCCGCGGATCGTTTTCGATCCGGCGATAGGTCTCGAGAACCGGCCTGTGCTCGCCTTCGATATACTGCATGAAGTACCCGCTCTCATAGTGTAGGTGCCCGGTGATGCTGTTTTCGCGATTTCTGTCGATCGCCAGATGCAAAAGATCCCGCAGATCATCCGTCGAGAACGGGTGCTGTTCCTGACTGATATACATGATCGCCCGCAGCGACATGGCCCTCGATCCGAGTTACGCGGCGGGACAGCGTACCACTGAACAGTCTTTCAGCGCCCGCAGCTATACATCTTATCTGCACACGACTGCCAGCCGTGCGGGTCTTCTACCCTCAGTTTCTCAGAATCGGCCTTGTTTGCAAGCGCACAATTTCCGACTGTTTCGCGAAACCGGCACCGCAACTATCGGTCAGGCATTGCCCTGCGTCGCCACGTGCAGGTCGTTGAGCTCCCGCCAGCGCGGGATCGCCGCGGTTTCGAAATCGCCCGCCGCAGGACGGTCATAGGCGAAGTTGCGGTAGCGGTCCTCGCCGCGCACCAGCATTGCAGTGTCCATGTCATGCTTGGTCTGCCGCACATGCGGAGCGAGGAACTGGGCGTTCAGGCCAATCCGCCGGTCGTCACTGTGATTGGGCATCGAGGCATGCAGGACCCAGCCGTGGTGGAACGATGCCTCGCCCGGCGCGAGCGGGCACATCACCGCGTCGTCCTCGGCGACCCCGTCCACCGTCTGTCCCTGAAGCAGAACGTTGTTCTGATCATCGGTCGTCTTGTGCGCAATCATGCCGTCGGCATGGCTTCCGGGGATCATGCGCATGCAGCCGCTGATCTCAGAGGCCGGAGACAGCGCCAGCCAAAGCGACACCTGAGCGTCGTTGTCCAGCCCCCAAAAGGTCAGGTCCTGGTGCCAGCTCACATGGCTTTCTGTGTGTGGCTCCTTGATGATGTACCCGACATCATAAAGCAGGATATCCGGCCCGATCAGTGCCTCGACCACGTCCAGCACCCTGGGATGGGTGGCCAGAGCAAGCGGCGAGCGCATGATCGTGTGCATCTTGGCCTTGTAGTGGATCGGACCGTGCGCCGCTTCGGCCGCCTCGAGGGCCGCGCGGTGGTCGGCCGCTTCGGATTGCGGGATGATCTCGATGCCTGAAACATAGCCATCGCGCGCATAAGCAGCAGCCAGATCGGTCGGGGTCATGGCACTCTCCCACTGTTTCGATGAAACGTTCCACAGGGTTTGCTCGTGATCTCTCTCGCCCGCGACCGTTCATGTCGGAAAGGAGAAATTTGTCTGTAGCGTGATCGGCAAGAGCGCGTAGGGTGAAACCGTTGCATCTCCAGAACGGACGATCCCGATGCCACATCCAGCGATCTCCCGCGCCGAGGCGTTTTGCGACAGCTATGGCCTGCGCGTGCCGATCCTGATGGCGCCGATGGCCGGCGCCTGCCCGCCGGAGCTTGCCATCGCAGTGGCTCAGGCCGGCGGCATGGGCGCATGCGGCGCACTACTGATGGATCGTGGCGGCATTCTGGATTGGACCGCGAAGGTCCGCACGGCGACCAACGGGGCGTTTCAGATGAACCTCTGGATCCCCGATCCCGAGCCGGCGCGCGATGCGGCGCACGAGGCGGAGGTGTGCGCCTTTCTTGGCCAGTTCGGGCCGGAGGTTCCGGTGGAGGCAGGCGATGTCACGCCGCCCGATTTCGACGCGCAGTGCCAGGCGCTGCTCGACGCGGGCCCTGCCGCCGTGTCGTCCATCATGGGGGTCTACCCGCCCGCGTTCGTCGCCGAATTGAAAGCCCGCGGCATCAAGTGGTTTGCAACCGTGACAACCGTTGGCGAGGCGCGAGAGGCAGAGGACGCCGGTGCGGACGTGATTGTCGCGCAAGGGGCCGAGGCAGGCGGGCATCGCGGGACATTCAGGGCGGAGGATGCCGAGGCAAACATGGTCGGCCTTTTCTCGCTGCTGCCCCAGGTCGTTGACTTTGTCGACGTGCCCGTGGTCGCCACAGGCGGCATCGGCGATGCGCGGGGCGTTGCAGCGGCGCTGATGCTCGGGGCCTCCGCCGTGCAGGTGGGCACTGCGCTGCTACCCTCGGACGAGGCTGGGATTGCTCCGGCTTGGTCTGACCTGATCAGAGGCCTCTACCCTGAGGGAACCCGTCCAACGCGTGGATTCTCCGGTCGTCTCGGCCGGGCCGTACGCACCGCCTATGTCGAGGCCGTGGCGAAGCCTGGCGCACCAGCGCCCGCTCCCTATCCCGTGCAGCGTGGATTGACGGGCGAGATGCGTGCGGCAGCCACGCAAAACAACACAATTGACGGGCTGCAAGCCTGGGCCGGACAGTCGGCAGGTCTCGCCCGGCAAGCCCCTGCCGGGGAGATCATCACCGATCTGTGGGACGGGGCGCGGCGTTTGTTGCTACCCTGATGCCAAGGCCGCAAGGAGACAGCCATGCCCGAAGCCCTGACCGAAGCTCAGATCACGCACTATCGCGACACCGGCTATCTGCTGCTGGAGAGCCGGATTCCCGCCGATGTCATGAACAGTGTACGCACCGAAATCACCCGGCTTTGCGCGCCTGCCCGGCATATGACAGCCTCGGACAACAAACTGGATCTCGAGGACAGCCACACGCCCGAAGCGCCCCGTGTGCGCCGGATCAAGCTGCCGCACACCCAGTCCAAGGTCATGGACCAGCTGATGCGCTCGGACTGGATCCTCGCACCGGTGCGTGACCTGCTCGGGCCGAACCTGCGCCTGCAGACAACGAAACTGAACATGAAGGCCGCAGGCTACGGCGCTGCGGTCGAATGGCACCAGGACTGGGCGTTCTATCCCTATACCAATGACGACGTGCTGGCCGTGGGCGTGATCATCGACGATATGGCAGAGGAGAACGGCCCCCTGATGGTCTTCCCCGGCTCGCACAAGGGACCAGTGCACAATCATCATCACGACGGGTACTTCGCCGGTGCCATGGATCTGGGCGCCGCCGGTCTGGATGTCAAGGACGCAGCCATGCTGACGGGACCCGCCGGATCGATCTCGATCCACCACGTGCGCAGCGTTCATGGCTCGGCGCTCAACCGCTCGGATCGCGATCGGCGGATCCTCTTCTACGAGATGATGGCGGCGGATGCCTTTCCGATCTCCGGCTCGCGCGGGCGGTTCGATACGCTCGAGGAGTTTGACAGCCGCCTTCTGTGCGGCGAGACTACGCTTACGCCGCGCGTCACCCCCTGCCCTGTCCGCGTGCCCTATCCAGAACCGCCCACGACAGGCTCGATCTACGAGATCCAGAAGGCCATGGGCAAACGCAGCTTCGAGGTCGCCGAATGAGCCTTTCCCCTGAAACCCGCGAAAAACTTCGCACCGTTGCCGTCGCAACCATCTGCACCGCGCTCTACAAACGCGGGCTGCGCACGCAGTTCATCCAGGATGTGCACCCCGTCAACAACAACGGCACGATGGTCGGCGAGGCATTCACCCTGCGCTACATCCCAGCGCGCGAGGACTTGAACCCGGTCAGCGTCTTCCAGGACCCAAAGCATCCGCAGCGCGACGCGGTCGAGCGCTGCCCGCCCGGCGCCGTGATGGTCATCGACAGCCGCAAGGATGCCCGCGCGGCTTCGGCCGGATCGATCCTGGTGACACGCCTGATGGTGCGCGGCTGCGCCGGGATCGTCACCGATGGCGGGTTCCGCGATGCGCCGGAGATGGCCGATATGGATATCCCCGTCTATCACCAGCGCCCGTCCTCGCCGACCAACCTGACCATTCATCAGGCTCTCGACATCAACGTGCCCATCGGGTGCGGCGATGCCCCGGTCTGGCCGGGCGATGTGATCGTCGGCGACCGCGAGGGCGTGGTGGTGATCCCCGCGCACATAGCCGATGAAATCGCGGACGAGGCCGTCGAGATGACCGCCTTCGAGGATTTCGTGACCGAGGAAGTGCGCAACGGCCGCTCGATCATCGGGCTCTACCCTGCCACGCACGAGCAGACCCGCACGGATTTCGAGGCCTGGCGCAAGGCGCACGGGCGCTGAGCTGACGGGCGGGCCTGCGGATCGAAAGCGCCGGGCGTCACAGAAATCAGCCCGGTGAAATTTCGCAGCCAGCGCCCGTAATTTATGGTATTTCCCGCAAAAATGGACTTGGGACATGCCTTCGCGACTTCTCGAACGACTGAGCCCGGCGGATCGCGCAAAACTCGACAAGGTGGCCGAGGTGAACTCGTATGCCGCCGGCGAGATGCTCGTCTCGCATCTGGGCGACCAGAACAATGTGTTCATCGTCCACTCCGGCCTCGCGCGTGTGACGATCTTCTCGCAGCAGGGACGCCCGGTGACGTACCGCGATATCGGCGCGGGGGCGATCTTTGGCGAGCTTGCCGCGATCGACGATGGGCCGCGCGCCGCTGGCGTGACCGCCGTAGACGAGGTTGTCGCCGCCCGCCTGTCCCAGCGCGATTTCCGGATGCTTATGGATACTGCGGACACCTTCCGCTGGGCGGTGCTGGAACATCTCTCGGGCGAGATCCGGCGCATGACCATGCGGATCTTCGAATTCTCGACCCTGACCGTGCGCGAGCGCCTGATCAGCGAGCTTCTGCGCATCGCGGCTGAGAACGGTTTCACCGAAGGCCGGGCCGAGATCACGCCGGCGCTGACCCATTTCGAACTGGCGACCCGGATCTCGAGCCACCGCGAGGCCGTGTCGCGTGCCATGAGCGAGCTTTCGAAACAGGGGCTGATTGCCAAGCGGATGGGCACCTGGGTGCTCGATGATCTCGACACCCTGCGCGACGCACTGCCCGAAGACTAGCGCCGCTACGCCTCGGCGATGCGGCGCTCCTCGCTGAGCGCGGTGTTCGGGATCTCGGCGGTTGCCGGGATCATCGCGACAAACTCAGCGCCATGGCCCTTCTCGCTGTTGATGCTCAGCGAGCCGCCCTGAAGCTTCAGCAGCTCGGACACGATGGTCAGACCCAGACCGACCCCGTCGATCTTGTTCTCCTCGGCATGTTTGCCGCGGCCGAAGGGCGACAGGATGTGTGCCTGCTCGTCCTCGGAAATCCCCGGCCCCTGGTCGCGCACATGCAGCGTCAGGGCGTTCGAGGTGGTGGTGATCGCGACATGCACGGTCGAGCCCGGCGGCGAGAACTTGATCGCATTGTTCACCAGATTGATGATCACCTGCTTGAACGCGCGCTGATCCATGCGCCATTCCAGATCCGGGTCGCAGACCTTGGCCAGATTGATGCGCTTCTTGTCGGCGATCGAGGTCAGCGTCATGATCGCGCTGTCGATCTCGGCGCTGACGACCAGATCGGCGGGGTGGAACTCACGCGTTCCGGCATCGAGCCGCGACAAATCCAGCAGATCATCGACAAGGCTGAGCAGGTGCGTACCGCTCTGGTGGATGTTGTTGACGAGGCCCTGGATCTGCTCGCCGGAAATGAAGGGGCTGGTCGTCTTGTGGCGCAACACCTCCGAGAGGCCAATGATCCCGTTCAGGGGTGTACGAAGCTCGTGGTTCATCTTGGCCAGGAAGTCGGATTTGGTCGAGTTCGCCTGACGGGCCACATGAAGGGCCGCGCTCAGTCCCTCGCGGCCCTGCACCAACTCGTTCTCGAAGGCCTTGCGCTCCGAGACATCGCGCAGGAAGGCCATGATGCAGGGATGCTCGTCGATGACGGTGGCAGCGCCGCTGGCCTCGACATGGATCGCCCCGCGCGCAGGCGGGGTTGCCGAGAACTCGTAGCGGAAGCTGCCAAGGCGCAGCGCCTCGGCGCAGAAATGGTCGATATCGGCCCCTGTGCGCAGGCCCAGCAACCGGGTCAGCTTGCGCCCGGTGATCTCGGCCACCGATCCCCGGCCCAACAGGTGCGCCATGGCGTGGTTGCACTCGAGGATCTCACCGCTTTCGTTCAGCATGACCAGCGCGGTGTTCGTGCGCATGATCAGCTCATCGACCCGGCGCTTGCCCTCGGCGAGGCGTTCTTCCGAGAGGCGGTGCTCGACGATCTCCTTACCAAGCGCAAGATTGGCACGGCTCAGTTCGGCGGTGCGCATCTCAAGACGGGCTTCCATCTCGGTCTCGACCTTGTGCAGCCGGCGTTCGGCATCCTCGCGGGCCTGTCTGGCCTCGATCAGCTCGACATTCTCGCGCTTGAAGATATGCCGCTCGAGGGGGTCGATTTCGCGCGGGATCACGCGCCAGACGCCGATCACCGTGGCCAGCAGCATGGCGCACATCAGACCCTTGTAGACCAGCGACGCCTGCTCGCCCGGCCGGACAATCCCGTAGACCGACACCATGAACGCGCTGAGGAACACGACCAGAAAGGTGATCGCATAGGTCTGCTTGGGAACGAAGATCGCGATGTAGCGGTGCTTGTTCAGATAGACGATGATGTAGAGCAGCAGCAGATACGCCACCGACAGCGCCGCATCGAGCCCCACATGCCACATCCAGATCGACGACTCGATCGATCCGAGCGCAGACAGGAGGCCCGAGGTCGCCTGATCTCCGATGGCGTCGTTTGGCAGAGTGTCGGAAATCGACCTGCTCCCAGAAAAAACAAACACTGAAGGCGGGTTGCCCGCGCAAATTAACCTACGTCCGAAGTCTACCCGGCTCCGTGTTCTACGCCATCTGGGTAGTGGCGAATTGTGGCTAAAGACCGGCAACTTTGCAGCGGGCAGACGCCTGAGGGAGAAAAGCTGCAAATCTCCGCGCTTCATGGTTGAAAAAACGCACGCATAAGGCGCTAAGCCTATGGTCTTGCGCGTAAATTGCGAAGGATCGCGCCGAAATCTGGGCAAAGCCGATTTGCGAATCACGCACCGCTTTCAGCAGCGCGCGCTGCACGGTTTACCGGGTTTTAACGCTGTCTGTTTAGATATGCGGCCGTCGACATGGCCGTGGTGACAGTGCGGCCAGCTTTTCCCGGGACGTTGCGTTCCGCCCACTGGCAATGGGTGGGCGCGTCTGGACTACCCGTGGCCGGCCGGTCACACCCTTTGCGATGTATGGCGCCGTTGGTGCCTTTGACACATCGGCAACGACACCGAGGATCCTGCGGGCACCGCCCCGATCCTTGCATCCCGAGCATGATTGATCAGACCGACGGGCCGCCGCGCGCTCCCTGTCGCCGTTCACGCTGTCCGCAGCACCCCAAGAGCCCACCCACCCGCACGCGGCGACCCTTGACGGCGCGGCTCTGGCATCGGACTAGTTGCAGGTCTCGCCCAATCCTCCGGAGATCCCCGATGACCCTGACCGCAACCTGGTCCTTCCCAACCTCGATCCGTTTTGGCGCCGGGCGCATAGCCGAACTGCCAGCGGCCTGCGCTGCCGCCGGGATTGCCCGCCCCTTGCTGGTGACGGACCGCGGACTGGCAGGTTTGCCGATCACCGCAGAGGCGTTGCACATTCTGGACGCGGCGGGCCTTGGCAGGGCGATCTTCGCCGAGATCGATCCGAACCCATCGGATGTGAACCTCGCGGCCGGGATTGCCGCCTTCAAAGCGGGTGGCCATGACGGGGTGGTGGCGTTCGGCGGCGGCTCTGGCCTCGATCTCGGCAAGATGGTTGCCTTCATGGCCGGGCAAACGCGCCCGGTCTGGGACTTCGAGGATATCGGTGACTGGTGGACCCGGGCCGATGCGGATGCGATCTTCCCCAATGTCGCGGTTCCGACCACGGCGGGCACGGGATCCGAGGTCGGGCGTGCCAGCGTCATCACCAACACCGCAGACCATGTGAAGAAGGTGATTTTCCATCCCAAGGTGTTGCCATCGGTCGTGATCGCCGATCCGGAACTGACGGTCGGCATGCCAAAGGCGATCACCGCGGGCACCGGGATGGATGCGTTCGCCCATTGTCTCGAGGCGTATTGCAGCCCGTTCTATCACCCGATGGCGCAGGGCATCGCGCTGGAGGGCATGCGCCTGGTGCGGGAGAACCTGCCGCGCGCCTATGCCGATGGCACGGATCTGGACGCACGCGCCCATATGATGTCGGCCGCGGCCATGGGAGCGACAGCGTTCCAGAAGGGGCTGGGGGCGATCCATTCGCTCTCGCACCCGGTAGGCGCGCTTTACAACACCCATCACGGCACGACCAATGCAACCGTCATGCCCGCGGTGCTGCGCTTCAACCGCCCTGCGATCGAGGACCGGATCGCCTCGGCGGCGGCCTATCTTGGTATCGAAGGCGGATTTGCCGGGTTCTACGACTGGGTGATGGACCTGCGGGCCGGGATGGGGATCCCGGACACACTGACCGATCTCGCGGTGCCGGGCGATGAGATCGACCGCATGGCGGCCATGGCGATCGTCGATCCGACGGCCGGCGGCAATCCTGTCGAACTGACCAAGGATGCGGCGGTGCAGCTCTACCATGACTGCATGTGAGATGGCGTCGCCTGCGAGCACAACCCGGTGAGCGACAAGACCGCACCGCGGGCGTGGCAGCGCATGCTCTCCGGGCGGCGGCTGGATCTGCTTGACCCCTCGCCGCTGGATATCGAGATCGAGGACATCGCCCATGGGCTGGCGCGGGTGGCGCGCTGGAACGGCCAGACGCTGGGGCGCCACCCCTATTCGGTGGCCGAGCACTCGCTGCTGGTCGACCGGATTGTCGGGATCTACAAGCCCAAGGTGTCGGTGGAAGAGCGGCTGGTGACCTTGCTGCACGATGCCCCGGAATATGTGATCGGTGACATGATCAGCCCGTTCAAGGCAGCGATCGGCCTCGACTACAAGGCGTTCGAAGCCCGGCTGGAGGCGGCGGTGCACATCCGGTTCGGGTTGCCTGCGGTGCCGCCTAACGGGCTGAAGAAACTGATCAAGCGCGCCGATCGGGCGTCCGCCTGGTTCGAGGCAACGCAGCTTGCCGGGTTCACCGAGGCGGAGGCGTCCAAACATTTCCCCCGGCCCCGGTTCAGGGGGGCGGCGGAGATCCTGCTGGACCCGCACCCGACGGATGACGTACAGGCCGCGTTTCTGGCGCGGTTCGAAGACCTGATGGCCCAAAGGGAGGGATGACCATGGAACTGAGATTGCTGGGCCGGACCGGAATACAGGTCTCGCCGATCTGTTTTGGCACGATGTCTTTCGGCGGCGATGCGGACGAGGCGACCTCGGCCGATCTCTACCGCACGGTGCGGGAGGCGGGGATCAACTTCCTCGACTGTGCCGATGCCTATCAGAAGGGTGAGGCCGAGCGCATCCTTGGCCGCCTGATGGCGCATGAGCGCGACAATCTCGTGATCACAACCAAGTGCCATTACAATGACGGCACGGACGTCAACGCGGGCGGGCTGAACCGCCGGCATATGGTGCGGGCGGTTGAACGGTCGCTCAAGAACCTCGGCACCGACCGGGTCGAGGTCTACTTCATGCACCATTGGGATCCGAAAACCCCGATGGAGGAGATCCTGCGCGCCTGCGAGGACCTGATCCGCTCGGGCAAGGTGCTGCATCTCGGCCTGTCGAACTGGGCGGCCTGGCAGATCGCGACGGCGCTGGGGACACAGCGGCTGCAGGGCTGGAGCCGGGTCGATGTCCTACAACCGATGTATTCGCTGGTCAAACGCCAGGTCGAGGTCGAGATCCTGCCGCTGGCGCGGGCCGAAAACCTGGGCGTCATGACCTATTCACCCATCGGCGCGGGGCTGCTCAGCGGCAAATACCGGGGCGGAGCCGCGCCCGAGGGACGGCTGACCCAGAACCACCGTTATGCGAAACGCTATTCGCTGGATCAGATGACCGCCACGGCAGAGGCGTTCACCGCCCATGCAGATGCGGCGGGCGTGCACCCGGTCACGCTGGCGGTGGCCTGGGTGATGGGGAACCCTGTTGTCACGTGCCCGATCATCGGGGCCCGGTCTGTCGAGCAACTCCGCCCAGCGCTTGCCGCGTTGGACCATGACCTGACGCCTGAGGCACGGGGCGAGATCACGGCGCTCAGCCCTGCCCCGCCCCCCGCGACAGACCGGCTGGAGGAGACGCTTTAAGCCCCCACCACCCCTCATTCGCACCACAGGGGAGTTGGCAAACACCCCTCTCGCACATTAGGTGATGGCCGGTATGAGCAGATCCGGGCGTTGCGGCAATCGCACGGCCCGGCGGCAAGCGGGAAAGATCGCGCGCACATGAGTTGGACGGATAATCTCAAGATCGGCGTCAATCGGGATGCGATCCGGCTGACCGCACGGCTTATGGGCGAGAACGCCCTGTCGGAATGGCCGAACTTCGTGCTGTCCTTCGTGTTGCTGGCCGTCGTCTCGGTCACCACGGCAGCCACGGCCTATCTGATGAAGGACGTCGTCAATTCGGTCTTTGTCAGCCGGGACGAGGCCGCCATCACAGGGGTCGCAGCGCTCGTCGCCGCGGTGTTTCTGATCAAGGGCATCTCGTCCTATGCCAACGCCATCGTGGTCGCCCGGCTCTCGATGCGGATCATGGCAAAGCTGCAGAACCGGTTCTTCGCGCGGCTGCTCGATCAGGGCATGGACTACTTCTCCGGCACCGGTGCAGGCGCCATGCTGGGGCGCTTCAATCACAATGCCCAGGCCGCGCGCGGCGTGATCGAGATGGTCGCGATGACCTTCTGGCGCGATCTCTTCTCGCTCGTCGCTCTGATCATCGTGATGATCGTGCAAAGCCCGACCATGGCGCTGGGATCGCTGATGATCGGACCGCCCGCCGTTCTCGGTGTGATGTATCTGATGCGCAAGACCAAGGCGATCGCCCAGTCCGAGGCACAGCAGGCCGGACTGATCCTTGGCGTTCTGAAGGATACGATCGACAACATCCGGGCGGTAAAGGCCTATACGCTCGAGGATCGGCGCCGCGATGAGATGGCAGGCGCGATCGAGAAACTGCAAACGCGGATGTTTCGCCTGACGCGCCTGTCGGCGCTGACCGTGCCGCTGATGGAGATTCTGGGCGGGATCGCGATCTCGGGTGCGATCCTCTATGGCGGCTATCAGGTGACACAGGCCGCCGGCGATCCCGGCGAGTTCTTCAGTTTCATCACCGCCTTCATCATGGCCTACGAGCCTGCGCGCCGCCTTGCCCGGTTCAATGTGGACTACCAGCGGCGGCTGATCGGGGTCGGCATGTTCTACGAGATGATTGACAAGATCGGTGCGGACGAGGTCCGTCCCGATGCGCCGGATCTGGCAATCCCGAAGGGCGAGATCCGCTTCGACCAAGTGCACTTCGCCTATGGCAAGGCTCCGGCCCTGAGCGGTGTCGACGCCGTGTTCTCACCGGGCACGATGACCGCGCTTGTCGGGCCCTCGGGCGCGGGCAAGACAACGATCTTCTCGCTGATCGAGCGGTTCTACACGGCCTCGAGCGGGCAGATCACCATTGATGGCCAGGATATCAGCGACGTGTCTCTCGAGAGCCTGCGCCGCAACATCGCCATCGTGACCCAGGATCCGCTGCTCTTCGAGGGCACCATCGGCGAGAACATCCGCCTTGGCCGGGACGGGGCGACCGAAGAGGACATGATCGCCGCCGCCAAGGCCGCGAATGCCCATGGCTTCATCATGGATTTGCCGGGTGGCTATGACGCGCAGGTCGGCACGGCCGGCGGGCGGCTCTCGGGCGGGCAGAAGCAACGCGTGGCGATTGCCCGGGCGCTCGTGCGCGACGCACCGATCCTGTTGCTGGACGAGGCGACCTCGGCGCTGGATACGCTGTCGGAGGTGGCGGTGCAGGAGGCATTGGCCCATCTGGCCGAGGGACGCACAACCATCGCCATTGCGCACCGGCTGTCGACCATCTTCGATGCGGACCAGATTCTGGTCATGGACCGCGGCGAGATCGTCGAGCGGGGCCGCCACAGCGCTCTGGTCGGCGAAGGGGGGCTCTACGCCCAGCTCTACGCCAGCCAGGTCGAACGCATGCAGCGCGGCGAAACCTGAACGCCCCGGCCCTTTGACGAGGGAGCGTGACGAACGCACCCTACGGGGTGTTGCGCGACATGGCGTAGGGTGCGTCCGTGACGCACCCGTCTTGCAATAAGGAACTACTGTGCCTCGGTCGGGCGCGCCATCAGGTCGGCCAGCCGCTTGCCTGGCTCGTCGTCGAACGGTGTCTCCAGGTACTCCGCATTCTCGATCAGATCGATCCGGAACGTCCGGAAGTCGTCGCGCAACTCGCACCAGGTCGTGAGATTCCAGATCGAGCCGTAGAACGACAACAGAAGCGGCCGCACGGTGCGGTGCGATGTCTCGCCGGATAGCGATCGGTAGGTGATCGCGACCTTGCGCTTTTCGCGGATCGCCCGGCGCAGCGCGCCGCGGTGGATCTTGATCGGCTCGGCATGGTGATTGGCAGGCGCATCGACGGCGACCTCCGCCATGAAGCATTGCAGATCGGACGGCATCGCTGCCTCGATCTTGCGCAGCGCCCGGGCTGCAGATTCGGCCAGGCCGTGATCGGCCCAGCTCTGGACGATGCGCGCGCCCAGCACCAGCGCTTCGAGTTCGTCCCGATCGAAGATCAGCGGGGGCAGGTCCAACTCGCCGCGCAGGATGTAGCCGACCCCGGCTTCGCCCTCGACCGGGATGCCCGATCCGATGAGCGATGCGATATCGCGATAGACCGTGCGCTCCGAGACCTCGAGTTCCTCGGCGATATCGCGCGCCCGCACCGTGCGGCCCCGGCGCAGGATCTGGACGATATCGAACAATCGATCGGCACGGCGCATGATCTCTCCTCTGGACCCTGCCTACACAATCACTCCTGACATCATGTTGTCAGGAGCCTTGGATCGCTCCTGCCAAACCCTGACAGCAGGGGGGCGTCATCCTCTCCTTATCACCACCTGAGAGGAGCATGTCCGATGGGACCCTACTACGATACCGCTGTCGAGATTCATCAGGAACACCTCAGCCGTGCCGAGGAGAACAGGCTGCGACGGTTGCGGGATCACCCGCCCGCCGAGCGTAAGATCGGTCCGGTCCAGCAGGGCGCATTCGTCACCGCGATCATCGCCGTTATCGCCGTTGCAGGTCGCCTGACCTGAACCGGCAAGGGTGCGTGAATCACGCACCCTGCACGGCGCGGTGCAGCATCTCGTAGGGTGCGTGATTCACGCACCCGTGCTGAAGGAAGTCATTCTTCGCGACCGTGCGCTCTCAGACGACGATGTAGTGCGTCGGCCGCCGGATCGCCGCTTTCCAGCGCAAAGACATAGGCGTGCGTCAGGTAAAAGCAGGCGGCGTCCAGATCGCCCGTCGCTTCGGCCCTGTCCGCCGCTTCGGCGTAGAGGGCAACGAGAGACCCCCCATCCCCTGCCGCATGCGCTGCGATCAGCTTGGCATCCAACGCGGCGAGCTCGCACCTTTAACCGGCATCGGCACAGCCAATGGCGGTCCGCATCACGCCGTCATCTGACGCGCGATCCAGTCGTGGAAATCATGCGTCGGGTTGTCCATCACGGGCGAGAACTTGCCGCCGTCGAACATGGATGCATGCCGCCCCTGCTGCATGCCCTCGACCACGAAGATGTCTTCCTCGAACACGCCGCGCCAGGTCACAGCATTCTGCTGACGCATCTCGGCCCACTCATCCCCTGCCACAGAAGGATCGGTGTAGAAAATCTGCACATGCTCGACCGAGCGTTCATGCGTCTCCGGCACCACGATGAACCCGTAGGTGTGGTCGTTCTGCAGCCCGATCATCACGTTCGGGAAGAACATCGGATACTCGGCGCCGGTCGCCCACATCTCGCCCTGGCCATCGAATTTCGGGAACTTCAGGCCCGGGTTGTAGACTGTCGTGCCTTGACCGCAGAACGGCCCCTCGATGTCGAGATGGTAGTGGTCTTCCAGCCGCGAGTAGCTGTTCAGCCCGGGGTGTACCCAGGGCAGGTGATAGCTCTCGGCCCCGTTCTCGATTGCCAGCTTCCAGTTGCCGTTGACCGCCATCGAGAACGTGCCCTCATCGCCGCAGCGATAAAGCGGGCGTTCGAAGTCGGCATACCGGGCGATAGCGCCTGCGGCGTACTCCTCGAAGGGCGGGGCCTTGCCATCGATGTTCACGAAGACCATCCCCAGCCACTGGTGCGAGCGCACCTCGAAGAGGCCAAGATCCTCGCGCTTGATGTCGTCATGCCGGTTGGTGCCAGGACCGCCGACATGGGGCGTGGTCCGCAGCGCCCCATCCAGCTCGTAGCACCACGAGTGATAGGGGCAGCGGATCGCGCGCTCGACCTTGCAGGGCTCTGCCACCAGGATCATGCCGCGGTGACGGCAGATATTCTGGAAAACGCGAAGCGCGCCTGTCTTGTCGCGCACCATCAGCAAGGGCTGGCCAAGGAAGGTGATGGGCTTGGCGTCGCCCGGCTCGGGGCAGTCGGTCACGAAACCCAAAGCCGCCCAGTTGCGGAAGAAAACGCGCTCTTTCTCCTGCTCGAACACCTCCGGGTCCGTGTAGAACGGGTTCGGCAGGCCACGCGCGGTCGCGACGGGTTGCATCACGGCGGAGAGGTCGAATTCAAAAGCGGTCATCGCAGCAATCCCCAGCTAGAGCCACATGTCGTAGCGTCAGAAGACGGGATTGCGCCGCGATGGTCTTTCCTCACCGCGACCCGGCGATGTCGGATTCGGATCATGGGATCGGGCCAGCGGCACACAGCAAGGTGCCGCTGGCCGCGTGTTATCCCTCGAACTCGACCTGGAATTTGAAAGACGTGTAGGGATCGATCATGGCCGCGGCGTCACCCGATGCCGTATCGTCGCCGGGGGGCGGTGTGTATTTGATCTCTTCGAAGTTTAGACTGAAATCCTCCATCAAAACCGGGTCCGCATCGTTCGGCTCGCGATGCGTAAGGTCGCCGAAGTCGATCGTATCATCCTTGATCTCCTCGAAATTCAGCGAGATCTGTTCGGTCGGCACCGCACCGCTGGCACTCGCGGTATGATCGCCATCTTCACTGATGATCAGAATGTTGCCCTGCGCCTCTGACTCAGCTTCGGTGGGCTCATCGACAGTCGTCCTGATATGCAATTCTCTCACCTCAATAGGCATCTCTCATCTCCTTCAATCAAATGCAGCCCTGCTCTTCAGGGCCGTCGAGAAGGATAAGGGACCCCGCGCTGCACCGGAACCGGCACTGGCGCATGGCCCACCTGCAGCGATCCCGTGAGAAATGCCACAAAGGCACGGCTCCGCCCGGTGCAATCGCTGCTCGCGCTGGCGGGGCGATCCGTCTAGCCTTGCCTCGACAGGAGGACCCGAGATGAGCCGAAACGACTGCATTGCCCACGCCGCCGCCTATCTGACCTCTGGCGCATTTGAGACCGACATGGCCCGCCGGGTCGCGATCCCGACCGAGAGCCAGGTGCCCGAGGGGCTCCCCCACACGCGCCGATACCTCGAGGAAGAGATGGCCGGTGCATTCGAGGCGATGGGCTTCACCTGGCAAATCTTCGAGAACCCGATCGAGGGGGTCGGCCCGGCGCTGCTGGCAACGCGCGATGAAGGCGCGGACCTGACGGTGCTGGGCTATGGCCACGGCGATGTGATCCGGGGTCAGGCCGACCAGTGGACCAAGGGCGCTGGCCCCTGGCAGACCGCGCGCGATGGCGAGCGGCTTTATGGCCGGGGCACCGCCGACAACAAGGCGCAGCATACGATCAACATGGCGGGGATGCGCGCGGTGCTGGAGACGCGGGGGAAGCTGGGGTTCAACGCAAAGTTCATCATCGAGACGGCCGAGGAGAACGGTTCACAGGGCCTGCGCGAGATCATCGCGGCCAACATGGAGGCATTCGCCGCCGATGTCTTCATCGCGTCTGACGGTCCGCGGGTGCGGCCCGATCTGCCGACCGTCAGTCTCGGCGCGCGGGGCGGGAAGAATTTCGACCTCGTGTGCGATCTGCGCGAAGGCGGGCATCACTCGGGCAACTGGGGCGGGGCGATTGCCGATCCGGCGATGATCCTTGCCCATGCGATTGCCTCGATCTGCGGGCCGACCGGGCAGATCCTGATCCCGGACTGGCTGCCGCCGCCGATGACCAACGCGGTGCGGGACGCGCTGTCGGGTCTGACGCTCGATCCAGGGCCGGAGGGGCCCGAGATCGATCCCGACTGGGGCGAGCCCGGCATGACCACCGCCGAGAAGGTCTATGGGTGGAACTCGTTCGCCGTTCTGGCGCTCGGCTCGGGCAACATCGCGGGGCCGGTCAACGCGATCCAGCCCTCGGCCCGGGCGCATTGCCAACTGCGCTATATCGCCGGGACGGATGTCGCGCGGATCCTGCCCGCGCTGCGCGAGCATTTGGATGCCGCGGGCTTCCCCATGGTCGAGATCGCGCCGCCCACGGGCCGCAACGCGGCGGGGTTCGAGGCCAGCCGGACCGAGCCGGACAACCCCTGGGCGCTCTGGGTCCGTCAGGCCGTCGAGCGCACGACGGGCACGCCGCCTGCCGTGATCCCGCAGATGGGCGGCTCGATCTGCAATGATCTCTTCACCGACCTGCTGGGCCTTCCCGCCATCTGGATCCCGCACTCCTACACCGGCTGCTCGCAACACGCCCCCGACGAGCACATCCTGATGCCCGTCTCGGAGAGCGCGCTCGCCATCATGGCCGGGCTCTACTGGGATTTGGGCGAGGGCGGCCACCCGGTGGCAAGTACCGGGTAGCTTAACGTTAGGTCAACTCAGTTTATCAGTCTGAGCACCGGCGATGGCTCCGGCGCATCATCCGATGCTGAGTTCAATTCGTAGATTTGCTGTACGAGCGTCATCATTTGCAGCGTCTCGCGTGAGTTTTCTTCACCTTCTGGTATTGCGATGTATTGGCCGCGGTACCAAACAGAGATAGCAGCTGGAACTGTCGGATCCGTCGTAATCTCCCAAAACTTGTTCGAACCAAGATTTGGCGAATCTGGGTCTTCTAGCTTTGCTGTGCCGAGATCCACCTCTGTTAGCTCACCGAGATAAAAGATCATCGACTGAGCCGATCTGAGTTCTGCCTCGACCTTCAGCGAAACAGGGTTGGCAACATCCTGTTTTTTCTTTTGTTCGTCATTAGGCTTAAGGCTGTTTATGTTTTCAGCTGTACAGGGATCGTTGGCCCTTAAGGCTGTCAA
Organism: Pseudomonadota bacterium; assembly: GCA_039821125.1. Lineage (GTDB taxonomy): Bacteria > Pseudomonadota > Alphaproteobacteria > Rhodobacterales > Rhodobacteraceae > Thermohalobaculum. The sequence continues at coordinate 53,014 of JBCBOR010000025.1, forward strand.
TGCTACCTTACGCGGTATCTTTGATATATTGACTTTGAAAGCCTCCTGATTCTTGTTTTTCTTTAATTGAAATGTGCCGTCACTGTTTTCTTTTAATTCGAGACCAGTATCGAGGAGCGCTTTGATGTCTCGCCCAGACTGAAGTTTGTCCGATTTGATCGGCGGTCCGACAGGCGTTGGTTCCTTCTTGATTTCATCTTTTTGTGGCACAGAGGCGATGACGTCAACAAAAGCCGCAAATCTGGCAATGTTGTTAGGGTTTGGACTCAATTCAGCCAGCATCTGATTGCGAAGATGTGGAGCATGGAAAGGAAGTTGCGTTTCATCTTT
>JBCBOR010000026.1:0-53232 GCA_039821125.1 Pseudomonadota bacterium
TCTGATCGCCGACCCCTGCTGTCCCAGCCGCATTGACCAATCCGTGCAGATGTTCGAACCCTGCGAAGAAGGCCGTCACGGCGTCGGTGTCGCGCACATCCAGGAACCGCGCGGTGGGATCTGTAGCCAACTCCGCCTCTGTCAGGCCCGTGGGAACAACCTCCCACCCCTGCGTGCGCAGCAGGGTAACGGTTGCCGCGCCTATCCCGCTGGTCCCGCCTGTGACGACTACGATTTTGCCGGACATAGACGTTCCTCCCCGCTGACGAACCACGCTGAGATTATCCCCAAGATGTCCCGAGAACCATCCACAACAAAGAAATGAGCAGATACAAGATGTTGCGGTTTATCCCCATAGTTCACAGGCTCTTTCCACAATATCCACAATCCGGCATACTTCAGGAATCGGTGACCGCGCTCTACCCCCGGAGCCGGCACGACAAAAAACGAGGGGACGATGGCAGACGGCAGTATGGCAGACGGCGGGCAGATCCAGGACGTGCGGCTTCAGCCGCATAACATCGAGGCGGAGCAGGCGCTGCTGGGCGCTCTCTTGCTCAACAACGAGATTTACGACCGGATCGCGGCGGTGATCGAGCCGCATCATTTCTATGACCCGGTGCATGGGCGGATCTTCGAGACGGCCTCGAAACGGATCCAGAAGAACGCGCTGGCCTCGCCTGTGACGCTGAAGCCGTTCCTGGCCGAGGATGAGGGGCTGGCCGAGTTGGGCGGCACCGATTACCTCGCGCGGCTGGCCGGAGCAGCGATCTCGATCGTGGCGGCAAAGGATTACGCGCAGTCGATCCGCGATCTGGCGATGCGCCGGGATCTGATCCGCATCGGCGACGAGATCCAGGCGCGGGCGACGGACTTTACCGAGGACAAGGAGCCGCCCCAGCAGATCACCGAAGCCGAGCAGTCGCTGTATTCCCTGGCCGAGCGCGGCAAATACGAGGGCGGGTTCGTCAGCTTCTCCCAGGCCGCGGTCGATGCGACCAACATGGTCAACGCCGCGTTCCAGCGGGGCGGCGGTCTGGCCGGGATCTCGTCCGGGTTGTCCGAGCTGGATTACAAGCTGGGGGGTCTGCGCCAGTCGGATCTGCTGATCCTTGCGGGGCGGCCTTCGATGGGGAAGACGGCGCTGGCAACCAACCTCGCCTTCAACATCGCCATGAAGTACCGCAAGGGGCAAAGGCCTGACGGCACCGAAGGCGCGGTCGATGGCGGGGTGGTCGGGTTCTTCTCGCTCGAGATGTCGTCTGAGCAGCTGGCGAACCGGATCCTCGCGGCGGAGGCGCGGATCAAGTCGCACGAGCTGTTGTCGGGGAAGCTGTCGGAAGACGAGTTTAAGCGGTTCCTCGAAGTCGCCCGCGATCTCGAGCGCATTCCCTTGTATATCGACGATACGCCTGCCCTGCCAATCTCGGCATTGGCAGCGCGGGCCCGGCGTCTGAAGCGTCAGTATGGCCTCGACGCGCTGGTGATCGACTATCTGCAACTGGTGCGCCCGGCCTCGACCAAGGATCAGGGGCGGGTCAACGAGGTCTCGGAGATCTCCCAGGGTCTGAAGGCCATCGCCAAGGAGCTGGACATCCCGGTGATCGCCCTCTCGCAGCTTTCACGTAAGGTCGAGGAACGGGACGACAAGCGCCCGCAGCTCTCTGATCTGCGCGAATCTGGCTCTATCGAGCAGGACGCCGACGTGGTGATGTTCGTCTATCGCGAAAGCTACTACCACGACCGGATGAAGCCCCCCGAAGATGACGAGAAGTTCCCCGATTGGCAGGCCAAAGCGGAAAAATTGCACGGGCGCGCCGAGGTGATCATCGGCAAGGCGCGGCATGGTCCGATCGGCACGGTGGATCTGCACTTCGAGGACAGCTTCACCAAGTTCTCCGACCCGGTGCGCGACCGCGTCGGCTATGCCGGAGGATATGACGGCGGTGACTTCCAGTAGACCAGCGGTGGCGCGGGCACCGGCTCTGTCGGCGCGGCTGACGGTTGATCTCGGCGCGATTGTTCGGAACTGGCGTGCGCTGGATGCGATGACCGCGGACACGTGCGAAACCGCAGCCGTCGTCAAGGCGGATGCCTATGGCTGCGGCGCCGAGGTCGTCGGCCCGGCGCTGGCAAGGGCCGGGTGCCGGACCTTCTTCGTCGCGATGCCCGAGGAGGCCTTCCTGCTGCGCGCCGCCGTCGGACCTGAGCCGCTGATCTATGTCTTTGCCGGGTTGGACGCAGATCCCGCCACAACGACCGAAATGGTCGGACAGCGCATCCGGCCCGTGCTGAATTCGGTGGAGCAGGTCGCCTATGCGGCCTCGGTCGCGATTGTCGAGGACGGCTTGAGTGCGGCGGTCCAGCTCGACACCGGTATGAACCGGCTTGGGCTTGAAGAGCGAGAGGCGATCCAGATCCTGTCCGACCCTCAGGGATCTTTCGCGGACGGTCATCTCGATATCGATCTGATCCTGTCGCATATGGGCTGTGCCGACGATGCGGCACACCCTCTGAACGCCGAGCAGCGGGCCTGTTTCGACCGGATCTGCGCCGCCGATCCGCATAGCCCAAGTCCGACGCGAAGCCTGTCGGCCACGGCGGGCACGCTGCTTGGGCCAGCATATCACTACAGCATGACGCGGATCGGCATCGGGCTTTACGGTGGTTTCCCCTATGATGCGGGCGAGCCGGCCGTGACGCTGGAGGCGCCGATCCTTCAGATCCGCGATCTCGCCCCGGGTGAAAGCGTCGGGTATGGCGCGTCGTGGACGGCACAGCGACCAAGCCGGATCGCCACGATCCCGGTCGGGTATGCCGATGGATTGCTCCGGGCGCTCAGCAACGGGGCGGCGGCCTATCTGAACGGCACCGCCGTGCCCCTGGCGGGCCGCGTTTCGATGGATCTGATCACGCTGGACGTGACGGACAGGCCATGTGCACCCGGGGATATGGTTGAGATTCTTGGCCCAAATCAGTCCATCGACGCCCTCGCCGAGGCCGCCGGAACCATTGGTCACGAAGTTCTGACCTCTCTTGGCGCGCGATATGGTCGCCGCTACCTGCCCGACGGTTGATCACCTCCGCTGACCGGCTAGACTTTTGCGTGTTGAGTCACCACCGGAGCCGTGCCGTGCGACTTATCCTTCTGATTTGCCTCGTGATGTTGGGGGCCTGCTCGCAGCCTTCCGCCGGGATCGATTGGGATGACTGGCTGGAATATCAGAAGATCCGCGGCAACATGCGGCCCGAGCGCAGCGCTGCAGATGCGTCCTTCTCGAACGACACACTGGTGCGCAATTTCCGCACAATCGCATTTGATGTCGAGGAGGATCCGTTCGGCCTCGGCCCGCTGCCGGAGGAGGAACGCGTCCCGCCGATTTTGCGCAAGTGGCAAGATCCGATCGCCTACCGGATCGTCTCGACCGACGAGAACCTCCGGCCACGTCGAGAGACGGTCGAGCTGTTCATGAAACGCCTCGCCAGTCTGACGGGCCTGACCATCCGCAAGGAAAGCGAGACCGAGCCGCTGGATGAGGATGGACGCACGTTCAACCTGTCCATCATGATCCTGACGGATGACGAGTTCGCCCGACTCGGCGCCTTCGACAGTTTTGATCGCCCGGACTGGAGCGAAGGCGAGGCGGAGGCCGTGCGCTCGATCCTCGAGACAGTGCGCGAGTGGTACACCGCACCATCGCCCTGCGCCGGGACGTTCTATTACGGGCCCGAGGATGGCGCCGATGACTACGGCGCGCTCAGCTTTGGCCTGGTCATGGTGCGGGCTGACCTGCCGGAGGCCCTGTTCGACAGCTGCGTCGAGGAAGAGCTGACCCAGATGATGGGGCTCTTCAATGATGATGACGATGTGCGCCCGTCGCTCTTCAACGACATCAACGAATTTGCCCTGATGACGGACCACGACGAATACCTGTTGCGCGCGCTCTACGACGAGCGGCTCAAGCCCGGCATGTCGCCCGATCAGGCGATGCCTTTGGTGCGCCAGATCATCGCCGAGCTGCGCCCGAGTGGGTGAGGCGGGTTGGCAGCGGCTCACAGCGTCGATATATGCACGACAAGTAAGGTCAATGTGAGCACGCAATGGCGGTTGTCACCCAGATTCAAGGCTTTCTGGCCGCCATTGGTGCAGCAGTGCTGGGCCTCTGCCAGGCGACGGGCTCGCTCGTGCTGTTCGCGATGTCCGGCATATCGCACGTCTTCATGCCGCCCTGGTACCCGATGGAGCTTGGCCGCCAGTTGATCCGCATCGGCTATTTCTCGCTGCCGGTGGTCGGATTGACCGCGCTGTTCACGGGCGGGGCATTGGCGCTGCAGGTCTTCTCAGGCGGTGCGCGGTTCAACGCGGAAGCCGTGGTGCCGAACATCGTCGCCATCGCCATGACCCGTGAACTGGGCCCGGTGCTGGGCGGGCTGATGGTCGCGGGGCGGGTTTCGGCCTCGATCGCTGCGGAACTCGGCACCATGCGGGTGACCGAGCAGATCGACGCACTCACGACGCTCAGCACGAACCCGATGAAGTATCTCGTCGCCCCGCGTTTGCTGGCCGCGACGCTTGCCATGCCGATGCTTGCCCTGATCGGCGACATCATCGGTATCCTCGGCGGGTTTCTCGTGGGCGTCACCCGGCTCGACTTCTCGCCCGGCACCTACATCAACACGACGTACAATTTCCTGACCGCGGGCGACATCATCTCGGGCCTGATCAAGGCGGCGGTCTTCGGCTTCATCATCGCGTTGATGGGGTGTTACCAGGGCTATAACTCGGGTCGCGGCGCTCAGGGCGTGGGCCGCGCCACCACCAATGCCGTTGTCACGGCGTCGATCCTGATCCTGGCGTCGAACTACATCCTGACCGAGGCGCTGTTCGGAACATGAGCGCGATGATCGAGCTGGCCGGGATCAGAAAATCCTTCGGCCCCAAGCATATCCTCAAAGGCGTTGATCTCGTCGTTGCGCGCGGTCAGTCGACCGTCATCATCGGCGGCTCCGGAACAGGCAAGTCGGTGACGCTGAAATGCGTGCTCGGGATCATCTCGCCAGACAGCGGTGCGATCCATGTGGATGGCGAGGATGTGACGCACGCCCGCGGGCGCAAGCGCGAGAACCAGCTCGACAAGATGGGGATGCTGTTCCAGGGCGGCGCGCTCTTTGACTCGCTTCCGGTTTGGCAGAACGTCGCCTTTCGGCTGCTCCAGGGCGCGCGGCGCAAATCGCGGCAGGAGGCACGGGACATCGCCGTCGAGAAACTGCGCCGGGTCGGCCTGACCCCCGATGTCGCTGACCAGTTCCCGGCCGAGCTGTCGGGCGGTATGCAGAAACGCGTCGGTCTGGCCCGCGCCATCGCGGCAGAGCCTGAGATCATCTTCTTTGACGAGCCGACCACAGGGCTCGACCCGATCATGGCCGATGTCATCAACGACCTGATCCGCGAGATCGTCGTCGAGATGGGCGCGACCGCCATGACCATCACCCACGATATGACCAGCGTGCGCAAGATCGCCGACCGCGTGGCCATGCTGCACGAAGGTGTCATCCAGTGGGAAGGCCCGGTGGGTGAGATCGACACGACCGAGAACGCCTATGTGCATCAGTTCGTGAACGGCTTGCCCGACGGCCCGATCGAAGCGATCCGGTGACCGTCGCTTTCATCACGCTCACCTTCTCATGGCTCTGGCTCGTCATCGCGTGGGTCCTGGTCGGCGCGCCGCTGTTCGCACTTCTGATGATCTGGCGAATTGCCACCGAGACGGGCTTGGTGCGGCGCTTGGCAAGTGTGGCTCTTGTGGCGGGCGCGGCCGCTGTCTTCGGTATCTGGATCTTCCTCGATCAGGGCGATCGCTATCCCAACAGTGCCGCCATCCTGATGTTTGTGGGCCTTTGTGTTGCAATCCCAAGCTGGTTTGCCACGGCCTGGACGGCACGGCGGGGCCGGGTCTGGCCTGATCTGATCGTCGCTGCAGTGCCGACCATGCTCGGCCTCTGGGCCTGGGCTTCCGAGTAGTTTTTTCGCGAGTTGTAACATCTGCTACAGACCGAACAGCGAGAATCCGGTTTTGCTGACCTCATTGGAAGAGACGGGATTAGAGTTCGTTTCAAGACCACTGGCCGCTCGATTTGAGGCTGGCGTTCACGAGGTCACATTTATGACCCAAGAACACCGGAGAGCCGTGCCTGACAAATCGCTTCGGTCGTTGCCGGCCCTGCGCGCACCTGCAGGGCCGGTTGTCGTGGATCCCGATCTGCTTTTCGGGCCGATCTGTGTCGTGCAGACACGTGCGGCGCACCGAAAGACAGATGTCGGCGCACCCCTTGCAACTCTGCAATAGCCCTCAGCGCCCGTTATGGTAACACCATGCAAACCGGCACCTCGGGCCAGTTGTTGAAGGGTACGCGGCATTTCGATCTTCTCACTCGCCCGCACGGTCAACATGCTGCTGTTGATCCTCTATCCGGCGGCATGGCTGGCGCCACTGGCGCGTGCAGGCGTACTGCCCTGGTTCTTTGAGGGCCGTGAAATCAGCATCCTCGGCGGGATAGCCGATCTCTGGCAGGCGGATGCCGCACTGGCCTGCCTTGTCGCGTTGCTCGCCATCGTGATCCCCTACGGCAAGACCATCGTGCTGAGCGCGATCCACTTCGATAAGCTCGGCCCACGATCTCTGCCGATCATCGAGATCGTCGGCAAGCTGTCGATGGCCGATGTGTTCCTGGTCGCCCTCTACGTGGTGGTGGTCAAGGGCGTCGGGATCGGTCATGTCTCGATCGCCTGGGGGCTGTGGCTGTTCACGGGCTGTGTGCTCGCCTCGATCTGGGTCGGATGGGTCACGGCTAAGCGCGTGAAGCGCGCGCCATGATGACGATCCTGATCATTGCGGGGCTGTTCGCCGGGATCGGGGTTTTCATCGCCACGGCCTACTCGCTCAGCCAGATTCTGCTGCTCGAGGGGCGCGGCCGCATGGCCCATGCGGCCTGCCTGATCATGACCCTGATCGTGATGGCAGCGCTCATGGAGCGCCAGGTGCCGATCGCCCGGATCGCCGCCATTCCGATGTTGCTGGTCGCAAGTTGGTGTTTTGCCATCGAACGGGGATGGTTCCGCGTCTTTCCGATCCTGTTGCAGATCTTCGCCGCCATTGTCGCGCTTGGCTTTGTTGTGCTGACCTGACACGAGGGTGCGTCACGGACGCACCCTACGCCATGTCGCGCAACACCCCGTAGGGTGTGTCCGTGACGCACCCTCGTGACCGGTCGATGCCACTGTGCTAGGGGGCAGCCATGGCAAAGACCACGACCTCATATGTCTGCCGAGAATGCGGGGCGGCCCATCGCAAATGGGCCGGGCAATGCAGTGAATGCGGCGCCTGGAACTCGATCGAGGAAGATGCCGGGCTCAGCGCCTCCGGCCCAGCCGCCAAGACCCTTGGCCGCGCCAAGGGCCGGGCGATTGATCTCGTACCGCTCGCTGGTGACGAGGCTCCGCCGCCGCGCGGGGCCTCGGGAATCGCCGAACTTGACCGGGTGCTCGGCGGCGGTCTGGTCGCAGGCTCTGCGATCCTTGTGGGCGGCGACCCAGGCATCGGAAAATCAACGCTGCTCCTGCAGGCCGTCGCGGCCTTTGCCGGGCACGGCGCCAAGGCGATCTATGTCTCGGGCGAGGAAGCTGCTGCACAGGTCCGCCTGCGTGCCGAACGGCTGGGCCTCAAGGAAGCGCCGGTGCAGCTCGCCGCCGAGACGAACCTGCGCGATATCCTGACCACCCTCGAGGCCGAGAAGCCCCATCTCGTGGTGATCGACTCGATCCAGACCATGTGGGCGGATCATGTAGACAGCGCCCCGGGATCTGTCGCACAGGTCCGCGCCTCGGCCCACGAACTCGTCACCTTCGCCAAGCGCCGCAACATCGCCGTCATTCTCGTCGGTCATGTCACCAAGGAGGGGCAGATCGCAGGCCCGCGCGTGGTCGAGCATATGGTTGACACCGTGCTCTACTTCGAAGGCGAGCGCGGGCACCAGTTCCGTATCCTGCGCGCTGTGAAGAACCGGTTCGGTCCCGCCGACGAGATCGGCGTCTTCGAGATGACCGGCGGTGGCCTGAGCGAGGTGACCAATCCCTCCGCCCTCTTTCTCGGAGAGCGCGGCGAGAGCGCCTCCGGTTCGGCTGTCTTTGCCGGGATCGAGGGCACCCGCCCTGTCCTCGTCGAGTTCCAGGCGCTGGTCGCCGCATCGCCCCTCGGCACACCGCGCCGGGCTGTCGTCGGCTGGGATCAGAGCCGCCTCTCTATGATCCTCGCGGTGCTCGAAGCGCGCTGCGGTGTTTCCTTCGCCGGGCAGGATGTCTTTCTCAACGTCGCGGGCGGCCTGCGCGTGAGCGAGCCGGCCGCGGATCTGGCCGCAGCTGCGGCCCTGCTCTCGGCCCAGACCGATCAGAGCATCCCGGCGGATACTGTCCTTTTCGGTGAAATCAGCCTGTCCGGTTCAATCAGGCCGGTCGCTCAGGCCGAATCACGGCTTAAAGAGGCGGAAAAATTAGGCTTTTCGGCCGCGATCACACCTTCTCGGATGAAGATCGCGGGCGAATCAGGCATATCGGTCCAGTCAGTGTCCGAGTTGTCTGAACTGGTCAACCGGTTGATCACAAACCGGGAACACGTCGAGCAAAGGGATTAGTATGGAACCCATTTACATTGATGCCGCCGTTGTCGTGCTTTTGCTGCTGTCGGCGCTGCTGGCTTATAATCGTGGGTTCACACGGGAACTTCTGGCGATCGGCATGTGGTTCCTCGCTGCCATGCTGGCGTTTTTCCTGACCCCAATGGTCAAACCGTTGATCGAGGAACTGCCCGTTGTCGGAGAGTTCCTGGCCAAATCCTGCGTGATCGCCGTGGTCGTCGCCTTCGCCCTCGTGGTGGCCGGCGCCTTGCTGGTTCTCTCGGTCTTCACGCCGATCTTCTCAGCTGCAATCCAGGATTCGATGCTTGGCCCGCTTGACCGCGCGCTCGGCTTCCTGTTCGGCATCGCGCGTGGGATCGTCCTGATCGCGATCGTCTATCTGATATACGTCAATCTCTCGGGCGAGGACGCGATCCCGGCCCTCGCAGAGGCGCAGAGCAAAATCATCTTCGACGAAGCTGCAAAGCTGATCGACCAGTATCGCCCGACCGAGATGCCGGACTGGTTCGCAGCACGGGTTGATGCCCTGATGGCGCCTTGCGGCGGCGAAGGGATCACCGAGCCGACAACACCGGAAAGCGGCACGGGCACTGGAGCGGACACCGACACCTGAGCCCACTGGATCTGACGGAGCGTCAGCGTTCACGCAGGATTTTACGGCCCATGACTGTGAAGGATTAATGACTCCTTCCGCTGCCGCGCTATATAGTCCCGACGACTCGGTGGACCTGGCGGAGCAGCTTGACATGGACCAACCCGTGGCCCCCGCCTGGCAGGCGCATCCCTTCGATGATGACAAGCTGCATGAGGAGTGCGGCGTTTACGGTGTCTTCGGCATCGATGACGCCTCGACCTATGTGGCGCTTGGACTGCACGCCCTCCAACATCGCGGGCAGGAAGCAGCAGGTGTGGTGTCCTATACACCGGAGACCGGCTTCAACACGGTGCGCCGGATCGGTCAGGTTCGAGACAACTTCACCAAGCAGTCGGTGATCGACATGTTGCCGGGTCGCTCGGCCATCGGCCATACGCGCTACTCGACAGCGGGCTCGAAGGGGCAGACAGCAATCCGTGACGTGCAACCGCTTTACGCCGAATTCGCCATGGGCGGGTGCGCCATTGCACACAATGGAAACATCACCAATGCCCAGACAATCCGCGAGCAACTGAAAGAACGCGGCTCGATCTTCCAGTCCTCGTCGGACACCGAGTGCATCGTCCATCTGATGGCGCGCTCGATCCACAAGAACATCCCCGACCGGATGAAGGATGCCCTGCGCATGGTCGAGGGGGCGTTCTCGGTCATCGCCATGACCCGGACCAAGATGATCGGTGTGCGCGATCCGCTCGGGGTCCGTCCCCTGGTGCTGGGCAAGTACAAGGATGCGTGGATTCTGTCGTCCGAGACCTGTGCCCTGGATATCATTGGCGCCGACTTCGTGCGCGAGATCGAACCGGGCGAGATGGTCACGATCACCGCCAACGGCGTCGAGTCGACCCGACCGTTCGAGCCCGCCGAGCACCGCTTCTGTGTCTTCGAATATGTCTACTTCTCGCGCCCTGACAGCGTAATCGGCGGCCTTTCGGTCTACGAAGCCCGGCGCAGGATCGGAGAGGAACTGGCCAGCGAAGCGCCGGTCGAGGCCGATGTCGTCTGCCCCGTTCCTGACAGTGGCACGCCTGCGGCCATCGGATACTCGCAAGCGAGCGGCATACCCTACGCCATGGGCATCATCCGCAACGCCTATGTCGGCAGAACCTTCATCGAACCGACCCAGCAGATCCGCGATATGGGCGTACGACTGAAGCTGAACGTCAACCGCGCCATTGTCGAAGGCAAACGCGTGGTGCTGGTCGATGACAGCGTCGTACGCGGCACGACGTCGGAAAAGATCAAGGAGATGGTGCTGGCCGCCGGCGCGACAGAAGTGCATTTCCGCATCGCCAGTCCGCCCACCGCCTGGTCCTGCTTCTACGGCGTCGATACCCCGGACCGCGAAAAGCTGCTCGCGGCCCGGATGGACGAGGAGGCGATGCGCAAGCATCTCGGCGTCGATTCGCTCCGGTTCGTGTCACTTGACGGGCTCTACCGTGCCTGTGGCCACCCCGCCGGACGCAATGGCGCGCGGCCGCAATTCTGCGATGCCTGCTTCTCCGGAGAGTATCCGATCGAGCCCTCGGACGCCCGCGCCAGCGGCGCCATGAAGGAACCGGTCGAGGCCTAGCGGCCTGCTCGCCCACCCCGACGCATGGCACCCCTGTCCTCTGATCAGATCGCCCTCGTCACCGGCGCCTCACGAGGTCTCGGCTATGCGGTGGCCCGCGAGCTGGGCGCAGCCGGTGCCCATGTCATTGCCATCGCCCGCACGGTTGGCGGGCTCGAAGAGCTTGACGATACGATCAAGAAATCTGGGGGATCGACCACGCTTGTGCCGTTGGATCTGACCGATGACCCGGCGCTCGAACGTCTCGGCGCCGCGATCCACGAGCGGTGGGGGCGGCTGGATCGCTGGGTTCATACGGCTGTCCACGCGCCTCCTCTCACACCGGTCCCGATGATTGACGTGAAGGATCTCGACGCTTCGCTAAAGCTCACCGCCCGTACGACGCAAAGGCTGATCCGTGTGCTTGATCCGCTGCTCCGCCAGGCTGCCCACCCGAGCGCTGTTCTGTTCGACGACGCGCCCGGTGCGAAGTTTCACGCGACCTATGCTGCAGCGAAAGCCGCGCAACTGGCCTATGCCAAAGCCTGGGCGGCGGAATCAGCGCCCATTGCGCTGACCATCGCGACCCCTCCATCCATGCCGACCGCACTGCGTGCCCGGTTCCACCCTGGCGAGGACCGATCCACCCTCACCGATCCTGCTATTGTCGCCCGGCGATTGATGGCACACTTGGCAGGCGGCGCATCCAGCGCCGTCGATCTTTCGAGGGAGCCATGAGCATAGACACCCCGCCACAGCCGACCATCGTCCCGGGCCGCTCGTGCGAGGACTGTGCGATGTGCTGCTACATGCTCAAGATCGACGCGCTCGACAAACCGGGCGGCCAGTGGTGCCAGCATTGCCCGACAAAGAAGAGCTGCGGCATCCATGGCCAGCATCCGCAGGAATGCCGGGACTTCCTCTGCGGCTACCTGACCGTGGCCAGTCTGGACGAGGCGTGGAAACCCTCGAAATCCAAGATCATCATGGCCGCCGAACTCGACGGCCAACGCATGACCGCCATCGTCGATCCGGCGCGCCCTGATGCCTGGCGCAAGGCACCCTACTACGACCAGCTCAAATCCTGGGCCGAGGCCGCTGCCCACTACAACGGTCAGGTCGTGGTCCGAATCGGCCAGCGTTATTGGGTGATCCTGCCGGATCGGGATGTCGATCTCGGTGAGGTCTCGGATGATGAGGTGATCGTGACCGAGATTACCCAGACCCCGACCGGCAAAACACTCAACGCGCTCAAACTGCCCCGCACCGATCCGAGAGCCGCCGGTCTGGCGTGACATCTGCGCGTGCCGCGTGCGGGTGGGTGGGCTCTTGCGAAACCGAGGCCGCGCACAACGATGGCGCGGGAGCATGCGGCACGCGCCCCTGAACTATTTCTCGTCGTAGGGGTTCTTGCCCTTGCGCAGGGTCAGGCGGATCGGCACGCCCGGCAGATCGAAATCACGCCTGAGCCCGTTCACCAGAAACCGCGTATAGCTGTCCGGCACATCGTCGGCCCGGGCGCACATCACGATGAAGCTCGGCGGACGGCTCGCGACTTGCGTCATGTACCGCATCTTGATCCGCCGGCCAGACGGTGCAGGCGGCGGATGCGCCTGCGTCTGCACACCCAGCCATTCGTTGAGCCGCGCCGTCGGCACGCGGCGGTTCCACGTCACATGCACTTCGCCCACGGCCTCGGCCAGTTTGTCGAGGCCACGCCCTGTCAGCGCCGACACGGGGATCAGCGGTATCCCCCGAACTTGCGGCAGCAGTCGCTCGACCTTCTCGCGCAGATCCTTCAGCGCCGCGTTCTTGTCGGTCTCGACATCCCACTTGTTGACCGCGATCACCACGGCCCGGCCTTCACGCGCCGCCAGGTCCGCAATGCGCAGATCCTGGCTCTCGAAAGCCTGTGCCACATCGAGCAGCACGACCACAACCTCGGCAAACCAGATGGCGCGCAGGGCATCGCCAACCGACAGCTTCTCGACCTTCTTCTGCACCTTTGCCTTGCGCCGCATTCCCGCGGTGTCGAAAATCCGCACGGGCCGACCGCCCCAGTCGGTTGTCACGGCAATCGCATCGCGCGTGATCCCGGCCTCCGGTCCCGTCAGCATCCGGTCCTCGCCCAGGATCTGGTTGATCAGCGTTGATTTTCCGGCATTGGGCCGTCCGACCACGGCGATCTGCAGCGGGCGGTTCTCGGCGAGCGGATCCTCGGTCACGGTCGCATCCCGATCCGCATCGACGGCACTGGCCTCTGCCGCAAAACGCTCCGCATAGGGCAGCAATGCGCCGTAGAGATCGCCCATTCCCTCGCCATGCTCCGCCGAAATCGCAACGGGATCACCAAGACCCAGCGAGAACGCATCGTAGAGCCCCGCCTCAGCCGCCCGTCCCTCTGCCTTGTTGGCCGCCAAGATCACACGCGCCCCCTGGCGCAGCAGGATCTCGGCGAAGACCTGATCGGTTGGCGTGACCCCGGCGCGGGCATCGATCACGAAGAGGCAGAGATCGCTCTCGGCCACCGCGCGCTCGGTGAGACGGCGCATCCGGGCGGGCAGGCTGTCATCGGTCGCATCCTCCAGCCCTGCCGTGTCGATGGCGGTAAAGGTCAGATCGCCGAGCTTTGCCTCCCCTTCGCGCAAGTCGCGCGTGACGCCGGGCTGATCATCGACCAGCGCAAGGCGCCGCCCGACCAGACGGTTGAACAGGGTCGACTTGCCGACATTGGGCCGGCCGATGATGGCGAGCGTGAAAGACATCGCCGCGCTATAGCGATGCGCAGGCGCGCTGCCAAGGCGCAGCGCACCTTGTCGATCACCATCGGCTCGGCTAGGTCCCGTCCATGGCAGGTGACAGCGAAGATACCGGGCGCCGTGGCTATCACCACGGCAATCTGCGCGCAGCGCTGGTCGAGGCAGCGCTCGGCCTCATCGCACGGCAGGGCGCCACCGGTTTCAGCTTTGCTGAAGCCGCCCGCGCCGCCGGTGTCAGCCCTGCAGCCCCGTATCGCCATTTCAAGGACCGCGATGCGCTGCTGAGCGAGGTGGCGCTGATGGGCTTCGAACGGTTTGCCGACCATCTGGAACGCGCTTATGAGCATGGTGGCCCCTCGCCCATGCGGGCATTCGAGGCCGTTACCGCTGCGTATCTGGATTTCGCACGGACCGAACGGGCCTACTTTACCACCATGTTCCAGTCCGGCGTCCCGGCAACACCCGAGGTCACCGATGCCAGCGAGCGCGCCCTGGCCGTTCTGCGCCGTGCCGCCGAAGGGTTGGTGCGCCACCTGCCCGCCACACAGCGCCCCCCGATCCACATGATGAGCTATCACATCTGGGCGCTCAGCCACGGGATCGCGGATCTTTTCGGGCGCGAGGAAACCGCCCAACGCGCGCCGATCGCGGCCAAGGAATTGCTTGAGGCGGGCGCAGCCATATATCTCCGCGGTGTCGGCCTGATTCCGGAAGACTGAACCGAGACCGCTCACCGAAACACTGCACATTTTACACGCCATACCCTTGACGGCGCGCGCTCTGGCTCCCAGCTATGTTAATGTGAAAAACATTTACATACACGGAAAGGAGACAACGCCGATGTCACGCATCGCAGGATGGCTGGCGGACGCTGAACGCAAACTCGACGAATGGGGGCGCGGGGCATGGATCGCCGCGATGGTTGCAGGGTTCATCCTGTTCTGGCCGCTGGGCCTCTTTCTTCTCGGATACATGATTTGGAGTGGACGTATGGCATGCTCGCACAAGAAGAAATCGGTTTGGCGCAAGCGCGACCGGTCAACCGGCAACTCGGCCTTCGATGCTTATCGCGAGGAAACGTTGCGCCGTCTTGAAGACGAGCAGAGCGCGTTCGAAGGCTTCCTTGGCAAGCTGCGCGACGCCAAGGACAAAGCCGAGTTCGATCAGTTCATGGATGAGCGCCGCAAGGCCCCTGCCGCAAGCGGCCCGGAACCGAGCGCGGCCTGAACACCATCAGCCAAACACAAGGCTGACAAACCGTCATCCAGTGTGCGCCCAGAACATATGGGCGCACCGCCCTGACCAAAGTCAGGCGTCACGTTCTGTCAAATTGACGGGCTGACATTTCCAGCGTGTAACCCGCCACTTCGGGTGCTGGTTCGTCCATTGGGCGAGTTGTGGCTGCGCGCCCATCATGCACTGCCTCGGAGAAATCTCCGAAAACTGCAGTGCTTTGTTTACACAATGGTCCGGTTCGCGGACCAGACAGGCAACAAACAGTAATTCAATCATGGCGACCCCCATTCAAGTTCGGGTTCTCGTCGCCTCCTCTGTCAAACGCTTCCTCTAGTCGGTGCTCGATTGTCGACGTCTTCTGCCTCTTGGTCTGTAACACCAGTCACCCCAAGACTTCGGCAATCTTGGGACCAGACATCAAGATTAAGAGAAACCAATAAGATCCGGTCAATGCCGCATCGCACAATCCTGAAATCTGTGCCCGAAGTGGCGAGGATCTGGTCAGGCTGCCGTACCGGATTCCCATACTGACCACCGGCACGGCGAGCCAGGCGGTTGTGATTCGTTCTCGACAGCCTAGATATCTGCCGTTAGACACCGCGCAGCCTCATGACAGTCCGGACCCGCAAATGGAAAACGTCGTCCTTATCGTGCATCTTATCATCGCGCTTTGCCTGATCGGCGTGGTGCTGCTGCAGCGTTCAGAGGGCGGGGCGCTCGGCATTGGCGGCGGGGGCGGCGGCCTTGTCTCGGCGCGCGGCGCAGCGACGGCGCTCAGCAAGGTGACATGGGTTCTGGCGATCGGATTTCTGTGCACCTCGATCACCCTGACGATCATGGCTGGCGGCCGTACGACTGGCTCTGTTTTCGACAGTCCGGCCTCGCTCGAGGAAGGCGCGATCCCACTGCCATCACTGCCGTCTCCGACCGACCAGGACGGCGAGATCCCGCTGCCGTCGCTGCCGGCCCCATCCTCGAACTAATCCCGGTCTGGTCGGGCGGACCGCGGATCCCGATCCGGTGGACGCAGTTTTGACACGTCTGAGCACTGTGATGACGGCGTTGCTCGACTGGGCCGCAGCGTCGGCATGGCGCCGCTCTGTGCTGACGCTGGCCATCGCGTTGGTCACCGTGCTGCCCGGGATCACGGCCATGCCCGTCACCGACCGCGACGAGGCCCGGTTCGCCCAGGCCTCGAAGCAAATGATGGAGACCGGTGATTTGATCGACATCCGGTTTCAGGACCAGCCGCGCTGGAAGAAACCGGTCGGGATCTATTGGCTGCAGGCCGCGTCTGCGAGCGTGCTGGATGGCGGGGTCGAGGCTGACATCTGGGCCTATCGCGTGCCGTCGGCTCTGGCGGTGATCATCGCCGCGCTGCTGATGGGCTGGGTTGCCCGACCACTGATCGGACCGCGCGGCGCCGTGCTTGCCGGGATCATGCTGGCCACGACGGTGCTTGCAGTCGCCGAGGCCAACATCGCAAAGACCGATGCCACGCTGATGCTCTCCGCGGTGCTGGCCCTGGGGGCATTGGGACGGGCCCTCACCGGCCCGGTGGGATGGGGCATATGGGCTGTCTTCTGGCTGGCCATTGCAGCGTCAATCCTGATCAAAGGGCCAATCTTGGTGGCCATCGTTGCCCTGGCCTTGCTGGGCATCTGGGCCCTGACCCGGAAAGCCCCGTCCTTCGGACGTTTGCGCCCCCTGCCCGGCATCGGCCTGACAGCGCTGCTCGTCGCACCCTGGCTAATCGCAATCTGGCATATCAGCGATGGCGCGTTCTTCGCCGAATCCGTTGGCAAGGACCTCGGTGCAAAGCTTGCCAGCGGACAGGAGAAGCACTGGGGCCCGCCGGGGCTCTATGCCGGGATCGTCTGGGGCACGTTCTGGCCCTGGGCTGCGTTCATCCCCGTAGCCTTTGGAGCGCTCTTGGCGGCGCGGCGGCAGGTCTGGCTCATCCTGATCATCGCCTGGGTGGTGCCGTTCTGGATCGTGCTCGAGATCGTACCCACAAAACTGCCGCACTATGTGCTGCCGCTTTACCCGGCCCTTATCATCGCATTGGCCTGGTGGGTGACCGAGGGGGACGCGCCGAAATCCAGGTGGACGCGTTGGGCGTCTGCCACCATCACCGCCATTCCGGGCATTGGCCTTGGTCTTGCGGTTCTGATTCTACCGCTCGCCTTGGAGGGACGTCCGGCCTGGACCGCGATCCCCCTCGCGGCGATTGGCATTGCGGCAACCGTGCTCGCCTGCCGCGCTGCTCTGCGCGATCTCAGGATGGCACAGGTCGGGGCCAGCATCGTCGCGGCGCTTGCGCTCTACCCCGCCGTTCTGCAGGTCGGCCTGCCTTCTCTGTCGACCGCGTTTCCCAGCCCGCGCATGGCCGAGATGATCGCAAGCCAGCGCGCCTGTGCGTCCGGTCCTGCCTTCACCATCGGCTACCGCGAGCCGAGCCTCGTCTTTCTGACAGAAACCGGGACGAACCTGAAACCGCCGCAAGCGTCGGTGACGGCATTGGCCGCCGATCCCGGCACGATGGTTCTGGTGGAGGACCGCTGGCGTCATGCGCTGGACAAGGCGGATCTGCCGCCATTGGTCTCGCGCGGCGAGATCAGCTACTTCAACTACAACCGCGGCAAGTCCGAAACCGCGCATCTTCTGACCCGGGACGACCCGCGCTGGGACGCTTGTCGCGAATAGAGTGTTGGCGGAATCCGAACGCTCGCCTATGGTCCGCCCCGCATGAGAACGACCCCCGATATGACCGAGACTCCGCGCTTTGCCGTCATAGCGCCGATGCTGAACGAGGCCGAGAACGTCGAGATGTTGGCGCGTGAAATCGCGGCGGCCTGCGCACCCTTGGGCGCGTTCGAAGCGATCTTCGTGAACGATGGATCAACCGACGCAACCGCGGACAAGATCGCGGCACTGCGCACCGACCTGCCGTGGTTGCGCGAAGTCCGCCACATCAAACCCTGTGGCCAGTCGGCTGCGGTGCGATCGGGCGTTCTTGCGGCGCGCGCACCCGTCATTTGCACTATCGACGGGGATGGTCAGAACCCGCCCTCCGAGATCCCGAACCTCGTCGAGCCGCTGCTGAATGGCGCGGCCCCGCACCTCGGCCTTGTGGCGGGACAACGGATCGAGCGTCAGGACACACGCTCGAAGCGCTGGGCCTCGCGCATGGCGAACCGGCTGAGAGCGTGGCTGCTGCAGGACGATACACGCGATACCGGGTGCGGGCTCAAGGCCTTCCCGCGCGAGGTGTTCCTGGCCCTGCCGTTCTTCGATCACATCCACCGCTACCTGCCCGCGCTGGTCAAACGCGAGGGGTTCGAGATCGCCCTTGTCGATGTCAGCCACCGCGCCCGTGAGGCCGGAAGTTCAAAGTATACCAATATCGGCAGAGCCTTTGTCGGGGTACAGGACCTGCTTGGCGTATGGTGGCTGCTCCGCCGGCGCCGCTTGCCCACGGTCACGCACGAGGATCCGTGATGAACACGGTTATGTCCTTTCTTGGCGCCGACACGATGGGCGAGTTCGTCTGGATCCTGGTCGGTCTTGGCGGGCAGCTGCTGTTCATGATGCGATTTCTGCTGCAATGGATCGCATCTGAGCGGGCCCGCCGCTCGGTCGTCCCGGTGACGTTCTGGTGGTTCTCAATCGGGGGCGCAGCGGTTCTGCTAGCCTATGCGATCTATCGGGCCGATCCGGTGTTCATCATCGGCCAAACCCTGGGCTTCTTCATCTACAGCCGGAACCTTTGGTTCATCTATGCCGAGCGCCGCGAGGCGTTGCAGCCCGGGCGCCCGGAGTAACGCCCGGCAGTGGCAGAATCGATGCTTGGTCCGGCAGGTCCACCACACCTCACTTCGTCAGCAACAGCTTGCCCTGCCGCGTGATCCTCAGCGTGTAGACCATACCATTGTGGACGATGCCGACCGTGTTGTCCGATGCGTCCGCCGGGAACAGGTCCTCGGACCGGATCAGCGTCGGCGCATCTTCCGGTGGCAACTCCACGGCCCGGTGAACGGTCATGGCATGTCCTCCAGGCCAACGCGTTCCAACCGGTCCAGCAGGGCTTCGACCGAGCAGAATAGTGCAAAGTTGCCATCGTCCTCGCCGGTCAACAGCCCGGTGATCGTGAGCACTCGTTCATCGTCTGACATTGCGCCATCCCTTCGTTTTCAAGCGCGCTGTTGCCTGGGCCATCTGGCTGGGTAATGGCCCTATAGTACCTGATAAAATCAATCGGAAAAGAGGTTTCTTAGTTTTTTTGTCGGATTATTTTCTGTCGTGGATTGAGCCGAGATCTGGCGCGGGATGCTGGACGCAATCCCCCGAATCTAGTATCTCTCAAATCCCGTGGAACGACATAATGTGTGCCGGCACGGCACCGATAATCTGCGGGGTTCCGAGCATGGCACGGTTTATCTTCATCACAGGCGGCGTTGTGTCGAGCCTGGGCAAGGGTCTCGCGTCCGCGGCATTGGGCGCGCTGCTGCAGGCCCGCGGCTATACGGTGCGCCTGCGCAAGCTCGATCCCTATCTGAATGTCGACCCCGGAACCATGAGCCCGTTCGAACATGGCGAGGTCTTCGTGACCGATGACGGGGCGGAAACGGATCTCGACCTTGGTCACTACGAGCGGTTCACGGGCGTTGCGGCCCGACACACGGATTCGGTGTCTTCCGGTCGGATCTACCAGACTGTGCTGGATCGCGAGCGGCGGGGCGACTACCTCGGCAAGACCATTCAGGTCATCCCGCACGTCACCAACGAGATCAAAGACTTCATCAGTGTCGGTGAGGATGAAGTTGATTTCATGCTTTGCGAAATCGGCGGCACGGTTGGCGATATCGAGGGGCTGCCGTTCTTTGAAGCGATCCGTCAGTTTGCGCAGGAAAAGCCGCGTGGTGATTGCATCTTTCTGCATCTGACGCTGCTGCCGTTTCTGGCCGCCTCAGGGGAGTTGAAGACGAAGCCGACCCAGCACTCGGTTAAGGAGTTGCGCTCGATCGGCTTGCAGCCGGATGTGCTGCTCTGCCGGACGGAACAGCCTCTGCCGGAGAAGGAACGCGGGAAGATCGCCCTGTTCTGCAATGTGCGGCCGGAAGCGGTGATCCCGGCGATGGATCTCAAATCGATCTATGAGGCGCCGCTCGCCTATCACCGGGTCGGGCTCGATCAGGCAGTTTTGGACGCATTCCGCATCTCCCCCGCGCCGCGCCCGGATCTCAGCCGATGGGAAGACGTGGCCGACCGCGTCTACAACCCCGACGGCACGGTGCGGATCGCGATTGTCGGCAAGTACGTCCAACTGGAAGACGCTTACAAATCCATCGCCGAGGCGCTGACCCATGGCGGCATTCAGAACCGCGTGCGGGTTCAGGCCGAGTGGCTCGATGCCGAGATCTTCGAGAAGGAAGACCCGGCCCCGCATCTGGAAGGCTATGACGGCATCTTGGTGCCCGGCGGCTTTGGCGAGCGCGGGACCGAGGGCAAGATCCTCGCCGCCCAGTTCGCCCGCGAGCGCAAGGTGCCCTATCTCGGCATTTGCCTTGGCATGCAGATGGCGGTGATCGAGGCTGCGCGCCACCTCGCCGACCTACCCGACGCAGGCTCGGAGGAGTTCGACCACGAAGCGGGGAAGAAGCGTTTCGAGCCGGTTGTCTATCACCTCAAGGAATGGGTGGAAGGCAACCGCACGGTCAAACGCGCGGTGACCGATGACAAGGGCGGGACGATGCGCCTCGGCGCCTATAACGCGGTGCTGGCGGAGGGAAGCCTCGTCTCCGGCATCTATGGGTCCACCTCAATCTCGGAGCGCCACCGCCATCGCTATGAGGTCGACATCAAGTATCGCGACAAACTCGAGGAAGTGGGTCTGAAATTCTGCGGCATGTCCCCAGACGGACGCTTGCCCGAGATCATCGAGATCCCGGACCACCCGTGGTTCGTCGGCGTCCAGTTCCACCCGGAGCTGAAGTCCAAGCCGCTCAAGCCACATCCACTGTTTGCCGATTTCGTCCGCGCTGCGGTGGTGCAGAACCGGCTGGTCTAGCTGTCCCTCAGCGCGGGCAACCCGACACCCGTGCTCTCGAACCCGCCATCGACGGCAATCGTCTGTCCCGTGACATAGCTCGCGCGGTCCGAGGCGAGGAAACAGATCACCTCCGCAATCTCGCGCTCAGACCCGTAACGGTTCAGCGGGATGGCATCGTGATAGGCCGCGATGATCTCGGGACTGTGCACGGCCATGGCGAGCTTGGTGCGCACTGGTCCCGGTGCCACGCAATTGGCCCGGATGCCGTACTCCCCCAGTTCCGCAGCCTGCTGCTGGGTCAGGTGGCGCACCGCCGCCTTCGACGTCCCGTATGCCACCCGCAAGGTTGAGGCCCGCAGGCCCGAAATCGACGCGATGTTGACGATGGACCCGCGGCTCTCTTTCAGCGCCGGAAGTGCCGCTTGCGAGCAGAGGAACACGCCATCGAGATTGGTCTCCATCACCTCACGCCAGCGCGTGAAGTCCGTCTCGCCGATCGGACCGAAATCGGCAACGCCCGCGTTGTTGACAAGGCAATCGATCCGCCCGCGCGCAGACAGCGCCTCGGCGTACATCGCCGCCACGGCGTCGGGGTTCGACACATCCGCAACGATGGGCACCGCCCCGGCAAGCTCACCCGCCGCGATGTCGAGCTCGTCGGCATCGCGGTCGACCATGACAACGCCCCAGCCCTGCTCGGCGAAAAGATCGGCCGCCGCCAATCCTATGCCCCGCGCGGCGCCTGTGATCAGCGCTGTCTTCATGCGGCAACCAGGCGCCGGGTCCAGACATACTCCATGGCGACACAGAAGCAGATCGCAAAAATCGCCAGCACCTGCAGGACCGTCAGGCCGTCGCCGAGGATGACCACCGCCAGCAGCGCCGCCAGCACGGGTTTCAGGAAGAACAGATAATTCGCACGCTGCGGATCGGGTGCCACCGACAGGCCCCACAGCCAGAGCGCCATGGCGATTGCGGTGTTCCAGACGCCGATGGTCAGGATGCCCCGGATCTGCTCCGGCGATTTCTCGGGCAAATCGAGGGGGTTCACCCAGACGCCCCAAGCGCTCCCCACAACGATCCAGAGAATGAAGAACCCGATGAAAAAGGTGTAGGCCGTCATGCGCACAGGCCCATACTCGACAACCAAGGGACGGGCGAGCACAAGGTAGACCCCGCCCAGGATCCCGCAGATCAGCGCCAGCAGCGTGCCGATCAGGTCATCACCAGCGAAACCCATCTCGGCCTCAAACCCGTTGGTCAGCAACAGCACAACGCCGATGAAAGCGCCGATGCCGCTGACGATCTTGGGTCGCGAGAGCGGCACGCCGTTGACCACCCAATCCGTGATCACGTAGAAAATCGGGATCGCCGTCACCACGGTGGCCACCTGCACGATCGACGTGAAATCCAGCGACCAGTGAAAGATCAACTGGCCAATCGCCATGGTCAACGCGCACACAAATACGATCCGCGGCCAGTCGCGCTTCAGCGGCGTCCAGATGTCCCGCGCGCCGGGCCAGAACTGCGTCAGCACGATCAGCAAGACCCCGCCGATCAAAAAGCGCCAAACGCTGAACTCGGGTCCGGGCGTTGCCGCAATCTTCGCGACAAACTCGGACGAGGCGTGCCCGCACACCCCGATAAAACAGGCCAGATAGGCGATCCACCCTCGCATGGGACCTCGCTAGATTTTCGTTGCCGGCGCCGGCGGCGTGCGCGCCGCGCGGGCCAAGACAGCCTCCCGGTGAGAGATATAGGTGGCGGACGCAACAATGATCCCGCCGCCAAGCAGCACAAACGGGTCAGCAGCCTCCCCGAACACCATCATGCCCAACAGCGTCGCCCAGACAAGCTGCAGGAAGCTGACGGGTTGGGTGACGGTGATCGGCGCAGCTTTGAACGCCTGCGTCAACGTGTAGTGGCCGAGTGTCGCAAAGACGGCGGTCAGCGCGAGCCAAAAGACTTCCTCGGACGTGGGCGGGCGCCACTGCCAGATCGCACCGGGCAGCAGGGTCAGCATACAGAACAGCGACAGCATGAAGACGATCACGCCCGACTCTTCGCTGTCGGTGAAACGCTTCGCCATCAGGAAGGAGCACGCGAACAGCGGGGCCGCACACATCTGTGCTAGCTGGCCATAGGACAACTCCTGAAAGCCTGGCCGGATGATGATCATCGCACCGACAAAGGCGACCAGAATGGCGAGGACGCGGCGCGTCTGGATGCGCTCGCCCAGGAAGATTGCGGCGCCGATGGCCACGAAGATCGGCGCGGTGTAGCCGATAGCCGTAACTTCGGCGATGGGGATACGCGCCATGGCATAGAACCATAGCATCACGGCAATGCCGTGTACCACGCCGCGCAGGCCATAGATCCGCCAAGCCGCGCCGCTGACCCGGCGTTTCAGGAGCGGTCGGGCCATGGGCAAGATCAGAATCAGCCCGATCAGATAGCGCAGGAACGCCGCCTCGATCGCTGGGAGATCCGAGCCGAGATGGCGCACGATCCCCGTCACCGCAACGAACAACAGTCCGGTGACCAACATCCACAGGATGCCCTCGACCGTCCGGTCCGGTGCAGCTTTGGCTTCTACAGTCATATCGACACACATTCCCGCGCGTGACGCGTTGCAGCAAAACGCTAGTGCGCCATGTCCACGCTGTCACACCCGATAGGTGATTTAAGGTTAGCGAGCGGTTACCGAGGGGGTCGGGTCACAGGGCCCGCCATGCGATGTCGCTGCGGCAGAACCCCTCGGGCCAGTCGATCCGCTCGATTGCCGCATACGCCCGATCCCGGGCCGTGGCAAGATCCGGTCCGGTGGCCGTCACATTCAAAACGCGCCCGCCGGAGGCTGTCAGCCTGCCATCCGCATTTTTTGTCCCGGCATGAAAGACGTGCACACCGTCGCCGGCATTTGCCTCGGCAATACCGCGAATTTCCGAGCCTTTCTCGTAGCTTCCGGGATAGCCTCGGGTCGCCATCACAACGGTCAGCGCCGGGTCAGACCGCCAGTCGAGCGTTATGTCGGCGAGGCTGCCCGTGCCCGCAGCGATCAGGGCGGGCAGCAAATCGCTCGCGAGGCGCATCATCAGAACCTGCGTCTCGGGGTCGCCGAACCGGGCATTGTATTCGATCAGCTGCGGGCCGTCTGGGCCAATCATCAGCCCGACATAGAGTACCCCGCGATAGGGCGTGCCGCGCCGTGCCATCTCGGCAATGGTCGGGCGAACGATCCGGGCAAGCACCGCCTCGATCAGCGCATCTGTCAGCACCGGAGCCGGGGAGTATGCCCCCATCCCACCCGTGTTTGGTCCCTTATCGCCATCGAAAGCGCGCTTGTGATCCTGCGCAGTCGCCAGCGGCAGAGCCATCTCGCCATCAGTGAGCACGAAGAAGGACGCCTCCTCGCCCTCGAGGAACGCTTCGATCACCACTTCGGCCCCTGCCGCACCATGGGCTCCGTCAAAGATCGCCTCGACTGCGGCCCGGGCCTCGGTCTCCGTCATCGCCACCGTCACGCCCTTGCCGGCCGCCAGCCCATCGGCCTTGATCACGATCGGTGCTGGATGCGTGTCGAGATAGGCCAAAGCCGCCCCACGATCCGCAAACCGTGCCCACGCCGCGGTCGGCACGCCGCACGCGTCGCAAATCTCTTTGGTGAACGCCTTCGAGCCCTCCAGTTGCGCCGCAGCCGCCGACGGGCCGAAGACACCGATCCCAGCCTCGCGTAAAGCGTCGGCCACCCCTGCGACGAGCGGCGCTTCGGGCCCGATCACAACGAAATCGACGGCGTGCGCGCGACACCATGTGGCAACCGCGTTGCCGTCTTCGATCTCCATCGGCGTGCAGGTCGCGATCTCGGCGATCCCGGCGTTCCCGGGCGCCACCGTGAGCTGCGATACCAGCGGGCTTTGAACAATCTTCCAGGCCAGCGCGTGCTCCCGCCCGCCACCGCCAAGGATCAGCACATGCATGCGGTCGTCCCCCTCAGCTCCAGCCGCTGTGGTCGACGCGCAGCACCGCCGCTCCGCCACGGTCCGCCTTGCGGTCGCGGCGCAGCCAGGGATAAGCCTCGCCCCAGCGCTTGAGCGCTTTTTTCTCTTTCACCCGGCGAGCATCGTCCAGAATCACGACCCCGCCTTCGCCCATCCGGTGGAACAGTTCCGGCCCCGCAGGCCATCGCGGAAATGGTCCCGCGAAATGCCCCGGTCCATCGATGAACAACAGATCGAACTGCGTCGGCAATCGGCCAAGAGCATGGCCAGCATACCAGAGGCCCTTGCCATAATCGGCCAGTTCCGCCTCGATCAGCACCGCATCATCCCGGCATCCGGCCTCGGCCAACAGATCCGATGTGACAGCCAAAGCCAGCGGATCGTCTTCGATCACCCAGACCTGACCCGTCCCCTGCTGTGCCACCGTGCGCGCGGCAATCACTGCGCCAAGACCCGCCCCGCAGCAAACGATCCGCGGCGTATTGAGGCTTTCAATCTGATCGATAAGCAGACCGAGAACAGGCTCCTCAGGGTACCAGTTGCCACCCATCGGAAGGGCATTTGCCGCAAGATCGAGCCGCTCTGTCACCGCACGGGCGCCGCTTTCGGGACCAACCCAGGACAGCGGCTGTGGAACTGTCATCAAAAGACTTGTGGCGGGTGCAGCCAATGTTCCACTCTCTTTCCGGAGTATCGCCGTTGCGTTGCAACATTCCCGAAAAGGCCCGCTTTGACCAGCTTAATCGATGACGCACCCGAAGGTTTAAACACGCCGGAGTTCTCCGTCTCGGAGATCTCGGGCGCAGTCAAACGGATGATCGAGGGCGAGTTCCGCCATATCCGGGTACGGGGCGAGATCGGGCGGGTGTCGCGGCCACGCTCGGGCCATGTCTATCTCGACCTGAAGGATGACCGCGCAGTCTTGTCTGGCGTCATCTGGAAGGGCGTCGCGGCCGGGCTTGCGACACAGCCCGAGGAAGGCCTGGAGGTGATCGCAACCGGTCGGCTCACTACCTTCCCCGGCCAGTCGAAATACCAGATCGTGATCGAGGAAATCGCCCCTGCCGGGATCGGCGCCCTGATGGCGATGCTGGAGAAGCGCCGCAAGGCGCTGGCAGCGGAGGGGCTGTTCGACGAGACGCGCAAGCGCCCCCTCCCTTATCTGCCACGCCGGATCGGCGTCGTAACCTCACCCTCAGGCGCTGTGATTCGCGATATCCTGCATCGGCTGGCGGACCGCTTTCCGGTCCATGTCATGGTCTGGCCCGTTGCGGTGCAGGGCGAGAAATGCGCGCCCGAAGTGACGGCGGCCATACAGGGGTTCTCGGAGATGCCTGTGGACAGGCGTCCGGATGTGGTGATCGTCGCCCGGGGGGGCGGTTCGGTCGAAGATCTCTGGGGGTTCAACGAGGAAGCCGTGGTCCGTGCCGCTGCCGCATCGGCGGTGCCGCTGATCTCGGCGGTCGGGCATGAGACCGATACAACGCTGATAGACCACGTCGCCGACCGGCGTGCGCCGACGCCCACGGCCGCAGCGGAGATAGCGGTGCCGGTCCGTGCCGATCTGGTGGCCGCGGTGGCCGATCTCCAGGCGCGGCGCCTGAGGGCCATGACGTTGAAGCTCGATCGGTACGGACAACGCCTGTCTGATCTCGCCCGCGCCCTGCCCCGAGCAGACCAGATGCTGGCCGAGCGGCGTCAGCGACTGGATCTTGCAGCAGCGCGGTTGCCCCAACCCGCGCACCTTGTGACCGCGCCGCGCCAGGCGCTGGCGTTGGTATCAATGCGCTTGCCAGCCGCCTTGGGACGTCACACGGCAGCAGCGCGCCTCGCGCTGACGGAACGGTCGCGCGATCTCGGCCCGCGTCTTCTTGCCCGGCGCATTGCAGATCATCGCACCGCTCTCCATCGCCAATCCGATCGGCTCGGCCCGGCGCTCACCCGCCAGTCCGAGCGCAACAGAACGGCGCTGACCCGGACACTGGCGCGGTTCTCGCCGCGGCTGGTGCAGGAGCGGACAGCGCGTGCAGGCGATCGCCTGGCGAGTTTTGCGCGCATGCTCGAGACGCTCAGTTACCGCAAGACCCTGTTGCGTGGATATGCAGTCGTGCGCGGAGACGATGGCCATGTCGTCAGCGCGGCCGACGCACTGGCACCGGGACACGCGATCGAGATCGAGATGTCCGACGGTCGGGCAACGGCCCAGATCACCGATAAAAACGCGACTGGATCGGACGCGCCTGCGCCGCCAAAGAAACGCGCGAAACCGAAACCGAAACCGGTATCGAAGTCCGGCGATAGCGGCCAGGGCTCGCTTTTCTGAGCCCCACGAATCACAGAGAAGACCATGCCGAAGGGCTGTTGGATCGCGCATACCGAGGTCACGGACCCCGATCAAAACGTCCATACTGTTTAAGGCGCGAAGGCGGCGTTTGCGCGGTTCGGCGCGCTGTTCCTTGCAAGGAGCGGCCAGAACTCTGAGGTCGAAGGTCCGCCTGGCAGATCCCGCCATGTGGTGATTGAATTCGACAGCTATCAGGACGCGCTCGACCGCTCCCACCCGCCTGAATATCAGGCCGCGCGCAAGCATCGTTTGCGCGCAGGGACTGCATCGATCACGTTGTCGAAAGGCTGGACTAAAGCGCTTTTCGCACGGCAGGTGCGTCACGGACGCACCCTACGCCATGTCGCGCAACGCCCCGTAGGGTGCGTCCGTGACGCACCCTCGCCGATCGTGGGGCCGTCAGGTCTCCAGCGCGCGGAGCTCCCGGCGCATGATCTTGCCGGTGGCCGTGATCGGCATCTGGTCGATCCACGCCACCTCACGCGGCATCACATGCGGGCTGATCCGGGCCCGAACATGCGCCTTCAGATCCTCGGCCAGGTCGGGGGAGCCATTGCGCCCATCGGCCAATACGATGAAAGCCTTGATCACCTCGGTGCGCACCGGATCGGGCACGCCGATCACCGCGGCCATGGCGACGGCGGGATGGCGGTTCAAGCAGTCCTCGATCTCGGTCGGGCCAACGCGATACCCCGATGACGTGATCACATCGTCAGTGCGTGAAGCGAACCAGAAGTAGCCATCCGCGTCGATCTCGCCCTCGTCACCGGTCAGCATCCAGCGCCGACCGTCCGAGGCCGTTACAAATTTTTCAGCCGTTTTCTCAGGGTTCTGCCAATAGCCCAGCATCATCGAGGCATCGTCAACGCCGATTGCAATCTCGCCTGTCTCGCCCGGACCCAGCACCTGATGATCAGGCCCGAGGATACAGACATCCGAGCCCGGAAGCGGCTTGCCCATGGCGCCCGGACGCACCGGCAGGATCGAGGCGTTCGAGCCGATCACAGGATTGCATTCGGTCTGGCCATAGAACTCGTTGATGGTGAGGCCCAGCGCCTCCTGGCCCCAATCGAGGATCGAGGCCCCGAGGCTTTCGCCCCCTGAACCCACAGACCTGAGATACCCACGGAACCGCCCGGCATCCGGCACCTGACGCATCAGTTTCAGTGCGGTCGGTGCAAGGAAGGCGTTTGTGACACCCTGCCGGGCAATCAGGTCGAACGCCGCCTCGGGATCGAACCGGTCGAAGCGGCAGGCGATCAGCGGCACGCCAAACCGCAGCGCTGGCAGCATGATGTTGCCAAGACCGCCCAACCAGGCCCAGTCTGATGGCGTCCAGATCCGGTCCCCGGCATGCGGCCAGAAATCATGCACCATCTGTGTGCCCGGTACATGGCCTAGGCAGATACGATGCGCCAGCAATGCGCCTTTCGGCGGGCCGGTCGTACCGGACGTATAACAGATCACCGCCGGATCCTCCGGCGTGGTCTCGGCAATCGGGCAGATGTCCGATGCCTCGGCCATATCGGCATGCAAGGCGCGCGTCTCAGACCCCGGCCCATCAATGGACCAGACGGTCTCGAGATCCGGCAACTCGCCCCGGATCGCATCGATCTTTGGCAGATTGTCAGCGTCAGTGACCACAGCCTTCGCGCCCGAGTTGCCGATACGAAACGACAGCGCGTCCTCGCCAAACAGCGTGAACAAGGGCAGGACGATCGCCCCGATCCGATAGGCTGCGATGTGCGCGATCACAGTCTCCGGCACCTGTGGCAGCAAGACACCAACACGGTCGCCCCGCCTGATCCCGTGCGCAGTGAACACATTGGCAAGCTGGCTCGACAGACGCGAGAGATCCCGAAACGTGTAGTCACGCGCCCCGGCGACATCAATCAGCGCCAACCGGTCCGGCTCGGCATCGGCCCATTTCTCGCAGAGATCCCAGGCAAGGTTGTAGCGCGCGGGCAGGTCCCAGCGATGCGCCGCGCGCACAGCCTCCCACGTTGCTGCCCGGGTCAGTTCGGCCACGCCTAGACCTCCGGCACCGTGTCCGTGAAGCCGGGGATCTCGCCTGCCCGTGCCAGCAGGCTGGCCAGCCGCGGGAACGCCCCCTGAAGGACCCAAGGATTGGTCAGTTCGACAAACTGGTAGGCAATGACCGCCGCGACATCGCCCGCATCCGGACCGCTTGGCCCGGACCAGCCGTGATCGGGCACCCAGGTCTCACAGGCGCCGAGACTGCCGCGGATCTGGCCGACCAGGCGCTGCTGCCATTCCGGCCAGTGAAATTGCTCCGGCCGCCGGTTCCGGTCATAGACCAGCGCCACCGCTTTCTCGGCTGCCCCTGTCGCATGGGCAAGGCGTTGCAGGGCCTCTCGCCGGGCCACGCCGTTCGCGGGCAACAGACGCACACCGTTGGGCGAGGTCTCGTCCAGCCAATCGCAAATCGCATAGGTCTCGATCAGCTGGGTACCATCCTCCAATTCGAGAACCGGGACGCGGCCCACGGGGTTCAAGGCCATCAGCCGCTCCAAGTCCGGACCGGCTGTCTGGATCGCGCGGCGCTCGACCTGACGGTCTTGCATCACACACCAGATCGCAATGCGCCGGGCGAATGGCGACAGATCACGCCCGTAGAGAATCATGGCTTGGCTCCTGTAGCGGGGAGGAGAGAAGACAGCCTCGCCCGCGCTCTGTCAAAGGTGAACGCCAGCGGCGCAGGACCGGATTGCAAGGCACCCGCGTTCCCCCTATCTTCGCCGTATTGGAGGAGACATGACAGAGCACGCCCCCCTGATCGACCCGTTCCAGCGGGCCATATCCTATTTGCGCGTTTCGGTGACGGACCGGTGCGATTTCCGCTGCGTCTATTGCATGGCCGAGCACATGACGTTCCTGCCGAAGAAGGAGCTGTTGACGCTCGAGGAGATGGACCGGCTCTGCTCGACCTTCATCGGGCTTGGCGTGCGCAAGCTGCGTGTGACGGGCGGCGAGCCACTGGTGCGCAAGAACATCCTCTGGTTTTTCGAGAGGATGGGTCAGCATCTGGGCAACGGTCTGGATGAATTGACCGTCACCACCAATGGCTCGCAACTGAAGAAGATGGCGCAACCATTGGCCGATTGCGGGGTGAAGCGGATCAACGTCTCGCTCGACACGCTGGACGAGGCCAAGTTTCAGAAGATCACGCGGTGGGGTCGTCTGGCTCAGGTGCTGGAAGGGATCGAAGCGGCGCAAGCGGCGGGTCTGCGGGTGAAGATCAATGTCGTGGCGCTGAAGGGCACCAACGACGGCGAGATCCACAAGCTGATCGAATGGTGCCGCGACTGGGGCTTGGATCTTACCTTCATCGAGGTCATGCCGATGGGCGATCTTGGCGAGGAAGACCGGCTCGATCAGTTCTTCTCGCTCAAGGACGTACGAGCCGAGATGTCAACCCGTTGGACGCTGACGGATACCGAAGAACGCACAGGCGGTCCGGCGCGCTATGTACGCGTCGAGGAGACGGGTCAGCGGATCGGCTTCATCACGCCGCTGAGCCATAACTTCTGCGAATCGTGCAACCGAGTTCGGCTCACCTGCACCGGACAGCTCTACATGTGCCTCGGCCAGGACGACGATGCTGATCTGCGCAAGGTGCTGCGTGAGACTGACGACGACGATGTGCTGCGCGCAGCGATCCGAGAAGCGATCACGCGCAAGCCCAAGGGCCACGATTTCGACTATTCCCGTCAGCAGGTTTCGGGGCAGGTCGCCCGCCACATGTCGGTCACCGGCGGGTAACGGTCTCCGACGCGTTCACAAAAAATGGCGGCCGGGGCCGCCATTTCTTTTTTCGGGACTGTGGCGGCGCGTCAGTTGCTCTGAGGCAACCAGGCCTTCCATTTCGTCTCGTTGGCGGCCATCCACTCGTCAACCACTTCATCGAGGTCACGACCACCCTTGTCGACGGCAAGAATCATCGGAGCCTGCTCGGCGTTGGTGATCCGGACGTTCTTGAAAAGCTCGACAATGTCGGGATGCCGCTCGGCCAGTTCCTTCGGGCCATAGTGTTGGGTGATGTCCTCGGGCCAATCACTGACCGGCCAAGCCGACTCGGAGTAGTCCGGCAGCTTGATCTCGACCAGATCGAGGGCGGCGTGGATCCAATGCGGCTCCCACGCATACGCGATGAACGGCTCCTTGCGCTTGTAGGCCGCTTCCAGTTCCGCCCAGTGCGCGGTCTCGGATCCTAGCTCGGCCACGACGAAATCGAGGCCGAGGCCCTTGACCCGCTCGGCATCCATGCATTCCCAGGCCGCGGTCGGGCAGCCGATCAGCCGACCCTTGCCATCGCTCTCCAGCGTGACGAAGAGATCCTTGTACGTGTTCAGATCTTCCCAGGTCTTGAGATCCGGTGCCTTGGCGTCAGGGCCTTCGACCAGATAGCGCGGCACGTAGTAGCCGCTGACCCCGACGATGCCGGTCGGTGCGTAGTAGACGATCGACCCGTCGCCGCCATACTCGGCAACGTACTTCTCCTTGACCGGATCATAGCCGGGCCAGCGCTCGCACCCGAAGTCGAGATCACCCGAGCGCATCCCTTCGTCCAGTGCCGTCCCCGCGGGCATGGTGATGCGCTTGACCTTGTAGCCCATCTCGTTCTCGAGCATGTGGTGCACGATCTCACAGGTGACCGCACCGCCGGTCCAGTCGGGCACTGGGACCTTCAGAACGCCGCCAGCCGAGGCCGGGATCTGCGCCAGTGCAACACCCAGCGCGAGCGAGGCCGCGCCGACTATCCCTTGTCTGATCATTGATACATCTCCCTGTTTTGTACCGGTTTGCCCGCCCGCGTGAGCAGCGTCCGCAGGCTCTGACAAAACGCTAGCGTCAATGCTCGCGCCTGTCGACACGTGATGACGGAATTGCGGCTGGCGGGAAGACGCTCAGGTCAGACCCAGCGCCTTGCGGTTCGTTTGGGTCATCGCCATCGAGAGCCGGTCGAGGATAATCGCCATCATGACAATGGCGATGCCGGCGGTCAGACCCTTGCCGGTATCGGCGGTATTGGCGGCATCGTAGACTTCCTTACCAAGACCAAGCCCCGCAACCAGCGGCGTCACGGTCTGCATCGCCAGCGCCATGATGATGGTCTGGTTGAGGCCCAGCAGGATGGACGGCGAGGCGAGCGGCAGCTTGATCTTCAGCAACGCCTGCAGGCGCGTCGTCCCGAAGGCATCACCGACCTCGCCGATTGTGTCCGGCACCTGCCGAATGCCCAGCGACGTCGTGCGAATTATCGGTGGCAGCGCATAGACGACAGTGGCAAAAATCGCGGTTGTGGGCGAGCCGCCGAAGAAGAACAGCGCTGGGATCAGGTAGCAAAACGTCGGGATCGTCTGCATCAGGTCCAGAACCGGGCGGATCATCCCGTCCGCGGTCTTGGAGTTGGCCGCGAAAATCCCGATGGGCAAGCCTATGATCACGCAGATCAGCACCGAGACCGCGGTCCCGGCGAAGGTGTACATCGTGATGTCCCACAGCCCGCTCGCGCCCGCAAAGACCAGCGAGGCCAGCGTGAACAGCGCCAGCCGCATCCCCGCCGCATACCAGATCCCGCCGACCATCAGCGCGGTAATGTACCACCACGGCAACTCGGTCAGGAACGTATCGAGCGGGCGCAGGAAGTAGAGATAGATCCATGCCTTCATCGTCTTGGTGATCAGGATGAAGGTCGGGTTCACGGTCAGCCAGTCGATGGCCTGATCGAGCGGCTCGCGGATCGAAATGCGCCAGTCGCGGGGGTAACTGCCGATCTCGGCCACCCAGGCGTCGATGGCGAAGATCAGAGCAAGGATCAGAACGGAGGTGATCAGGAACACGTGACGGCGTATGACGGCTCCCTGCCCGGCTCGATCGCCGAGTGCAATCACGCCGCGAGCAGGCAGCGCACCAATCTGCCAGATGATATCGACGCCCCGTTCGATCCACCGAGCGGGCGCATAGGGCTCCCACGCGTGGGGAAGCAGGCGGAACGCCATCTCACCCGGTGCCAGTGTTGGCGTGCTGCGCGGGCGCGACAGCGCCTGGCTGAGGCGGTCAAAGATCACCGCCATGATCACGATACAAAGCCCGGCCTCGATCGACCATCCAACCTTAAGCTTTGTGATCGCCTTCCAGACCTGATCGCCCAGCCCACCGCCCGCACCAACGAAGGGCGAGAACACCGCCAGCGCCAGCGCCATCATGATCGTCTGGTTCACCCCCAGCATGATCGAGGGCAGCGCTTGGGGCACCTGCACCTTGGACAGCATCTGCCAGCGTGTGGTGCCAAAGCTCTGCGCCGCCTCGATCATGTTCTCTGGCACCTGGCGCAAACCCAGATTGGTCAGCCGGATCATCGGCGGCAGGGCGTAGATCATCACGGCAATTGTCGCCGTCGCGGCGTTGGTACCGAAGAGGAAGATCGCCGGGATCAGGTAGACGAAGGCGGGCATCACCTGCATCGTGTCGAGCACCGGGCGCACCGCCGCCTCGACCCGGTCGGATCGCGCGCAAAGCACCCCTACGGCGCCGCCGATCACCACGCAAAGCGACACCGCGACGATCATCATCGCCAGCGTCGACATCGCATCATCCCACATCCGGAACGCGCCCCACATCATCACCCCGAGCACAGTGAAGATACACAGCCTAAGCCCGCCCCAGGCCAGCGCAGGTAACGCAAACACCAGCACAACTGCGATCCAGGGCGCAGTCCAAAGGAAGAACTCGATCGTCTCGAGCAGGTTCAGGATCACCTGCGAGATCGCCCGCGTCAGCCAGCGATAGTTCTCGCGCAGCCAATCCTCGGCCTGATCCACCCATTCGGCAAAGCGGAAATTCTCGGTCAGGATCGGGGGATAGACCTGCTCGCCACCAAACGCTTTCAAAACAAGCAGCGAGAACCCGATCACCGCCGCCACGATCAGCGGCGCCGTCACATCGACCCCTTTGACGATGAAGGGCTGCCACTCCCTGTGGCTGGCTCTGGATTTGGCGTGCTCGGCGGCGTCTGTCATGTCCCGGACAGTCAGTCACCAATCGCGATCCAAATCAACGGGTTTGGCGCGGCGCACCATTTTTCCTTGCCCTTTCGCGCGGGCTTTGTCGAAACTGCCTCCGAACAGGGGAGCACGCATGACCGGCCAGCCAAAGATCACCTGCAACAACATCTGGAAGGTGTTCGGAAGCAACCCCGAGCGCACGTTGGCCGAGATCGATCGCACCGCCAGCCGGGCCGAGGTGCAGGCCTTGACGGGTCATGTCATCGCCGTCAAGGACGTGACCTTCGAGATCGAGGAGGGCGAGACGTTCGTGGTCATGGGCCTCTCGGGCTCGGGAAAGTCGACGCTGGTCAGGTGCCTCTCGCGGCTGATCGAGCCGACGACGGGCGAAGTGCTGATCGACGGGCAGGATGTCCTGAAGCTTGGCAAGCGCGATCTGATGGAGCTGCGGCGGACCAAGATGTCCATGGTGTTCCAGCATTTCGGTCTGCTGCCGCACCGGAAAGTTATCGATAACATCGCCTTCGGTCTGGAGGTCCGCGGCTCCGGACGCGACCAGCGCATGGCCCGCGCGCAGGAGGTGCTGGAGCTTGTCGGCCTGAAGGGGTGGGAGGAGAATTACCCTCGCGAGCTTTCCGGCGGGATGCAGCAGCGCGTCGGTCTGGCCCGCGCAATGGCGGTGGACCCGGAGATTCTTATCTTCGATGAACCCTTTTCTGCGCTGGACCCGCTGATACGTCGCGAGATGCAGGACGAATTGCTGCGCCTGCAGGCCGAGATGCGCAAGACCATGGTGTTCATCACCCACGACTTCCTGGAAGCGATCAAGATGGGCGACCACATCGCCATCATGAAGGACGGCGAGATCGCGCAAATCGGCACGCCCGAGGAAATTGTCGCCAACCCGGTCGACAGCTATGTGCGCGACTTCACCGAGGATGTGCCCCGCTACAAGGTCCTGTCCGCGGGCAAGGTCATGCGCCCGGCAGGCGAGGCGGCGACTGCTCTGCATGGCGCGGGCACCGCGATTGCCGCCTCGGCCAAGCTTGACGATCTGATCGAGCAGGCCGCCGACAGCGACGCCCCCCTGCCCGTGGTCGATGCCGAGAACCGCCTGATCGGCGAGGTCGATCGGGCGATGATCATGCGGGCAATGTCGTCGCGCACCTGAAGGGCAGCAAAGCCCACCGCTCTTGACCCAATAAATTGGGCGTTTCAGACTGCTTTGCCTTAGCCACGTGGGAAGGAGACGACCGATGCTCGACCTGAAAACCGGTATGCCCGATCTGGACCACCCGATCACCGATGACGCCGCGACCTCGTTCACGCTGCCAGCGTCCTGGTATGTCGATCCGGCGGTGTTCGAGCGCGAGAAGGAGGCGATCTTCTACCGAACCTGGCAGTACGTGGCGCACAAAGGCTTTTTCAACGAGCCCGGCGACTACGTGACCTTGAAGATCTGCGATCAGAACATCTTTGTCATGATGGGCGGCGATGGCGAGTTGCGGGCGTTCTACAATGTCTGCCGCCACCGGGCGCATGAGCTGTTGTCCGAGCCACGCGGCAATGTGCGCTCGGTTATTGTGTGCCCCTACCACGCCTGGACGTTCGAGCGCGAAGGCGCGTTGCGCGGTGCACGGTTCTCGGAGGAGCGGCCCGGGTTCAACAA
Source organism: Pseudomonadota bacterium (assembly GCA_039821125.1). Lineage (GTDB taxonomy): Bacteria > Pseudomonadota > Alphaproteobacteria > Rhodobacterales > Rhodobacteraceae > Thermohalobaculum. The sequence continues at coordinate 35,985 of JBCBOR010000026.1, forward strand.
GGCGGATTTCGGCCTGCGCCAGATCCGGCTGGAGATGTTCTGCGATTGCGTCTTCGTGAACCTCGACGACAACGCATCCTCGCTGGCGGAGACGACGGGCGAACTCGAGGCCGACATCCGCTCAAGGCTAACCTTCATGGATCGACTGGAGCCGCTCGGGATCGAGACCGATATGCTGGGCGACACGGTGCAGAAGGCGGGCTGGAAGGTCGTGGTCGACAATTATGTCGAGTGCTACCACTGCCATCACGCGCACCCGGATTTCGCGTCGCTGATCTGCATGGAGAAGTACGAGACGGCCTGCGGGCCGCTCTGGTCCCGCCAGATCGCAGGCGAGATCCGGCACGATAACACGGCCTATCAGGTTGAGCAGGACACGGGCTACCAGACGTCCTCGTTCTGGTATCTCTGGCCGAATACGACCTTCAATGTGATGCCGGGGTCCGAGGAACTGGCCGTCTTCGCCATCCGGCCCATCGATGCAACCACATCCAGCTTCGAGGGGCACGTGCTGTCGGCGACCGGACAGGCGAACCAGCCGCGCAATGACTACACGGCCGAGGTGCTCGCGCCCGAGGACATTGCGCTCTGCGAATCCGTGCAGCGTGGCCTGATGAGCAAGGGCTACTCCCAGGGCCCGATCATCGCAGGAGACAAAGCCAGCGGCCAGGGCGAGGACGGCATCCACCACTTCCATCGGCTTGTCTATCAGGCGATGACGGCCTAGCGCGTTCTGCAAAGAAGGACCGCGTTGAACCGCGCCGCCCCTCGCAACGACTACCCCAAAGTCATCCGGTCTTGCCGCTGGGCTGTGCAATGCGCTCCTTTAGCGGTAGACTTGAGGGATTAGGAGTGGTCGGGGTTTGAAGATGAAGCAATTTGCCGGGATGTTCTGTGCGGCGGCTCTTTGGTGCGCGCCGCTGGCGGCGCAGGCTGAAATCTACGGGCTGATCATCGGGGTCGACGATTACGCCTATGTGCCCAGCCTTGCGGGCGCCGTGAACGATGCACGCGATATCTCGGCAACGCTCGAGGAACGCGGCGCGGATGTCACGCTGCTGCTGGATCGCGAGGCAACGCGCGCCCGGATCATGCAGGAATACGAGACCATCCTCGGCAAGGTTCAAAGCGGCGACACGATTGTGATCACCTTTGCCGGGCACGGGATCCAGATGCCGGAAGCGCTCGCGGGTGACGAGCCTGACGGCAAGGACGAGACGTTCATTCTGCACGGCTTCAATGTACGGGGAGAGGGTTTGGGCGAACGCATCCGGGACAATGACATCTCCGAGATGCTCTCGCGCGTGCCGCTGGATGTTGCCGTGCTGATGGTCGCAGACAGTTGCCACAGCGGGACCATGACCCGGTCGGTCGATCCGCGCGGCGATCTGGGTCCTATGCGCTTTGTCGATATCGGTACGGAGTTTGGTGCGGACCCACTTGCCAAACCGCATGTCCGCACGCGTTCGGTCGAGGCCGGTGACCTGCCAAACGTCGTCTACGCCCATGCCGCGCGGGATGATCAGCAAACGCCCGAGGTTCAGATCGACGGCGTCTACCGCGGGGCGCTGAGCTGGAGCGTCGCGCGTGCCCTGGATGGCCAGGCCGATGGCGGCGACGGGATGACGACGCTGTCGGATTTCCAGGATTTCGTGATCGAGCAGGTCCGCAACCTCTCGGGCACACGCCAGACACCGGGTGTGACCTACTCTCGTGCGGTCGAGTTGATGGGGGCCGATGGCGCCGGGATCGCGCTGTCTGTCCTGCTGGGCAACGAGCCGGAAGCACCGCCCCCGCCACCGGCGCCCGAGGTTGACCTCGCGCTTGCTGATCCGCCCGGGCTCTACGTGAAAACTGCGGATTCAACGCGTGCGGTGTTTCTCGGCGGCGCGCGTCTGGTCAGCACCGAGGAGACGGCGCGTCTTCTCTGGGATCGCGAGAGCCGCGAGCTTGTCGATCGAGCGACGGCAGACGTGATTGCCGAGGCCGAGGCGGAGGCCAGTGTCGAACTGGCCGTAAAGAAATGGCGGGCGGTGCAACCGCTGCTGCGCTGGTCACCCCGGCGTCCGCTTCAGTTCCGGCTCGAGCCGGATGATCGCCGCTTCACGTTGGGTGACGCCATCCACATCACCATTGCGCGCCCCGGCCCCGGTTTCGACTACCTGACGATCGTCAATCTCGCGAGCACGGGCGAGGTTCAGTTCATCTTTCCAGCCGCCGGGCATACCCGCACGGATCAGGACCGGATCGATCCGGGGCAGACCGCCAAGCGCCTCGGCCCCTCGCCGATTTCGCCGCCCACCGGTGCGGATCACGTGATCGCTCTTGCCAGCCAGACGCGTCTGACCGATCTGCATAACGCGCTCGAGCGGCTGCACGGCACTCCGGCACCGGAAGAGTTGCTGGACCTGCTCGGGCGCCATGCCTCCGATCCCGAGCAGGTTCGTGTCGGCCTGCTGCCCATCTTCACACAAAGATGATCTCGGGCTGAGGCATCCTGCCTGATACACTTCGAGGTAGCGATAAGCAGTTTTTTAGGGCAATCTGCCAAAAGCATTGTGGATATTGGGGTTTACGTAAGGGGGTTGCGATGAGCGCACAACTTCTTCGGTCAGGGGCAGCGCTGTTCCTTGTTGTCGGACTGACCGGGTGCAACGCGGGCAGCACGCTGGACAGCGTCGGCAGCAGCATTGCAGGCGGGTTCGAGACCATCACATCAGGGTCACTGTTCAGCGACGACTATCTCGCCGACCGGTCGGATGCCTGTTTCTCCCAGCGTCAGGCAATGGCCGAACATGGCAGCTTTTTCGACGAAGGTCTTGTGGTGGCAACCGTTGGCGGCGCTGCCACAGGGGCCGTTGCGGGCGGTCTGATCGCAGCCTTGCGCGGAGACGAAGTCTGGAAAGGCGCGCTGATCGGCGGTGCTGTCGGGGCCGCGACCGGCTATCTCGGCAAGAAGCTTGCGGATGGCGCGGATCCCGACTCGATCATTGGCCAGGCCTTTGGCGATATCGAGAAGGAAAACCGGCAGATCGACGAACTGCTCCGCTCGTTCCGCGGTCTGAAGGATTGCCGCGTGGCAGAGGCCCGGGCGGTCCAGGGCGCCTACAACGCCAAGCAACTCGACAAGGCGTCAGCTCAGGATCAGATGGCGGCGGTACGTTCGAAGTATGATGCCGACGTCGCCAAGTTCCGCGAGATTGCAGATCAGATTGCCGAGAACACCGAGAGCTATGCCGCGATCTACAACGAGGTCGCCGCGGACAACAACGCGCAGTCGCTGGAGGTCAAAGAACCGGCCAAGGTGCGCACGGGCCGCAAGTCGGCTCGGTTGAGCAAGAAGAAGCCGCGCAAGACCGCCGGCACGCCGAAAGGCTCGCTCAAGGCGAAGAAAAAGCAAAACGTCAAGAAACTGCAGGATGAGTGTCTGACGAATGTTCGCAAACGCGATGAGTGCATTGAAGAAATCCAGGCAGCCAAGGAAAAGGAATCCGAGATGGAGCTTGATCTCGGCTAACCCCGGACCTGCCTTCGGACAACGCGCGCTGCGGACCACGCAGCGCGCTCTTGCGTTTGTGGTGGCCGCAACGGCGCTGTTCACGACCGCAGGTGTTGCTTCTGCACAGGAGCCGTCATCGGCCCCGCTGCTCAGGATCGACACGGTTCAGCATCAGGCAACGATCCACGACGTCGCCGTCTCGCCCGATGGCGCGGTGATCGCGACCACCGGGGACGACAAGACTGTCCGGCTGTGGGAGGCCGGTACCGGCACTTTGATCGACACCTTGCGCATTCCTATCGGCGATGGGGCCGAGGGCGTGCTCTATTCGCTGGCCTTTGCCCCGTCTGGCCGTTCGCTGCTGGCAGGCGGAATTTCCGGTCTGGAATGGGCCGGGCAGAATTACCTCTATGTCCTCAGGCCCGCGGACCGGCGGATCGCCGGGCGCTTGCCGCTGGGCGGCGTGCTGCGCCGGATCGTCTACCACACCGGCGGGGCCGAGACGTTGCTGGGCCTCGCCCTGTCAGCCTCGCAGGGCGGCGCGATCCAGATCCGCAACGCGAAAGCGAAACTGCTGTTCGAGGATCTCGAGGTCGGTGGACAGCCAAGCTGGATCGACTGGGCGCCGGATGGCTCGCTGGTGGCGACCATCACCGGCGGGCAGCTTCGTGTCTACGATCCGGAATACAATCTGCGGACGGTCAAGCTGTCGGGCGCCGAGCCTGCGATTGCCCGCGTCTCGCCAGACGGCAAGACCATCGCGGTTGGCTACTATGACCGGCGGCAGGTCGAGTTGATCTCGATGCGCACGCTCAAGGTGATCGGCCAGCTGGCAGGCCAGGTCCCGGGCGGAGAGCCGAGCCTGAACGCGCTCACCTGGGTCGAGACCGGCGGGCGGCAGGAACTCTGGGCGGGCGGCGGCTTTGCCGATACGCGCGGGCGGATCATCCTGCGCCGCTGGCCGGATGTCGGTGAACCCGGACGCTATTTCGACCTGCCCGTCGCGGGCGACACGATCACAACGCTGACCAATCTGCCGGACGGCTCTGTGGCCTATGCTTCGGGCGATCCGCGCTGGGGTGTGGTCAATCCCGACTTCACCCTGCGGTATCAGATCAAACGGCCGGGCCCGGATTATCGACTGGTCTATGACAATCTGCTCGCGATCTCGCCCGAGGGAACCGAGATCGCCTTTCGCTATGACACGGCAGGAGAGATCGGCGATTTCACCTTCGATGTGTCCGAACAACGCCTGACCAAGCTCGACCGTGCTGCGGTACGCCGGGTCAAGGACGGCTTCCTCACCCCCAAAGCGCCTGCCGGACTGACGGATTGGCGTATCTCGGCGACGCCGACTTTCAATGGGCAACCCCTGCCACTGCGCCCGCGTGAGCGCTCGCTGAGCGTCGCCGAGCGCGACGATGGCGGGTTCCTACTTGGCGGGGACAGATCGCTCTATGTCTTTGGCGCTGCCGGAGAGCCGGTTGCCGAGCGGGAGCTCAGCGCGGCGGCGTTCGGTGTTGCAAACCTGCCGGATGGCCGGTTCATCGCACTTCTCGGCGACGGCTCGATCCGCTGGTACACGCTGACCGGCGATCAGATCGAGGAGACCGGCGCGCTCTACGTCGCGCGGGAGAAACTGCGCTGGCTCGCCTGGCTGCCCGATGGACGGTTCAACCATTCCGCCAATGGCGGGCAGGAACTGGCGGGCTATCACCTGAACCGCAGCGCCAAGGAACTGGCGAACTGGATCGACTTCAGCCAGCTCTACAAGAGTTTCTACAACCCGGAGGCGGTCAGCGCGCAGCTTTCGGGCGAAGAAACTCAAGCCGCTGTGCAACCGGTGATCAAAACCGCGAAGACCGAGGTTGCGGACGCGCCCGCGCCGACCATCGAACTTGTCGAATTCTGCCCGATCAGCGACGATCAGATCGGCACCTGTGCGCCGGCGACGCTGGCCATGCGCGGGCTTGGCCGGATCGAAGCGGCGAAGGAGGAGACGCCCGAGCCGACCACCTTCCAGGATGGCGTGCGCGTCATGCCTGCGGATGTCGAGCGGATCCTGATCAAATACAAGATCACGGATGCGGCGTTCGAAATCGACAAGATCGATGTCTTCCGCAACGGCAAGACCACCGGACAGACCCGCGGGCTTGGCGCAATCGAAGCCCCTGCGGACGAGCCAAAGGTCTTCGAGGGCAGCCGCGAGATCTTCCTGCTCGAAGGGGTCAACACGCTGCAGCTCCGCGCCTATGACGAACGCGGGATCTACGGCAAGTCTGCGGAACTCGCTCTTCGGCGGCTCGAGCCTGAGCAGGAAACGCTGCCCAACATGCACCTGCTGGTGATCGGGGCGAATGCCTATCAGGGCGGCCCGTTCGGCCCGCTCAACTACGCCCGCCCCGATGCCGAGACACTGGGCAGGCTGGTGCGCGAATCCAAGCCCGACGCCTATGGCGAGGTTCTCGTCACCGAGCTCCTGGACGCCGAGGCGAGCCGGGACGGGGTGACCGCAGCGCTGGAGGAGATCTCGAAACGATCGAACCCGCGCGACTCGGTTCTGGTTTATGTGGGCGGCCACGGGTTCAAGGACGAGGCGGGTGACTACCACTTCATCCCGCCCGACATGGCATCGCTGGACCAACTTGGTAGCCGATCCGTGGATCAGACCCTGCTGGTCGACAAACTCTCGAACGTCCGGGTCGAGAACCTGATGCTGATGCTCGACACCTGCTATTCCGGCGCCTTCCCGGCCGCGGCCGCAGGCAATATCAACAACGAAACCGGGTTCATGGTTCTGACCGCCTCGACCAAGTACGAGGAGGCGCTGGACGGGCACGACAGCCAGAACGGCGTTTTCATGTACGCGATCCGCGAGGCGCTGTCGGGTCAGATCACCTCGCCCGACGGGGTCGCCGATGCATTGATTCTGGGCGACTACATCCGCAAGCGTGTCCGGCAACTGGCGGCACAGAAAAGCTTCAGCCAGCGCCCGCAGCTTCTGATCGGCAACTCGGATGCGCCCTTCCCGATCGCGCGCATTGCTGCGGCGCAATAGGATGCACTGCAACGGGACACGTTGCGGCGCGCCGCGACCGGGTCTATCCTGTCTCTCGTATTACGCGGGGCAAGACCGCAAAACATAGATTGAGGTGACGGAGATGCACAGGGTTCAAGGGTTCATCATTGGATTGGTCAGCGCCATCGGGTTGTCGGCGCCAGCCGCTTCGGCAGATATGCGTGCCTTGATTGTCGACCTCGCAGGCACGGTCGATCCCGCAGTCGACCTGTTCGATGAGCTTGTGATCGGTACCGAACTGACACTGGGTGCGAACACCGAGCTGACGCTGTCGCACTACGGAGCGTGCAACGAGATCGTGATCAAGGGCGGCTCGGTGATCATCGGCAAGAAGGACATCAAGATCGTCGGCGGGCGCGAGCTGTCGAGGGTTCAGGTCGACTGCCCCGAGCAGGTTGCTCTGGTGCAGACCGATACGACGAATGCAAGCGTGATCATGCGCAACTTCGCACGGATCCCATCTGTGCCGCTCGCACCGCAGATCGTGGTGAACAGCGCGCCAGGCACCGATGTGAACCGGCTGACGATTTTGCGTGACGAGACGGAGATCGCCGACCTGCCGGTCAAGAACGGCATGGTCCGCTGGCCGGATGGCGGACTCTATCTGTCAGACAACACCAAGTACACGCTTGTCGTGCGGGGCCGCGGCGTCGACCACCGCGCTGTGGTGGTGGCGAGCCGGGATGCCTCTGGCCGGGTCGTCCTGCGTCCCTAGGACTGCCAAGGGCGCGCCGGGTGGGCGCGCCTATTTTCCAAGGATCTCCGGTGGTTCGAACGCCGTGACCGGCGGCGGCGGACCATCGAGTTTCTCAACCCGCACCAATGTCGAGTGAGCGGACGGCCCCTGCCCCAGCTGCGAGGTGCCCGAATCGCGCGTCAGCACATTCGGGTTGCCGTGCTTGCACAGAACGTCGTCGCTGCCGGGATCGGCGGGATCGAACCAGGCCCCGGTCGAGAGTTGCACAACCCCCGCCATGACCCGGTCCGACACCACAAGACCTGCAAGGCAAGCGCCGCGCTGATTGCTGACCCGGACGACCTCGCCCTCGGTCAACCCGCGCGCCGCCGCATCATCCGGATGCATGGTGATCGGCTCGCGTCCAGCAACCTTCGAGGCCATCGAGACACGGCCCGGATCAAACTGCGAGTGCAGCCGCGTGCGGGGCTGGTTCGAGATCAGATGCAATTGACCCGGGTCCGCGTTGCCCAGCCACTCGTAAGGCGGGATCCAGACGGGATGGCCCGGGCAATCGGCATAGCCAAATCCCGCAACCGCCTCGGAGAAGATCTCGATCCGCCCCGACGGTGTCTCCAGCGGGTTGCCCGCCGGATCATCGCGGAACGCGCTGAGCAGCACAGGCTCCTTCGGGTTTGGTGGCAACTCGATCATCTCGGCCTCGCGCAGCCCCTCCAGGGTCGGCAGCTCGAACCCCGCCTCGCCTGCGCGCTGGCGGGTCTGGTCCCAGAGATGACGGATCCAGTCCTCGGGCGAGCGGCCTTCTGTATAGACCTCCTCCAGCCCCATGCGCCGGGCGATCCCCGAGAAGATCTCGTAGTCCGAACGGGCGCCGCCCACCGGGTCCACCGCCTGACGCATCGCGACGATCAACGGCTCCCAATGGGTCATCGACAGATCCTCGCGCTCGAGCACCGTCGTTGCCGGGAACACGATGTCCGCGTGGCGTGCCATAGGCGTCCACCAGATCTCATTGACAATCACCGTCTCCGGGCGCTGCAATGCGCGTACGAACCGGCCAAGATCCTGATGATGGTGGAACGGATTTCCACCCGTCCAATAGACGAGCCGTGTGTCCGGAAAGCGCTTTTCCTGCCCGTCGAACTGGTAGGTCTGACCGGGATTAAGCAGCATGTCCGAGATCCGCGCCACTGGGATTGCCCCGTCCACCGGATTCTGCCCCTGTGGCACCGCCGGAAAGCGGAACGGCAGAACCGAGTTCCCGACCCCGTTTTCCGACGAATAGCCGATGCCGAACCCGCCACCCGGCAAACCGATCTGTCCGAGCATGGCCGCCAAAACGATCGCCATCCAGATCGGCTGTTCGCCATGATCCGAGCGCTGGAGCGACCACGCAACCGAGATCATCGTACGCTGCGAGGCCATGCGCCGCGCGAGCGCCCGGATCGCTTCGGCGTCAATCGCACAGACCGATGCTGCCCAATCCGCATCCTTGGGCTGACCATCCGTCTCGCCCATCAGGTAGGGCCGGAAGCGGTCCCAGCCGGTACAGCACCGCGTCAGGAAATGCTCATCGTGCAGGCCCTCGACCATCAGCGTGTGCGCCAGGCCCATCATCAGCGCCGTATCGGTGTTCGGACGCGGCGTGATCCACTCCGCGCCAACCTCGACGATCATGTCGGTCCGCAGCGGGCTGATCGAGACGAACGCGCAGCCGCGCGCATGGGCCGCCAGCATCGACTCACGCAGAACGTGCCGACCGACACCGCCCGAAGTGATCTGCGCGTTCTTGCGCGCCAGACCGCCAAACGCGACGATCAGATCAGTGTGCTCGGCGATCACGGGCCAGGACGTGCCCTGGTTCAGCACCAGCCGCTTGAAGTCACCGACCACATGCGGCGCAATCGCATAGGCCGCCGCAAAGGAGTAATTCGCAATCGATGCCGTGTAGCCGCCCATGCAGTTCAGAAACCGGTGGATATGGCTCTGTGCGTGGTGGAACCGCCCCGCGCTCGCCCAGCCATAAGAGCCGCCGAAGATTGACGCATTGCCATGGTCCCGGCGCACCCGCTTAAGCTCGGCCGCGGCCAGATCCCAGGCCTCGTCCCAGGACACCTCGACAAACGGCTCGCGCCCACGCCCCGTGCGGTCGGCATCCGGTCCGTTCTCGAGATAGCTCTTGCGCACGACCGGTTGCTTGATCCGGGTCGGATGCTCGATCATATCGATGATACCGGGACCGATCACCGCCGGATCGGGATCGTTGGTATAGTCGCGCACGCCTGTCAGGCGACCGTTTTCGGTCTCGGCATAATACGCGCCCCAATGGGTCGAGAACGGCGTCAGGGTAACGGGGCGTGATTCGTTCATGGCATTGGTCTCCCAGGGCGAGAAGCTCGGCACGCTAGCGCCATTGGCAGGCGGCGGCAATCAATGACGGTCGGCATCCAGCACATCGCACACATGATCGGCGATGGACATCGAACTGGTCAGCCCGGGCGACTCGATCCCGTACAGCCCGACATAGCCGGAGCAGCCATGCTCCGCCGCACCGGAGACGCGAAAATCCGCGGCCGGTGCACCGGGATTGGACAGCTTGGGACGAATGCCGGAGTAATCTGGCGCCAGCGACCCATCGGGCAGGCCCGGCCAATACCGGCGGATCGCATCGTAGAACACCTCACCCCGGGCGGGATCGACCGCGTAGTCGATCTTCTCGATCCATTCGACATCCGGCCCAAAGCGCCCGCGGCCCTGCAGATCCAGCGTCAGATGCACCCCCAGCCCACCCGAAACGGGCGCGGGATAGATCAGACGTTCGAACGGCGCGCGAACAGTCAGTGAGAAATAGTTGCCCTTGGCGGTCCATTGCTGCGGGACAGCGTCCGGCGCCAACCCGTCTGTGCACCCCGCAAGGCCCGGTGCATCCAGCCCGGCCGCGTTCACGACCTCCCGCGCCAGCAATGCCATCGGCTCGGCCCCGCCCGTGGTGATGCGGATACCCTCATCGCTGGCCAGCAGCGCCTCGACCGGCGTCTCCAGGACCAGCATCGCGCCGTCGTTCTCCGCATCGCCCAGAAAGCTCAGCATCAGGCCGTGGCTGTCGACGATCCCGGTCGAGGGCGAATGCAGCGCGCCTTTGCAGTCCAGCGCCGGTTCCATCGCCTCGGCCTCCTGCGCGCTTATCTCGCGAATATCTGCAACCCCGTTGGCGCGCGCACGATCAGCAATGGTCGAGAGCTGTGCCACCTCATCCTCGGTACACGCGACGATCAGCTTGCCGGTTCGCTTGTGCGAGACCCCCCGCTCGGCGCAGTAATCGTAGAGCATCTGGCGCCCGGTCACGCAGTGCCGGGCCTTCAGACTGTCCTTGGGATAGTAGATCCCGGCATGGATGACTTCGGAGTTGCGCGCCGAGGTGATGGTGCCAAACGTGTCCTCGCGTTCAAGGATCAGCACCTCGCGTCCGGTCGCCGCCAGCGCCCGCGCCACGGCTAGTCCGACCACCCCGGCCCCGATCACGACCGTCTCGACGCGTTCCACCATCTGCCTCCTCACCTTACCCGGCGACTATAGATCTTCCGTCCGGCGAGCCAAGGCATTGCGATGACACAGCCTCTCAGCCAAGATCCCCCGATGTCGCAGCGCCCCGCCTTTCGCATTGATCGTCTGTCCGATGGTGTGACCCGGATCATCGAGACCGGCGTCGCGCCCTGGCTGCGCTGCAATATCTGGCATGTGGCCGGGCGTGACCGTGATCTTGTGATCGACACGGGCATGGGGCTGAGCCCGCTGAAGGCCGAGATCCTGCGCCTGTCGAATCGACCGCTGACCGCCATCCTGACCCATATGCACTTCGATCATTGCGGCGGGGCGCACGAGTTTGACCGTCGGCTGGGTCACCGGGCGGAGGCGGCCACGCTGGAGGCGCCGGACTGGACGAACACGCTGTACGGCGGGGGCTGGACGGCGGCGGAGTTGATCAAACCGCGCGCCTATCCCGATTTTGACCCGGAGACCTATGCGGTGCGGGCAGCGCCCTTGACGGGTTATCTGGACGAGGGCGATGTGATCGACCTCGGCGACCGGCACTTCCAGGTGTTGCATTTGCCGGGGCATTCGCCCGGCTCCATCGGGCTTTACGAGGTCGGAACGCGGACGCTCTTCTCAGGCGATGCGCTTTATGACGGACCTTTGCTGGACACGCTGCACCACTCCGAACCCGAAGTGTTGCGCGCCACACTCAGCCGGATCCGCGAGCTTGCGCCCGAAACCGTGCATGGCGGGCACTACCCGTCCTTTGGCCGCGACCATGCCGAGGGATTGATCGACCGCTATCTGGCCGGTGGCAACCGGATCGATAACTTTGCGACCTGGATGCGTGATCAAGTGACCGGCGCCGCCCAAGACAAAAGCGGCGCCGACACCCTCAGAAGTCGAAACTGACCGGAAGCACACCGTCAATCGTCAAGGTCTGGGTCAATGTCTCATCGACGGTGCCGTCGAGATCTCCGTCAAGCGCGACGGTCATCACGGCCGTGTTGGTCTGACCGACCAGCGGATCGAACCCGGGCACATTCTCGACATCCAGCCGGAACCCGAGCGGCGTGTCCGCGAAGTCTGCGCCGGTGAAGACCAGCGTGTCGACAAGCGTGCCCGCATCGTTGAACACCTCGAGCGAGGCACTGACGATCGCACCGGCATCGTGTGAGTTCTCGAGCACCGCGGCGGCCAACTCCTCCGAGTTCTGGACCAGCGCGACGCCATCCGTGTTGTCGACGCCGTCGATGTACTGGGTGTCGATCGTATCGCCGACCGCAATCGCGTGCACATCACCGCGCGGATGCAGGAACAGCGACGAGAACTGATCGATCTGCAACTCGGTGTTCGGGGTGATGGGGAAGGGATCACCGTCCGACACGAAGTAGAAGATGTTGTTCTCCTGGTTGAACGGATCGAGCTGCTGCGCCGTCCCTGCCGCGGCAAAGATGGCCGAGAGGTAGCTGGTCTCGCCCCCGGGCTCGAGCGCTCCGAGAGAGGCGTTGATGTCAACGGATGACAGCAGTTCGTTGTCCCCGAAGGTCTCGATCGGGAAGCTGGTGAGGTCGAACTCCTCCGTCTCCTCGTTGAAGATCTCGACCGGCTCTGTCGGTGCGGCGCGGCTGTTGAAGGGCAGGACGGTGATGGTCAGGTTTCCGTCCGGGATGCCGAAGTCGACAAACGTTTCTGTCAGACCCTGGAGTGCGGCAATCTCGGCCTCCAGCACGGTGTCCACATCGCCGAACCCCGCGGTCTCGGCCGTACTGCCCGACACGTCGATGACATAGTAGATGTTGTAGACCTCGGTCTCGAAGTCGCCGAGCGAAACAGAGAAGGAGAAATCCGCCGTCCCGTCGGTGGTCTTTTTCGGGGCCTCGGTCTGCACAGTGAAGTCGCCGCCAGGGGTTGTGGCCAGCTCGGTCATCCGCATCGGCATCGGGTCGGTGACACCCTCACCCTGGACCTGTACCGTGACCGTCGCCTGATCGGTCAGCTGGCCATCGAAGATTTCATAGTCGAAGGTGACAGTTGCGGTCTGCCCCTCGCTCAGCGTTGCAAACGCCTCGCCCGGGTTGAAGATCACGTCGCCATTGTCATCCACGGTGACCTCGCCCTCGATGGGTTGGGTCAGCACGGTAAAGGTGAACGTATCGCCGTCCGGGTCGAAATCGTTGGTCAGAATGTCGAGCACCGCAGGTGCGCTCTCCGACACCTGATAGAAGTCATCGACCGCCACCGGAGCATCGTTCAGACCATTGATGATGACGGTCGCCTCCGCCGTCGCCGTGAACTCGCCATCAGTGATCTCGTAGCTGATGGTCACACTGTCGGTCGCGCCCAGCGGCAGATCGTTGAAATCCACTGTCGGATCGAGGCTCAGAATACCCGCCGCGGAGACAAAGACGGTCGTCGTGCGCCCGTTCTCAGACGTCACCGTGATCGGCGATCCCGGCGCCAGACCACCGGCAGAGACCAGCGTCAGCGGATCGCCGTCGGGGTCGCTGTCATTGGCGAGCAGGTCCTGCGTGTAGAGCGTATCCTCGTCGGTCTCGCCGAGATCGTTCAGGGCCACCGGTGGCTCGTTTTCATGCAAACAGAAGGTCAGCGCATCGATACGGGCAAACTCCCAGGCATCGCGCGTGCCTTTCAGGACGATTTCATCGCCCGCCACCAGATCGACATCCTCGATTTTGATGGTCGAGATCGAAGACCAGTCTCCGCCATTGCCGTTGTTGTTCTGGTCGAGTTCAACCACCTGCAGCAGCGTGTGGTTCAGCCAGACCTCGATCGTGCCCTCGCCGTCATTCTCGTCAATATAGGCCAGCTCGATATCATAGGTCCCGTCCTCGGCGCCGAAGGTGACGGCGGCCTGGCCCATGCCTTTCTTGAGCCGGATCACCTCGCCGCCCGAGGAAGCGTGCACATCATCGACCTTGTAGCCCCAGAGAGCCATGTCCTCGGCCTCGATCGTGACTTTGCCCTCGGTGTCGAGATCCCATTTCAGACCCGCGGACAGATCACGGAATTCGATCCAGTTGCTGGTGACGTTGTGGCGGCTGGCAACGGTCAGCTCGGTCCCCGCAGGCGGCACAGATCCGATGAAGGCATAAAAATCATCGCCGTCACCGTTCGCCGAGCCGACAACCTCGATCTCGACCAGCCAGTAGCAGTTACCGTGTTCATCATAGAGCGAATACACCTCCTCGGCGTAGACGCGCTCGCCCTCATGGACCAGCGCTCCATCGACCGTGATGTCCGCGATCTGGAAGCTGTAATCGTCGCCATACTCGTTGCACCACGCATCGCCCGACAGCGTCCCGTCATTGTCGGTGACCGCGACACAGGCATCGGCGCTGACTGGCATCGAGAAGCTGTCTCCACAGCCAAGCTCGGTGTCACCGGGGTCGAGGATCGCGTATCCCGTCAGTGCGGTGAACTCGTAGGTCTGCAGGTCATGGTTGGGAGGACAGTACGTCATAATGGGCTCCGAGCGTCTGAATTGGCGCAACGGTCGCCCCATTCGGTTTACACAATCCGAACATATCTCTGGGAAAATTCGTAAAACTTTACAGAGTTTCGCAAAAATTCGGTGTGACTCAAAAGACTCAACCCTTAACAACCGCAAAGATGGGCCGAGGTATCTCTTTCAATTTTCCGGCATTCTGCGGATACTATGGCTAACGAGGCCGTCGTAGATGCGGCCCATGGGCGGTACGGACGAGCAGTGGTGAATTTTTCTCTCAAACAGGTGTTTGTGCCGGCAGCCTATCTGGTTCTGCTCGGCCTGATCGCCGTGTTTGCCCATTCCGGCCTGCAAGGCGACCATGGTCTGGCCGCCTTTCGCGAGGCCGGAGACACCGAACGGCGCCTGGTTGCAGAGCTTGAGGTGCTGAGCGCCGAGCGTGCAGAAATGGAAAATCTCGTGCGCCGGCTCAGCGATGACTACCTCGATCTCGATCTGCTCGATGAACGCGCGCGTGTGCGCCTTGGGATGGTCCGCGAAGACGAAATGGTTGTGCGCTAGGACCGCAACCCGACTGATCCACGATCACAATCGCTAATATTCCACGCAACGCGCTTTGATTTTTGCAACGCGATTGCGCCGTTCTGTGCTGCATTCACTGTTGAAAGCCGCTAGGGTTATCGTCGCGTTATACTTGCACAGACGCTAGCTGGAGACTTTGATGCCCGACGACAATCCGGCAGGCAAGAACCTGCCGCCCGCCGAAGACCTCCTCTCCCACTACAAAGACATGCTGCTGATCCGCCGGTTCGAGGAAAAGGCCGGTCAGCTTTACGGCATGGGTCTGATTGGCGGGTTCTGCCACCTTTACATCGGACAGGAGGCGGTTGTTGTCGGCCTGCAGGCCAACTGCAAGGAGGGCGATCAGGTCATCACCTCGTATCGCGATCACGGGCATATGCTGGCCTGCGGCATGGATCCCAAGGGCGTCATGGCGGAACTGACCGGGCGCGAGGGCGGATATTCGCGCGGCAAGGGCGGCTCGATGCACATGTTCTCGTCCGAGAAGCATTTCTACGGCGGGCACGGGATCGTCGGGGCGCAGGTGCCGCTGGGTGCGGGGCTTGCCTTTGCCAACAAATATCGCGGCAATGACAATGTCAGCCTTGCCTATTTCGGCGATGGCGCGGCGAACCAGGGCCAGATCTACGAGACCTTCAACATGGCGGCGCTGTGGAAGCTGCCCTGCATCTTCGTGATCGAGAACAACCAATACGCCATGGGCACGGCACAGGCGCGCTCGACTTCGACCCCGGCGCTGCACACCCGCGGCGCGGCGTTTGGCATCCCGGGCGAGGAAGTCGACGGCATGGATGTGCTCGCCGTTCAGGCGGCGGGCGCCCGCGCGGTCCAACACTGTCGTTCCGGAGAAGGCCCATACATTCTCGAGGTCAAGACCTACCGCTATCGCGGTCACTCGATGTCCGACCCGGCCAAGTATCGCACCCGCGACGAGGTCACCAAGATGCGTGAGGAACGCGACCCGATCGACGGGCTGCGCAAGCTGATCATGGACAACGGCCTGTCGGACGAGGACGCGATCAAGGCCATCGACAAGGATGTCAAAGCCATCGTCAACGAGGCCGCGACCTTCGCCCAGGAAAGCCCCGAGCCGGCCGAAGCCGAGCTCTGGACAGATATCTACGCCGACGCCTGAGGGGGCCTAAGACATGACCATTCAGATTCTGATGCCGGCCCTCTCGCCGACGATGGAGGAGGGCAACCTCGCCAAATGGCTGGTGAAGGAAGGCGATACTGTCAGCTCGGGCGATGTGATCGCCGAGATCGAGACCGACAAGGCGACCATGGAGGTCGAGGCCGTCGATGAAGGGATCATCGGCAAGATCGTCGTGCCGGAAGGCACCGAGGCCGTAAAGGTCAACGACGTGATCGCGGTCCTGCTGGAAGAAGGCGAAAGCGCGTCCGATATCGGCGATGTTGCATCGGCGGGCTCGGCAGCGGCCCACCCGCCCGCCCCCGCCACCGAGCCCGCCGCCCCTGCTGCTGACGCTGCGCCTGCCGCCGCAGCGGAAGTGCCCGTGGCAGCAGACCTGACGCCGGACTGGCCCGAGGGCACGCCGATGAAGACGGTCACAGTCCGCGAGGCGCTGCGCGATGCCATGGCCGAGGAGATGCGCCGCGACGATGACGTGCTGCTGATGGGCGAGGAGGTCGCCGAGTACCAGGGCGCGTACAAGATCTCGCAGGGCTTGCTCGAGGAATTCTCCGACCGCCGGGTCATCGACACGCCCATCACCGAGCACGGGTTCACCGGGATCGGCGTCGGCGCGGCTTTCGCCGGTTTGCGCCCCATCGTCGAGTTCATGACCTTCAACTTCGCCATGCAGGCGATCGATCAGATCATAAACTCGGCGGCCAAGACATTGTACATGTCCGGTGGTCAGATGGGCTGTCCCATCGTCTTCCGCGGCCCGAACGGCGCTGCGGCCCGCGTGGCGGCCCAGCACAGTCAGGATTACGCTGCATGGTACGCGCAGATCCCGGGCCTGAAGGTCGTGCAGCCCTATTCTGCCGCCGATGCCAAGGGGCTGTTGAAGTCGGCGATCCGCGATCCCAACCCCGTCATCGTGCTGGAGAACGAGATCCTCTATGGCCGGTCCTTCGAGATCCCGGACATGGACGATTTCACCGTGCCCATCGGCAAGGCCAAGGTCGTGCGCGAGGGCACGGATGTCACCCTTGTCAGCTTCGGCATCGGCATGACCTACACGCTCGAGGCCGCGGACGCGCTCGCCGCCGACGGAATCTCGGCGGAGGTGATCGATCTGCGCTCGATCCGGCCCATGGACACGGCAACGGTGGTAAACTCGGTCAAGAAGACCAACCGGTGCGTGACCGTGGAAGAAGGCTGGCCGGTCTGCTCCATCGGCAACCACATGATGTGGTTGC
>JBCBOR010000027.1:0-51868 GCA_039821125.1 Pseudomonadota bacterium
GCGTTTTGCTCAGTCTCGGCTTCGGGTTTCATGCCGTCTTTCAGGTCCTCTCCCAGCGCCGGACCGAACGTTCTGAGGAGCGTGCCTTCGTATGAGTTGGGAAGATCTCAAATATCTGATCCCGCTGACGGCGGCGGTGGTGGCAGTCGCGGGCTGGCTGGTGAACGACTGGCTCACGCGGCGGACAGCCGCCCATCATCTTTTATCGAAGAAGATCGACTACATGCGCGCGTTGTCGGCGGAGATCAAAAGCTATGCGAACTCACGCTGGCTGCCGTCCGAAGATCTCCAGCGGGTCAAGGATGCGCTGCCGGGTCAGTTTAACCCGCCCGAGGACGCGGCGCCGGGTGATCCGGGCTATGTGCCGTTTGTGCCCAGCGAGAAGCACGACACGATTTTCGAGGCGATTGTGCATGACATCCATGTCCTGCCCAGCCGGACGATCTATCCGGTGGTGGTGTACTACAGTCAGATCCGGTCGATCCGGGATCTGGGTTCGGACATGCGTTCGCCCGAATATGCCGCGTTGTCCGCGGAGCGGCGCGAGGCGCTCATGCGCAAGTATCTGGATATGGTGGAGTATTCATACACGCAGGCGCGCAAGGCAATTCATGCGTTGAGTGATGAAATCAGGAAGTCCGAGCGCACCCGCGCACGGGTTCAGTAGTAAGGAGCAGGCCGTGTCGGACCTTCGATCGGGTATTCGTACTCGTCATAGTCGTCATCCATGTCAGAGCCTCCTTTCCCGGTTTGGCGGCGTCTGTATGATCGCCGCTCGCCCTCAACATATAGTGTATGGCACGAGCGCGCACAAGCGCGCGCTACTCCAGCCCCAGTTCCTGGCGACGCATGGGCATCTGGTCGATCAGGTCGTAGAAGACCTGAGCATCGGTGACCTCGCCCAGCCTGTGCTTCACATCGCCGTCCTTGCCGACGAGGAAAATCGCGAACTCATCGTCGCGGATTCCGAACTTTTCGCGCATGATCGGGCCGTGCGGCACAGCGTTGCCCCGATCGCGCATGAACGGCCCGCCGATCTCGACAACAACCACGTCACGGTCGCGAAACTCGCGCCGGTGGATCGAGAAGCGACCGATCTGCTCGCGAAGCCGGTTATCGTACCGGTCCGGCGCAAAAATCACGATCGGCCGGTCCGAGCCGACATATTTGGCCAGCGGATCGGTATCAGCGGCACTGGGCGATGTGGCGAGTGCGGCAGCAACAACCGCGGTAAGACTGAGATAGATATAACGTATCATCGAATGGTCCCCTTCCAATAAACGACCATGGAGATTGGCTCATGAGCGACAAGAATCAAGACTGGACATCGCTGGCGGAACGTGAATTGCGCGGCCGACCGCTGGATGACCTGACCTGGGAGAGCCCCGAGGGCATCGACATCAAGCCGCTCTACACGGCCGAGGATGTCGCTGGCAGCGGGCATATGGGCGGCATTCCGGGGCAGGCGCCGTTCACCCGCGGGCCACGGGCGACGATGTATACCGGGCGGCCCTGGACGATCCGGCAATATGCGGGCTTCTCGACCGCCGAGGCGTCGAACGCGTTCTATCGCAAGGCTTTGGAGGGCGGGCAGCAGGGCGTCTCCGTCGCCTTCGATCTCGCCACCCACCGGGGTTATGACAGCGATCATGCCCGTGTTGTCGGCGATGTCGGCAAGGCGGGTGTGGCCATCGACAGTGTCGAGGATATGAAGATCCTGTTTGACGGTATTCCGCTCGATCAGATCTCCGTCTCGATGACCATGAATGGCGCGGTGATCCCGGTGCTGGCCTCGTTCATTGTCGCGGGGGAGGAGCAGGGCGTCAGCCGCGACAAGCTCTCCGGGACCATTCAGAACGACATTCTGAAGGAGTTCATGGTCCGCAACACCTACATCTATCCGCCCGAGCCGTCGATGCGCGCGGTTGCCGACATCATCGAGTACACGGCGGCGGAGATGCCGAAGTTCAACTCGATCTCGATCTCCGGCTACCACATGCAGGAGGCAGGGGCGAACCTGGTGCAGGAGCTGGCGTTCACCCTGGCCGACGGGCGCGAGTATGTCCGCGCGGCGATTGCGCGAGGTATGGATGTTGACGCGTTTGCAGGGCGTTTAAGCTTTTTCTTCTGCATCGGCATGAACTTCTTCATGGAGATCGCCAAGCTGCGTGCGGCGCGATTCCTGTGGGCCAAGATCATGGCGGAATTCGAGCCGAAGAAGCCGGGCTCGTCCATGCTGCGCACGCACTGCCAGACCTCGGGCGTGTCGTTGCAGGAACAGGACCCCTACAACAATATCGTCCGGACAGCGTTCGAGGCGATGTCGGCGGTGCTCGGCGGGACGCAGTCGCTTCACACGAACTCGTTCGACGAAGCCATTGCGTTGCCGACGGAATTCTCCGCCCGGATCGCGCGCAACACGCAGTTGATCCTGCAGAACGAGACCAAGGTGACCAAGACCGTCGATCCTCTGGCGGGGTCCTACTATGTCGAGGCGCTGACCGATGAGCTGATCACCGAAGCGTGGACGCTGATCGAGGAGGTCGAGAGCCTCGGCGGTATGACCAAGGCGGTTCAATCCGGCATGCCCAAGCTGCGCATCGAGGAGGCCGCCGCCCGTCGTCAGGCCGCCATCGACCGGGGCGAGGAGGTCATCGTCGGGGTCAACAAGTTCCGCCTCGATCAGGAAGAAGAGATCGACATCCTCGATGTCGACAACGTCGCCGTGCGGGAGGCGCAGGTGGCCCGGCTCGGGCAGATCCGGGCACGGCGCGATCAGTCCGCCTGCGATGCCGCGTTGAAAGCCCTGGAAGACGGCGCACGCGGCGATGGCAACCTGCTGGAGCTGGCCGTCGCGGCGGCGCGGGCGCGGGCAACTGTTGGGGAGATATCCGACGCCATGGAAAACGTGTTTGGCCGCCACCGGGCGGAGATCAAGACCCTCAGCGGCGTCTACGGTGCAGCGTACGAGGGCGACGAGGGTTTCGCGGCGATCCAGTCCGAAGTCGAAGCCTTCGCCGAAGCCGAAGGGCGGCGCCCCCGTATGCTGGTGGTCAAGATGGGTCAGGACGGCCACGACCGCGGCGCCAAGGTGATCGCGACGGCCTTTGCCGATATCGGCTTCGATGTGGATGTCGGCCCGCTGTTCCAGACCCCGGACGAGGCTGCCCAGGACGCCATCGACAACGATGTCCACGTGATCGGGATTTCCTCCCAGGCGGCGGGTCACAAGACACTGGCGCCGCAACTGGTCGACGCGCTGCGCGCGCAGGGCGCCGAGGATATCATCGTGATCTGCGGCGGGGTGATCCCGCAGCAGGATTACGAGTTCCTCTATGGTGCGGGGGTCAAGGCGATCTTCGGACCGGGCACGAACATCCCGGACGCTGCCTCGAACATCCTCAGCCTGATCGCGCAGGCCAGGCAGCCCGAAGCGGCGGAATAGGCTGTGCCGCTCCGGTGTGGTGGTGTCTCGCGCGGGAGAGCCCGGATTGCCTGAGGTCCGTTGCGGACGGGGCGTCGTTGGGCGTCGACCGGCGCCGGGCGCCGAATGGTACAGGGTGCGACTGGCCAGCCGCGGATGGGTCTTGTCAGGACCCGGTAGTCGGGCGGGCGGTTGTGAGGCGCCCGATGCATGTTCGCGAACGATCGCATGTCTACGGCAGGATGCTTAAAATTCGATGAAAACTGATCGCAATTTTGCCGTTGCAGCATGTGCGCTGCGGTCGCGTCCTGAGAACGGTG
This sequence comes from Pseudomonadota bacterium, assembly GCA_039821125.1. Classification (GTDB taxonomy): domain Bacteria; phylum Pseudomonadota; class Alphaproteobacteria; order Rhodobacterales; family Rhodobacteraceae; genus Thermohalobaculum. The sequence goes on from JBCBOR010000027.1 coordinate 3,745, forward strand.
CATCCGCTCCGCATCGAGGCTGCAGATGACGCCCCTCACGTATCTGCTGGGCGCGGTGATCATCGTCGCCGTGTGCGCCTATCCGCTCCTTTGGTTCTGGTTGGAGAGCAAACGCTCCGCGCGGCAGAGATCCGGATCCACTGATGGCGTCTCACCATCGACGGGGGCAGAGCGCGCCGGAAAGCGTGGCTATCGGGCGTTTTTCATCGGGTACGGTTTTGTCATCGGCGCTGCGGTTCTGTCGAGCATCTGGCTTGATCAGATGTCGCCGCGCTGGAGCTATCACGAGAAACTGCAGCCGCTCCTTGCCGCTTGTGAGCAGGAAGATGACGCGGCGGTCTGTCTTGACCTTGCCCTGAAGCATCGAAACGGCGTGGTCGGGCTGTGCTCGACGGTGACAGGCGGCACGAGGTTCACGGCAAGCACCAATACAACCAAGAGCTGCACCCTGCTGGCGCGAGATCAGGGGGAGGCCGACAGGTTTGCGAAGATTGCGTGCGATCTTGGCAGTCTGGATGAGTGCTTCTATGCGATGAATTGGGGATGGGCGATCGAGCATACGGGCGTCAGCGACGCTCAGATTGCGGATACGCAAAGGCTCTGTGATGCCGGTGCGTTCAGGGCATGCCAATTTCTGACCGATGTCGCCCGAGGCGAGCAAGCCGAGCCCGTATTGCCGCCCATGGCGGTCATGTACGAAGCCTGTAGGGCAGGAAACGATTCCGCCTGTTTGCACACGATCAGGGACCGGCTGCTTTTGGCCATAGGAGATGATGGTGTCCTGACTGAAGCGGCGGAGCTTCTGCAGATCAAGAAGGATATCGTCGATCTGTCCATGCGAAGGAGACTGAGCGAGATCGAGTATGAGAAACTGACCGAGATTGATGAGGCGATCACCGCCTATTTCGACGCCAACGCGAGAAACTACACCGAAGGCAAGCGCGGTTATCTGATTGAACTGGGTGCGACCATGGTGTCGGATCTGGAGACAATTCAGCTTCCCGCGCCGTCGACAGCCGTCGGGGCGTCTGGACAATGATCCGGTCTTTGCGGTCCTTGTTTTCTCGGTTAGACCCGCGATCAAAAGACAACGGACAACACACGCAAGGGATGGGCCCGTGGCGACCGGTATGATGACGTCTGACAACACCGGCATGTCTTGGGCGCTGGGGCGTGATGGCTCGCACGAGACGGTGTCCGAGGCCGACCGGCGCGGCAAGCCGTTGAGAACTGTTGTCTGTATGGAGACGGGGCTTGTCCGCAATGATCCGGTGCCGGGCGATGCGGAACTCGCCAAGTTCTACGCCGAGGACTACCGCAAGGACTACAAGGGCGCCGAGAAGCCGCGCAAGCGCCAGATCATCCGCAACTTCCGGCGCGCCGCCGATCACATCCGTCAGTTCAGCGATATCCTGCGCCCGGCCCGGAGGGTTCTGGATGTAGGGGCAGGGTCGGGCGAGTTTGCCTACCTGATGACTGAAATGGGCAAGGAGGTCACCGGGATCGAGCCGAATGCAGGCTATGCAGCCTATTGCCGCGACGATCTCGGCCTCGATGTCCGCACGGCGCACCTCGCGCCGGATCTGTTTGACGAGGCCACCTTCGACCTGATCCGGCTGAACCACGTGCTCGAGCATCTGAACGACCCTGTGCGCTATCTCGCGATGATCGCGGGCTGGCTGGCACCGGGCGGGCGGCTCTATGTCGAGGTTCCGAACATCGAGGTCTACTGCCGGTCGAAATCCCGCGGGAACATGTTCCACTATGGCCATATCTGGAACTTCAACCCATGGACGTTGCGCACCGCAGCGGGACTTGCCGGGCTGACGGAGGTGCCGCAAAGCGCGGAGCGCTCGGCGGACACCACCGGGGTCTTCTTCGAGACCGGCCCGGTGCTGGATGCAGGCGATGCGCAGAACCCAGACAACGGCACGCGGGTGCGCGCGCTGATCCGCCAGCACTACGACGGCGTTTTTGCAAAGGGCAGGGCGAAGAAGCCCGTGACACAGCTTGGGGCGCGGATCGAGGAGACGGTGACGGGCCTGCTCGCCGGCTCGCCGCGTGCGATCGGAACAAAGGTGGCGCAAAGCCTCGGGCCCATGCGACAGTGAAGCTGACGCTGCCCCGTTCGGGGCGGCGAGGGGGAACCAGAAAGGGAGAAGCTCGAGATGAGCGAGAATTCTGCGGCGGAACAGGCGCTAAAGGAAGCGGCGCTGCATTATCACGAACACCCAACGGCGGGGAAGCTGGCCATTCGGGTCACCAAGCCGATGACGACGCAGCGCGATCTGTCACTGGCGTATTCTCCCGGGGTGGCTGAAGCATGCATGGAGATCCACCGCAATCCCGCCGATGCGTTTCGGTATACCGGCAAGGGGAACCGGGTCGCCGTGATCTCGAACGGCACGGCGGTGCTGGGGCTGGGCGATATCGGAGCAGCCGCGTCCAAGCCGGTGATGGAGGGCAAGGTTGCGCTCTTCAAGAAATTCGCCGAGATCGACGGGTTCGATATCGAGGTGAACGAGACCGACCCCCAGAAGCTCGCCGACATCGTGTGTGCGCTCGAGCCAACCTTCGGTGCGGTGAATCTCGAGGATATCAAGGCCCCCGAATGCTTCGAGGTCGAGCGCATCTGCAAGGAGCGCATGGGGATCCCGGTCTTCCATGACGACCAGCACGGGACCGCCATTGTCGTCGCCGCAGGCGCCATCAACGCGATGAAGATCGCGGGCAAGAAGTTCGAAGATATCAAGCTGGTCTCGACCGGGGGCGGGGCGGCGGGCATCGCATGCCTGACGCTCTTGATGGATCTGGGTGTGAAGAAAGAGAACATCTGGATGATCGACCGCAAGGGTGTCTGCCATATGGGGCGGAACGATCTGGACGAGACGAAGAAGAGTTTCGCCCGCCCGCCGATGGAGGGTGATCCCCAGACCATCGACGTGATCGAGGGCGCGGACATGTTCCTCGGCGTCTCCGGTCCCGGAGCGCTGACGCCGGAGATGGTCAAGATGATGGGCTCGGATCCGATCATCATGGCGCTGGCCAACCCGACGCCCGAGATCATGCCGCACGAGGCCAAGCAAGCGCGCGAGGATGCGATCATCTGCACCGGGCGCTCGGACTATCCGAACCAGATCAACAATGTGCTCTGTTTTCCGTTCATCTTCCGCGGGGCGCTCGATGTCGGTGCGACCGCGATCAACGAGCCCATGAAAGTGGCCTGCGCCCATGCGCTGGCGGAGCTGGCGCAGCAGACCTCGTCGGCGGAAGCGGCGGCAGCCTATCAGGGCGAGCGCATGGTCTTTGGCCGCGACTATCTGATCCCGAAACCCTTCGACCCGCGGCTTCTTGCGGTGGTGGCGAGCGCGGTCGCCAAGGCCGCGATCGAGACCGGCGTGGCGACGCGTCCGATGGATGTCGAGGAATACCGTCTCAAGCTCGAGGCGAACGTGTTCAAGACCGCGATGCTGATGCGTCCGGTCTTCGATGCGGCCCGGACCAGCGCACGCAAGATCATCTTTGCCGAGGGCGAGGATATCCGCGTGTTGCGCGCCGCGCAGTCGATGATCGATGAGGGCATCGATCAGCCGATCCTGATCGGACGGCCGGACGTGATCTCGGGCCGGATCGAGCGTGAGGCGCTGCCAATCCGCATGGGCACGGACTTCCAGGTGGTCGACCCCAATGATGACCCGCGCTACCGCGAGTACTGGGAGACGCTGCACCAGCTTCTCCAGCGCGAAGGAGTGACCCCGGACACGGCGCGGACGATCATGCGCACCAATACGACCGCGATTGCGGCGGTTTCGGTCCGGCTCGGCCATGCCGACAGCATGATCTGCGGCACGGCGGGCCAGTACCGCTGGCATCTCGGCTATGTCGAACGGATCCTGGGCGGGATGGACGATGGCTCGGGCGGCGGGCTGCACCCGGTGGGCGCGCTCTCGCCTGTGATCCTCGAGGAAGGCGTGATTTTCATCGCCGACAGCCAGGTGCATATCGATCCGACACCTGAGCAGGTGGCCGAGACCTGCGTTGGGGCGGCGCGCCACATCCGCCGCTTTGGCGTGGCGCCGAAGATCGCATTGCTCAGCCACTCGGTTTTCGGCTCGCTGCAGACCGAAAGCGGGATCAAGATGCGCGCGGCGCTGGAGATCCTGGACAAGGCCGGGGTCGACTTCGAGTATGAAGGCGAAATGCACGCCGATCACGCGCTGAACCCGGAATTGCGCGAGCGGGTGTTCCCCAATTCGCGCCTGACCGGGGCCGCAAACTGCCTGGTCTTCGCCAGCGTTGATGCGGCGTCTGGGTCGCGCAACATTCTGAAGCAGTTGACCAACGGGCTCGAGATCGGGCCGATACTGATGGGCATGGGCAACAAGGCGCACATCGTCAGCCCCTCGGTCACGACCCGGGGGCTCTTGAACATCGCGGCGCTTGCCGGGACCCCGGTGGCCAACTACGGCTAACCTTAACGAAGGGTGCGTCACGGACGCACCCTACGGGGTGTTGCGCTGCGCCGCGTAGGGTGCGTCCGTGACGCACCCTTGATGCGAAGGAAGACGGAAGGGACAAGAGGCATGGGTTATCGCGAGGTCTACGACGGGTGGAAATCGGACCCCGAGGCGTTCTGGATGGAGGCAGCCAAGGCCATCGACTGGACCACGCCGCCAACGCGGGCGCTGGATGACACGAATGCTCCCTTCTACACATGGTTCGCCGATGGCGAGGCGAACACCTGCTGGAACTGCGTCGACCGTCATGTCGAGGCTGGGCGCGGCGATCAGGCCGCCTTCATCTACGACAGCCCGATCACGAGCTCGAAACGCACCATCACCTATGCCGAGTTGAAGGACGAGGTCGCCCTGCTTGCAGGTGCCCTGATGCGGCGTGGCATCACAAAGGGCGACCGGGTGATCATCTACATGCCGATGGTGCCGGAGGCGTGCATCTCGATGCTGGCCTGCGCACGGATCGGCGCGGTGCATTCTGTCGTCTTCGGCGGGTTTGCCTCGAACGAGCTGGCCGTGCGGATCGACGATGCCAAGCCCAAGGCGATCCTGTCGGCCAGTTGCGGGATCGAGCCGGGCCGGATCGTCGACTACAAACCTCTGCTCGATGGCGCCATCGACGCGGCCGAGCACAAACCGAACTTTATCGCGGTGCTGCAGCGCCACCAGAAGCCGGCACGGCTCGACAGCAATATCTATGTCGACTGGGTGTCCTTCCTTGAAGGCGCGGAGCCTGCGGATTGCGTGCCCGTTGGCGGCATGGACCCGCTCTACATCATGTATACCTCCGGCACGACCGGACAGCCCAAAGGCGTCCTGCGCCCGTCGGGTGGGCACATGGTGGCCCTGAACTGGACGATGAAGAATATCTACGGGGTCGATCCGGGCGAGGTTTTCTGGGCGGCCTCCGATGTCGGCTGGGTCGTGGGCCATTCCTATATCTGCTATGCGCCGCTGCTGGCGGGGAACACCTCGATCATCTTCGAGGGCAAGCCGGTCGGCACCCCGGATGCCGGGACCTTCTGGCGGGTCATGTCCGAACACAAGGTTGCGGCGTTTTTCACGGCGCCAACCGCGTTTCGGGCGATCAAGCGGGATGATCCTTCAGGCGATTTCGTCAAGAAATACGACCTCTCCGCGTTGCGGTTTCTGTTCCTGGCGGGCGAGCGCGCGGATCCGGACACCATCAAGTGGGCCGAGGCGCAAACCGGCATCCCGGTCATTGATCACTGGTGGCAGACCGAGACCGGCTGGACCATTGCGGGCAACCCCGCGGGAATTGAACTTTTGCCGGTGAAGTACGGCTCGTCCTCGGTCCCGATGCCAGGCTACGATGTACAGATCCTGGACGAGGCCGGGCACCCGGTCGGGCCGAACACGCTGGGCGCCATCGCGATCAAGCTGCCGCTGCCGCCGGGGTGTCTGCCGACATTGTGGAACGCCGATGAGCGGTTTCTCAAGTCCTACATGACGGCGTTCCCGGGCTATTACGACACGTCCGATGCCGGGATCATCGACGAGGATGGCTACGTCCATATCATGGCCCGCACCGACGATGTGATCAACGTGGCCGGACACCGTCTTTCGACCGGCGGCATGGAGGAGGTCCTGGCCGGGCATGCCGATGTCGCCGAGTGCGCTGTGATCGGGGTCGCGGATCAACTCAAGGGTCAGTTGCCGCTTGGGTTTCTGTGCCTCAATGCCGGGTGCAACCGGCCGCATGAGGAAATCACCGCCGAGTGTATCCGGCGGGTCCGGGATGAGATTGGCCCTGTCGCGGCGTTCAAGCTGGCCGTGGTGATCGACCGGCTGCCCAAGACCCGCTCGGGCAAAATCCTGCGCGCAACCATGGCCAAAATTGCCGACAGCGAGCCGTTCAAAGCGCCCGCCACGATCGACGATCCGGCCATTTTGGATGAGATCTCTGCGGCGCTGAAGACCATCGGATACGCGCAGTAGCGCCGGGCCGAACGGAGGCGATGGTAGCAATCGCACATGCAGATCGCGTGTGCGTTGCACAATGGCCTCATTTTCGTCATGATACGGGCAGTCAGAAGCGGCCGGCGCCGCCCACGGTTCCGGGTTTGTTGCCCGATCACACCGAGCCATGGGCTGTCGGCAGGGTTTGCTGGGGAAGGATGACAGCCCAATGCATGCCGTGAACCGCCCATTCTCGATGTCGCGCGTGCTGCTGACCGTCACGATGCTTGGTCTGGTCGGCCTCGCGTTGCTTGCGCTGCAAGCCAAGCACGAGAACACCGAGGCGTATGACGAGACCGGCAAGGAGAACATCTACTGGAGCGCCACCAATGTGGAGGTCGAGCTGTCCCGCCTGATTGCCATGCTCGGGCGCTATGGCGTTGGCGAGCAAGGCGTCGAACACGCGGATGTCTACAACCAGTACGAAGCGCTGAAGAGCCGTGTGGATGCGTTCCAGTTCGACGATCTCTCGGCGCCACTGCGGGCGCTTCCCGGCGAGGAGGGGGTTGTCGCCCGGCTTGTCGCGCTTTTGATGACGCATGAGCGCAGTATCGAGGATCTCGAGCGTGGCGACTGGGTTCGTGCGAACCGGCTTGCTCGTGAATTCGCGATGTTACAGGACGATGTTCACGTGCTGTCAGAGGGGGCGTTTCTGCGCCAGCAGGCGGGTTTTGCCTCGATGCGCGAGAATCTCGCCAGCAGTACGGACCTGACCTTCTGGGTGATTACGGCGGCGCTTTTTCTGATTACGGTGCTGATCGGCGTCCTGTTGATCGAGGCGCGATATTATGAAAGGTCGCTGCGGGATATTGCCCAGCTTGCGGCGGAGGCAAGCGCGGCCAGCCGGGCCAAGACGCGCTTCCTGACGATGATGAGCCACGAGCTGCGCACACCGATGAACGGTGTTCTCGGGTCGATTGCGTTGGTGCGCCAGGCCGGTCTTTCGGACAATCAGACCCGTCTGATCGAGCAGGCAGAGCGCTCTGGCCGTCAGATGACCGAACTTCTGGGGGATATCCTGGATTTCTCGGATCTCGAGACCGAGCGGGTGCAGTTGGACGAAGCGCCGCTTGCGCTGAACCAGCTTTCTGATGCTTTCACGGACTCGCTTCAGGGAATCGCCACACGGCGCGGTACCGCCCTCTCGGTCCGGCGCGGGAACGACGCCGCTGTCGTTCTGGGCGATGAAGGACGCCTGCGCCAGCTTGTCGGGCATCTCGCCAGCTATCTCATCGAGGTGATCGGCGTGGATGCCGTGTCCATCAGCCTCGACCATCACGATGGTCTCCTCGGTATCGACATCACCGTGACCCCGGGCACGCGCACGCGGCCTGGCTGGCAACCCGAGGCGATGTTCGAGGATGCCATGGACGGGCATGGTACGGTCATGGCGGACTCGGTTGGCCCGATGATCGCCTGGGGCCTGGCGCGCCTGATGAGCGGGACGATCGCGATATCCAAGACCGAACCGGGCGATGTGACCCTTAAGGTGCAGGTGCCCGCCCTGGCGGTCGATGGCAGCAGGGACCGGGTCCGGGTCATCTCGCGCTCCTCGACTTCGGATCTGCTGATACGGACGGCGCTCGACAGTGCGGATCTTGCGGTCTGGGAGACGACGAGCGACCCCGAACGGGTCGCGGCTGTTCTCTATGAGAGTTCAGGCGCCGAGGAGGGCGTCATCGTCGCGCAGCTCAGGGCCGCGCATCCGGGTGCCCGGATCATTGGTTTGGGCGATGTCAAAAAATCGGCGTATTTCGATGGGTATGGAGATATTCCTCCCGATCCGGCGGCGCTACGCGGTCTGATCGGCATATCCGATCGCGCTGCCGGCAGCGCATGATGCCGCCACGTTTGTAGATGGTTGAGAATATTATCGTACACCGGTGTCAACCGACCAACTGCGAATCCCTGGGACCATGCCAATGATGGTGCGCATCTCGTCCAGCTTACAGGCGCTGTGAAATGTCACTGAACGGACTGCAGATCCTGCTGGCTGAAGACAACCTCACCAATCAGATGGTGGCGGTTCAGATGCTTGAGGCGCTGGGGGCGCAGGTCACGGTGGCCAATGACGGGGCCGAAGCGCTGGAGCGGCTGGATGTCGACACTTTTGACGTCGCCCTGATCGATATCGAGATGCCGCGCGTCTCGGGGCTGGAGCTGATCGAGCGTTTGCGCGCCGACCCGCGACCGGTCTCGCAGATGCCGCTGATCGCCCTGACAGCCTACGTGATGCGGGAGCACCGTGCGGCCATCGACAAGGCCGGGGCCGATGGGATCATCGCCAAGCCGATCCTCTCGATTGATCAGTTTGGCGAGGATGTCCGGCGCTTCATGACCGCGCGAGAGACCTTGCTGGACGCGGATGAGGCGGAGTTCGACGATCTTCGCGACGATGCAGATCTCGGTACGAACGGGATCGACACGAGCATCTTCAACAGCCTGTGCGCCGCCTTCGACGGGCCTGCCCGAAATGAGCTTTTGCAGAAGATTGCGCAGGATATCGGCCGCGCGCAGGAGCAGGTACGCTTCGCCGCAGAAGCCATGGACTTCAAGGATATACGCGCCGCGACACACGTTCTGATGTCGGTTGGCGGCGCCATCGGCGCGCTTAAAGTGCAAGAACTTGCACGATGCCTTAATTCTGCCGGACATGCAGAGGATACAGGGACCGTTGAGAGAGACGGACCGGAACTTCTCTGTGAGATCGACCGCGTCCTGTCCTATGTGCGGAGTGTGCAAAGGGAGTAGGCAGGCATGAGCTTGGGATTCCGCGACGCGGTTCTCTTGGTCGAGGATACGCCATCCCTGTCGATGATGTACAAGGCCGCGCTGGAACGCGCGGGTTTGACGGTGACTGCGGTCGATGGCGCGCGTGCGGCGATGAAGGCCTACCGCACCGAGTCGAACCCAGTCGTCCTTCTCGATCTCATGCTCCCGGACGGCAATGGTCTGGATGTTCTGGCCGAGATCCGCGCAATCAATCCCAAGACCCGTGTTGTGGTGATCACCGCAGACGGCTCGATCAATCGGGCGGTCGAGGCGATGCGGGGCGGGGCGTTCGATTTTCTGGTGAAACCGTTCGATGACCGGCGCCTGCTTGGCGCGGTCGAGAACGCGATCGCCGCGCTCGACATGGATCAGGCCGGTGCAAGCGACGGTGCGCCGGGTCCGGACACCTCTGGTGAGTTGAGCGGTTTCGTCGGCTCGTCCGAGCCGATGCGCGCGATTTATGCGATGATTCGCAATATCGGTCGTTCGACCGCAACGGTGTTCATCACTGGTGAGAGCGGGACGGGCAAGGAGATCGCCGCGCAGGCGATTCACGACCAGTCGACGCGCCGCAATGGACCGTTCATCGCCATCAACTGTGGTGCCATTCCAAAGGATCTTCTGGAATCGGAGGTGTTTGGTCACCTGAAGGGATCATTCACCGGCGCGATTTCCGACAAGATCGGGGCGGCAGCCGCGGCTGATGGCGGCACGCTGTTCCTTGATGAAGTCTGCGAGATGGATCTTGCGCTGCAGACCAAGCTGCTGCGGTTCCTCCAGACTTCGATGATCCAGCCTGTCGGCGCGGTCGAGCCGCGCAAAGTGGACGTGCGCATCGTTTGTGCCACCAATCGTGAGCCGGCGGTGGAAGTGGCCGAGGGGCGCTTCCGTGAGGATCTGTTCTATCGCCTTCATGTTGTGCCAATCGTCATGCCGCCCCTGCGTCTGCGCGGGAACGATGTGCTGGAGATCGGTGAAAGCCTGCTCGAGAAGTTCTCGGGCGAGGAGGGCAAAACCTTTACGGCCTTCGCTCATGACGTTCGCGAGCGCCTGCTGTCCTATGAATGGCCGGGCAACGTTCGCCAGCTTCAGAATGTGGTCCGCCATGCAGTCGTGCTGTTCGACGGCACGGAGGTCACGCTCGAGATGCTGCCGGAGGCTCTGCAGTCGCATGTGCAGCCGGGATTGAACTCTTTCCCGTCATCCGGGTCGGTGACCGAGCTTCGCACGATAAATCGTGGGCAGGACATTCGGTCGCTGCCCGGACAGAATCTTAACGGCCAATACGTTAACGGTCACACCGCCGAGATCGACTCCGAGGTGGTTCTGAGGAACATGGTCGGCACCACCCTGGCAGATATGGAACGTGAGTTCATCGAGATCACGATTCAGGAATGCAACGGGTCGATTCCTCGCGCGGCACGTTTGCTTGATGTCAGCCCATCGACGCTCTACCGCAAACGCGAAGCTTGGGACCGCTCGGCGTCCTGATCCCCTAAATTACTGATTTATCGCTGACTTTCGGCATCAGGCTGCCTGAAAAAGATGCCGCCCCAGCCTACTGGCTGGGGCGGCGATACCCGTGTGGGGGTATGGGGCTCCTCCTGGAGACAGTGGTGAGATGGGTGTGAGAACGGGGGGGTGATCCGCATCCCAACCGCCATCTGCCAGCGAGTGAATTATAGTTAGCGTAGGGTTGGTAAACGAGAGGTTAACCGGTTCGCCGATTCATACATTTTTTCGATCATCCTCAACTTTTAAGAGTTTCGGCGGGAAAATCGCGGCAGATGCGACACGAAACTGTCGCGCACGCTTTCCGGAACGGCATTTCGCGTTACATCAACGGCACATGACACAATGAGGCACGTGATGTCAGACGCAAAGTCAAAGAGTGCAGGCCAGGTTCGCTCCCTCACAAGGGCGCTGTCGCTGCTGCGGCATCTGGCAGAGAGCAGTGAGGGGATGTCACTGACAGAATTGTCCGAGGCCGCGGAACTGCCGCCCTCGACAACCCACAGGTTGCTGACAACGCTGGAAGCCGAACGGTTCGTGCGGCCAAACGGCAGCACCGGTCTCTGGCAGGTTGGGGTGTCGGCGTTCATCGTCGGCGCGTCGTTTGCAAGAAACCGCGATCGACTGACCCTGATCCGGCCGTATCTGCGCCGGTTGATGGAGATGACCGGCGAGACTGCGAACCTGTTTGTTCGCAACGATGGCGATGCCGTCTGCATCGGTCAGATCGAGTCGCGCCATGCCATGCGGGCACTGACCGGCGTTGGTGGACGGATCGGTCTGCATTGCTCGGCGGCCGGCAAGGTGATGATCGCCTTCATGGAACAACCTCAGCGCAACCGCCTGATCGGCTCGTTGACCATGTCGCAGGTGACCCCGGCGAGCATTGCTGACAAGCAACTGTTTGTCCGCAATCTCGATCAGGTGCGGGCGGCCGGCTTCGCTGTCGATGACGAGGAGCACGAGGTTGGCCTGCGCTGCGTCGCGGCACCTGTGTTTGATGAATATGGCTCTGTCATCGCGGCAATCTCGGTCTCGGGACCCGCAGCGCGCGTTCCGCGGGATCGCCTGAAAAGCCTTGGTGCTGCGGTCTCGACGGCAGCGCTCGAGGCCACGCGAGAGTTTGGCGGCGTGAAGCCAGTCTTCGCCGAGGCGACGCAGGTTTCAAAATCGGCAGCCAACGACAATCGCGCCGCCGTCTGAGGCGGCGCGGCTTGGTCCGGCGGCAACTCTACGCGGCAACTCTACATCGTCGCGCCGATTTGCCAGGGTACGAACTCGTAATCTCCCAGGCCCTGTGCTTCGGAGAGGGATGCCTCGCCTGACGCGACGTCGAGAATGCGCTGGTAGATCTCGTGCCCGACGTCTTCGACCGATGCGTCCCCGGACAGGATCCTTCCCGCGTCGATATCCATATCCTCCGGCATCCGGGCGGCCAACTCGCTGTTGGTGGCAATCTTGATGGTTGGCGCCGGTTTTGAGCCGAAGGCCGACCCGCGCCCGGTCGTGAACACGACCATGTTGCAGCCCGCAGCGATTTGCCCGGTCACGCTGGCCGGGTCATAGCCGGGGCTGTCCATGAACGCAAAGCCGGGCTTGGTGATCGTCTCGGCGTATTTGTAGACGCCAGTCAGGGGCGAGGTTCCCCCCTTGGCCGCGGCACCGAGCGATTTCTCCAGGATCGTGGTCAACCCGCCCGCCTTGTTGCCGGGGGAGGGGTTGTTGTCCATCGAGCCCTTGTTCCGGGCGGTGTAATCCTCCCACCAGCGGATCAGACCGACGAGTTTCTCGCCCGTCGCCGTATCCACCGCACGCCGGGTCAGCAGGTGCTCGGCGCCGTAGATCTCCGGCGTCTCGGCAAGCACGGTCGCAGCCCCCTGCGCAACCAGCAGATCCGACGCATAGCCGAGCGCCGGATTGGCCGTGATCCCCGACCAGGCATCGGAGCCTCCGCATTGCAGGGCAAGCTTGATCTCGGACACGGGGCAGGGCTCACGTTCAAAGGCGTTCGCCAGCGGCAGCATGGCGGTAACCTTCTCGATCCCCGCCTCGATGGTCCGGCGCAGACCCGCCACGTTCTGGATGTTCATCGCATCGAAGAGCGGGCCTTTTTCGATCCCATGGGCGTCGAGCAGCCAGTCGATCTGGTTCATCTCGCATCCGAGGCCGACCATGACGACGCCGGCGCAATTCGGGTGCCGGGCATAGCCCCACATGACGCGCTGCAGCGCCTCGAACCCCTCGCCATCGCCCGCCATTCCGCAGCCCGTGCCGTGCACGAAGGCCGCGACCCCGTCGACATTCGGGTAATCCGCCATCACCGCCGGTGTAAAATGGGCCGCGATCTGACGCGCCGCGGTCGCGGAACAGTTCACCGAGGTCAGGACCGCAATGAAGTTACGTGTGCCCACCTTGCCGTTCGGGCGACGAAAACCCATGAAGGTGTCGCGCGCACCGTCGGGCACGCGCGTCACCGGGCGCAGATCGGTCGAGAATTCATAGGCGTGATCGGTCCCGCGAAAGGCCACGTTCTGCGTGTGCACGTGATCGCCGGGCGCAATGTCCACCGCCGCATAGCCGATGATCTGATTGTATTTCACCACCGGCTCGCCGGCCGCGATCGGTGCGGTTGCGATCTTGTGCCCGCGCGGGATCAGACCCGTCGTGGTCACGTCCTCGACCGCGGCACCCGCCTGCAGGGGCCGGATGGCGGTGACGACATTGTCGGCGGGATCGAGTCTGACGGTAACGCTCATCTGAGGCCTCTTGTGCGATTTTGCCTGATTTCGGACGAGATTAGCGCTGGAAGCCGTGCTGCGAAACTTTTCCTTCACCGAACATGACGAAAGAGACGTGTGCCCCTTGAACCGCCGGGGCATTCGCGGGCATGGTCGCGCCGTCTGGGATGTATTTGTCCAGAACGGACGCCGACCGAGACAGAACGCAAGAAGGGCAGGCCATGGCGAAGCAGATGATGTTCTACGAGAAAGTCGTTCCGATCAGCCTGGAGCGGCACGAAAGCTGGGCCGTGCGCCAGGGCGAGGATTTCACCTTCGCTGCCGAGACGAATGCCGTGCCGCTGATGTGCGCCGAGTTCAATGCGGTTGCGACAGAGCTGCCAATCGTCTTCGCCAAGAACGAGACCGGCACGACGCCTGTGGTTGTGCTGGGGATCTCGCCGAACAAATCGCTGATGATCGACACCGATGGTGCGTGGAAGGGGCGGTATGTGCCGGCATTCCTGCGGCGCTATCCCTTTGTCTTCGCCCAGTCGGACGAGACGACCTATACGCTCTGTATCGATGAGGCGCACACGGGCTGCGATTCCGATGGTAAGGCGGGTGAGCGGCTCTATTCGGAGAAGGGGGAGCCGACCGAGTTCCTCACCAACGCGCTCGAGTTCACCAAGAACGTCGCGACCGAGGCGCAGCGCACTGCCGCCTTCTGCAAGATGCTGGACGACAACGATCTCTTGCAGGCGCAGAATGCCGCGATCACCATGGCCGATGGCGAGAAGCAGGCGCTGACCGGCTTCCACATCGTCTCGCGCGAGAAGCTGAAGGCGATCGGCGATGATGTGCTCAAGGAGATGTTCGACCGCGACGCGCTCGAGCTGATCTACTACCACCTGCTGTCGGTACGGAACATGGAAACGCTGCGCCGCCTCGCCTCCGGCTAGACATCCGGGTTTGAGGATGGACAGCGCACGGGTCGCGCAAACGCTGCCTCAAGCCCAGGGCTATTGAGTTTGGCCTGCTGACATAGGATCGCGGTCAGGGCGCGGCTTTGTCCAGACGACGGAGTGCGGCTTGCGCCAGAGTGGTGGCGATCTCGGGCGCATGGTGCAGGTGCAAGTCCGGGTCGCAAAGCTCGAGTTCCGTGCAAAGGAACGTATCGCCGCGCATGACACCGTCCACACGCCCGCAGAGCGGTGTCCCCACGAATGCCATGGTTTGCTCCGCTGCTGAGCGTGCAGCCTCTGGCGGCTCCAGAACGCGAACAGTGGGCTTGAACCGCGAGTTGATGCGAAACTCTCCTGCAGATGGCTGCGCGTGAACGGCGAGCGCGACGCTGCCGTCGATACAGGTCATCTTCCACTCGCCGTCACCGATCTCGGGTAAGAACTCTTGCACCATGACCGGGCGCCCTGGCAGATCTCGTCGGAGCTTTGCGGCTGTTGCGTCCAGATCAGCAAAGCCTGTCCGTTCGACGCCGACCCCGTCGCCCCCAAAGGCGGGCTTCAGAACGAGGGTGTCGAGTGTTGCGTGATTGGGCAGACCGGACTGTGCCGCGTCCACCGAGGGAAAGGTGAGCGGAATGTTGATCCCAGCCTCCTTCAATTCGACCAGCGTACGTTTGTCATTGTTCCAGATGGCCAGTTGGGGCGACGCCTCGACACGTCCACCCCGAGCGTGAAGTCTTACAAGCCACGCAGCGAACCCGCCCGGGTCGACCTGATAATCCCAAGTTTGCCGCAGCAGCGTCAGATCACAGGACAGGAAATCGGAAACGGGATGCGTATTCCAGTTCAGTACAGAAACAGCCGCTCCCTCAGCTTCCAACGCGGTTTGGAGGGCTTGGTTCGACGCTGAAAGAACGGGGTTTGTTGCACAGGCAGCAATGGCGATACGCATGGGCGATCCAACCTTCGTGATGTCAGGCCTGCCAACACGTACGCTTGCACTGTGACGGATTTATTTTCTGCGTCGGGGATGGCGTGCAAACCCGGCATTGAAAAACCGCGTCACCCGACGGCTCCGGCCCGCGGCGTGTCGTCAGGTTCAGCCCAGCGCTATTGCGACACGGCGATGGCGTAGCCGATCCCAGCTGCGACGATCAGGCCGAGCACGACGGCCGCCGCGATCTTCCAGGCCGAGTAAGGGCGTTCGCCCGTCACCTGACCGGTGCGCCCATTGATCACCACGCGAAAGGGTTTGTTCTTGTACCGGTAGGACGCAAGCCAGACCGGCAGCAGCACATGCTTGAAGGTGATGTTCGAATAGCGCGGCCGCATCGAGGTGATCTGCTGCGCGTCCCCGCCGATATCGAATTTCACATCGCGGGTCAGAAGCTGCTCCATCACCTGCTGGGCCCGGTTGTAGCCGTCTTCCAGCGCAACGCTTGGCGCTTCGGCCCGGAAACCGGCGATGAACTCGATCCGATAGGGCTCGAGCGCGGCGAGATCCCATGACCGACCGCCATCCTCGGCCTGACCGCGATTGGGGTTCATGGTGTCCGAGGCGGGCACCAGCACATCGTCGAACATGTGCCGCACGTGGCCCGAGACCGGCGTCCAGCGGATCCGTCGCTCCTGGTAGGTCTGCTGCTGCGGCTTGCCATCGACCATGACCGTGCGGGTCCGGGTGACGTAGTAGGCATCGCCGCGCTGACCGGTATAGTCGGCATCTCCCACCGCATCATAGGTGTAGTGCGGCAGGTAAACGCCGTTCAGCGGACGCCCGGCTTCGGCAAACTTCTTCAGCCCGTTCGGGGCAAACCAGAGCGAGCCGAGCCAGTCCGAAATACGTTTCTTTGCGTCCCGCTCGGGGAAGGCAAAGGGCAGGACCCCCTGCGGCTTCGGGTGCCGGTGGGTGCGCCCATCCTCCCGCGCCATCGGGGTCGCGCAGAACGGACACTCGTCGGCAATGGTGTTGGCATCCAGGCTCACCTCGGCCCCGCAACCGGGGCATCTAAGGGTCTCTGTCTCCTCAACCTCCGCATCGTCGAGCGCGTCGTTCAGCGCCTTGAGATAGTCGAGCTCTTTGATCTCTGGGTCTTTTTCCGTCCTCGCACCCCATGGCGAGACTGCCTGTCCCGCACCCTCGATCTCGTTCTCAGTCCCACAGAACTGGCACACCATCTTGCCCGCGCCGGGCTGAAAGGTCAGCGGCGCGCCGCATTCCTGGCAGGGAAGCTCGTTCGGATTGGTCAAGGTCGCCCCCCTCCCTGGCCCTCCCCCGAGGGGGGAGGGGACGCGCGTGGCGCCGCTGGATCCTTATCCGGCGGGCGGGGGAGGCGGTGGCGGGGCCACGGTGAAGAGCCGCGCGAGCGCGTCGACGTCGCCCGCGGCGGTCCAGCCCGCCATGCCTGCCGACCAGACCATGGTCTCGCGGGTGAAGCTGCCTTCCCCGACCATGCGGCCCAGACGCGCGAGCGAGAAAGGACCGGTTGTCTGGCCGTTCTCGGCGATGTGATACACCACCTCGACCGGCGGCGGGGGAGGCGGCGGCGGCGCCATGGCGGCGGGCGCTTGCGGCTGTTGCGGGGCCTGACCCCATGGCGAAGCAGGCTGACCCATGGCGTTCGCCATCGCCATGCCCATGCCCATGCCGATCCCCGCGCCCATGCCGCCACCGGCGGCGCCCGGGTTCTCGGCAGCGGCGCGCATCGATTCGGCGGCCTGGAACTGCGCGTATTTCGAAAGGTCCCCGATCACGCCCATCGACGTGCGCTTGTCCATCGCCTGTTCGACCGCCTCGGGCAGTGAGACGTTCTCGATCAGCAAGGACGGCAGTTCGATCCCGTAGGCTGCAATCTCGGGTGCGACACGGTTCTTCAGGTAGTCCGCCATCTGGTCGGTGTTGCCCGCCAGATCCAGCACCGGAATGCCAGACGAGGCAAGCGCGTTCGAGAACCGCGAGACCAGTACGTTGCGCAGCTGGAACTGCACTTCATCCACGGTGAACTCGCCATCGGTGCCGACGACCTCCTGGAGGAAGAGGCCGGGATCCGTGACCTTGATCGAGTAGGTCCCGAAGGCGCGCATGCGCACGGGGCCGAACTCGGGGTCGCGCATCATGATCGGATTTTTTGTGCCCCATTTCAGATCCTGGAAACGCCGCGTCGAGACGAAGTAGATCTCTGACTTGAACGGGCTGGAGAACCCATGATCCCAGTGTTGCAGGGTGGTCATGATCGGCATGTTGTTCGTCTCGAGCTGGTAGAGCCCGGGCTGGAACACATCCGCCAACTGGCCTTCATGGACGAAGACCGCAGCCTGTCCTTCGCGCACGGTCAGCTTCGCGCCGTACTTGATGGCGTTGTCGCGCCGCTGGAACCGCCAGACCATCGTGTCCCGCGTGTCATCGGTCCAGTCGATGACATCGATCAGTTCGCCGCGAATCATATCCCAGATCATTCTTGTCTCCGTCTCGTTCGGGCAGACGCCCCTCTCGCGTGGCGGTGCGGTTTGCACCGGCTGCCCCCAATACGCACGCATCGCGGCGGAGCGTACTGGATTTCTCAGCCGCAATCACCCCGCGTTACACGCTGCAAACTGTCATATGGGGTTTTAGGGTGCGGTTTTCACCCTCTGCGGCCGGGATCACCCGCCGGGGCGGATCTCCTCGACGATCCGCTGCACGATCGGGCGGGCCTCCGCCGAGCGCATTCCGGGTCGGAGGCGTCGATCGTAGAGGATGCGCAAGAGGTATTCGTCGTGGTTCGTCAGCAGTGCAAACTCGTCATCATCGTTGAAGATCGACGGGCGGACGCGTGGATCGTCGTTGCGCAGGCCGAGGGATTGGATGATTTCCTCCTCGATACACGAGAGGCGTGAGATCCCGCTCACCTCATCCCCGATGAAGATGAACGCGACCGAGAGGGTGTTTGGCGAATCCCTGCGCGCACCAAGCCATGCACCACATATCCAGTTCGGGCTGCGCCGCCAGGCATCGAAGGTTTGTTGCAGATCCGGATTGTAGCGGCCGAGGACACGTGAGCCCTCGTCGCGCTCCTCGGGTGTGGTGATCGATATCAGGAAGTTTGGATCGGTTTCATCACGCAGCGCGGGCAGCCCGGTCAGAGCAGTCACCCGGGCCATCAGCCCCTCGATCGCCACGACGTCGCCTTGCGTTACCGCCTCGCCCATGAGGGTATAGCGGATCGGTTCCTCCCACCGGTTCAGCGGAGCCGGTTGCGACGTGCCTTTGGACACCGTCGGGGAGGCAGGGTCAGCCTCGGTGAAGAAGGCGATACGGTCGAAATTCCGTGCAAGATCGGCATTTGTGAAGATCGCATCCGCCGGATCCCGGTCTGCGCGCAGCTTGCCGCTGGCCTGCAGCGCGGTCGCCCAATAATCGTGCACGGCTCGGTTGGGTTTTTCGACGCAACCGCTGATCACCGCCGCAGCCGCCACAGTGGCCAGACCTGATCTGAGAACGCGCTGCATCAAAGGCCCGGTCTCAGCCCGCGGGCAATCGAGGACGCCATCGGCATCGCCTGCTGCGCCGTCATGCCCGGACGCAAACGCGGGTCATACAGAATGCGCACGAGGTGCTCGTCATGCTCGGTCAACAGCGCGAATTCCTCGTCATCGTTGAAGATCGATGGCCTCACGGTCACATCATCGGCAAAAAGACCTAAGCCTTGGAAAATCTCCTCGTGCAGGCAGGCCTGACGATAGAAGTCTTTGACCGCCGCTCGGATGTAGACGACCGCCGTGGTGATCTCGCTGTCGTTCGGCCCGGCGGTGTAGGCGTGCACCGAGCAATCCCAGGCATACCGCGCAAGTTGGTCGAGGTCGGAGGCGACGCTGCCTTCGATGGTGGACGGCAGGTTGTCGATCTGATCACCGGGCGAGAGGATGAAGATCATGAAGTTCGGCGTCCGTGCGTCGGGGTAGACTGCCAAATCCGTCAGACGGCTCACCCGGTTCATCAGATCGCCCACGGTCAGCGCGTCCTTGCGGGTCAGATCCGTCCCATAGAGCGCAAAGCGGATCGGGCCGTCCCACTTGGTCAGCCGCTTCGCCTGGCGGGTGCGATCATCGGGGGTCTGGAAAAACGCGATTCTGCGGAAGTTCTCTGCCAGCGTCGCCGCGTCATACGGTGCATCAACCGGTCGCCGGTCACCGCGCATCTTGCCAATGGACAGCATCAGCGATTGGTAGTCGGCGAACTGCTGCTCGTCCGGCGTGCTTGAGCATCCCGCGATCCCCAGGGTCAGCGCGCAAACCGCGGCCAAGGCTGTGATGCGCGCAAATCGCACGGGCGGCAACTCCACAAGTCTTCCACGCCAAATGATAGCGGCTTTCCAAGGACACGCCAACAAGATGGCGGTTATTTGGCCCAGGGTCTGAGATCGCCGACGACGCGTTGCACAATGGGCAAAGCCTCGGCCTGGGTCAGCCCGGGCCGCAGGCGCGGATCGTAGAGAATGCGCAGCAGCAATGCGTCATGCTCTGTGAGCAGGGCAAATTCCTCGTCATCGTTGAAGATCGATGGGCGCACGGTCGGGTCATCCCGCGCGAGGCCAAGTGCCTGGCTCATCTCCTCCTCGATGCAGGACTGCCGTGAGATGCCAGAGAGTTCATCACGGATGTAGATCACAGCAAACTCGATCTGATAGGGCGGGCTGCCGTTGCGGGGCTGGTAATAGAACTCGCTGGCGCAGGGCCATTCCGGTGTATCACGCCAAGCGGTGAACAGCTCGAGCATCTGGGATTGGTCGGCATCACTGCTCAGCCGGTCCTCGACCCGGTCTCGTCCGGATCGGTCGAGGAAATGCACGACAAGATTGGCGGACTGCTGGCTGCGTGCCTCGGTGATCGAGAGACGGGTGGTGCGGGCCAGCCGCTCGGCAAACTCCTCGACCGCGATGTCATCGGTTCGCGTACCATCGGTCTCGACCCAGTAGCGCAGACCATTGCCCCAGCGTTTCAGAGGGGCATCCCCGCGCTGCGTGAGCGGCACGTAGCGCGATCCCTCCAGTGTGTATTCCTCACCGAAGGCGACGCGCAGAAAGTGCTCGACCAGATCAGCGTTGCCATAGCTGACATCGCGGGCCACGCGATCGGTGCGCAATTTGCCCGCTTGGCGCAGGGCCTCGTCACTCTGTTGAAAGTACTCACGCGAGCCGACATCGGAGCACGCGGCCAGCCCCAGCAACAGGGTAAGGGTCACCAGCCACCGGGACAGCGGCGCGAGAGTCGGGCAAGCAGTCATGGCGACCAGCATGTCGGCTTTGGCTGCGCGAACAATTAAATTCGTGCTGAACTGAGCGTGAGCGGTGCGATCTGTGGGGTTTCTGCAAGGCGCTTCATCTGACGAGGTCTCGTTTTGGCTGCGGGTGCCCCCGACCGCCGGTGGTTCGAGCGGCCAGCGACTCGCCTGACGGCCCGTCAAGGTGCTAGGCTGCTGTACAGCCACACCATCAAGGGAGCAGGCGCATGTGCGGGCGGTTTGCCGTAGGCGACACGGATGGCACGGATTGGGCGGATTGGCTGGCGATCGATCCAGAGGAAGACTGGCCGATCCCCGGCTGGCCCTCTACGAACTGGAACGTCGCCCCGACACAGTCCGTGGGCTTCGTGCATGTCGCGGACGGACGGCGGCGTGCAGCCGCCGGGCGCTGGGGGCTGATCCCGCATTGGTGGCGCAAGCCGCTATCCGAGTTCAAGCTGACCACGTTCAACGCCCGTTCGGAAGAAGCGGCGGGCAAACCGATGTTCCGGGATGCCTGGGCAAAGCAGCGCTGTCTCATACCGGCCATCGGCTACTATGAATGGTCCGGCAAGAAAGGCGCGAAGACCCCGTGGTTCGTGACGACCCGGCGCAACACGCCGGGGCTGTGGTTCGCCGGGCTCTGGGCCGTGGCGCGGGTGGGGGAGGAGCGTCTGACCTCGTGCACTATCTTGACCACCGCGGCGGGACAGGCGACAGCGCATCTGCACCCAAGATCCCCCGTGATTCTGAGCGACGAGGACGCGGATGTCTGGCTGGCGGGGCAGGGTGATCCCGCCCATCTGATGCGTGCGCCTGATGATGCCAGCGTCGATGTGTGGGAGGTCGCCCCAGACGTTGGCAAGATTCAGAACAACGGACCAGAGTTGATCGAGCGGGTCGGCCTCGGCCTCTGATCCGCTCGCCTGCTGAGACCACGGTCAGAAAATCTCGTGCGCCTTGGGATCCATGCCGAAGCGATTGGTGCCCTCGGTCCCCGGCTGAGCGAACCAGATCAGCAACATGATCCCGAAGAACAGATTCAGGATCGGTATGAATATCGTGATGATCCACCAGCCCGTGCGGTCGAGATCATGCAGGCGCCGGATCGTGAGCGAAATGCCAGGGACCAGCAGTGCCAAGTTTATCGCGGCATAGAGAATGAGCAGGACCATGGCAAAAATGCCGGGGCCGCCAGCATTGTCGACCGAGATGAAAACTCCGAAGATCAGCACGAAGTACGAGATGAACCAGATGCCCATGTAGAACGCCCAGTACCACCAGTACTCGGACCGGCGCGACCGCCCACTGTAGTCGAACAAGCGCTCGCGCAGCGCCAGTCTGATCGCTTCGGGAAATTCCATGGCCTTGTCGTCTCACAGGCGCGGCTGAAAATGCAAGAGGCCGGCAAAAGCCGGCCCCGCAAAGCGTTGATCTGCGGTTCGGATCAGGCGAAGCGATCCGCCACGTTGCCTTTCGGATCCGGGCCGAACCGGTTGTCACCGTCGGTGCCGGTCAGGCAGAACCAGTACAGCAGGATCAGACCGGCGAGCGGGATCAGACCGATCAGCAGCCACCAGCCGGACTTATCAAGATCGTGCAGGCGCCGGATCGATACGGCGATGCCCGGGATGATCATTGCGATGATCGCGATCAGGAAGACAATGCCAAGGATCCCGCCCACGATCGGAATGGCCGCAGCCAGAACGCCGATCAGGATCTGACCGACAAGGCTGAAGAGAAACTGGAAAAGGAAAAACCACCAGTATTCGGACCGGCGCGAGCGCCCTTGGAAATCTGCAAAGCGCTGCATCAGCGCCATTTTGACGGCTTCAGCGAAACCCATAATCTGCTCCCCTCATGGTCTAGGAGTTGCCCCGAAACCCGGCCCAAACCCCAAAATGAGAATCAGCGCCGAGACATGAAGCGAACGTTACCACAGTCTTCCAGCTAGGTTTCAATGTTTCCGCCCAGGATGTGGGAATGGCCACACCAGCACGGCGATTGCGGCAGGGATGAGGCAAAAAACACTGTTATTTCAGAGCACAGGCCGCCAATTTTGCCGCCCGCTCGGTATAAAGAGGATAACGCGGACCCGAACGTTGATCGGCCTGTGAGCGGAAGAGCTCGATCTGTTCGCGCACGATGTTCGCCTCGCCTGACGCCACCAGTGTCTCGGCGGCCCAACAATCGGCGGCGAGTTCCTTTTCGCGGAAGGCGTGCCCCTCGCGCAGCAGCCCGGCGGGAGACGTATGCCCCAACGCGTGGTGTGCACATTCATGGGCGTACACGAACGGTTCGAGATAGGGCAGGGTCGCCATGATCTCGGGATCGTAGAGGATCACCGCCTTGCCCTGCGGTGCCGCCGACGACGCGCCTCGCTTGTTCGGACCGATGACGATCGTCGCTTCACAATAGAATGCCGTTCCTGCAATGCGGAACTCGGGTGCTTCGCCATCTTCCGCCCAAGTCAGTGAGGTGACGAACCCCGCGGCGGTCAGGGCGAGGAATGTGGCCCGGCACATCCAGCGCGCCGGGCCTGAAGATCGGTCAGCCAGCGGCATTGTCCGCGGCAGGGGCGGCTCCGGTTTCGCGGGCGCGTGCAGCGGCCAGCGTATTCTTCAGCTCTTCTTCCATCTTTATGAGCTCTTGCTCAGCGGCGGCGCGCTTGGCCTTGCCTTCATCGGCGATGCGCAGGCTGTCCTCGATGGTGCCGATCACCTCGGCATTGGCCTTCTTCACGGCCTCGATGTCGAAGACGCCGCGTTCGATCTGCTGGCGGACTTCCGCGTTTGATGTCCGGAGCATCTCGGCATTCGAGGTCAGAAGATCGTTGGTCAGATCAGACGCTTCCTTGACGACCTTCCCGGCCTCGCGCGACCGGAAGGTGGCCAGCGCGATCGAGAGCTGGTTCTTCCAGAGCGGGACCGTGTTGACCATGGTCGAGTTGATCTTGTTGATCAGGCTCTTGTCGTTCTCTTGAACAAGCCGGATCGAGGGCAGCGACTGCATGGTGACCTGACGGGTCAGCTTCATGTCGTGGATGCGCCGCTCCAACTCGTCCCGTGCCGCGCGGATGTCGCGCACTTCCTGTGCCTCCAGGATCGCGTCCGCGCCTTCCTTCTCGACGTCGGCCTCTTCCTTGGGGATTGTGACGGTGTCGAGTTCGTGCAGCTTGGCCTCACCCGCGGCGATGTAGATGCCGAGCTCGTTGTAGAATTCGAGGCTGTTCTCGTAGAGCTTGTCGAGCAGTTTGACATCTTTCAGCAGCACGGTCTCGTGTTCGAGCAACTCATCGGTGATCGCGTCGATCTGGCCGCGCACGCCTTCATACTTCGCGACGAAATCGTGCATCGGGGCGGCCATGCCGAACAGCTTCTGCCACCACGAGCGTTTCGCGTTGGGGTCCAGTTCAGACGTATCGAAGCCGCGGATCGTCCCGACCATGTTGCGCAGGGCATCGCCCGCCGGGCCAAGGTCCTTGTTGCGCACACCATCCAGCATCTGATCGGAAAGCGCTGTCAGTTTTTGCTGTGCGCCAGACCCGAACTTGATGATCGTCTGGGTGTTTGACATGTCCAATTCGTCGATCCGGGACTGGATCTCGGCCTTCTGCGCAGCATCCGCCGCGTCATAAGGCACCACATCGGCGACCGGTTCGGGCAGAACGTCGACCAGTTCTTCCTTGGTCTGCTCGGCGATTTTCGTCGCCTTCTCCTGGGTTGCATCCATGAGTGAAGCCTCCTTGTCTCGCTCCGGTCCAGTGCCGATGCGTCGTCCACATCTGTCCCGGCCTGTTCCGGGATTGAGTTTCGCCCGCGCCACCCCTTGCTCTTGGCAGAATTACCGCGCGCCGCTTTGTCAGTCCAGTTTTGCCGCTCAGGCGTTCTCCTGACCGAGCCGTTCACGCAGCACCTCGATCTCGACCTCCAGATCCGTGCGGTCATCCAGCAACAGGCTCTCCTTGCCGCGGCTGAAGCTCTGTTCCAGATCCGTCAGCAGGTCGAGGTAGTCCGTGCGCAGTTTGGGATCGTTCAGCCGTTCGTGGTTATCGGCGTATTTCTGCGTCGCGTCTTCGGCCCCCTTCAGATAGACGCCGAGATACCGGCGCGCCCGGGAGAGGTCGCGCGGGTCCTGCTCCACGATCTTGATCATGTCGCGCACGGTGGCGTTCAGCGTCGTGACCCGGTCGTCGATCTCGCGGTCGCGCAGCGTGTGGGCCAGCGTTTCGATGGTCTTCAGCTTGCTCTCGGCCTTGTCGAGAGCATCGGCGACGCGCTCGAGCTCCGCCTGCGCAATGGCATCGGTGATGCCCTTGGACTTCATCGGATCAAGCCCGAAAGATACAACGTGCAGCCCGGTGGCGAGCCCACCGAAGAGCAGGGCGGTGATCATGTTCCCGGTGTTCTCGAGAAAGCCGGCCGCCCCCGAGGTCGAGATGACCGACGCCGCGGCCACGCCGAACCCGGTCAACCCGGCACCGCAAAGCTTGCGTGGAAAGGCCGGCGGTTTTGCAATTGTGCGGGCATTGTAGGCGTCGGTCGCGCGCTGTCCCTCCCGCGTCAGCCAGGCGCCCAGCATCAGCACCGCATAGGCGAAGAGGTAGAGGATCAGCGAAATCGCAGCGCCATCGCCGATGGAGCCAAGCGCACCCAACAACAGCGGCGTCGGCAAAATGAACATCAGAACCGTGCGCACGTCGACAGAGCTTGCGGTCTTGCCGCGGAACTTGTTCGGGCGTTTGGCCGGCGTCTTGTCGCCGCCACCTGAAGGTGTCGACGCGCCACCTTTCGGGCTGAACTCGCCGCCGTATCGTTGTGCCGCCATCAGCCCGACGCCTCCGTGCCGTCTGCGGCAGGGGCCGAGGGATCATTGCGATAGGCCTGACACGAGGTGACCAGCACCAATGATGCCAGGACAAGAAACGCGACCCAGCCAATCCACGATGGTTGCATTACCTTCCCCAGTTCCCGGCGCGGCCGGTTGTATCCCGGCGCCGCTCTCTTGCAGCGCACCATAGCGATGTTGCCCTGTCTGCGCTAGGCTTAGCTGGCGCGGGGCAGGCTGCGCGAAATAGGCGGATCGTGATGTTGTTTCCCATTGCCGACCCTCACATGTGTACTAGGCTGTCGGATGAAAAGAGGAGAGCCATGATGCGCCTTGTTGGATTTCTCGGCGGAGTGTCGTTTCTCGCGGCCTGCGCCGTTCCGCTCCCGGCAGAGACGACACCGCAGCAGCCCGCAGGGTCGGTCTGGAATGTGTCCGCCGATGAACAACTGGCGTGGCCCGATCTTGTAGACAGCCTCGCGGATGCCGACGTGGTCATCATTGGCGAGTTGCACGACAACGCGGCGCATCATCAGACTCAGGCCTGGCTGGTCGGCCAGATCAAACCGGCAGGGATTGCTTTCGAAATGATCCCGGAGGCGAGTGAGGAGGGGATTGCCGTCTTCCTCGAGAACGGCGGCGCTCCGGGCGAGATCGGCCCTGCCATCGGCTGGGAGCGGATTGGCTGGCCCGATTGGGACATGTACCGCCCGATTTTCGAAGCGTGGGAGCCTCAGATCTACACCGGCGGTGCGCCTGGCCGGGCCACTGCGCGCAAGGCGATCCGGCAGGGGGCTGCCAAGGTGATGGGCGATGACCGCTTTGTGCCTGTGCTGCAGACCGCGCTGGATGCAGAGACACAGTCAGCCATGGAAGACGAGATGGTCGCGTCCCATTGCGGGCATCTGCCGAAATCCGCGGCGCCTGGCATGGTCGAGGCGCAGCGTCTTCGGGATGCCAGTTTCGCGGCTGCCGTTTTACGCGCGCGCGCCGCTGGTGGCGGCCAGACGGTGCTGATCACTGGGAACGGACATGCGCGAACCGATCGCGGGGTGCCGGAATACCTCGCCGAAGTCGCGCCCGATCTGAAAATTGTCAGCGTCGGATTGCTGGAGTCCGACATCGACCCGACCCGGCTGGATGGCGATTTCGCGGGACAGCCTTTCGACTATGTCTGGTTCACCCGACCTGCCGAACGCGAGGACCCTTGCGCAATCTTCAAGAAAAAGTAGCGGCGCGGCTCTGGCAGTCGATCGTGGAACCGTCCGACGCGATTGCAATCTTTGCAAAATGCGACGGGAAAACATCGCACAACGCATGGTTGCGACCTTGCATTTTGCAAATTGCAGGTCCGTGACGGCGGATCAGCCTTTCCGTATGGCGAAAATCAATCTGCCATCGGGTTCGTCCCGTTGGAACACCAGAACGTGGCCCTGCTCGGTGCAGAAATGAGGAAAGTCGACCCGCGCTGCGGGGTCATCGGCGGTAATCACTAGCATCTCGCCGCTGTCCATGCCCGACAATCTCTTGCGTGCCTTCAGCACTGGTAGCGGGCACAGCAGCCCGCAGGTATCGAGATGTTTGTCTTTGCCCGCGCTCATGGTGTTGTTCTATTCCGCATCGGGATGAACGCAAGGGATTGCACCCACAGCGCCCCGGAACTAGCGTCCGCCGCGATGAAAATCGTTGTCTCACTTCTCTTTGCACTCCTCGCGTCCGCGGGTGTTGCGCGCGCGGCCGAGCCTGATCGCGTGGTCGCCTACACCATTGTGAACGCACGGGAGATCCCGGATAGTCTGACCGGCGCGGCAGGGGATCCCGAGCGCGGACGGCAGCTTTATTTCAATCGTGAGGTAACGGGGTGCTCCGGGTGCCATGGCTCGCCCGGTGGTCCGGGCGCGCAGTTGAACTCGGCCGAAGAAGTGGCTCCGTCTCTCTCCGGTATTGCCTCGCGTCGGACGATCGGGCGCTTGCGCCTCTGGCTCGTCGCGCCGGAGGTGATCAGGCCAGAGACGGGAATGCCGTCCTATTACGCGATCGGACAGCGCCAGAACCCTGAGGATCCGCGCTTTGGTGAGACCCGCCTGACCGCTGCCGAGATCGAGGATCTTCTGGCCTATCTGATGCGCCAGACCGATCCCTGAGAGCCTGAAAGCGGCCTCACTCCCGCGTGACCCGGCTTCCATATCGTAGCAAACGTCACGTCTAATTGAGTTTCAGGCTGTATTCCAACGGCCTATCTGGAGTATCAAACACAGCGATCAGGATCGGGCAGGTCTATGGAAATCGGGTTCGTCGCGGCGTTTCTCGCCGGCATCATCAGCTTTCTGTCGCCATGCGTGCTGCCGCTGGTTCCGCCCTATCTCGCCTATCTGGGGGGCACGACGCTGGACCAGATCTCGGGCGAACGCGACGAGATTGATCCGGCCGCAGCGCGCCGCGTCTTCGTCTCCGCCATTTTTTTCGTGCTGGGTCTCGCGACGGTTTTCGTCATGCTGGGCATGGGCGCATCCTTCATCGGACAGGCGCTGATCCGCTACAAGACCGAGTTTGGACTGGTCGCAGGCGGGGTCATCTTCGCACTGGGATTGCACTTTTTTGGCCTTCGCCGCTCGCTGATCGTGGGCGCGATC
This sequence comes from Pseudomonadota bacterium, assembly GCA_039821125.1. Lineage (GTDB taxonomy): Bacteria > Pseudomonadota > Alphaproteobacteria > Rhodobacterales > Rhodobacteraceae > Thermohalobaculum. The sequence continues at coordinate 31,924 of JBCBOR010000027.1, forward strand.
ATCTGTGCGATCCTGTGGGCTTTGGGTGGGTACGATCGCCCGTCCTTCTCGCTGCAGGGGCTGCTGTCGACGCCCATTATTGCCATCGCTGCGGTCTCTGCCCTGATGCAAACCCTCGGCCATATGTGGAACGCCGATCAGATCCCGTTGCTGCAACGGGAAGCCCGGTTCGAGGGGCCGCAGCAGGCTGGGTCCTATGGTGCGAGCTACGTCATCGGCCTGGCGTTCGCATTTGGCTGGACGCCCTGCATCGGTCCGATCCTGGGCGCGATCCTGTCGCTTGCCGCTCAGGAGGAGACGCTGACCTCCGGCACGCTTTTGCTCGTGATTTATGCACTTGGTCTCGGCGTGCCGTTTTTGATTGCCGCACTCTTTATCGGGCCGTTTTTGAACTGGGCGCGCGGTTTTCGCCGTCATCTCTCCATGGTTGAGAAAATCATGGGCCTGCTGCTTGTAGTTGTTGGCGCGATGATGGTGTCCGGCGACTTTGAAAGACTGGCCTACTTCTTGCTAGAAATGTTTCCAATTTTGGCGACCATAGGGTAAATACGGCAGCGCATTGGGGGCAGGCGGTCGGTAACGATTATCGGCTATTGTTCAGGCTGTCTTGAGTGTGACGGGGAATCCAATTGAATATTTCGCCTAGCGCTGCGGAAATGCTGCTTGGCTCGTCCGAGGCTCTTTTGCCGGACGGTCAGGATGTCGTGCGGCGCAAGGTCTTCTATGTCTCGGGCTTTGATCCGCTTGGTCCGCGCCGTTACCGGGAGCTCTATCGATCCGAAGGGGCGGAACAGTCGCGGATCTCGGGGTATGACCTCAATGTCTCGCGCCTGCCGCGCTCGCTTGCCGGGAACTACCAATGGCATGCGGTGCATCAGGACGGAAACAGCCGGTCGGAGGCTGACTTCGAGTTCCTCGGTTGGGACGACATCGTGCGCACCTCGATCCGGCCCTCCCTGATCCGGGTCTACATCCTGATGTTCCGCACGCTCTGGATCTATCTCTCCAGCGGTGCCATCCACGCCATGCGCCGCCTTCGCCGCGGCCCGCTGATCGCAGGTCTCGGCCCGGCGGTTCTGATGACGTTCTACCTCGTCTATGCCGCGATGATTGGCACCGCAGCCGGGCTCGCCCTGACGGGGCCGCTGGGCGTCCCGCTCGCCGTCGGTCTTTGCGGCGGTCTCGGTGCCTTCATCCTGGCGATGTACGGCACGTTCTTCTTCGAAGAGCAGATGATGATCTACTTCATGGTCAACGATCTAGCTTATTCGGCGAAGGAGGGCGGGCGCTACCCTGAACCGCTGTGCCGGCGTCTCGATGAGTTCGCTGACCGGATCGGTGAAGCGCTCGATAGCGGCGAATATGATGAGGTGCTGGTCGTCGGCCATTCCTCAGGCGCGCAGCTGGCGATCAGTGCGGTCTCACGCTTCCTCGAGCGGGAGGGTCTGCACAATGGCGATCGGTTGAACGTGCTGACGCTTGGCCAGTCCATCGCGATGAGCAGCTTCCTGCCTGAGGCGCATCAACTCCGCGCCGATCTTGCCCGTGTGGCGGATGAACCGCGGGTGTTCTGGCTGGATGTCACGGCGCCCGGCGATGGCGCGTGCTTCGCTTTGACCGATCCCGTTGCCAATTGCCGCGAGCATGGCCGTCCCATCCAGACGCTCAACCCCGTCGTTGTCTCCGCCGCCTTCCAGCAGACCATGGAGCCGGGCGATCTGAAGCGCTACCGGTGGCGCCTGCTCCGTATGCACTTCCAGTATCTCTGTGCCTTTGCGGCGCCCAAGGCGTTCGATTACTTCCTGATCACCGCAGGCCCGCAAAGCCTCTCGGCCCGGTTTTCGCGGCGCGAGTGCTCGCCCTCGACCGTCTACGACCCGGTCTCGCCGGTCCTGCACCCGGGTTGACCCGCGCGCGTCGCGCGGTATGCCACCACCATGCTGAAACAGCAGAGCGATCCGAGGCCGGACCTCAAGACCCCGCCGATGCCGCCGGAGCGGCCGGAGAAGCTCGCCTTCTGGCGCACCTGGCTGCGCGCCCGGCGCAACATCTTCGCGGCGTTGCCGCGCAAGCTCTACCGTGCCTGGCTGACCGAAGTCAGGACGCCTTGGTTCTCCTCCTACATGCCGAACCAGCCGGATCTGGTGCGCCGCGTCCTGATCGAGCGTCCGGATGATTTCCCGAAATCCGTGATCGTCCAGCGCACCATCGGCGATCTTCTTGGTCAGAGCGTCTTTGTCACGAATGGCGAGACCTGGAAACGCCAGCGCCGCATCATCGATCCCAGCTTCGAGGGCGGGCGTCTGCGCGAAACCTTCGGGCCGATGCTCGATGCGGGCGAGGCTATGGCCGCGCGGCTGGAGCCGCTTGCCACTGGCGCGCCGCTGGAGATTGAGTTCGAGGCCTCCCATGTTGCCGCGGACGTGATCTTTCGCACGCTCTTCACCCAGTCGATCACGTCTGCGACAGCCCGGCAGGTGTTCGAGGCATTTCGCCGCTATCAGCTCTCGGCCCCGATGCTCAGCCCTGCCGATCTGATGAACTGGCCGGACTGGATCCCCCGTCTGGGTCCGCGCCGTTGGCGCAGAGGCAGGGCAGCGCGCGAGATCCGCCGCCTGCTGCGTGCCTTCGTGACCGAACGCCAGCGAGAGATCGCTGCAGGCACAGCGCCAAACGATCTCGCAACGGCAATCATGACAACGTCTGACCCGGTGACCGGTGATCGTTTCACCGATGCCGAGATGGCCGACCAGATGGCAATCTTCTTCCTTGCCGGGCATGAGACATCCGCCTCCGCACTCGCCTGGTCGCTGTACCTTTTGGCCATGGAACCGGCGGTTCAGGACCGTGTGGCTGCGGAAGCGGCAGCCGTCTTTGTCGGGCGTCCCGCCTTCTCGGACCTTCGCCGCCTCGGCATCACCCGCGATGTCTTCCGCGAGGCCCTGCGCCTCTATCCGCCCGTGCCGATGATGATCCGCGAAGCCACATGTCCCGAGGCGATGCGCGACAAATCCATAGCACCCGGCTCGCCGATCATTCTCTCGCCCTGGCATCTTGGACGCCACGAGCGGCTCTGGGACTGCCCGCACCAGTTCGATCCCGATCGCTGGAAGACCGAGGCCGGCAAGCAATCGGCGCGTGATGCGTGGATCCCGTTCTCGACCGGCCCGCGGGTCTGCACGGGCGCTGCGTTCGGAATGCAGGAGGGGGTGCTGATCCTCGGTCTCCTGGCCGCCCGCTTTCGCTTTGATCTGGTCGCAGAGCGCGTGCCCGTGCCGATGGCCCACCTTACGGTCCGTTCTGCGAACGGCATCTGGCTGAGTGTCCGTCCACGCTGACCGTCTCCACGTCAGCAGGCAGGCCGAAGTGCCCCTTCCCTTCATCTTGCCAGAAATACCTGAAACCGCCTCAGCGGCCCGCCTTGACCTCGGTCAGCACGAACACCCGGATCGCGCTGGCGAGCGAAGCAGGCGGTGTCCGTGCCGCATCCAAGTCGCTCACAAGCGCGTTGGTCGACACCCCCCGTGCAACAGCAAGACGCTGGAACTCGTCCCAGAACACCTGCTCGAGACTAACCGAGGTCCGATGCCCACTCAGTGTGACCGAGCGTTTCACCGGTCGGTCAGCGGTGATCGTCTCGCTCATCGTCATTCTTTGGTGTCGTCATCGCTCTTGTCGGCAGAAGCCTCATCGCTCCGGCGGTCTTCACGCTGATCCCTCCCAATCCGATGCCCCTCGAGACGACGCGTAGCCAAATCGCCTTCGGCCGCGGTTGTCTCCCGCTCAGCTTTCGTGCGCCCGAACGCGGCAGCGTTCGCATCGCCCGTGCGGCCGGCGGTCTCTCGCTGCTTCTGTTTGCGTCTTTGGCGCAGGTTTATTATGCGGGCGGTCATGCGCAGATCCTTTCGCGATCATCCTGCGCGACGCGATCCACGAGAGGAAGTAACAATCGGTGGCATCTCTCGACAGGGCATACGGCGTGCGCGGCATGGTGATCGCGCTGGGGATGGCCTCGGTCGCGGGCGGCGTGCACGGCGTGCTCTCCTGGTCGGTTGACAGTGTTGTCATCAAGTTCATTTTCGGCTGTGCCGCAGCGATCGTGATGATCATGGCGGGCGCAATCTCGGCCCGGAAGACGCTTCCCGTCGCCATCGCCCTTGGGGTTGGCATGGGCGTGGTCTTCTTCCTGACACGCTGGGTCGGCTGGTCGGTGATGGAGGGCGGGGTATCCCTGGCGACCGTGTTCCTGACCACCGCACCATGGGGCTGGCCAGCCTTTCTGGAGGCCCATGAGATCAGCCGGTTCTGGATATTCGAGTTCACCTCGGTGATGGTGCCGGCAATCTTTGGCACCATCGTCGGACAGGAACGGACCGCCTGAGCCGTCCGCGCCCGCGTTACTTCGGCCCGATCATGTTCTTGGGCTGGACCACCCTGTCGAAAGTCGCCTCGTCGACAAAGCCGAGCTTTACCGCCTCCTCTTTCAGGGTCGTGCGGTTCTTGTGCGCGGTCTTCGCAACCTTCGTGGCGTTATCATAGCCGATCTCGGGCGCCAGCGCCGTGACCAGCATCAGGCTCTCCCACATCAGGGTCGAGATCCGGCCCTCATCCGCCTCGATCCCGTCGACGCACTTGTCGGTGAAGGCGACAGACGCATCGCCGAGCAACTGCATCGATTGCAGCAGGTTATAGGCCATCATCGGCTTGAAGACGTTCAACTCGAAGTGCCCTTGGCTGCCAGCGAACCCGATGGCGGCATCGTTGCCCATGACATGGGCGCAGACCTGGGTCAGCGCCTCGCACTGCGTCGGGTTGACCTTGCCCGGCATGATGGACGAGCCGGGTTCGTTCTCTGGCAGCAGCAATTCGCCAAGGCCGCAGCGCGGGCCTGAGCCCAGAAAACGGATGTCGTTCGCGATCTTGAAGAGGCTCGCCGCGACCGTCTTGACCGCGCCCGACATCTCGACGATGGCGTCATGGGCGGCCAGCGCTTCGAATTTGTTCGGCGCGGTTTTGAACGGCAGGCCGGTGATCTTGGCGATGTTCTCGGCAACCTGCTTGTCAAAGCCTTTGACCGTGTTCAGCCCGGTGCCGACGGCGGTGCCGCCCTGCGCCAGCAGCAGCACGTTCTTCATCGCGGCTTTCACCCGCGCGATTCCCTGTTTGACCTGATGGGCATAGCCGCCGAATTCCTGGCCAAGCGTCAGGGGTGTCGCGTCCTGGGTGTGCGTGCGACCGATCTTGATGATCTTGTTGAACGCCTTGGCCTTGGCATCCAGTGCGCCGTGCAGTTTCTCGAGCCCGGGGATCAGCACCTCGGTCGCGGTGACCGCCGCCGAGATGTGCATCGCCGTCGGGAAGGTATCGTTCGAGGATTGCGAGCGGTTGCAGTGATCGTTCGGGTGCACCGGGTCTTTCGAGCCGATCTCGCCACCCAGGATCTCGATCGCCCGGTTGGCGATCACCTCGTTGGCATTCATGTTCGATTGTGTGCCCGAGCCGGTCTGCCAGACAACCAGCGGGAAATGGTCATCCAGCTTGCCCTTGATCACCTCGTTCGCGGCTTTGACGATGGCTTTGCCGACTTTCTTGTCGAGGTTCTTGTTGGCCATGTTCGCCTCGGCGCAGGCGCGTTTGATCACGCCGAGCGCACGCACCACCGCAACCGGCTGACGCTCCCAGCCGATGGGAAAGTTCATCAGGCTGCGCTGGGTCTGGGCACCCCAATACTTGTCCGAGGGAACCTTCAGCGGTCCGAAGCTGTCGGTTTCTGTACGGGTGTCGGCCATGACGTGTTTCCCCTCACTACTGGCATGAATACAACGCGGCGCTTGGCGGGGCAGACCCGCGGTCGAGCACCGGACTAGGGTTTGCGGAACTGATCCAGGCTGACCACGTCCGCGCTGGTGTCGGGTGTGGTTGTATCCCGGTCGATCTCGTCGAACTCGGCATCAGCGTCGCCTTGCACCGCGCCGGTGTCGTGATCCGCCGTCTCAAGCTCGGTTTCGATATCGCCAATTCCCGGGCCATCCGCGTCCTGCGCGTCGAACTTGACCCCGAACTTCACCGACGGATCCACAAAGGTTCGGATCGCATCCAAAGGCACCACAAGCGTCTGCGGCTGATCCGAAAAGTTCAGCGTCACCGAAAACCGGTCCTGCGTCACTGCAAGGTCACGGAACCAGTCCTGCAGCACGATTGTCATCTCATCGGGATAGGTCTCGCGCAGCCAGTCCGGGATATCGACGCCGGGATGTCCCGTCTCGAAGGTGATGTAGAAGTGATGGTCGCCTGGCAGGCCATACTCGGCCACCTGACCCAGAACCTCGGCCGTCATGCGGCGCATGGCCTTCTGCATGAGCTGTCCGTAGTTCAGCGTGTTGGGGTCGGCCATCCGGACGGGTCCTCTTAAAGCTGCGCCGACATTATCCGATTCTCTCTGCCTGAGAAGAGGGATAAACCTAAGATCTGTCGCAACGTGTGCGCCGCAATCAGAGGGCGTGCCGCGGCGACGGTGCATCTGACGCAGCGCGCGTCGCCAGAGTGCCGGGCTTTTCTGGGGGGAGAAAGTGCAGGCTTCTGTTGCCAGGCGCCTGCGAACCCCGCCTAAGGCGGCTAGGCCCTAGGACTTAAGATTTCGGTAGATCCGACTGCATTAAGCAGCCATCGCCACCGGAGCACGGTTGTCATTGGCAACTGTACATAACGGACCGATAACGGTGGTACCTCACCGAGCGAAAGCAATCACCTTTACACGTCCGTCGATCCTGTTTCGGCCCCTTGATCCCCCATGAAGGATGTTGGTGGAGCCGCCGGGTACCGCCCCCGGGTCCGATCCGCTTATTACGTGCGCGTTTATCGCCATAGTCCCCGAGGGAACGCTTTCTATATAGGGACGATTCCCTAATTTTTGAAGGGCACATCTGCACGAGCGCGCGCTGCGGTTAAAGGGTTTGGGCCGGCAGACAGGCGTATGGCATCCGTATGGCTCGTGTATGGCAAGTGTACCGCTGCCGTATGGCGCGCATATGGCATCTGTGCGTACACGATCTCGATGCGCTGCTCGTTAACCTTCGACTCCAGATCGAAAGGGCAGGGCGCGTGCAGCACCCGGCCTTCGCCCGCGATTGGCGCAGTGCTCTCTTGTCAGGTAGACTTCGTCCATTGAACGCCGGCCATCGGAGATGCGCTTGGAGCCGATTTTGGAACTGCTCTTTGGGTCACCCTGGCAACTGGTCGTTGCAATGGGGATCTATGGCTTGCTGGCGTCCACGTACAAGGATCTCTGGAAACATGATGTCGCCCGCAAGCGGTGGACCGGATATCTCATCCAGAACACCTGGTCGCGGCGCTACAAGGATCTGCTCGGCCACATTCTGAACTGGATCGATGTGCGCCTGACCCCGGAGATCGAGGATCACGGATGGCAGCCGGGCGAGGTGCGCAGCGCGTGGTCGTTCTGCCTCTTCAACTTCTCGTTCGCCATGGCGTGGACCTATCCAGTCATTGCCATTGTCGCGATGTGGCTGATCGGCGGAGAGCCACAGCGGCTTGGCAGCTCGGTCATCCTGTCCGGCGATGTTGGTCAGCTGGCACGTGCCGCGGAACTGGCGGTCGTGATCGCCTATGTCGCGCTGATCCTGTGGCTTGCAACACGCCCTCCGGTCGACATCGCAAAGGCCGTGATATTCGGGACCATCGGAGGGTTTCCCTACCTTCTGGTCGTCTATGCCACCCGGGGGTTTTCGGCCGAAAGTTCCGGTTTCACATTCACGGCGTTCGCCTGGGCAGGTGGAATGATTTTCATGGTCTCCTATCTCGGGAACAGGTGGTTCCAGGTCGCTTACAAGACGCTCGGCGGCATGATGCGCCGCAAGACCCTCTTCCTGATCTCGGTCTATGTCGCTTTGCTGTGCGTTGTGGTTGTGACCACCGCGATTCCTGCGCCGGAGCCGTACATCCCGCAAACACCCGAGGAGGCCGCGGCCCTGGCGGCCTTCGATCAATCCGCTGTCGGACAGTTTTTCTTGCGGGTCGATGCCTACATGATTGCGTCAAATGCCGGTTTTTTGCTGTTCGCGAGTGCGCTCCCGATCTTCAATGCGCTCACCGACTTCCTGTCGTCCGGTTTGACACGGTACCTGATGCGCCGGGGGCTCGAGCGGCGGATGCTGTTCGCGGCAGGTCTGGATGTGCTGGGGGCCGCGGCGGCATTCGTCTCGATGGGGTTCGGTCTGATGGTCGTGCTCGCGATCGCGCGCGATGCCTATGGCCAGCCGATCTTCGATCTGAGCAGCATCTTTGCGAACATCCGCGCTGATCCGGGCGCCTACTGGTGGCTCTACATCTGCCTTATGTCGACGCTGGTCCCAACGCTGGCTCATCTGGCCCTCGCGGCATTTGGCGTGGTGATCCAGGGATGGCCGGGGCTGAGGCGGTACATCGTCCAGGGCCTCGAGGCGGCGGGACATGGCGATGAGGTGCAAGGGCGCTGGGCCACCCGGGCCCTGACAATCGCGATGACCTTGTCGATCATGCTCCCGATCCTGATCGTCGGAGCCCTGCTCGAGCATCAGGGCGCGATCGCCCTGATGCTGCTCGCCATGTTCGAGGGATTGGCCCGGATCGCCGGGCTGATCTGATATCGGCGCCTCTGCGCGGCCTTCACGCTGCCTCGCTGTGGATCTCAGCCAAGCGGGGGCGGCGGGTTCAGCCGCCGGGTGTTGATCCACTCGTAATCCGGCAGGATCAGCGGCATGTTCTTTTGCAAGAGGATGCAGACATAGAGCATGAACGCCGTCCGGTGATTTCCGTCCGGGTAGGGCTGGCTCATGATATGGCAGATCATCATGAACGCGGCGATGTCGATCCAGTAGAGCGGGTTGCTCGACGTATCGTGATCCATATAGGTGCACCGGCGGATCACCTCGTTCTGCAGCCAGCGGCCCAGCAGCGTGCCGCCATGGCGTGCATCGAACTTGACGTCCCAGCAGGTGCGGGCCGCCATCTTGTCCCCGGTGACGGCGCCGAAGCTGTCGATTGTCTCGACATCATAAAGATCGAGGTTCTGGGTCACGGTCGCGTGGATCTTGCGGCGGATCTCCTCGCGGACGGGGTGGCTTTCGTTGCCCCGCAGGGTGCTCGAGCTTCGGGTGATCCAATCGGCGGCGGTGGCGACCTTCTCCGAAAGCGTCCCGTCCGCCACATGCAAGCCGCCGGCATGTTTCACGGTGATCGCAGCCGTGCGCCGCGCGGGCTGTCCGGTGAGGTCTTTCTGGACGAACCGGCCGCCTTCCAGCGCATAGGCACGGTATTTCGGCAAAGCCACCTTCAGTGTCGGGTGCAGCCCGCCGATCACCTGCACGAGGTTCTGGTTCTCGATCCTGCCAAGCTCCTTGCGCAGCGTGCCGCGCAGCGCCGCCCAGTAGTTATCGACGATGCGGTTGTGCATCCGGTAGGCCTTCTTTTCCTCGATGCCGAACAGAGTGTCGACATATGTGCTGATGAACTGTTCGACATTCTCGTCGGTCAGCGGAACATATTGCCGGGAGGCCTTGGGCCGCGTGTCGGTGTAGATCTCTTCCGCGAGAGCTTCGGCAAAGGCTTCGCCCGCGTCGTTGCCCATCAGCTGATAGAACTTGTAGTAGAAGGGCTTGCCCTTCACGCGGTCGAGGAACTGCTCAAACGAGAGCTCATTCGGCTGGACCGGAGCGGGCGGTGCGGCGCGTCGCCGGTTGCGTCCGAAGAGTTTGTCAAAAATTACGCCCATCGAAGAATCTCCTGCTCGTGTCGCGGTCTTTATCGAGAACCGGCTGTTTCGACGGGCACGATGCGTCCCGTTCCATGAGTTGGTCGCCGGCCAGATGCGGGAGGTTCAAAAAAATCAGCGTGAGATTTTGGCGGCTTTGGCGCGGCCCGCGTTTTCAATGCAGGTGGGCGCAGGGACACCGGTCAGACGTCGAACCCGTTGCGCCGTTCCTGAGCCGTTCAGGCGCGGTTTCGCGGTGGAGGCTTCCGTGAGGTGCGGTGTCAGTCCGCTTCGGAGATCAGCGCGTGCTGGTCGATCTCGCGCAGCAGCTTGCGCAGAATGGCGCGGGGATAATCGTCGAAATTCTGCGCGATCTCGAGGAAAGGCTGTGCCCCGCCGAGCACGTTGATCTCGTAGTACCGCACCGGGTCGGGCGAGTCGCCCCGGATGACGAGGCCGTTGATCGTGTAGCCGAGCGCGGCCAGTGCATCCGAGACTGCGCGCGGCGCGCGGCCCTCGTTGTTCACCCCATCGCCCGAGACATCGATGACGCGGCGCTTGCACTTCGCTGGAACCGTGCGGCCGATTTTCAGAGCATGTTCCAGCGCTTCGCCGATGGCCGTCGAATAATTCCGCCACTCCCGGCCCGATCGACGGATCGCGGTCGCGAAGGCTGCCATTGACGCTATGTCCGTCAGATGGAACCAATCCGTGGACTGGCGTTGGCGCGAGGCACCGCTCCACTGGGTCACCGTGGCATAGATGCCGCCATCCTGGTGGATGATCGCCTCTATCAGATTTGGATCCTCGAAGGCGGCGGCCATCCCCTCCATCTGCAGCGCAAATTCGCGTTCATCGACCGAGCCCGAGACATCGACCGCCATGATCAACTCAACCGCGCAGGCTGCGGCGGGGAGCGGGCCAAGCGCAATCGCCGTGGCAAGGGCGGCAAGCCAGCGTCTCATCGCGCCGGCTCCCGTTCCGCCTCGCCAACCACCATTTCCGAGCCGATCTCGCGCAGCAGTTTTCCCACCATCACGTAGCGATAATCCTCGAAGGTTCGGGCGATGGCCACGAAACTGTCCGGCCCCTGCATCACATGCTGGCGATAATAGATCCCCGGCGGCGGAGTTGCGCCCTGGATCACAAGACCATTGATCACAATGCCCTCGAGCAGTCCCTGGCCACGGAAGTAATCGGGGTCCACCCCGTCATTGTTCTCGCCATCGCCGGAGATGTCCAGCACGCGGCGGGCACAAGGCGGAGCCGTCGCGAACATCTTGGCGCCGAACTCCACCGCCTTTCCAAGGGCAGTGGCGAAATCGGCATAGACCCGCTGATGACCGCGCAGGCGGGCGGCAAAGGCACGCACCGCCTCGGGGCTGTCCAGAACGGTCCAGTCCAGAACGATGTCCTGCTGCGAATAGCCTGACCACTCGTAGACCGCGGCCACGATGTGCGCGCCCTCGGGCGTGAGGATCGCGTCGATGACCTCCTCGGTCTCAAGCGCATAGGCCAGCCCCTCGATCTGCAATCGGTACTCCGCGGAGTTGACCGAGGACGAGATGTCGAGCCCGAGGTTGAGCGCGACCTTGCACACCGCCTGGGCCGGTGCAGCCCAGCCCATCGAGGCGGCGAGCAGCATCACTGCGAGGAGGCCATTGCGTCTTTGCATCATGTCGTCCTCACCGCGCCGAGAACGCGGGCGACAGCTCGCGCAGCAATTTGCGTTCGATGGCCCGGGCATAGTCGTCGAACGAGGCCGCGACCTCGATGAACGCACCGTGCCCGCGCACCACGTGTTTGCGGAAATACTGCTCCGGGTCCGGGCGGGCGCCCTTGATGACCACGGCATTGATCGTAACGCCGCTTGCCGCGAGCGCTTCGGCAACGGGCCGCGGCTCCCGCCCCTTGTTGGAGGCGCCATCGCCCGAGATATCGATGATCCGCCGTTTGCACGGGCGCGGATTCGTGGCGCTCAGACCGTCGGCATGGGTCAGCGCATCGCCGACCGCCGTGAAGGCCGAGAAGAACGCGCGCGTCATACCGTCGATTTCTGCCGCAAAGGCCTCGATGGCCACAGGGCTGTCGAGATGACGCCAGCCGATGGATTGCTCCTGATCCTCTGGCCCGGACCATTGTGTGACGGTCGCCATGACGCCGCCGGGCACCCACTTGACTGCGTCGACAACATCGGGGCTGCGGAACGCATTGGCCAGTCCTTCGACCTGCAGATCGTACTCGTGCTCGATCACGCTGCGCGAGACATCGACGGCCAGCACCAGTTCGACCCCGCAGGCCGATGCAGGCACCGCGGAGAGTGCCAACGCTGCCAGCGCGTTCTTAAGCGACCTCAGCAAACCGCATCTCCAGCTTGCGCAAGGCGCGCAGCACGTCTTCTCGGTTCTTGGCCAGCTTCATCCATTGCGGCAGCCGCGAGCGCCAGTCCCGATTTCTGAGCCGCCGCGAACCCGTGACCGGGTCGAACGGGTGCTGCCGGGCCCCCGCAACATAGCCCTGCATCGCAGCGAGATGCACCGGATTGACCGCCCAGATCGTCCCTCGCCGCGTGGCGACCTCGGCCCACGGATAGAGTCGTGCGTTATGCAAGGAGGTCGACACCCGTTTTTCAAGTCGTTCGCCACAGCGCCCGCACCTCGGCCGGTAGGCATATGCCTTTGGCCGCGTGCTCGCCCCGCAGGATCGGCAGCGCACAGGCAGAGCCAACTCTGGGTCGCTGTGCTTCAGCCAGTTGCTACGGAACGGGCACGCCATGCAGGTCAGATCTCCATCGTCCAGCACAGCATGCCCGCTGCACGATGGGCAAACCACGTGCAGGGCACCTCCGAACGGATTGGAGAAAAAGATCACTGGCCTACCAACTGCCGGTGTTCTCCATGCTGGCCCAGGGTTCGGCCGTGGGCAGGCTGTCGCCCATCTGCAGGAGTTCGATCGAGATCCCATCCGGAGAGCGCACGAATGCCATCCGGCCATCGCGGGGCGGGCGGTTGATCGTGACGCCCGCGTCCATCAGTTGCTGGCATTTGTCGTAGATGTTCTCGACAGAGTAGGCGAGGTGGCCAAAGTTCCGCCCGCCATCGTAATCCTCGTCCGAATCCCAGTTATACGTCAGCTCGATCTCGTTGCCGGGGCCGCCGCCGGGCTCGGACAGAAAGATCAGCGTCGCCTTGGCGGCCTCGAGATCCTTGCGCCGCGTTTCAACCAGACCCAGCAGGTCGCAGTAGAATTTCTTGGATGCCTCGATGTCTTTGACGCGCACCATGGTGTGCAGAAACTGAATTTTCATCGGATGTTCTCCCTGTCAGCGGGGGCTGGGCCCAGTCTGTCGCGGTGGACGAGCGCCACCTGCACGAAACTCACATAGAGCAGCAGATACCAAGATCCTGCTTTTGCCAACCCGGTCCAGTGAAAGCTTGTGTTACCGGCATAGATCCACGTGCAGGTCAGGGTGCCGATGTTCTCGGCAATCCAGAGGAACAGGGTCGACAGGGCCGCCGCCACGACCAGCGGCATCGGGTAGGCGCGGTCCGAGACGGTGAACCAGATCCGGGTGCGCCAATAGATCACCACCGTGCCGATCATCAGCAGATATCGCGCGTCCGGTCCGAAATGATGCCAGAAGAAATTCAGGTAGATCGCGAGGCCAAGCGCCCAGGTCAGCGGCTCGAACGGGTAGGGCGTGAACCGCATGTCGAAGATCCGGATCACGCGGGCCATGAAGCTGCCGACCGAGGCGTACATGAAACCGGAGAAGAGCGGCACGCCGCCGATTTTCAGGATGCCCGCCTCGGGATAGGCCCACGATCCCATTTCCAGCTTGAAGATCTCCATGATTGTGCCGGAGATGTGGAAGAGCAGGATCACGCCTGCCTCGCGCCAGCTTTCCAGCCCTGTGGCCAGGAACAGGATCTGGATCGAGACCGCGGCGATCACCAGGAAGTCGTAGCGGGCGAGCGCCCAGTCCGGTTGCCAGACCGCCTTGGTCACGATCAGCAATGCCAGCATCAGCCCGCCAAAGAGGCATGCCCAGCCTTGCTTCAGCCCGAACATGATGAACTCGGCCACAGCGAAGGGCAGGCGGGCGCGCATCCAGTCGCCCATCCGGCGCTCGATGGCCAGGCGTCTTTCCTCTGGCCTCATATGGTGGTTTCGCTCTGCCCTAACACCCGATATTGTGCGAAGCGACTCGCCGCCAGCCCCGTCCGGAGACCAGACAATGCCCCTTTCGCCCGAGCAGCAAGCTGAAATCGACGCCGCCCGGGCCGTGACTGCGACAACCGCGCGCCCGACCGTGGCAGCGATGGAGGACCGGTTGCTGAACGCGATCCCGGTGCTGGACCATGGGTTCGTTCGGGTGATCGACTATATGGGTGACGATGCGGCGATCGTTCAGGCGGCGCGTGTAAGTTATGGAGCGGGAACGAAAAAGGCGCGCGATGACAGCGGCCTCATCCGCTACCTGATGCGGCACTGGCACTCGACCCCGTTCGAGATGTGCGAGATCAAGCTGCACGTCAAACTGCCGGTCTTCGCCGCACGTCAGTGGATCCGGCACCGCACGGCGAACGTGAACGAATATTCGGCGCGCTATTCGATCCTGGACCGCGAGTTCTACATCCCCGCGCCCGAGCATCTGGCGGCGCAATCCACCGTCAACAATCAGGGCCGCGGCGCGGTGCTGGAGGGGGAGGAAGCCGAGAAGGTCCTCGAGATGCTGAAGACAGATGCAGGCCGGTCCTATGACCACTACGAGGCGATGCTGTCGCAGGATGGCCAGCAGGGGTTGGCGCGGGAACTCGCCAGGATGAACCTGCCGGCGAACATCTACACCCAGTGGTACTGGAAGATCGACCTGCATAATCTCTTTCATTTCCTGCGCCTGCGGGCCGATCCTCATGCGCAATATGAAATACGCGTCTATGCGGACGCGATGTGCGAGATCGCCAAGGCCTGGGTGCCAGCGGCCTATGCGGCATTCGAGGATTACCGGCTCAACGCGGTGCAGTTCTCGGGCCCCGCCATGGCATGCCTGAAGAAAATGCTGGCGGGCGAGGCCGTGACGCAGGAAACCTCGGGCATGTCCGCCGGTGAATGGCGCGAATTTCAGACGGCCCTGGGGGAGGGATAGAAGATGGACAAGACACTGTTCCTGAGCGGCTTTGCAGTCATGCTCGGGATCTTCAACATCTGGACGGCGCGCAACACCGGCGGCAAATGGCTGTGGGTCGGGATCGCGATGATCGTCTTTGGCGTCACCCTGTTCATCGTCGACAACTTCGTGATCAAGATCATGCCTGCCTGAGACAGGGTGCGGCCGACACGGTTATGAGGCCATCAGCGCCCGCGCCTCGAAGGGGCGCAGGATCCGGCGGGCCGGAGGCCGGTTGGTCATCATGCCGTCCTCGAGTTCCGGGAACAGCCGCAGGAGTTCGTTGCGGGTGGTGTCATCGAGAGTGCTGACAACGACCTCGCCGGGGTGGAAGCTCTCGCTCGGGATGCCTTCGGCTGAAACGATCTCGTGCCGGTCGAACAGGAGGTGCACATAGGTAATCCCGTCCGCCGGGCAGACCTGCTGGATTGTGTCGTCATTGAGCAGCGATTTTGCCGGTGCCAGCACCTCCTGTTCGCCGAACATCAGCGAGGCACGCCAGTCGGTCAAAAGCATCCGGTGTTGTGGCGAGACATACAGATCGCGCGCGTTGCCAAGGGCGCCTCGTTTGATCCGGATCGGGCGCAAATCGGGATCGAGCCTGAGGGCAGAGGGGCTGAAGTGTCGGATGCCGACCCAGCGGACCATCGCGGTCGGTCCGTTGTAAAGCGAGACCCAATCCCCGGCGCGCAGTGTCTCGATCAAGCGCTCGCCTTCCGGCGTGGCGATGTGCGTTCCTGCGGCAAAACAGAAGATCGTGTCATAGGGGGTCTCCTGCCCATCGTCGGAACTGTCGACGGTAAAGGTCAGACCATCGGTCGGCAACGCGTCCGGCGAGGCGAGGCCGACATTCACCCCGTCGATCCGGACGATAAAGAACGTGTCCCCATCGGTCGTCGTGACGGAGAACTCCAGCTCGATCTGGCTGCCTGCCGCAAAGGTGGTCCCATTCACCGTGACGGGATCAGCAAGAAGCTGGTTGTTGTTGGCGGTCGAGTTGCCAGGCGGGTCGATAAAACCGTCATCGAACTCATCATCGTCATCATCCACACGTATCGGGATCTGGGTTGCCCCTGCCGCGATGGTGAACGTGCCCGTGATGCCCACGGTCTCGCTGGTGCTGATGGCGGGATCGACATCGTCGAAGGCGATGATCGCTATATTGAAGATCGGCATACCGGTCCCCTGTTGCGCGCCCCCGCACCGGCATTTAGAAGCAGTTCCCACATCACTCAAAGTGAAATTTGTGAGAAGCTCTGGCGAGATAGCGCAACTGTGTTCGGTTCGCCGCGCTCCTGAACCGGGCCACTGAACGGGGAGGCTGCTGCGCGATGGACGTGACGCTTTTTGGTCTGAAGACCTGTGATACGTGCCGGAAGGCGATCAAGGCGCTGGAGGCAGCGGGGCATGCCGTCACCGTCCGCGATGTGCGCGCCGATGGCGTCCCGGCCGGGGATCTGTCCGCCTGGGTCGCGGAGCACGGCGAGGCGCTGGTCAACACCCGCTCGACCACGTGGCGGGGGCTGGATGAAGCGACGCGGGCGCGCAAGGACGCGGATGCCGTGGGTTTGCTGGCCGACCACCCGACGCTGATCAAACGCCCGGTTGTCCTGGCCGGCGGCACGATCCATGTCGGCTGGACCAAGGATGTACAGGCCGCCTTGCTCTGACGCGGCAGGATCAGATCGGCGAGGGTGCTGCGAACCGGGGTGCGAGCACAGGCGCGATCAGGAACCCGGCGATGAAGCCGCCGAGATGGGCTTGCCATGCGATGCCCCCGCCGCCCAGCGGGACGAAAGCCAGAAGCACGTTGATCGCGGCGAGACCGGCGATCGTGCGCCAGAACCTGTCTGCCGAGATGCCGGTCTTCTGGATGTACTTCCACTCGTACCGCTTCAATGCGCCGAGAAATCCGAATATCGCGCCCGATGCGCCGACCAGCGGCCCCTGGAATGTCGCGATGATGCCGAAGGCAAGCGCTCCTCCGATGGCGCAGATCACGAACAGCACAATGAATCGGACAGGGCCGAGGACATGGGCGAGCATCCCGCCAATGCCTAAGAAGATCGCCCCGTTCAAAAGAAGATGCACCGCACCGCCATGCAGGAATGCATGGGTGACAAGAGACGACCAGAATTCGACCGGGACCGTCCGACCATCCAGAACCCCGTCGAAATACTGATCCCAAAAGGCAAACAGGATATAGGTCTCGACCCGAAGCTCGATCGGCAGGATACCGAGATCCGCGAGTTGTAACGCCCCTTCGATCAGCGCGAAGGCGCCGACCATGATCCAGACGATCCGTGGGGGCGGAGCCGGGCGTGGCCGGTCGGAGGGCGGTTTTGGCGCGGTGATGGACATCCGGCGGACGTGGCCTTCTCTGGTGGATTGGTCAAGGGTTCCTATGGCAGAGCTGCGTTAAGGAACCGGATAAGCCGGGTTGCTCCTTTCGAGGCTTCGGGGCAAGGTCCGCCCGGAATTACGGAGGGTTGCGATGCGTATGGCAGCGGCAGTGCTGGGAGTGATCGGCGGGATCGCCGGGATGGTCGTCGGGTTTTTCGGCTACCTCTTTGCGTGGTTTGACGAGAATTACGCCGAGGTGACCGAGGCCGCCCGAGAGGCCGGGATCGGCGAGGCGATGATGGACCCGACGCTGCTCAAGATATTCGCGTTCACAGCGCCCATCCTGGCGATTGCCGGTGGGGCCATGGCGCCGAGCCGTCCGGCGATTGCCGCGATCTTGCTGGTGCTGTCGGCGGTTGGCATGGTCTACGCCTTCGGCTTCGGGCTCTTCACCGGGTTTCCGGTGTCGATGACGGCGCTGGCGGGCGTGCTCGCGGTCATTGGCGCGATCATCCCTCCGGTGGAGGCACATCACTGAGCGCCGGGAGCGATACGTCAGAGGCGCTTGCAGGGCAGGGCGGCGGGCGCCCGGCGCTGATCCTGCTCTTGGCCGCTGTCACGGCCATCGGGCCGTTTACGCTGCACGCGCTCAGCCCGGCTTTGCCAGAGATATCGCGCGATTTCGAGGTGTCGGCAGCGTCGGCTCAGTTGATGCTGTCCCTGTCGCTCGTCGCCATGGCGATTGCGACCCTGATCTGGGGGCCGTTGTCAGACCGCTATGGCAGGGTGCCGGTGATGCTGGCCGGACTGGCGCTGGCCGCGGGAGGATCCGCCATGGCTGCGCTCGCGCCCGAGCTTTGGGTCGCGGTGCTTGGGCGACTGTTGCAGGCTGCCGGCGGGGCGGCGGGCATGGTCCTGGCCCGGGCAGTGGCGCAAGACATCTTCGGGTCCGAGCGCTCTGCGGGCGTCATCGGCCAGATCACTGCAGTCATGGTCGCGGCCCCGATGGTGGCGCCGACACTGTCTGGCCTCGTGGTCGAGGGGGTGGGCTGGCGGGGGATCTTTTGGCTCTCGGCGCTGCTCTGCCTTGGGCTGGTGATCTGGACCCGGGCGGGCTTGGCCGAGAGTGCACCGGGCGGCGGCGCGCGCCGTGTGAGCGATATGCTTGGCGGATTTGTGGTGATCGGCGGCCGCGCCGCGTTCCTGCGCCATGCCGGGTACGCAGCGTGTTCCCTGGCCGGGTTCTATTACTTCGTCGGCATCACACCTTATGTCATGCAGGACGCTTTTGGACGCGGTCCGGCGGCCTATGGCCTCTACTTCATGCTCCTGTCGGGCATGTACATGATCACGAATTTTGTATGCGGTCCGATCACGGCAAAGTTCGGCGCCGAGCGTGTTCTGCCCTTTGGCGCGCTGTTGGCGGTCGCGGGACCCGGTTTGTCCATAGCCCTGTTGCTGGCCGGTGTTTCCGATCCGCTGGTTCTGTTCATGCCCGGGATGATCCAGTCCTTCGGCGCGGGGCTGGCGGTACCGAACGCCATGGCCGGCGCGGTGGCAAGCGCTCCGGACCGGGCAGGAGCGGCATCGGGGCTGCTTGGGTTCAGTCAGTTTCTGCTCGCGGCCCTGACGACGCAGGTGGCGGGTTTTCTGCCGCACGAGGATCCGATGGTCGTGCCTGCGGGCATGCTGGTGATGCTTGCCCTCGGTCTCTTGTGTCTCTTCGGGATGCAGAGGGGCACATCTGGGGGGCGCTGAGCGCTTATCCACAGCGTTTTTCGTTAGGTGTGGATTTTGCCAAAAAACCTGTTGCACCCGGAATCGAATCTGCCTATATCCCGCGCTCACCGGCGGCGGGGCGCGTTCAAAACGCTTCGCCGCCGTTTGCTTCCGAAAGGAAGCCGCTCTTTGACAAGTGACTGAGATTGAAGGGATATGTGGGCGGTTTGGTCTGTCATACGACGGACGGACCGTAGCATATCGGGAGTTTAGGGTTTGCCTGAGCTTCGCTGAGGTTTTGAGTGCTGATGCGCTCAAGTAGCCGAAGGCGGTAGCGCATCAGGGCGAAGTCCGATGATAACTCTAGTCAGCTTCATTGCTTGGTGTGGTTCTTGTTCCTTGGGAACATGGACACATCGAGACAAACAATGACGATGTGCGAAGGTTCGAACGTCAAGAATTGCGCTTGCGCAATTTCAACTTGAGAGTTTGATCCTGGCTCAGAACGAACGCTGGCGGCAGGCCTAACACATGCAAGTCGAGCGCTCTCTTCGGAGGGAGCGGCGGACGGGTTAGTAACGCGTGGGAACGTGCCCTTTGCTACGGAACAACTGCTGGAAACGGCAGCTAATACCGTATGTGCCCTACGGGGGAAAGATTTATCGGCAAAGGATCGGCCCGCGTTGGATTAGATAGTTGGTGGGGTAACGGCCTACCAAGTCGACGATCCATAGCTGGTTTGAGAGGATGATCAGCAACACTGGGACTGAGACACGGCCCAGACTCCTACGGGAGGCAGCAGTGGGGAATCTTGGACAATGGGCGCAAGCCTGATCCAGCCATGCCGCGTGAGCGATGAAGGCCTTAGGGTTGTAAAGCTCTTTCACCGGTGACGATAGTGACGGTAGCCGGGGCTTCTTCTCCGGCTACCGTCATTATCGTCACCGGTGAAAGGACTTTACAAC
>JBCBOR010000028.1:0-51256 GCA_039821125.1 Pseudomonadota bacterium
GGTCGATCTGCCAGGACCAGAGCGGCCCCGGAGAGACGGCAGCAGCGCTCAGCTCGGTCGCAGCAGTTCTCAGAACCTCAGACTGGCGGGCGAGCCGCGCCGCGGTGTCCGCCACCCCTTCGGCCGTCAGTCCCAGCGGGGTAAGCGCCTCCAGAGCGCGGCGCGCCTTGACCCGGTCATAGCGCGGATCGGCGTTGGTCGGATCGTCGATCCAGGCGATCCCCTCGGCCCTGAGCCAGTCCCTGAGTGCATCGCGTCTCAGCGCCAGCAAAGGCCGAACCCATCTGATCCCATGGGCATGGCGCTCGGGTGCCATGGCTGAAAGCCCCTCGGCCCCCGAGCCGCGGGCAAGGCGCATCAGAACCGTCTCGGCCTGATCATCCATCGTATGCCCTAGCAGCACCAAGGGTGCGTCACGGACGCACCCTACGGCGTCAGCGCTGGTTTCGTAGGGTGCGTCCGTGACGCACCCTTGTGGAAGGAAGTGTGCCGTCAGGGCCGCATAGCGTGCGTCGCGCGCCCTGGCAGACAGATTGCCCGGACCGGAGAGATCGCCCAGCGTCAGGATCTCGTGACGGATCCCGCGCGATGCGCAGAACGCCGCAACCCTCTCGGCTTCGGCACGGGCCTCGACCCGCAGACCATGGTCGACCGTGGCCGCTGAAATGCGGACATCCCGGCCGTCGGCCCAGCGATGCAACAGTGCCAGCAGCGCCATGGAATCGGAGCCGCCCGACACGGCCACACCGACCGAGGCCCCGCGTACAAGGCTGTCGAACGCGGCAGAGGCAGCGCAAAAGGTGGCGTCGGGACCCGTGGGTCCGTCAGCCACAGGTCAGGGTGTCGGCCTCGGCGTCGGCGCGGCTCAGAACGTCGCTCGGACCGTTCGGGAACTGCGAGCGCACCTGGCGCAGCGTCTGACAGGCCGCGTTCAACTCGCCCAGACGGCCCAGCGTGACCCCAAGCTTGTAGAGGTTCAGCGGCGCCTGCGGGCCGATCTCGTCCGACTGATAGCCGTTGAGATAGCTGCGCGCCGCATCAGAGTGCAGACCGCGCACGAACTGGCTCTCACCCAGCCAGTACCAGGCATCGCCTTGCAGCGGACTGCCGGGGTAATCGTTGATGAACCGGCGCAGACGGTCCTCGGCCTGATCGAACCGGCCCTTGTTCACATCGTCGACCGCGCGATCCAGATCGCCCCGTTCGGCGACCGAAACGCCTGTCACCGCCCGCGGACGCGGACCGGCTCCCGGTGTATTCGGCTGCAAGTCCGGTCCCGTTCCCGGCACACCGAAAGGCTGCACACCGGGGGCGAGGGCCTGCCCCTGCTGCCCGCCGAGCGGCTGGTCAGGAATGTCATCGGTATCCAGCCCCTCCAACTCGCGCAGGCGGAACTCGATATCAGAGAAGCGCCGCGTTGCGTCCGCCGCGATCTGGTTCAGCTGGTTCTGCAACTGCTCGACCTGATTGGTCAGCCGTTGCAGCTCGAGTTCGATCCCCGGATCGACGCCGCCACCCGGCGAGACCGAAGGCGCCGCACCGGCGGCACCGCCAAGACGAGCCCGGATGTCAGCAAGTTCCGCATCCAGAATATCCAGCCGATAGCGCAGGTCCTCCGGCGAGGAAGACCCGCTCCACGTTGTCTGTGCCAGCACGGTCGCGCCGGATCCGACGCCGATCACGACAGCCAGACCCAGAGCCCCCAGGGTCGTCAATCTTCTCATGTCATTCTCCCCAGAGTTCCGCTGGCAGCGTCCGGACCGGGTTGGCCCGGGGCTTGGCTACGCCCCATGGCCGTCAGGTCCGCGCCCCCGCCTCAGCTCGAAGGCGAGCCGGACAGCACACTCACGCTGCGGCGGTTCTGCGACCAGCAGCTTTCGTTCGAGCAGAGCGCGACGGGGCGCTCCTTGCCAAGGCTGACAGCTCTGAGGCGGTTTGCCGGGACACCCTGACTGACGAGGAACTGGCGTGCCGAATTGGCCCGGCGTGCACCAAGCGCGAGGTTGTACTGCCGCGTGCCGCGCTCATCCGCATGGCCTTCGACGGTGACATTGTAGCCGCCATATTGCTGCAGCCACCGGGCCTGACCGGTCAGGGTCGAGCGCGACTGGCTGTCCAGCGTGTGCTGGTCCGTCGCGAAAAAGACCCGGTCACCCACGACCTGGGTGAACTCGGCCTGGCTGCCCGCAGCCGGTCCGCCGGCCGAGGTGCCGCCGGTGTTGCCACCGGTCTGCGCCTCGGGTTGCTCGTCATCGGCACATGCGGCCAGCGTCAGAACTGCGGCTACCGCCGCGATCGTCGCGAATTTCATTGAATGTCTCTCCTTGCCTGTCTCACGTCCACCCGCCCGAGGGATCGATGCTCCCGTTGGCGGTGTCTCCCTCCGGTTGCAGTATCTGCGCCTGTTGGTTCGGGTGCAAGAACCCGTCCCGTACCAGATCTGACATTCCGTTACGCCTTTGAAACGCGTTTCTCAAGCCTCAGTCGCCGATATCCCGGCCCCTGCGTTCGCAGTTTCGTGATCACTTTCTGAGCGGCGACCACGAGGGATCGGATGCCGCACCGGGCGTCTGCGCCCGCCTCTTGTTGATACCGGTCACATCGATCGACCGGATCTGGCTGGTGCCCCGGGCACCCGCGCCTTCCGAATAGTACATCAGCACCCGCCCATTCGGCGCCCAGGTTGCCCCGTCGATCACGAAGCCCGCGTCCAGGATCCGCTCCTCCGAGCCGTCCGGGCGCATGACCCCGACGCTGAAGCGCCCGCCCTGGATCTTGGTGAAGGCGATCAGATCCCCCTTGGGCGACCAGACTGGCGAGGCATAGGAGCCCTGACCAAAGCTGATCCGCCGTCCCTCGCCGCCGCCCGAGGGCATGATGTAGAGCTGCTGGCGTCCGGCCCGATCGCTCTCATAGACGATCTGGCTGCCATCGGGGCTGTAGCTTGGTGACGTTTCAATCGACGGCGAGCGTGTCAAGCGACGGCGCTGGCGCGAGCCAAGGTTCATCGCGTAGATATCCGTGTTGCCATCCTGCGCGACCGAGAACACGACCTCGTTCCCCGAGGGCGAGAACTGCGGTGCGAAACTCATGCCCGGAAAGGACCCAAGCCGCTCGCGCTGGTTCGTGTCGAGGTTCAGCAGATACACCTCGGGCTGGCCCGAATTGTACGAGATGTAGAGGATCAACTGATCGTTCGGCGAGAACCGGGGGCTGAGCACCAGACCCGATGTGGCCGGCAGGAACCGGACATTCGCACCGTCCTGATCCATCACCGCCAGACGCTTCTGGCGATCGCCCTTCGGCCCGCTCTCGGCCACGAAGACCACGCGGCTGTCGAAATAGGGCCCCTCGCCCGTCAACTCGGTATACGAGCCATCCGCGATCTTGTGCCCGACCCGGCGCCAGTCGCCGGGATCGGCAAGGATCTGAAGCCCGTTGAGCTGCTCCTCCGCCTCGGTGTCAAAGACCCGGAACTGCGCAACGAGGCGGCCATCGGACGCTTGTGTGAGCGATCCCGTGATCAGCGCCGCCGCGTTGACCGCACGCCAGTCGGCAAATTGCGGGACCAGATCGAAATTGGTGATCTTCTCGATATGGGCGTCCTCGGGCACGATCTCGAACAGCCCCGAGCTTTCCAGATCCGCCTCGACCACGGCACGAATGTCGCCCGCGCGCTGCGCCAGTTCAGGCGGCGCGACGAAGGCCGCGATGGCAATCGGCATGGGGCGGAATGCACCGGGATCGACGATGATACAGGTGACGTCCCCGACATCGCAGCCGCTGTCCTCGTCCTGCGCCTGTGCAGCAACTGGGCCCGCCATCACCATGGCGAGCAGCATCAGGGCCCTCTGCACCCCCGAAATCACATGGCTCACTAGGACACTCCTCCGATATTCGTGGCGGTGAAGACGACGTCGATCACCTTCCATCTGTTATACTTGTTGGCTGGCAGGCGGCGGAACTCACCGGCATTCGCCGCTTTGATCAGCGCGCGGCGCCCCGCCTGAAAGACAGCGCGCTGCGAGGCGGCCGTGCCGCCCTTGGCGCGGCGCTGTACCGGCTTGCCGTCGATCGTGCCGTCCTGGTTCAGCTTGACCCGGATCGTCACCCTGAGCGAGCGATCCGAGCGGTCGCCACCATAAACGTAGTGCTTCTTGATGCCGAGCCTGAGCGCGTTCTTCTCGCCCCGGTTCAGCTTTGGCCCTTTGACCGCGGTCGAGCCGCCGGAATTGCCACGCTTGGGCTTGGCGTTCTCCTGCGGTTTTGCCGCGGCGGCGACCTGCTGCTGCTCCTGGGCCGATGCGGCGCGGGCCGCGGCGGCAAGCTCCGCCGGTTTGGCCAGCGGCAGTTTCGCCTGTTGTGGAGCCGGGCCTTCAGGGGCCTCGGGCGTCTGGGCAATCTCGGTTTCGGGATCCGGGCGCTGATCCGGTTCAGGCTCCGGCTCCTTGGGCTTTTCAGCCTCCGCCTCCGCCGTCTGCGCCTCGACCGGTTCAGGCTTTTCTTCCTGCTCGGGTTCAGGCTCCGGCTCGGGGGGCGGGGTTGGCTTCGGCCCAGGGACCGGCGCGCGCGAGGCAAGCGGCTGCACCGGCTCGGTCGAAGGCGGGCTCTCGGCTTCCTGCGCCTGATTGTCCAGCTCGTCGATGATCGGCACCAAGGCATCGGAGGGACGCGGTGCTTCTGTCGGGATGTTGGTCGGCGGCGGAGGGATGTTGATCTCGGGGCGGTCCGGGCGCGGCTCCGGCGGCTCGGTCGGTTGAAGCTCGGCGATCTCGGTCTCGGTCGCTGCATCTTCGGGCTGGTCGACCTCTTGCGGCGCTGCGACCTCCTCGGCCGGTTCGCTCAGCTCGGACGGACCTTCATTCGGGACAACCGGCGCCGTCGAGAGCGCAGCATCGAACTCGGTGCCGTCGACCATCTCGATCTCGGTGATCAGCAGCGGCTCGGCCGAACCAGACGAAAACCAGTCCGTGCCAAAGATCGCCGCGATCAAGAGCGCCGCATGCAGGCCACCCGATATGGAGGCGCCTGTGCGCATCCTATTGCTGCGCCTCCGACGCAGGAACGGCCTGAACCGATCCCGGATCCGCCTGATCCGTCACCATGCCGATGGAAGCAAAGCCCGAGGTGCGCAGGATAGCCATCACCCGCGCCACGGTATCGTAGACGACGGCGCCATCGGCGCGGAGATAGGCCTTGCCAGCGCCCGGCTCGTCGCCGCGCGCCTCGCGGATTGCGGCCAGTTTCGCAGGCAGCGTCTCGATCTCGACCGGCGTCTTCTGAAGATAGACGATCCCCTGCGCGTCGATGTTCACGGTCAGCGGCTCTTCCTGCTCGGTCGGCAGGGCATTGGCGTTGGTCTTCGGCAGGTTCAAAGGAACCCCAACGGTCAGCAGAGGCGCAGCGACCATGAAGATGATCAGCAGCACCAGCATGACATCGACGAACGGGGTCACATTGATCTCGGACATCGGCGCAGCAGCCTGGCGTGACCGGCGCCGCCCGCGCCCGCCGCCACCGCCCGAGGACTGGATCGAGGCACCCATCAGCGGACCTCCTTGCCCTGCCGGCCAATCTGACGCGCCAGGATGGTCGAAAACTCATCGGCGAAATTCTCGAGCGCGCCGGTCAGACCGCCCGCATCCGAGTTTAGCTTATTATACGCCATCACCGCCGGAATTGCCGCCAAAAGACCGATGGCCGTGGCCAAAAGCGCCTCGGCGATGCCGGGCGCCACGACGGCGAGGTTTGTGTTCTGCTGGGTCGCGATCGACTCGAACGAGTGCTTGATGCCCCAGACGGTCCCGAAGAGCCCCACGAAGGGCGAGACCGATCCCACGGTGGCCAGGAACGACAGGCGCTTGTTGATCGCCTCGCTCTCGCGCGCGATGGCGACGTTCATCGCCCGGTCGACCCGCTGCTCGGTGCCCGGGATCATCCCTGAGTCCGAGAAACTGCGGCGCCATTCGGTCATCCCGGCCACGAAGACCCGCTCGATCGGCGCACGCGCCTTGCCCGAGACCCGGTCGAACAGATCGTCGAGCGGCTGGCCCGACCAGAATCCATCCTCGAACCGCGCGCTCAGGCGTTTCAACCGCGTGAAGGCCAGCCATTTCTCGATCATGATCGCCCAGGACCAGAAGCTCGCCAGCACCAGCAGCACCATCACGATCTTGACGGTCAGGGTGGCACGCACGAACATGCCCCACGCAGAGAAGTCGATATCGCTGGCCGACGTCGCCGGTCCCACAGCCTGTTCCGAGAGCGCCGCCTGTGCCGCCACGGCAACGCCCATACCAATCCCGGCAAGAATGCCCATACGCCCGTCCCGTTCTGTCCCGCTCGACCGTGCCCGCCTGGCCAGATGATCTGACTCTCTCGCGGACCAGCTCGGTCCTTATGCGCGATCCGGACGAAAATATCGACCGTTTCACGACATTTTTGATCCTTGGCAATTCGTCGCGCGCCGCGCTGTCGTCAAGAGCTCTGCACACCTTCTACGAATTTTGCCCGGATCTCCGGCGGCAGACGGGCGGGGCGTCCTGTCGCATCCATCGTGGCAATCAGAACCTCGGCCGTGAACAGCGGTGTGCCGCCGCGCAGCACTCTCTGGGCCATGGCGACCGAGGCATGGCGCGCCTCGGTGATCCGGGTCTCGACCACCAGCAGATCATCGAACCGCGCCGGCGAGAGATACTCCGCCGCCAGACGCCGGACCACGAAGACCAGACCCGCCGCTTTCAGCGCGACCTGATCGATGCCGTGATTGCGGAGCAGCTCGGTCCGCCCGCGCTCGATGAACTTGAGATAGTTGGCGTAATAGACGACGCCGCCGAAATCGGTGTCCTCGTAATAGACCCGAACCGCCGTCTCATGCATCCGCTGCGCCCTCCGGCACCTCGGTCACCGTCAGCCGCGCCGCCAGACGCAGCGCAAACGCGGCATCATCGGCCACCGCGGGCAGAACCGGATCATGGGCCGCCCGCAACAGGTCGGCATAGACCGGCTTGACCACGCAGAGCCCGTCATCGGTGATCGCGATCGGGCTTTCGTCCATGAACGCCGCATCGGACCAGAGCAGCATCCCCTGGAACGCCTGCCCGACCGCCAGCGTCTGAGCGGAAATCCGTTGCAACTCATCGTCATAGCAGAGGAGCGTGATGCAGAGCCTCAGCGCGCCCGCCTCGTCGAAATTGAACACCCGATACTGGTTCGCCCCATGCTCGCTCAGGGTTGCGATCAGCTCCGCGAGGTTCGGGATCAGCCGGATCAGGTTCGGTGCTTCCGTCAGTTCGGCCCAGTCGTTGACGAGGAACACCATGAAGTTCGCGCCGAGGTCCGGGTCCATCTCCGCCACCTCGAGCCCCGCGATCCGCGCCACTGCCCGGATGCCGTCCTCGAAGATCCGGCAGCCCTCGTCGTTGGTGCCGACGATCACGGGAGCCAGAGGCCGCGCCCACCGTGCAAAGCGAAACGCCCCGTCGCGGCGGGTGAATAAGCCGGTAATCCATTCGCTCTGGTCAATCATGGGAGCGGATCTTGTCGGTCAAGTTGGGGCGAGTCGGCGTCGGTACAGCTGACATTCGCAAGCCATACACGAGCCATGCCGTGTCGGTACAGGTGCCATACGGCTGCCATACGCCTGTTTCCCGGCCCGTTACCCGTCGTCGAACAGATCCGCCTGCCCCGGTTTGGCGGGCGGGGTCAGACCAAGATGCCGCCATGCGCCCTCGGTCAGCATCCGGCCACGGGGCGTTCGGGCGACCATGCCCGCCTGCATCAGATAGGGCTCGATGACCTCCTCGATGGCGTCTCGGGCCTCGCTCAGGGCCGCCGCCATCGTCTCGACACCGACCGGACCTCCACCATAATGTTCTGCGATTACAGACAGATAGCGCCTATCCGCGCTGTCGAGCCCGATGTCGTCCACACCCAAACGGTGCAGCGCCTTGGCGGCGAGTTCCCTGGTGACCTTGCCGCCTGTCTCGACAATCGCGAAGTCCGCGACCCGGCGCAGCAACCGCCCTGCGATCCGGGGCGTGCCCCGCGCCCGCCGGGCGATTTCGGCCACACCGTCCGCATCCGCGTCCAGATCCATCAGCCTGGCAGCACGTGAGACAATGGCGCTAAGCTCCTGAACTGTATAGAATTCCAGCCGCACGGGAATTCCAAACCGGTCCCGCAATGGTGTCGTCAGCAGACCCAGACGCGTCGTCGCCCCGATCAGCGTGAAGGGCGCGAGATCAATCCGGACGGTCCGCGCGGCAGGGCCTTCGCCGATCACCAGATCCAGTTCAAAATCCTCCATCGCCGGGTAGAGAATTTCTTCGACAACCGGGCTAAGCCTATGAATTTCATCGATAAAGAGGACGTCTCGCGCTTCGAGATTGGTCAGCACCGCCGCCAGATCTCCCGGCTTGGCGATGACAGGCCCGGACGTCATGCGAAAGTTCACGCCCAGTTCGCGCGACACGATCTGCGCCAGCGTCGTCTTGCCCAGTCCCGGCGGCCCATAGAACAGCAGGTGATCCATCGCCTCGCCACGCCGCCGGGCCGCTTCGATGAACACCGCCAGATTGGCCCGCGCCTCCGCCTGACCGGTGAAATCCGACAGGGCCTGCGGGCGCAACGCACGCTCCGGCGCATCGTCGATGAGCGGCTCCGCGCGGACCAAAGGATCAGGCTCAACCATCTGACATCACGCGAGATTCTTCCCCAATACCTTCAGCGCCCCCTTGATCAAGGCGCCTTCGTCCGCGGCGCCATCCTCGTCGGCCTCGGCGACCGCAGCCGCAGCTTCCACACGGTCATAGCCGAGATTGACCAGGGCCGACACCGCGTCCGCGGCGGCCGTCACCTGGCGCAGGTCCTCGGACGGGGGCGATGCGGCCATCTGAGCCGCAGGCGAAGGGGGCGGCGCGTCCGCGTCGCTCTGCCCGGTCACGGGCATGGCCGCCTGGCTGTCTCGGGCGGTCATGGCCATCATCGCAGGCGCCTTGCCCTTCAACTCGGTCACGATCCGGGTTGCCAGCTTCGGGCCAACGCCCGGCGCGGCCCGCACCGCATTGGCATCCCCTGCCGCAAGCGCCCGGCTGAGCCCGGCCATCCCCATCGCCCCGAGGATCGCCAACGACACCTTCGCACCGACACCCTGAACCGACACCAGCAACCGGTGCCATTCGCGCTCGGCCAATGTGCGAAATCCATACAGCTGCATCAGGTCTTCACGGACGACCATATCGGTGTAGAGCGCGGCTGGCTCACCGGGTCCGGGCAAGGCCCCCAGCGTCGCTGGCGCACAGTATACAATATAGCCGACCCCCGCCGCCTCGATCAGCACGTGATCCTCGGCTTTGTAATCGACCCGGCCGGAGACCTTCCCGATCATGCCCCCGCTCCCAAAGCTGCGGCGACCCGGGCGCCGGTCCCCGCGGTCCAGGCGTGGCAAACGGCAATCGCCAGGGCATCGGCGGCATCGGCCCCGTTGACCGACACGCCCGGCAGCAGCATTGCGATCATATGCTGGATCTGGCGCTTGTCGGCGTGGCCGACGCCGACCACCGCTTTCTTGACCGCATTCGGCGCATACTCGGCGACTGGGATGCCGTGCTGAGCCGGCACAAGAAGCGAGATCGCCCGCGCCTGCCCCAGCTTCAGCGTCCCGGCTGCGTCCTTGTTGACAAAGGTATGCTCGACCGCCGCGGTATCCGGGGCATGCGCCGTCACCACGCGGTCGATCTGCTCATGCAGATCCGCCAGACGGGTCGCCAGATCGCCGGCCCCGGTCGTGCAGGTGCCGTGAGCAACATGGCGCAAGCGCCCCGACTCGGAGACCACGACGCCCCATCCTGTCCGGCGCAGGCCGGGATCGAAGCCAATCACGCGCACGAAATGTCTGCCCTCTCTTTATCTTTTTTCAACGGCTAGCACGAAACGAGAACAAAGACCAGCCATTGCGACGGCGAAATGGCCGAAAAGCGACGCCTTCATGTCGCTTTTCAGAGTTAATCGTGACATGCAGAAAGCGCATATCTCGCATGCACTTATTGCATTTGTGCAGAGGTCGCGCCGGCCCTATCTGCAGCGTCCCGGAAGGTACGGGATCGGCCCGTACGCAACCAGAGGAGATGCCGCCATGGCAATGACCGAGTTTGTGCAAGTTTCTGCGCGCCGTGCGCCTTTTGGCGCCATCACCATCTACAAGATCATTTCGGCTGTTTCGGCACCGTTCGTTGGCGCACGCGCCACCGACATGCGTGCGATGTCGCCCGCCGTTCGCGAAGACCTTGGCGTCACGCTGGCCGATGTTGACACCAGCGAACAATCGCTGGTCGCCCGCGTCACCGGCTGGGTCAAGGACGCATGGCTGCACCGCAGCACCGTCGCGCAGCTGTCGGCGCTGACCGATCGCCAGCTGGACGATATCGGCATCAGCCGCGCGGACATCCACAAGCTCTGATCCATGCTTTTCAGAGGATCCAACGGCCGCCCCTGCCCGGGCGGCCGTTTTGCGTTCAGCAGCGATATTTTTCGATCCGGCGCATCAGCAGGCTGGTCCACTCCCCCAAGGTGACACGGTCGACCGCGATCAGGCCATGGCCGCGATACCAGGCCTCGACCCCAGTCGTTTGCGCTGTCAGCAGCCCGGACAGGATTGCAAACCCTCCCGGTGCGAGATGATGCGCGATCTGCGGTGCCATCCGCTTGAGCGGCGCTGCAAGGATGTTTGCAAAGACGAGATCATACGGCGCGGCTGCCCGATGCAGATCGCTGCGCAGGCCCGCGGCCTGCCCGACCTGCACGAGGGCACCGGCCTGGTTGGCGCGCATGTTCTCCCGCGCCGTCGCCACCGCGACCGGATCAAGATCGGTCGCAACGCAGCGCGCCCTGACCGCACGCGCCGCCGCCATCGCCAGAACGCCTGTCCCGCAGCCGACATCGGCCGCGCGCATGGGTCGGAACCCGCGCTTGAGCAAGCGATCGAACAGCACGAGACAACCGCGCGTCGTGCCATGGTGCCCGGTGCCGAAAGCCATCGCCGCTTCGATCCGCAATCCAATGCGGTGCACACCGATGCGATGGCTGTCGTGAGCCCCGTAGACCGTGAACCGCCCGGCAGCGACGGGATGCAACTCGCGCCGCACCTGCGCAACCCAGTCGCGGTCGTCGACCCGGCTGACGGCAAAGTCGCCAGCCCCGTGCATTGTGGACAGGAGCGCAAGCCCGGCGATGTCCGGTTTCTCGACGAAATAGCCGCCAACCTCCCAGGTGCCGGAGCCGTCCTCGATCTCGAACACGCCCACACCGGTCGGCGCAGGGTCCAGAATCTCCATCGCCTCGCCAAGTGCTTCTGCCTGCTCACGATTTTGCAAAGTGCAAAGCGCCGTGTAAGTCGCCATTAGGTTGAGTAAGCCCCTCAAAATGCACACAATGTTGGCCGCAATATCCACACAATTTTAAACAAAAAGAAACCCCGGGGGCGTTGCCACGGTTGGGATCGAGTGTCGTGATTCTCCGTGTGTGACCGCCAAAGAAGAA
Organism: Pseudomonadota bacterium; assembly: GCA_039821125.1. GTDB lineage: Bacteria > Pseudomonadota > Alphaproteobacteria > Rhodobacterales > Rhodobacteraceae > Thermohalobaculum. The sequence goes on from JBCBOR010000028.1 coordinate 11,539, forward strand.
GTGAGAACTCGGGAGTTCCGGAGATGACGAATTTGTGCGCCGACCTTGTTCGCAAGGCGTACTCCAAAGTACGCAGCCGTGTAACGCAGTTCGCTTCCGACCAACGCGGGTCGGTGACAATGCAGATTATCATCTTTTCTCTGCTTTTGTTCGGCACGGCCGGGCTGGTTCTGGATAGCGGCCGTGTCTACTACACGCACACCCAGCTGCAGGCCTATGCCGATCAGATGGCTCTGACCGCCGCGAACGAGCTTGACGGCCAGGACGATGCGATCGAGCGCGCCGCTGCCGCGGTCTACGGCTTCGACGGATCGCTGCCGTTCATGGAGAAATCGGGCATCGCGGTCGGCGCCTTCGAAGTCGAGTCGATCAGCTTCTACAGCTCGATGGTCGAGTCGGATTTGCCGCAGAACGATATGACCGAGGCGTTTACTGCGCAGAACCGCGTGGCCACTGCCACCAGCGCGAACCCGAGCTATGTCGGTGACCCGGCCGAGGCATCGAACCTTGCGCTCTTCGCGGTCGTGAACATCTCGCAAAAGCAACTGCCCAGCGCGTTCACCCGCATCTCGCAGACCAGCTACAACCTGACCGAAGCCCTCGGGTCGCGCAAAGAGCAGACCACCGGCGATCAGATCTCGTTCGGCACCGTGTCCGCGGCCACGCTGGACCGGCGCACCTGCGCGGATCTCTCGACGCTGGTCTTCTGCAACCCATGGGAAGATCTCGGCTCGAGCCCGCTGGATGTCCCGAAGGACGACCCGGAATACTCGGTTCCCGGCCGCTCACTGATGTACTTTGCACCGAACTTCGAGCGGGCCGGCTCCCCCGAAGGTCCGGTTGCGAACGGCACGGCGCACGGCTCGCTCTATCCCTGGAACGAGAACCACCAGTTGTTCCGCCTGACCAACCCGGTTGCCGATCCCGGCGCAATCTGCTCGCTGGATTTCCTGCTGGCGCTGGCGGACGAGGATGTCGGCTCGGAAAGCTCGGCGGATTACCTGACGGCGCGTGACCGCTGCCTGATGGCCCGTGCGCGGTCCGAGACCGTCTGCTGGGGCCCGGGCGCCGAACTGGCGATCACCCCTGCCCCCGGTCCGATGGTCAGCCGCGCGATCAACACCGCGTTCGACAATTGGCTGCCGCCCTTCGATCAGGCCGTCACGAACAACGTGGCCGTCGGCGGCAGCGGTCTGACCCGCGCCCAGTTCTTCGAGCCGGATGCGCTGGCAACCTCGCCTTACGAGACTGCGGACCGGTTTGGGGAGACATTCACTGACCCGCAGGATGACACGCCGGATTACGGGTTCTCGGGTGTCCAAACGGACGCCGACGGTCAACCCCTGGCGATCGACGACAATCTCGAGATCGAGTACGACACCGTCCCGGCACCGGGCATGGCCTATCTGCCAGCACTCTTCAACGGGGCTGGTTCGGGCTTTGACCCCTGCCACACCAACACCTACACCAAGTATGCGACCGGTTCATCGACCGGAGCGTGCACCGATGACTTCATCGGCGACTATCACCCGAATGGCGGCGCGAACGCGAGCGCTGTGCGGGGCCGGCTGCAAAGCTACTGGCAGAACATGTACGGGCTGGGACGCCGCTCGCCCAATGCACGCCTGCCCAACGATGTGACCACGTGGTACGACCTCTACAAGCACGAGCGTGACCAGATGGCGAACGTCACCACCAACGGGGCGCTGTCCCAGGTGGGCCAGTGGAGCGAGGCAAACCAGGACCGCTACAGCATCGACCAGACCGATGCCTTCCTGAAGCACGTGCCGAGCGACTATTTCGACCTGTCCGGCGCGGCAAGCCTGCTGAACCCGGGCTATGAGCGGCGTCGTCTGCGCAGCGCCATGGTCAACTGCACCGCGACCATTGCCGAAGGCACCAACGAGTCCGGCAGCTATGACGTCCGGCCCGAGGACATCCGGATCATGGACGTCTACATGCCGCTGGCTCCGGGTCACTTCTGCGGCGCAGGCGAGGTCGGCTGCGAGCTTGAGGAATCGATCGAGACGCGGATGTTTGTCGAACTGGTCGAAGACGTGACCGAAGACGCCTTCCTGCAGCGCTTTACCGCACAGCTTGTGCGGTAATAGAACGGGGCTCGCGGCCGGATCAGGCCGCTGGCAAAAGGGCGTCCCTCGGGGCGCCCTTTTTTTGTTGTCTCGGCGTGCCGGACTGCAGGCCCTGTCAGACCTCGACACCTGCCGGGCAGGTCACGCCTGTGCCACCCACCCCGCAATACCCGCCCGGGTTCTTGGCGAGGTATTGCTGATGATAATCCTCGGCGAAGTAGAACTCGGGCGCGTCGACAATCTCGGTCGTGATCGGGCCATAGCCTGCCGCCGTCAGACGCGGCTGGAAGGCAGCCTTGCTCGCCTCCGCCGCGGTACGCTGAGCCTCGGAGTAGACATAGATGCCCGAGCGGTACTGTGTCCCAACATCATTGCCCTGGCGCATTCCTTGGGTCGGATCGTGCCCTTCCCAGAAAACCCGGAGCAGTTCGTCAAAACTGACCTTGCTGGGATCGAACACGAGCCGGACAACCTCGTTGTGCCCGGTCTGGCCGCTGCACACTTCCTGATAGGTCGCGTTGGGGGTGAACCCGCCCGCATAGCCGACCGCTGTGACCCAGACACCGGGCACCTTCCAGAACACCCGCTCGATGCCCCAGAAGCACCCCATGCCGAACATCGCCATCTCCGAGCCTTCCGGGAACGGTCCTTTCAGGGGGCGATTGTTGACGAAATGGGTCTCGGCGGTCGGGATCTCGAACGCCCGCCCTTCCAGCGCGCGGTCCGCCGATGGCATCGTGGCGGTCTTGAACAAGCCGAACATTTGGATCTCCTCTCCAATCCTCAGCCACACTTGGCGCGGTTCCTTCGGAACGCAAGAGCGCGCTTACGGGATCTCGATCCGACAGCGCCGAACAGACCGAGAACACGCTTTCCTTTGTCCTGGCCCCGCGCTATGGTCTCTCCAATGAACGAGCAGTTCGGCGATGAGAGCGCCTTCGAGGCGTACGATGCCCCGCTATCGCAGCGTGCGATGGCGCCGCCACCCTATATGTCGGGGCTGAACGAACCTCAGGTGCAAGCGGTTGAGCAACTGGACGGCCCTGTGCTGGTTCTGGCAGGCGCCGGAACCGGCAAGACCCGGGCGCTGACGACACGGCTGGCGCACCTGATCCACACCCGCCGCGCCTGGCCAAGCCAGATCCTGGCGGTGACCTTCACCAACAAGGCCGCGCGTGAGATGAAGCACCGGGTCGGCGACCTGATCGGCGGCGCGGTCGAGGGGATGCCCTGGCTCGGCACGTTCCACTCGATCTGCGTGAAGATCCTGAGACGACACGCCGAACTGGTTGATCTGAAATCGAATTTCACCATCCTGGATACCGACGACCAGATCCGCCTGATCAAGCAGTTGCTGGAAGCCGAGGGGGTCGATCACAAACGCTGGCCCGCGCGGATGTTCGCCTCGATGCTGGACCGCTGGAAGAACAAGGCGCTGGTGCCGAAACGGGTGCCGCCCGATGAGTGCGGGTTTGCGAACGGACGCGGAGCCGAGTTTTATCAGGCCTATCAGGACCGTTTGCGCACCCTGAACGCCGTCGATTTCGGCGATCTCTTGCTGCACGTGGTGACGATCCTGCAGACGCACCCGGATGTGCTCGATGATTATCAGCAGCGCTTCAAATACATTCTGGTGGACGAGTATCAGGATACCAACGTCGCGCAGTATCTCTGGCTGCGCCTTCTCGCGGGCGGGCACAAGAACATCTGCTGTGTCGGCGACGATGACCAGTCGATCTATGGCTGGCGCGGGGCCGAGGTCGGCAATATTCTCAAGTTCGAGAAGGACTTCCCCGGCGCGGTTGTGATCCGGCTCGAGCAGAACTATCGCTCGACACCGCATATTCTTGCTGCTGCGTCCGGCGTGATCGCCGCCAATACGGACAGGCTGGGCAAGACCCTCTGGACCGAGGCAAACGCCGGCGAGAAGGTGCGCCTGATCGGCCATTGGGACGGTGAGGAGGAGGCGCGCTGGATCGCCGAGGAGATCGAGGCCTATCAGCGCGGCACCCGGGGGCACGATCAGATCAGCCTCGACGATCAGGCGATCCTTGTGCGCGCGTCGTTCCAGATGAGGGCCTTCGAGGACCGGTTCCTGACCATCGGCCTGCCCTACCGGGTCATCGGCGGACCCCGGTTTTACGAGCGGATGGAGATCCGCGATGCCATGGCCTATTTCCGCGTCGCGACCTCGCCCGATGACGGACTGGCGCTGGAGCGGATCATCAACACGCCGAAACGCGGCATCGGCGACAAGGCATTGCAGACCCTGAACCATATCGCGCGAACGAACGGGATCAGCCTGTTCGATGCCTGCCGGATCGCGGTGGATGAGAAAGTGCTGAGCGCAAGGGCAACCAAGGCGCTGGACGCGCTGCTCGACGGGTTCGACCGCTGGTCCGCCGCGCTGGCGCCCGAGGATGCAAACCACGTCGCCATCGCCGAGATGATGCTGGACGAGTCGGGCTACACCGAGATGTGGCTCAACGACAAATCCCCCGAGGCTCCGGGCCGGCTGGAGAACCTCAAAGAACTGGTCAAGGCGCTGGAGGAATTCGAGAATCTGCAAGGCTTTCTCGAACATGTCTCGCTTGTCATGGACAACGAAACGGAAGATGGCGCTGCGAAAGTCTCGATCATGACACTGCACGCCGCAAAGGGGCTGGAGTTTCCGGTGGTGTTCCTGCCGGGATGGGAGGATGGGCTCTTCCCCTCGCAACGCTCGATGGACGAGAACGGCCAGAAGGGGGTCGAGGAGGAACGCCGCCTCGCCTATGTCGGCCTGACCCGTGCCGAGCAGCACCTGACCGTCAGCTTCGCCGCCAACCGGCACATGTACGGGCGCTGGCAATCCTCGATGCCGTCGCGGTTCATCGACGAACTGCCCGCCGATCATGTGGATGTGCTGACCCCGCCGGGTCTCTATGGCGGCGGCTATGGCGCGGCCTCGCCTGTCGCGACACCGCAGGGATCCGTGCTGGAGGAACGGGCGGTCCAGTCCAACACCTACAATTCGCCCGGCTGGCGGCGCATGAACGAACGCCGCGGCCAGAAGGGCGTCGCCCAACCTCGGGAGGCCCGCGGCCTCGTGATCGACGCCGAAGCCATCAGCGCGTTCGAGATCGGCACCCGCGTCTTCCACCAGAAGTTCGGCTATGGCGAGGTCATGGCGATCGAGGGCGACAAGCTGACCGTCGAGTTCGACAAGGCCGGCACGAAGAAGGTTGTCGCCGCCTATGTGACAGAAGCCGCAGCCGCCACCAGCGCGGCGAGCGACGTTCCGTTCTGAGCCATTCATGAGCACGCGGGCGCGCCCCGCCCGGACGGGCCTGATCCAATCCTTCCAGCCGGTTGTGCACGTGATCGGGCGCCTTACCGCGGCGCTCGGCGTCTCGATGCTGATCCCGGCACTGCTGGCCTTCAGCGATGGCGACCCGGGCTGGAGCGGCTTTCTGATTGCTGCGCTCATCAGCCTCTGCGCGGGCGCTGCTCTTGCGATCATCACGGTGCGGGACCGGCCCGCCGGGCTGAACCGCCAGCAGGCGGTGCTGCTGACCGTGCTCGTCTGGGTCGCACTGCCGATTTTCGGCGCCCTGCCCTTCGTCCTCAGCGCGCCCTACGCAGGCTACACAAATGCGTTCTTCGAGGCGATGTCAGGCCTCACCACCACAGGTGCCACCGTGTTCTCCGATCTGGCCGAGGCCCCGCGTGGCATGCTGCTGTGGCGGGCCATGCTGCAATGGTTCGGCGGTGTCGGCATCGTGGTCGTTGCCATGGTCTTTCTGCCGACGCTGAAGATCGGCGGGATGCAGTTCTTCCGCTCGGAAAGCTTTGATCTGATCGGCGATATCCTGCCCCGCGCGGCCGAGGCGGCGGGCCAGATCAGCGGTGTCTATGTCGGCCTGACGGTCGCCTGCGTGATGGCCTATGCCGCGGCAGGGATGAGCACCTTCGATGCGATCTGCCACGCCATGACGACGATCTCGACAGGCGGTCTGGGAAACTATGACGACAGCTTCGCCAGCTTCCCGGCGATGGCGCAATACGCTGCCGTTGTCTTCATGGCGCTGGCCGCGATGCCGTTCCTGCGGCTTATGCAGGTCACGCGCGGGCAGACCTTGCCGCTCTGGCGGGACGCTCAGGTGCGGGGGTTTCTCGGGATCATCGCTGTGGTTGGCGCGATGCTGGCACTCTGGCAGATCCTGGTGTCCGAAGAGGCGATTGAACCGGCGATCCGGGCCGCGCTGTTCAACACCACCGCGATTCTGACCGGGACCGGCTATGCATCCGATGATTTCAGCGCCTGGGGCGGCTTCCCGATGGCGCTATTCTTCATCCTGGCGCTGATCGGCGGATGCGCGGGCTCAACGTCGTGCTCGGCCAAGGTGTTCCGCTATCAGATCCTTATCGCGGCCCTGCGGATCCAGTTGCGCCGCATCCACGCGCCGCACGGGGTGCATCCGCTGCGCTATGCGGGCCGTCCAGTCGAGGCGGAGGTGCTGTCCTCGGTCATGGGGTTCTTCTTCATCTTCGCCGCGTCGCTGGCGACCTGGGCTGCGATGCTGTCGCTGACGGGGCTCGACACGGTGACGTCGATCTCAGGCGCGGTCGCGGCACTGGCCAATGTTGGCCCCGGTCTCGGCGACACGATCGGCCCGGCGGGCAATTATCAGAGCCTGCCCGACAGCGCGAAATGGATCCTGGCAATGGGCATGCTGCTTGGACGGCTCGAGTTCATGTCGGTGCTGGTTCTCCTGGCCCCGGCGTTCTGGGCCCGCTGACGCCCGGGGCGCCCCATGCAGAGGCGCCGATCGTCGGCCTCACGAAAGCGTCAAGAGCCGTGTTTCCCTTGTTTGCGCCTGGTGCGTTAGGGATATGCGCGAACGCTCTCCACAATACACAACTTCAGGATGATCCCCATGACAGATGTTTCGCGACGCACCGTTCTGGCGTCGGCGGCTGGCACCGCCGCGCTTGGCCTGACCGGCAACCTTGCCTTCCTGCCTGCGGCCGAGGCGGCAGACCTGCGCAAGACCGGCCACTACAGCTACAAGATCGGCGATATCGAGGTGATCTCGATCTACGACGGCGTCTGGCAGAACTCGGGATTCGATCAGATCTCGGTCGGCGTCTCGGGAGAGGACGTGAAGGCCGCGTTGAAGGCTGCGGGGCAGACGACCGACTACATTCCGATCGAGTTCGCCTTCACAGTTGTGAAATCGGGCGGCAAGACCATTCTGATCGACGCGGGTACAGGCGGGCAGTTGGCGCCGACCGCAGGTCTGGCGGCGCGCGGCGGCTTTGCGGCAGCCGGCATCACGCCGGACACGGTCGACACGGTTCTGGTCAGCCACATGCACCCCGATCACATCTTCGGGCTGATGGAGAATGACACCAACGCCCAAGTCTATCCCAATGCCGAGATCCTCGTGAACGAAGCCGAGTACGCCTTCTGGACCGACCCGTCGATCATCGAAAGCCTGCCCGAGCGCCGCAAAGGGCTGGCCAAACGCATTCAAGCGACGTTCCCGAAGTGGGAGAATGTGTCTCAGTTCACGGGCGATAGCGAGGTTGCCCCCGGCATTCGCGCCGTGAACAGCTTCGGGCACGCACCGGGACACACGAATTTCCACATCAGCTCAGGCAATGACCAGATGATGCTGATCGGTGATGCGATCATCGTCCCGGCGCTGTTCCTGGCCAATCTCGACTGGCAACTGGCCTTCGATGCCGACAAGGACAAGGCCACCGCGACTCGAAAGGCGATCGTTGCGCAGGCCATCGCGGACGACATGACCATCGGCGGCTATCATTTCGGCTTCCCGAACGCGGGCAAGATCGTGAAGGACGGCGCCGGACACGCCTTCGTTCCAGCGTCGGTCTGACCAGAGGCAAGGGTGCGTCGCGGACGCACACTACGGGATGTAGCGCAACACGGCGTAGGGTGCGTCCGTGACGCACCCTTGCTGCAAAAGATCAGGCGTCCGGCGGCGTGCGGATCACCAGATTTCGGATCTCGGTCATGTCCTCCATGGCGAAGACGATCCCCTCGCGTCCGAGGCCAGAGTCCTTCACCCCGCCATAAGGCATGTTGTCGACCCTGTAGGACGGCACGTCGCCAACCACCACGCCGCCGACATCCATCTTGTCCCATGATTTCTGCACCTTGTAGAAATCGCGGGTGAAGATGCCTGCCTGCAGGCCAAACTTCGAGTCGTTCACCATGTCGATGGCCTGATCCCAGGTCGAGAACTTGGACAGCACCGCCATCGGGCCGAACGCCTCCTCGGTCACGGCGTTGGCGTCGCTTGGAACATTCTCAAGCAGCGTTGCTTCCAGCATCGCGCCCTCGCGCCCACCACCACAGAGCAGCGTTGCCCCAGCGGCCACCGCCTCCTGGATCCAGCCGTCGAGACGCGCGGCCTCCTTCTCCGAAATCATCGGACCAATGAACGTCTCGCGATCGTGCGGCGAGCCGGATTTCAGCGTCCTGGTCTTGGCCACCAGTTTCTCGCGCATCGCATCGTAGATGTCCTCGTGGATCATGATGCGCTGCACACCGATGCAGGACTGGCCCGACTGGTAGAAGGCGCCGAAGATGATCCGCTCGACCGCGTCGTCGAGATTGGTGTCAGCGTCGACAACGACGGCCGCGTTGCCGCCAAGCTCCAGCACGATCTTCTTCTTGCCACAGCGCGCCTTCAGGTCCCAGCCAACCCCTGGTGAGCCCGTGAACGACAATAGCTTCAACCGCTCGTCCACCGTGAAGAGATCCGCCCCGTCACGCGAGCATGGCAGGATCGAGAACGCGCCTTTGGGCAGATCGGTCTCCGCCAGGATCTCGCCCATGATCAACGCACCCAGCGGCGTCTTGGACGCGGGTTTCATCACGAACGGGCAGCCCACCGCGATGGCTGGCGCGATCTTGTGTGCGGCTAGGTTCAGCGGGAAATTGAACGGCGAGATGAAACTGCACGGCCCGATCGGCACGCGCTTCCACATGCCGCGATAGCCCTTGGCGCGCGGCGAGATGTCCAGCGCCTGCAACTCGCCATGCATCCGGGTGGATTCTTCGGCCGCAATCCGGAATGTGTCGATCAGGCGGGTCGTCTCGCCCTCGGCATCCTTGATCGGTTTGCCCGCCTCGACGCACAGCGCGTAGGCCAGTTCGTCATAACGTTCCTTGAACCGGGCGACGCAGTGATCCAGCACCGCCTGTTTCTCGTAGGACGCCATCTCGGCCATGGGCTCTGCCGCCTCGACCGCCGCCGCGATCCCTGCGTCGATCGCGGCCGCATCCGCAAGGGCACAGCGTGTTGCGACCTCGCCCGAGTATTTGTCCGTCACCGCAAGATCGGTGTTCGGCGTGACAGCCTCGTTGGCGAGGTAATAGGGATAGGTGTCTTTCAACATGGATCTTCTCCGCGCGAGACCCGCGTAGGGTGCGTCCGTGACGCACCCTCGCTTCAGATCGCGGCGCTCTGGTTCTTGATGTCGATGTTCAGGATCTGATCGTTCTCGGAATAGTCCACCGGACAATCGATCAGGTGCACGCCTTCCGAGTTCAGGCAGCCTTTCAGCGTCGGCATCAACGCATCAGAGCTCTCGATCCGGTACCCCTTCGCGCCATAGCTCTCGGCGTATTTGACGAAGTCCGGGTTGCCGTATTCCAGCCCCCAGTCGACAAAGCCCATGTTGGCCTGTTTCCAGCGGATCATCCCGTACGAGCTGTCGTTCAGGATCAGGCAGGTCAGGTTCATGCCGAGACGCACCGCGGTCTCAAGCTCCTGGCTGTTCATCATGAACCCGCCATCGCCGCAGATCGCCATCACCTTGCGGTCGGGATGGATCAGATGCGCCGCCATCGCGGACGGAAGCCCCGCCCCCATGGTCGCCAGCGCATTGTCCAGCAGCACCGTGTTCGACTGATGCGCCGTGTAGTTGCGCGCGAACCAGATCTTGTAGACACCGTTGTCGAGGCAGATGATCCCGTCATCGGGCATCGCCGTGCGGATCTGCTTGACCAGGTGCTGCGGATAGATCGGGAACCGCGTGTCGTCGGCGCCCGCGGCGATGTTGGCATCGTGGTGCCTCTTCACCTCCATCATGCGCGAGAAGTCCCATGAGGCGTCCTTGTGCTCGCTGAGGCCGTTCTTGATCTGCCAGATGGCGTTGGCGATATCGCCGATCACTTCCAGTTGCGGGAAGTAGACCGGGTCGACCTCGGCCGTGCGGAACGACACGTGGATCACCTGGGTCCCGGCCGTCAGCATCGCGGCATCGTCGCCATCGCCTTCCGCCGTCGCACCGCGCTGCATGAAGAAGGGCGGCTTTTCGATCACGTCATGGCCGACATTGATGATCAGATCAGCCGCCTCGATGGCGCGGTGCACGAAATCGCCTGCCGACAGCGCCGCACAGCCCATGAAGAGCGGATGGCGCTCGTCGATCACGCCTTTACCCAGCTGCGTCGTCACGAACGGAATGCCGAACTTGTCGACCAGCTTGGTCAGCATCTTGCCGGTCAGCTTGCGGTTGCCACCGGCCCCGATCACGATGATCGGCGATTTGGCAGCGGCGATTTTCTCGACCGCCTGCTTGATCGACTTCTCCTCCGGGACCGGACGGCGCACCGACGAGGCCGGGATCGGCATCTCGTCCGAATGCTCGTCGGCGATATCCTCGGGCAGCTCCAGATGGACCGCTCCGGGCTTCTCCTCCTCGGCCAAGCGAATGGCCTCGCGGATCTTCGAGGGGATGTTGTCCGACGCCACGATCTGGTGGGCGTATTTGGTGATCGGCTTCATCATCTCGACCACGTCGAGGATCTGGAACCGTCCCTGTTTCGACTTCTTCACAGGCTTCTGCCCGGTGATCATCATCATGGGCATCCCGCCCAGCTGCGCATACGCAGCCGATGTGGTGAAGTTCGTGGCCCCCGGCCCCAGCGTCGACAGGCAAACCCCCGTTTTACCCGTGAACCGGCCATAGGTCGCGGCCATGAAGCCTGCCGCCTGCTCGTGGCGGGTCAGGATGAGCTTGATCTTGGTCGAACGCGACAGCGAGTCCAGAAAGTCCAGGTTCTCCTCCCCAGGGATCCCGAACACATACTCGACGCCTTCGTCTTCCAACGCCTTTACGAATAAATCTGATGCCTTGGCCATATTTCCCCTCAAGTCAGCTGGGCCGCAGAATTGCGCGCGAAGCCTAGCACAGGATTGAATCGATGACAGGAAATTCAGGTGAGCCCGAAGGCCCAGACGATCCTTGCGGTGGTGCGGGCTTTGCGCTTGACGGCCCGGGCGCCGGAGACTAGAGAACCGGTCTCGGATTGGCGGCTGGGTAGCTCAGCTGGTTAGAGCGCACGACTCATAATCGTGAGGTCGGGAGTTCAAGTCTCCCCCCCGCCACCACTTCCCCTTCATGCATTATCCTTCCTCTTGTCATCGGTCTGTTGCCGTGGATAGCTGACCCGAGCGGGCCGTCAGAGCCCCCGAGGAGGAGACATGCACGATAATGCCAATGCCGCCTTTTACTTCGTAGATCGTCACCTCTCCGAGGGCCGAGCGGACAAGACCGCCTTCGTCGAAGGCGATCGGCATCTGACCTACGGGACGCTGGCCGAGCAATCGGACGGTATGGCGGATCTCTTCGCGCGGCGCGGGCTTGGCCCCGAGGACCGGGCGGCGATGATCGTGCTGGATGTGATCGAGTTTCCGTTGATCTTCTTCGGCGCAATGAAGGCCGGCGTGATCCCTGTGGCCGTCAACACGCTGCTGACCACCGAACAGTATCGCTACATTCTGTCAGACAGTCGCGCGCGAGCCGTGTTCGTCTCGGCGCCGCTGCTGGACATGGTGCGCCCGGCGCTGAAAGATTTGCCCCATCTGCGCGCGGTCTTCGTGGTCGGCGGGTCGGACCCAGCCGGGCATGACTTCGCAGCGGAACTCGCCGCCAGCGCGCGCCGTCCGATGATCGAGGCAAGCGCGGATGAGACCGCCTTCTGGCTTTACTCCTCCGGCTCCACCGGCATGCCCAAGGGCGTGCGCCATGTGCACTCGGCAATGCCGGCCACGGCAGAGACCTATGGCGCGCAGGTCCTCGGCATCCGCGAGGATGATACGATCTTCTCCGCCGCCAAGCTGTTCTTCGCCTACGGGCTTGGCAACGGCATGAGCTTTCCGATGTCCGTCGGCGCCACGACCGTGCTTCTGCCAACACGGCCAACGCCAGATGCGGTGTTCGAGATTTTCCGCACGCATCAGCCGACGATTTACTGCGGTGTGCCAACACTGTACGCGGCGATGCTCGCATCGGCAGAGGACACATTGCCCGGCACGGACCGTCTGCGCATCTCGATCTCGGCTGGCGAAGCGCTGCCTGCGGAAATTGGCGAGCGCTGGCAGGCGTTGACGGGAACAGACATTCTCGACGGCGTAGGGTCGACCGAGATGCTGCACATCTTCCTGTCGAACGCGCCCGGCGATGTGGTCTATGGCACCTCGGGCCGGGCCGTCCCGGGCTACGAGTTGCGCCTGGTTGACGAGACCGGCACCGCGGTGCCGAACGATGAGGTCGGCGAGTTGCTCGTCAATGGCGCCACTGCGGCGGATGGCTACTGGAACCAGCGCGCCAAATCCCGCGCAACCTTCGAGGGCGTCTGGACCCGGACCGGCGACAAGTACACCCGGGATGCGGATGGGCGCTACACCTATTGCGGGCGCACGGATGACATGTTCAAGGTCTCGGGCCAATGGGTCTCGCCTTTCGAGGTCGAGCAGGCCCTTGCCTCGCACCCCCATGTGCTCGAGGCCGCGGTGATCCCCGCTCTCGATGAGGCAGGGCTAGAGAAACCGAAAGCCTTTGTCGTGCCGCTGGACAGCGCCGAGATTGATACCACCGCCCTGCAGGATCATGTCAAAGCCAAGGTCGGCCCGTGGAAGTATCCGCGCTGGGTCGATGTCGTGCCCGATCTGCCGAAGACGGCGACCGGCAAGATCCAGCGCTACAAACTGCGCGGCTGAAGCGCCTGCATAACCTCAGGCGATCAGCCCGTCCGGCGCCGTCTGCGGCTGGATCGCCCTGACGAGATTGTCGAGCGCCTTGCGCGGCAGCATCATCAGAAGGCCCGAGGTCTCGACCGTGACCTCGATCTCGTCATCCTCGGCGATGTTGGACGTGCCGACCTGCTCGCCGACTGCCATGGTCAGACCACCGGCCTGCCAGCGCAAACCCCTCGTGTGACGCACCGTGACCGGCACCAGAGGATAGAACGACACGGTCGCCCCTGCCCCCACCTCGACCGCAACGCGGTGTCCCGGGGGAAGCAGCGCGATGACCTCTTCCTCGCCGACCAGGACGATCTGTTTTTCTGCATGGGCCAGCATCGCGTGGAACACCGCCAGCATGTGATCGACCCGTGCGCCTGTGAAGCCCACGCCGACATAGCACGGAGCCTTGGTCGAATAGAGGCACTTCTCGAAATCCGTGGTGTCCTGCTCACGCAGAACGATCATGTCGGCTCCGCGCTCGGGCCAGACCGCAGGATCCTCGATCGAGTCCATATCGCCGATGATCAGGTTGGGTCGGTAGCTCATCCGCCACAGCCTGTCCGCAGCGCCGTCCGCAGCGACCAGGTTGGGGGCCAGAGCCAGCGCCGCGTCGATGCCCTCGCGGTCCAGGACGCCGCCGCCGACCAGGGTCACAGGTTCCTCGAAATTGACACATTTACCGGCCATGACACTGGATGGACTGGCTTTTACGCCGGGTCAAGGTTACGGAGCTCGGGTTGACCGGACCGTACAAATGAAGGACGGTGCGGCTCGAGCAAAAAATAACATGATCGCAATGAAGCACCAGCAAATTAGAGAGCGACATGTCCGACAAGAATAAAAAAGTCGAAGTCCGGTACGGATCGTTTACCTGCTCGATCGAGGGGTACGACAATCCGGTCGAGCAGTTGCGCGAAATCCTCGGGCTGATGCAGAATATGATCAGCGAGACGCCGCAGCTTTCCGAGCAGTCCGGCGACTTCGACCCGACGAATGTCGAGGACGCGCTCTCAGAGAATGGCGACCCCTCGCCCGGCATCGTGGTGATCCGCAATGCCAACGCAGAGGCCACAGCCGATACCGTGGTCGCCGAGGACGAGATTGCCCCGCCACGCGATACCCCGACCGGCTATGCCAACGGCGCCGTAGGGGGGCCCGCGGATGTCGACAATGCAGACATCCTGATGGTCGACCGGCCGACCGATGCGATGGACACCATCGACGCGGATCTGGTGGCGGAACTGGCCGAGGATGATGCGGCCCGGTCGGCGGATCTTGAGGACACCGTCGTCTCGGACGCTTTCCAAGCAGATGCCTGGGATACCGGCTCGGATCTGACGCCCGATGCTGGGCTGCGGGCCGGTCAGGATGTGTCGGGGGACACGGTCGAAACCGATGTCGGCGCTGAAGCAGACGATGCCGAAGAGGTGGACAGCGCAGTAGACGTAGATCTCGCCGACAAGGCGTATCATGCCGATCAGGCAGATGATGCCACCGAGACGACCCCGGTCGATGACGCCGTCGTCGCTGCTGTCTCAGGCGATGTCGTCGAAGCCGCCGATCTTACCCAGACCTCCGGTGCCACGGAGGACGTGGGTACCGAAGAGACTGCCGTTGTGGCCGCCGCCGAAGCCGTTGAGGAGACGGTTGAGGACGAAGCTCCTGCCGATGAGATCGTATCGGAGGACGCTCCCGCGTCCGAAGGCACGCTCGAGGATGTCGCTCAGGCGCCCGACCTGCCGTCCTGGCAAACCGACATGCCCTCCGAACCGGCGGCGGCGGTTGCAGAAGAGTCGCACTCCGCTGATGACGTGGCCGCAGACAGCACGGAGCTGAACGACAGCGACGCACAGGATGGCGGCGATCAGACTGGTCCCGACCTCGGCGCCGCCGCCACTGCTGCTGTCGCGACCGCAGCCGCTGCGGCGGGCAGCGGCGCGCTCGGATCCTGGGGTGATCGCATCGCCGGGTACGTGCAGTCTGACGATGCACCCGGTTCGGACGAGACCGAGACCGAGACCGAAACCGAAGACACATCGTCGGCTGCTTTCGACGAAGCCGGGCCGTCCAGCCTGCGCGATCACATCGCCGCTGAACTGCAGAACGCCACAGAGGGTGATGATGGTGCCGAGACGGCGGAGGCGACCGATGTCTCCGAACCGGATGTCTCGGAGAGCTTTATCGCAGCGCAGACAGCTCCGGAGACAGAGGCTGTTGCCGAGGACACCGCCGATGCTGGTGAGATCGTCACAGACGCCATCGCCGAGCAGACACCCGACGCTGCCAATGCTCGGTTTGGCTTCGATACATCGGCCAAGCCTTGGGAAAGCGAACCGCTCGCCGAAACCGCATCGGCAGATGCCGCCGACAGCACCGGGGCCGCACCCGACGCTCTCACCCCAGAGAGTGCCGCAGATGAGGCCATCGAAGACACACCTCTGGCCGCGGAGGCTCCTGCCGAAGACGCCGTTGCGGACACTCTGGCGGACGCCGTTGCGGATCCTGTGGCCCTCGAGGATGCGTCTGATGAAGAAGCCCCTGCCCCGCAGGAACCGGAAAATCGCGGCGGCGACGTTCTGAACATCTTCGCCGCGCCGCCCAGCGCGCGGGCCGCCGCACCGCGCAGTGCGCCGGTGAACATCTTCGCCGCAGCCCCTGCACGGGAACCGGCTGCCCCGGCTGAGATCGACCGCACTGCCGCGGCCCTGCGGGATCCGGCTGAAGTTGTGAACATTTTTGGCGCGCCCGAGCAGGAAGCGCCGGTCAGGGACGCCGAACACGTCGCAGAGGCCGAGCCGGAGGCCGATGCCGCCCCGGATCTTGCCACGCCGGTTGAAACCCTTGACGCGCCAGAGAGTGATCAGCCGATCGCAGACGACTTCACGGCAACGCCCGCGGAAGAACCCGCTGGCACGCAACCCGCAGCGTTCGCTGGGACCGAGACCGCAGATCCGGCGCCCGAGCGCGGACCGGTCCCCGAGATGTTCGCCAACATGCCGGCGGATATCTTCGATGCGCCGCCCGCCTCGGATGCAGCGCCCACCCCGGATCCGTTTGACACGCCCGTTGCAGAGCCTGAGACAGCGATCGAGAGCACCGAGCCCGATTTCGCGCTGCCGCCCATCGGCGATCCCGCCGAGTTCACACGCAACGTTGCCGCCGAGACCACGGAACCGGCACCGGCCGAACCGGATATGGCTGAACCCGAGGTCGTCGCGGCAGATGCGGTCAAGCCGGAACTGGTGCAGCCTCAGGCCGTCGAACCCGAAATCGTGGAACCCGAGGTGGTCGAGGCCGAACCGCTGGAGCCCGCCGCGTATTTCCGTGAGGCCGCGCCCAGCCAAGACCCGTCCGGGACCGACCAGCCGATCTCCGGCCAGGTGGAGGTCATGCCGCCCGAGGACGAGCCTGCGGATCCTGCGGGCCAGAGCGGCGGCTTCAACATCTTCGCAGCGCCACAGACGGACCGCACCGCGTCCAGCCTGCGCCGCTTTGCCGACAGTTTCTCCTCGGACCTGCCGCCGGAGGAGCCGTCTGTGATCAATGCAACGGCCGAGCCGGACCTGGAGGAAGGGCCGCGCCCGCCTTGGGAACGCCCGGACGGCCCGATGCCGGATTACTCCGCCTCGGCCCGTGTGCGCCAGGGGCTCGACCCCTTCCCGCAGAACGACGCGCCAAAGCCCGCGCCGGCGGAGGAGCCGGCAGGCACCGCCGTGGGCGAGGCCCTGTCACAGGGCGATCCCAACGCGCCGAAGACGGCATCGCAATCGAGGTTCCAGGCCCTGCTCAGCCGGGTCAACAACAACGCCGAAGAAACCAGCGCTCCCCAAGCGATCGAAGGCAATGGCGACCGCCCCAAGCTGAGTGCAACGCAGATTGCCGAGCGTGCGGAAGGCCAGACGACGGCTGATCTCCTCGCCGCGTCTGCCGCATGGCTGACCCTGATCAGCGACACACCGCAGTTCACGCGGCGCGAGGTGATGCAGGTCTTCGACACCATACCGGGCGATCACCCGAAGACGCTCGAGGCCCGGATCAAGGGCTATGGCAAGCTTTTGCGGGCCGGAACGGTACAGTTGGTCGATGACGGGGTGTTTGCAATGTCTCCGCCGGCCGCCGAGAAGTACGACACGCTGATCCGTCAGGGGTGACGGACGGCGCAGCGCCGGACGGCGATCAGGTCCGATCCCTGGACGGGTCGTCTGCAGGCTGCGCGTCTGGGTCTTCGCGGCCGATCCCGCGGAACAACCAGCGAAACGGCAACGCCCAGAGCATGCCAAGCACCGCGTAGATCGCGACCTCCACCGGCAGGCTGGGACGGTCGATCTCGCTGACGATCGTCGTGGCGACGATGACGTAGACGGGCAGCCAGATCAGCAGCACCATCGCGGACAGGAATTTGCGAAATTTGTACGACATAACTCGGTTATAGCCCGGCGGCGCGGACGGACCAGCGACAGTTTCGGAATTGCCCGGGATTTGCTAGAAGGGCGCGAGCGACACTCTGACGCCCTGTTGGCGCGGAGTGGGGGGGAGCGTGGGTATGATCGAGTGCTGGCCCATTGACATGGCCGTTGCCCGTGACACGGGTCTGACCAGATCGGGAGGCACCGACGGACAGGCGCGGCGTACGGCGTCCTGACGCTGGCGCGCTCGATCCAGACGGATGTCCCCGCCCCCCTTGTCGACGCGGCGCGCGGACGGATCCGGCGGCTGCTGCTCGCGGTGTCCAGCTTCGGCGCCGAAGCGTTCGGCGGCTGCTGCCAAAGCGTTCTGGCCAGCCTGCCCGGCGAGGCCGAGATCGACATCCTTGTCTCGCCCGACGCCGCGTCCGAGGTGCAGGACTGGGTGCGTGAGACCGGACGCCCGGGGCCGACACGGATCGTGAACGCGCCGCCGGAGCTCGACTTTTCGCTCTGGGTTCAGGATGTGTTCGCGATCCGGGCCGGCATCCCGCGGCTGGTGATGCCCGCCGAGTTCGACCGCTATCACGACCTCAAGGCCGCAGCGTTTCTTGCCGATGCCGCGGGCCTGGCGACCGAGCGATTGGACTACGCGTTCGAGGGCGGGAATGTGCTGGCCTGCGATGACTGGCTGCTGATCGGCGGCGATGGCGTCGGCCCTGACGGAGCCGATGCGCACGCCCTTGCCGCGGCGCTCGACCCGCACCGGACGCCAGTGGTGCTGGAATGCGCCGAGGCGCTGCCCGCCGAGCAGACCCGGCCCATCCCGGGCCAGGGCGCGGGCTGGACCGAGACGCTCTATCACTGCGAATTCCTGGGGCGGCGCCAGCCGCTCTTTCACATCGATCTCTTTGTGGCACCGGCCGGGCGGACAGGCGCCGGTCAACCGCAGTTCCTGGTGGGCTGCCCCCGGATGGGGGCCGAGATGCTGGGCCATGCCTTGCCCGAACATGCGCTCGCCCCCGCCTTCGACGAGATCGCCGCTCAGCTGGAGGCAGCGGGCGCTGCCGTGCTCCGCAATCCAATGCCACTGATCTGGGTTGATGATGTGGACAAGCGCCACCGGACCTGGTTCCACCTTCCGGTCAACAATGTGCTGGTCGAGGACTGCGGCCCCGCCGGACGGCACGTGCTGCTGCCCTGTTTTGCCCAGGACGACTGGTCCGAGCTCGACCTGATCGATGCCGCGAACCGGGCGCTGTGGGAACGCCTTGGCTTCACGGTGCAGCCGATCCCGGACCTCCTGCCGCTGGCCGAGAACCGCGGCGCACTCCACTGCATGTGCAAGGTGATCGAGCGCCGTCCGGCATAGCCCTTTTGCAGAAGGGTGCGTTCAGAGCGCACCCTTGCGCGGGGTCAGTCGGCAAAGGGATCCGTCACAAGGATCGTGTCATCCCGCTCGGGACTGGTGGAGAGAAGCGCGACGGGGCACTGGATCAACTCCTCGACACGCTTGACGTATTTGATCGCCTCAGCCGGCAGATCAAGCCAGCGCCGCGCGCCTGCCGTCGTCTCGGTCCAGCCCGGCATCTCCTCGTAGATCGGCTCGACCCGTGCTTGCTGGGCGGCGGCCGTCGGCAAGTGGTCGATTTCCTCGCCATCCAACCGATAGCCGGTGCAGATCTTCAGCGTCTCGAACCCGTCCAGGACATCGAGCTTCGTCAGTGCGATCCCGGTCACGCCGGATTGCACACAGGTCTGACGCACGAGGGCCGCGTCGAACCAGCCGCAGCGGCGCTTGCGCCCGGTGGTGGTGCCGAACTCATGCCCCTGCTCGCCCAGCCGCTGGCCATCCGCGTCGTGCAGCTCGGTCGGGAACGGGCCTTCGCCCACCCTGGTCATGTAGGCCTTGGCCAGCCCCAGCACGAACTCGATCGACGTCGGGCCAAGCCCCGCCCCAGGCGCCGCCATCCCGGCGACAACGTTGGAGGACGTGACGAAGGGATAGGTCCCGAAGTCGATATCCAGCAACGCGCCTTGCGCGCCCTCGAACAGAATGCGCTGCCCCGCGCGGCGGCGTTCATCCAGCGCCTTCCAGGCAGGCGCCGCATACGGCAATATCTGCGGCGCGATCTCCAGAAGCTGCTGCTTCAGATCCGCCCGCGCAATCGGCTCGGCACCAAGCCCGGAATACAGCGCGTCGTGGTGGGCATAGAGCCGGTCAAGCCGCGCATCCAGCGTCGCCTCGTCCGACAGGTCCGCAACCCTGATCGCCCGGCGCCCGACCTTGTCTTCATAAGCCGGGCCAATTCCGCGGCCCGTGGTGCCGATCTTGGCCTTGCCCGCGCGCTCCTCGCGGATCCGATCAAGATCGCGGTGCAGCGGCAGGATCAGCGGCGCGTTCTCGGCGATCATCAGCGTCGCGGGCGAGATCTCGACCCCCTGCGCGCGCACCGTCTCGATCTCGTTCACCAGATGCCAGGGGTCCAGAACAACGCCGTTCCCGATGACCGACAGCTTGCCCGGGCGCACCACGCCCGAGGGCAACGCGTGCAGCTTGTAGACCGCGCCGTCGATAACCAATGTGTGGCCAGCGTTGTGACCGCCCTGAAAGCGCGCGATGACATCGGCCCGCTCACTCAGCCAGTCGACAATCTTGCCCTTGCCCTCGTCACCCCACTGGGCGCCGACCACAACCACATTCGCCATAGACCCCTCCTCCGGCCAAACCGCGCCGTTATAGGCGGTCGGCCCGGCGGAAAGAAGGGGCTAATCCGCGTCAGAGTTTCGCGTGGCTGCCATCGCACATCGGCACGTTGCCGGTGGCCTTACAGCCACAGAAAAAGACCTTGCCGTCCTTCTCCGCCGTATACTTCTGGGGCGCGATCCCGGTGTCCTTGTGCGAGCCATCGCAGAACGGCTGGTTTGCCGATCGGCCGCACGCGCACCAAAAATAGCTCTTTCCGGCTTCCACCTCGACGGGATAGGGCGCCTTTTGCGCGCAAACGGGATCTTCTGCCATGGTCCACCTTTCTGCAGTCATTCTTAACGAATTCGTATCACTCCGGGGACAATCTGTCGCCCATCTCGCGGAGATCAACTCCGCTCGCCTTCCGTCGATCACGAGTCTCCGTCTTATGCCGCTTGACCGGAACAGAATCCTCAATGCCCTGTTCAGGGACAATCAGGAGCCGGTGGTCATATCCTCGCTTGATCACAAGATCCTGGACGTCAACGCGGCATTCCACGGGGTGTTTGGCTTTGTGCGGGGGGAGGCGATCGGACGCGGGCTTGCCGATCTTTGTCCTGACGCCCAGTCAGCCGAGGCCTTCGTCAGCGCCTTTGTCGAAAGCGATGACACCACGCCGACGCAGATTGTCTTGCCAACTTACCGGCGCGCGGATGGAACCGTGTTCGACGCGCGCACGACCGTTATGGCCATTCGTGACGAGAGCCGTGCGATCCGTGGCTTTGCCGCGATCATCCACGCCCTGCCCGATGATGTGAACCGGTTGATCGACAGCGGCCGGGATCTCGGCCAGTTGATGATGGAAGTCCGGCTCTACGAACGGCTCTATCGCCGGTCGCCCGCGATGCTGCACTCGATCGATCAGAACGGCGTCATCCGGCACGTCTCACAGGCATGGCTTTCCAGGTTCGGCTATCGTGAGGAGGAGGTGATCGGCCGCCGCTCGATCGACTTTCTGACCGAGGACAGCCGCGAAGACGCCAAAGCCGTATTGCAGGACTTCTGGCGAACCGGGCGCTGCGACCGCGTGCCTTACACATTCCTCACCAAGGATGGCCAGCCGGTCGAGATCGAGCTGTCGGCCATCCTCGACACAACCGATGGCGTGGTGACGACCCTGGCGATCCTCGAGGATGTGACGGAGCGCAACCGCGCCATCCGCGAGGTCAACAAACGCAACGATGAACTGCGAAACTTTGCCCGTGTCGCCGCCCATGACCTGCAGGCCCCGCTTCGGCACATCTCGCTTTTCTCGAAACTGATCGAAGATGACCTCGACACGGGCAACTATGCCGATGCGCATGAGAATGCTCTGCAGATCCAGCGCAGTGTCGGTCGCATGCGCGGTATGGTTCAGGCGCTTCTCGATTTCTCGCTGTCGACGGAGAAGAGGGTCTCGCCGGAGCCGACGGATCTCAACCGTCTGATCGCAAATGTGCGCGATGCCGCAGCGACCGAGATCGCGAAGACCTGCGCTCAAATCCGAATTAGCGATCTGCCCACCGTCGCCTGCGACCCCGTCCTGTTCGAACGCGTGATCTCGAACGTCTTCGACAACGCGCTCAAATATGTCGCGCGCGGCGTGACACCGAGCATTCGCATCACCGCAGAGAGCACATCGCAAAGCGTCACCCTGCGCATTGCCGACAACGGAATCGGCATCGCCGAAGACTTCCAGGAGCGGATCTTCCAGCCGTTGAAAAGGCTTCACGGCGAAGACAGCGAATATCCCGGCTTCGGCATCGGTCTTGCGCTCTGTCAAAAGATCGTCGAGGCGCACTTTGGCCGCATCTGGGTCGAGCCGAACGCTTCGGGCGGTAGTACTTTCTTTATAGAGTTGCCCGATCCTGCGCTGGTGACGGAGGGTGACATTGATACGCTATCTGAAAAAGCTATTGGTGATCGATGATCATGAAGCGGACCTGCGCGTTGTGGCGCGAAGTTTCATGGCTGCGGCGCCGGGGATCGAGATCGAAACGCTGAAGGGCAGCGAGACCGCCGTCGATCGGATCGTCTCGGGCGACAGCGACATCGTGCTGATGGACATCAACATGCCGGGTCTGAACGGGCTCGAGGTGCTGGAGAGTGCGCGCAACCGTACGAACGCGACGCTGCCCGTGGTCATCATGCTCTCGACATCAGAGGATCCGACGGATCTCAAGGCCGCCTATGACAGCGGCGCGTCGGCTTATGTGGTCAAGCCTGACACAATGGCCGATTTCGAGAACCTCGCCCGTTCCATCCAGGGGTTCTGGGGCGCGATGGTGTCGCGCCCCGTCTGACCATCCCACAGGCTGGACGCAGTCAGAATGCCAGCGCCTTGGCCTGCCGGACCTGAGGCAGTGCTGCGATCTCGGCCAGTGACGCCGCACTGATCGGATCGTCGGTGCCCCAGAGGGCGATCGCCTCGCCGCCCTTCTCGGACCGGCCCAGCGCAAAGGTCGCAATGTTCACGCCGAGATCGCCGAACTTGGTGCCAACCGCGCCAATGAACCCAGGCGCATCATCGTTGACCGTGTAGATCATATGAGGTGCGGGCTCGGCCTCCATGTTGATACCCTTGATCTGGATGAACCGCGGCTTGTTGTCCGAGAACACCGTCGCGGCGACCGACCGGGTCTGGCTCTCGGTTCTGACGATCAGCCGGATATACGAGCCATAGGCGCCCTGCGCGTCCTTGCGCGTCTCGGTGATCTGCACGCCGCGCTCGCGGGCCACGATCGGGGCCGAGACCATGTTGACGCCGCCCTCCCCCATCAGAGGTTTCAGCATCGCCGCTGTCACCGTCGCGGTCAGCGGTTTCAGGTTCAAGTCGCCAACCCGGCCGACATACTCGATTTCCAGCTCCTGGATTGCGCTTTCCGTCAGCTGCCCCGCAAAGGCTCCGATCGAGTCGGCGACCCGGACCCATGGCTGGAGCAGCGGCGCTTCCTCGGCGGTGATCGAGGGGGCGTTGATCGCGTTCGAGATCGCCCCGTGGTTAAGATAATCGCTCATCTGTTCGGCCACCTGCAGCGCGACGTTTTCCTGCGCCTCGGTCGTGGCGGCACCGAGATGCGGCGTGACAACGACGTTGGGCAGGCCGAACAGCGGGTTTTCATGCGCCGGCTCGGTGTCGAATACGTCAAACGCCGCCCCGGCCAGTCGACCATCCGACAGTGCCGCAGCCACAGCCGCCTCATCGACCAGACCGCCGCGCGCGCAGTTGATCAGACGCGCGCCCGGCTTCATCCTGGCGATCCGCTCGGCGTTCAGAAGGCCCGCGGTCTTTTCCGTCTTCGGCAAATGAAGCGTGACGAAATCGGCGCGGGCGAGCAGGTCCTCGACCTCCTCGATCTTCTCGACGCCAAGCTCCTGCGCGCGGCCCACCGACAGGAACGGGTCATAGGCCACCACCTTCATCTTGAGCCCCAGGGCACGGGACGCGACGACCGAGCCGATATTGCCGCAGCCGATCACACCCAGCGTCTTGCCGGTGATCTCGGACCCCATGAAGGCCGACTTCTCCCACTTGCCCGCATGGGTCGAGGCATTGGCCGACGGGATCTGGCGCGCCACCGCAAACATCATCGCGATCGCGTGCTCGGCCGTGGTGATCGAGTTGCCGAAGGGCGTGTTCATCACCACGATCCCCCTCGCGGACGCGGCTGCAATGTCGATATTGTCGACGCCGATCCCGGCCCGTCCAATGACTTTCAGGGTGTCGGCCCGGGCGATCAGCTCCGCCGTCGCCTTGGTCGCGGAGCGGATGGCCAGCCCGTCATAGCCGCCGATGATCTCGGCCAGTTTCTCCGGCTCCTTGCCGAGCCCGGGCTGAAAATCGGCTTCGATCCCGGCATCGGCGAAAATACGAACGGCTTCTTCGGACAGTTTGTCGGAAATCAGAACTTTGGGCATGTGCCCCTCCATTGGATGCAAGCGGGGCCATCCACCTCCGGGTGGGGGTGGGAGGTGGATGGCCCCGCGAAAAAGAAAGATCAGGCCGCCGCCCGCTTCGCGCTGAGCGTTGCAAACGCCCAATCCAGCCAGGGACACAGCGCCTCGATATCCGCGGTCTTGACCGTGCCGCCGCACCAGATCCTCAGACCCGGAGGAGCATCGCGATAGCCGTTGATATCATAGGCAACACCCTCGGCCTCCAGCAGGCCGACCAGATCCTTGGTGAACGCCTTCTGCTCGGCCTCCGGCAATCCGGCCACAGCGGGATCGACGATCCTCAGGCAGACGGAGGTGTTCGAGCGCACCGCCGGATCGGTCACCAGATTTTCGACCCAGGGGGTCCGGTCGACCCACGCCTGCAGCGCCGCCAGATTGGCATCGGCCCGGGCGAAAAGGCCGGTCAGACCACCGACCCGATCGGCCCAGTCCAGCGCATCCTCGTAATCGGCCACCGCCAGCATCGAGGGTGTGTTGATCGTCGCGCCCTTGAAGACATCGCCGATCAGAGCGCCGCCCTTGGTCAGCCGGAAGATCTTCGGCAGCGGGCGGTCCGGCGCATAGCTCTCCAGCCGTTCGACAGCCCTCGGCGACAGCACGATCACACCGTGTGCGGCCTCGCCGCCCAGCACCTTCTGCCAGGAGAACGTGACGACATCCAGCTTCGGCCAGTCCAGATCCTGCGCGAACGCCGCCGAGGTCGCATCGCAGATCGTCAGCCCCGCGCGATCCGCGGCGATCCAGTCGGCATCGGGCACCCGCGCACCCGAGGTCGTGCCATTCCAGGTGAACACGACATCCGCATCCGCGCGAACCGCACCAAGATCCGGCAGCGCGCCGTAGGCGGCCTCGATCACCCGGCAATCGCCAAGCTTCAGCTGCTTGATCGCGTCTGTGGCCCAGCCCTTGCCAAAGCTCTCCCAGACGAGCACATCGACCGATCTTGCGCCAAGCAACGACCACATCGCCATTTCGACCGCGCCGGTATCGGATCCCGGCACAATGCCGACCAGATACCCCTCGGGCACGCCGAGCAGGCTTGCCGTCCGATCGATCACGGATTTCAGCTGTGCTTTGGGCTCTTTGGCGCGGTGGGACCGGCCCAGCCATGCCTTTTCGGCGACCACAGCCGCGGACCAGCCGGGATGCTTCGCACAGGGACCAGATGAAAACTCGGGACGCTCCGGCCGGACGCCGGGCTTGTCAGGGAACGTCATGGGACGCGCTCCATCGTCAAGGGCGAGGTTGCTGAGCCCGCCCCGTTCGCCCTTTGCCGGGGTCGCGCCCGCACATCGGATAGTCGCAAACCCGGCAGGCCGTCAACTGCGCTTTACATCGTAATTTGTGCAAGCCTGCATCACGGGTGGTGACCCCTCCGGCCCCTGCCGATTCGCCGACACGATCCGACCCTTGCGCAACAGAGCGCACGCCCAGTCTGCGCCTGCGTGCCTCCATCCACCGTGATCGCACAATCGGCGCAACTTCCTGTCCGCGTTTGCGCCGCGCCCAAAAGCTGCGCAAACTGAGCCCGTGCGATGATGGAGGCCGCGATGCAGATCTTCTCCCACCCTGATTTCGACGGACATGAGCAGGTCGTCTTCGCCCGGGATCCGGCCGCAGGGCTGTCAGCAATCATCGCCGTGCACAACACGGCGCTTGGCCCGGGTCTCGGCGGCTGCCGGATCTGGCGCTACGACAGCGAAGCCGACGCAGTGACCGATGCAATGCGCCTCTCGCGGGGGATGACCTACAAGGCGGCGCTGGCGGGTCTGCCTCTGGGGGGCGGCAAGTCGGTCATCCTCGCGGACAGCCGGACCGAAAAGACGCCCGAGATGATGCGCGCCATGGGCCGCGCAGTCGAGCGGCTCGGCGGGCGCTACATCGTGGCCGAGGATGTCGGCGCCACGGTCGCGGACATGGATGAGATCGCGACCGAAACGGCGCATGTCTCCGGTGTCTCCGACGGTGCAGGCGATCCCTCGCCCTGGACCGCCGAGGGCGTGTTCCTGTCCATGCAGGCCGCAGCGCAGCACCGCTGGGGCAGCGATGTCGCTGGGCGGCGCATATCGGTCCAGGGGCTTGGCAATGTGGGCGCGCATCTCTGCAAGCGCCTCGCCCGGGCGGGGGCCCGGCTCATCGCCTCGGACATTCGCCGTGACGCTGTCGAGCGGATCGTGGAGGAGACGGGCGCCGAGACCTGCGATGCGGGCGCGGCCCATGCGGTCGAGGCAGACATCTTCGCGCCCTGCGCGCTCGGGGCCGGTCTGAATGCCGAGACGATCCCAGACGTGAAAGCCGAGATCATCTGCGGCGCAGCCAACAACCAGCTTGCAACAGAGGCCGATGGCGACCGGCTCGACGCTCGCGGGATCCTCTATGCGCCGGACTACCTCATCAACGCAGGCGGCCTCATCTCGGTTGCACGGCGGCCCATCGGCATGGATGAGCCAACAGCGCGCGCGAAACTGGCCGATATTCCGGCGACACTGAACAAGATCTTCGACAGTGCGGCCCAGCACGCCATCGCTCCGCATATGGCCGCGGACCGCCTGGCCGAAAGCCTGTTTCGCCCGCCCTCAAGCGCTCACGCCTGACGGCGCGCGCCGCGTGCCGGTGGGCATGCCGGACATCTGGCCACGTCACAGACCTCGCAGGGGGAGCGGCGCGCGCCCTATACGGCGGCCAGTTCCACGGCAGCGCAGATCTCGTCGATCACCTCGCCCAGCAGCGCGTCATCGCCTGCCTCGCCCATCACCCTGATCAGCGGCTCGGTCCCGGACGCCCGGATCACCAACCGGCCCGCGCCTCCCAACCGTGCTTCGCCCGCCCGGATCGCCGCCTGCACGCCTTCGGCCTCGAGCGGCTTCGAGCCCGGCGCAAATCGCACGTTTTTCAGGACCTGCGGCACCGGCTCGAACATCCGGCATACCTCGGACGCGGGCCGCTGCTCTGCCACCAGCGCGTTCAGCACCTGCAGGGCCGCAAGCAGTCCATCGCCCGTGGTCACATGATCCGACAGGATGATATGGCCGGACTGCTCACCGCCCAGATTGCACCCGGTCTCGCGCATCGCCTCTACCACATAACGGTCGCCGACCTTGGTGCGCCGCAGCGCGATGCCCTGCCCGGCCAGCATCTGTTCGAGCCCGAGATTGGACATCACCGTCGTGACCAGCGTGTCCTGGGCCAGCATCTCCCGACGCTTCCAGCGGGTTGCAATCAGCCCCATGATCTGGTCGCCATCGACCACCCGGCCCTTCTCGTCGATGATGTGGACCCGGTCCGCATCGCCATCGAGGGCAATGCCGAGATCGGCGCCTTCCTCGACCACCCTGCGCTGGCACAGCTCCGGCGCGGTCGAGCCGCAGCCATTGTTGATGTTCTCGCCATTGGGCGAGACCCCGATCTTGATCACCTCGGCGCCAAGTTCCCACAGCACCTCGGGCGCCGTGCGATAGGCCGCACCGTGCGCACAATCGACGACAATCTTCAGTCCGGCCAGTCCGCGGTGCACCGGGAAGACGCCCTTTGCGAACTCGATGTAACGCCCGGCCGCGTCGTCCATCTGCCGCGCCCGGCCGATCCGACCGGCAGGCACCAGATCCGCATCGGCGACGAGCGCGCGCTCGATCTCGATTTCCGCCTCGTCCGACAGCTTGAACCCGTCCGGGCCGAACAGCTTGATACCGTTATCCTCGAACGGGTTGTGACTGGCCGAGATCATCACGCCCATATCCGCGCGCACCGACCGGGTCAGCATGCCAACGGCGGGTGTCGGGACCGGACCAAGGCGCACCACATCCATGCCGACGGACATGAAGCCCGCCGACAAGGCGTTCTCGAGCATATAGCCCGAGCGCCGTGTGTCCTTGCCGATCACCACCGTGTGGCGCCGGTCCTCCCGCGTGAAATGCTGTCCTGCCGCCATGCCGAGGCGCATGGCAATCTCCGCCGTCATCGGATGCGTGTTGGCCGGGCCACGGATGCCATCGGTCCCGAAAAGTCTCCTGCTCATCTACCCCTCCTTACGCGCCGTTGTCGGCATTATCATTGCGGATCGCCTGCCAGACACGCACGGCCTGCACCGTCTCGTCGACATCGTGGACGCGCAGGATCGCCGCCCCCTGATCCAGTCCCGCCAGCCCTGCCGCGATCGAGCCCGGTGCACGCCGTGCCGCCGTCTCCTCGCCCGACAGGGTGCCGATGAAGCGCTTGCGCGAGACGCCCAAGAGTACCGGACAGCCCAGTGTCAGGAACAGGGCCAAGCCGCGGATCAGCGTCACATTATGCGTCAGAGTCTTTCCAAACCCGATGCCGGGATCGATGATCAGACGTTGCCGGGCGATCCCCGCGGCCTCCGCCGCGGCGATCCGGGCTGCGAGATGGTCATAGACGTCCAGCAGCACATTCTCGTAGCTGGGGTTCAGGTGCATGGTCCGCGGATCGCCCTGAGCGTGCATCAGGCAGACCGCTCCGGCTGCGCCGGCGACGATCACGCTCTCGGGATCATGACTGAGCGCCGAGACGTCGTTGAAGATCTGAGCGCCTGCGTCGATGGCGGCCTTCGCGACGGCCGCGTTGCGCGTATCGATCGAAATCGGCACCGGGCACCCGGCCATGCGCAGCCCGTCCAC
Source organism: Pseudomonadota bacterium (assembly GCA_039821125.1). Taxonomy (GTDB): domain Bacteria; phylum Pseudomonadota; class Alphaproteobacteria; order Rhodobacterales; family Rhodobacteraceae; genus Thermohalobaculum. The sequence continues at coordinate 40,402 of JBCBOR010000028.1, forward strand.
GACCGAGAGCACGCGGCTCAACTCTTCCGCCTCCGGCACAGGTTTCGCGCCGGGACGGGTCGACTCGCCACCGATGTCGATGATGTCGGCGCCCTCGGCCACCATTTCCATGCCGCGGGCAACGGCACGTCCCGCCCTGTCGTGCAGACCACCGTCCGAGAAGCTGTCCGGCGTCACGTTCAGAACGCCCATGATCGCGGGCCGGTCCGCCATCAGGCCCGGCAATGCAGGACGGGGCGCCGTCACGTGGGCCAGCAGCCCGTCCGCCTCCGGCCACATCGCGGCGACCGCATCGACCGGCAGGATCTGCGGCGCATCGCTCCGCGAGAGAACCTCGACCTCGCGAAACCCGTGGGATCCGGAGGCGAGGACCCGGTCACCCGGTCGGCCCGGCTCCGTCAGGATCGGTCGGAGGTAGATCGGCTCCCGGCCCGGACTCATCGGCATTCCCCTCGTCATCGCCCTGCTCGGCGATCCACGCCACCGAGACAACAGTTTCGTCCTCGGCGGTGTTGAAGACCTTAACCCCCCCTGCAGAACGCGACCGGAACGAGATTCCGCCGACCGGGCAGCGGATCGACTGGCCGGCATCGGTCACCAGCATGATCTGATCGTCGATCTCGACCGGGAAGGACGTGACGACCTTGCCGCCGCGCAGGCCCTTGTCGATGGCCTGCACGCCTTGCCCGCCACGCCCCCGCACGGGATAGTCGTGCGACGAGGACAGCTTGCCGAGCCCGTTCGCGGTGATCGTCAGGATCAGTTCCTCCGCCGCCGACATCTCGGCATAGCGTTCCTGCGCAAGACCGATATCGGCGACCGCTTCCTCGTCATCGGCGACCTCGTCGTCCTCGCTGACCCCGGCCACGGCACGGCGCATCTTGAGATAGGCTTGGCGCTCCTCGGATTCGGCGTCGAAGTGGCGGATCACCGACATAGAGACGACCTCATCGCCATCGGCCAGCTTGATGCCGCGCACCCCGGTCGAGCCACGCCCTGCAAAGACGCGCACATCCGTTGTCTGGAAGCGGATCGCCTTGCCCATCGCGGTCGAGAGCATCACATCGTCGCCCTCGTCGCAGATCTTCGCACCGATCAGGCGGGTGTCGCTGTCATCCTCGAACTTCATCGCAATCTTGCCGTTGCGCATGACGTTGGTGAAATCGCTCAGCTTGTTGCGCCGGACATCGCCTTCCGAGGTCGCAAAGACGATCTGCAGGTCGGCCCAGTTCTCTTCGGCGGCGTCGACCGGCATCATGGCCGCGATGGACACGCCCTGGGACACGGGCAACACATTGACGATTGCCTTGCCACGCGCATTGCGCCCGCCAAGCGGCAGGCGCCAGGTCTTCAGCTTGTAGACGATGCCATCCGTGGTGAAGAACAGGATCGGCGTGTGGGTGTTGGCCACGAAGAGGCGCGTGACGAAATCCTCGTCCTTGGTCGCCATCCCCGCCAGGCCCTTGCCGCCGCGGGCCTGCGCCCGGAACTCGGACAAAGGCGTGCGCTTGATATAGCCGCCATGGGTGACGGTGACGACCATGTCCTCACGTTCGATGAGATCTTCGTCGTTCAAGTCCCCGTCATATTCCACAATTTCGGTCTTGCGCGGGGTCGCGAATTCGTCGCGGACCGCCCGCATCTCGTCCGAAATGATCGCCATGACCCGCTCGCGCGAGCGCAGGATATCGAGGTAATCCTTGATCCGCTCGGCAAGCTCCTGCAATTCCTCGGAAATCTCGCGCACACCCATGGCCGTGAGGCGCGCGAGCCGGAGATCCAGGATATGCCGGGCCTGTTGGTCGGACAGATAATACGTCCCGTCCTCATTGATCGTGTGACCCGGATCGTCGATCAGCTGAATGTAGTCGGCAATCGCCGCGGCAGGCCAGCGGCGCCCTTTCAGCCGTTCGCGCGCCTCGCCCGTGTCAGCCGAGGACCGGATCGTCTGCACGACCTCGTCAACATTCTCTACAGCGACCGCGAGGCCGCACAACAGATGCGCCCGTTCGCGATCCTTTCGCAGCAGGAAGGCCGTGCGCTTGGTGACCACTTCCTCGCGGAAAGCGATGAAGGCCGACAGGAAGACCTTGAGGTCCAACTGTTCGGGCCGCCCGCCGTTCAGCGCCAGGATGTTGCAGCCGAACGAGGTTTGCAGCGACGAGAACCGGTAGAGCTGGTTCAGCACCACATCCGGCGTCGCATCGCGCTTGAGCTCGATCACCACGCGGACCCCGTGCCGGTCGCTCTCGTCCTGGATGTGGGCGATGCCCTCGACCTTCTTCTCCTGAGAGACCTCGGCGATGCGTTCAACCAGCGTCGCCTTGTTCACCTGATAGGGGATCTCGTCGACGATGATCGCAAAGCGGTCCTTGCGGATCTCCTCGACATGGGTCTTGGCGCGGATGATCACGCTGCCACGGCCCGTGCGATAGGCCTTGTAAGCCCCTGACCGACCGAGGATTGTACCGCCCGTCGGGAAGTCCGGCGCGGGCACATACTCCATCAGCTCGGCAATGGTCAGATCCGGGTTCTCGATCAGCGCCAGCGTCGCGTCGATCACCTCGCCAAGGTTATGCGGCGGGATGTTCGTCGCCATGCCCACCGCGATGCCTTGGCTGCCATTGACCAGCAGGTTCGGGAACCGGGCCGGGAGCACCATCGGCTCCTGGAATTCGTTCGAGTAGTTCGCCTGGAAGTCGACGGTCTCGCGCTCGATATCCTCGAGCAGCATGGTCGCCGCCTTGGCCATGCGCACTTCGGTGTAACGCATCGCGGCGGGGGCATCGCCGTCCATCGAGCCGAAATTTCCTTGCCCGTCCGCCAGCGGCAGGCGCATCGAGAAATCCTGCGCCATGCGCACCAGCGCGTCATAGATCGCGCTGTCGCCATGGGGGTGGTACTTACCCATGACATCACCGACCAGACGGGCCGACTTCTTGTAAGGCTTGTTGTAGTCGTAACCACCCTCGTGCATGCCGTACAAAATCCGCCGATGCACAGGCTTCAGCCCGTCGCGCAGATCCGGGATCGCGCGGGAGACAATGACCGACATGGCGTAGTCGAGGTACGAGCGTTTCATCTCCTCCTCGACCGTAATGGTCGGCCCGTCATGGGGCTGCGGCTCAGGCCGTTCTGCGCCGTTCTCGGGGGGCTCCTCGGGCGGATCGCCCGAGACTGTATCGTCGCTCAAAATGCTGCTCCTGCCGGTGGCTCCGGCGTATCCCTCTTTGTCATGGTTTTATAAAGCCCGGCCGCGCGAGACGCAACAAAATGGGGGTTAAAACAGCGCCCGGCGCAACAGGTTGCGCTCTTTGATCAAGGGTCCGCCGAGCACAGCCCCAACGACACCTTGAGCTGGATCCAGAAAAAGCACGCAGCCGCGATCGACTGCAATGCCCAGGAGCAGACGAGGTATCCAAGATACTCGCCGAAAACAGCGTCCCAGTTCGGTGCTGTCTCCAGCCTGCCGGCCGCCTGCCCCAGAAACAGAGCGGTCAAAAACGACAACCACCAGACCCAAAAGAATCCCGGCGCTGCGCTATCGACGGGTTGACCCGGCCGGGTTGCCAGGTTCCAGAGTTGCCGGACCACCTGAAACGGCATCCACACATTGACGATGGGCAGCGCCCAGTATGCGATTGACCAGAACGGACGGATCAGCCGCATTTTGCCCGCAGCGCCGCGTACGTCGATTGCATGTTTGCTGGCGCGATAGAGCCAGACCGCGTTGACCGCAAAGACAATCATCGTGAAGAGCATGCCAAGCATCTGAATTGTATCGTAAATCACCCAATCAGGATCAAAGGGCTCGTCCAGAGAAATCCGCTGCGTATACACCAGCCAATGGAGCAGCAGATGCAGCGCAGCGAGCGCTGACCAAAGCGCGTAGGCGCCGGTCAATGCCAGAAGGACGATGGTTTGTCCCGGTATGCGACGACGCTCCGCCGCACTCAGCATCGGGGGGCCTCTCTAACGCTCATATGTCCGTCCTATGACAGAACGGCGCGGCGTAACAGGTTCAGTCCCATCAGCAGAAACACGATCAGCACCACGCGGCGGAAGCGCTCGGCGCCGAGACGTTTGCGGATCGCCTCGCCCAGGGCAAAGCCCACCAGCGCAGGCGCCGTCAGCGCAATCGACAGCACGGCCGAGCCGCCCGTCACAATGCCAATCTGCCAGAACCCCCAGATCAGCGGGAGCGTGCCCATGAAAATCATGACACCCGAGGCGCGAACGAACTCGTCTTTCTCGACCCTGCGCCCCAGCAGATAGGTCACCATGGGCGGTGCCCAGATCCCCGTCATCCCGCCGAGCACACCGGAGGCGAGACCCGAGGCCACCTGCCCGATCCGATCCCAGCGCGCGGGAATGAACGGCGGCGCCCAGGCCAGCGAAGAGACCGAAAAGAGGATAATCACACAGCCGAGGATGAGCATCAGCGTATCGGTCGCCACCCGCGCCGTGATCGTCAGGCTGACGAGCGCGATCATGCCCATCAGGCACGCGATGTAGAGGCCGTACCGGCGCAGGGTCGCTGCGAACCGGCCCGTCCGCCAGATCTGCCAGGCGTTCGACAAAAGCGACGGGAAGACCACCAGCGCGATCGCCTCGCGCGGCCCCATCACCTGGGACATCAGGCCGACCGCAGCGGTCGGCAGACCGATCCCGGTGGTGCCCTTGATCACCCCTGCGATGAGGAAGGCCGTGACGACGAAGGCGATGAGCCAGGGCTCGGCCCCGGCAAGGCTCATTCCGGCCGCCCGACGAGTTTCTCGCGCAAATGGCGGCGCAGGAGCGTCTCGTACATATCGGCATAGGCGTCGCGCCGTTCGGCATCGACCCGACCGGCCTCGAGCCCGCCTGTCTGCATCAGGAACACGTTGAAACGCGCACAGGCATGCATGATCATCGCCGAGATCCGCCCGATATCGGTCTCTGCCGTCAGTGCATTGGCTGTGTTCACATAGCGATCCGCGAGGTCGAGGAACTCGGTGCGCCGCGCCTGATCCATAAGGTCAAGGGCCGTCAGCGCCGTCCTGGTCTCGTCCTGCACCTTGGCGGGCGTGCCCTTGACCAGCCGTTCGGACATGTGGCTGGTCAGTTCCTTCTCGTAGCACTCGCGCAGATAGGCGACGCTGACCGGATCGACCTCGCCCGCCGGGGCGCCCTGGGCCTGAACCACATAGGCGTTGTAGCGCGCGCAGCCGTACAGGAAGGCAGCGTTGACAATGGACCGGTCAAACGTGTCCATCGCGCCGTTGGCAATGGACATGAACCGGTTCGCGTATTCGGCGAAGTCAGCGCCGTCGCCGGAGGGGGTGCTCATCTCGGGACCGTCCGGAGCGCCAGATCAGAACGGGATCTCGTCATCCATGCCGCCAGCCGCAGGCGGGCCACCCGAGCCACCGCCAAAGCCGCCACCACCGCCGCCGCCGTAGCTGCCGCCACCGCCGCCGCCGGACCCACCGCCATAGCCGCCGCCACCGCCGCCGCCATCGCGACCGTCGAGGAACGTCATCTCGCCGCGATAGGGCCGCAGCACCACCTCGGTCGAGTAGCGGTCATTGCCGTTCTGGTCCTGCCATTTGCGGGTCTCGAGCTGACCCTCGAGATAGACCTTCGAGCCCTTGCGCAGATATTGCTGGGCCAGGCGCACGAGGTTCTCGTTGAAGATCGCGACCGTGTGCCACTCCGTCTTCTCGCGCATCTCGCCGGAATTGCGGTCCTTCCAGCGCTCGGAGGTCGCGACGCGCAAGTTGCACACCTGTCCGCCATTCTGAAAACTGCGCACCTCGGGGTCGGCACCAAGGTTCCCGATTATCATGACCTTGTTCAAACTGCCTGCCATGGTCGGACTCCTCTCGCGACTCGGGTGATTTTCGCGAACCCTATCCGAGAGCATCGCACAGTGCCACACCTCCGGACGACCGGTCGAACCGGCGCGGTGGTACCGATGCGTTGGCGTTGTCATCATTCGCGCGTAAGATGGCTCTGCGCGGAAAGTTTGCAGCAGCACGGGACACAAGACCATGGACGCAGCCACGGACAAGACCGGAAAGAGCGCGAACAAGTCGAACGGCGCCATCGAGCCCGACGTGCAGGAAAGCGCGGCCTCGGCCTTCGAGTCGGCGGCCTACCCCTACAAGACCCGCATGAAGCGCAAGCCCTACGAGGCGCAAAAGGAAAAGCTTCAGGTCGAACTACTCAAGGTCCAGAAATGGGTCAAGGAGACCGGGCAGAAAGTCGTGATCCTGTTCGAGGGCCGCGATGCCGCGGGCAAGGGCGGCACGATCAAGCGCTTTACCGAACATCTGAACCCGCGCGGCGCAAGGGTCGTTGCGCTGGAGAAGCCGACGCCAACCGAACAGGGCCAGTGGTACTACCAGCGCTATGTCCAGCACCTGCCGACGGCGGGGGAGATAGTCCTCTTCGACCGGTCCTGGTACAACCGTGCCGGTGTCGAGCGCGTGATGGGTTTCTGCACGCCGCACGAGTATCTCGAGTTCATGCGCCAGACGCCGGATTTCGAACGGATGCTGGCACGCTCGGGGATCCGGCTCTTCAAATACTGGTTCTCGGTCACGCGCGGAGAACAGCGCGACCGGTTCAAATCGCGCGAGGCCGATCCCCTGAAGCAGTGGAAACTGAGCCCGATCGATATCGCCAGCCTGGGCAAATGGGACGAATATACCGAGGCGAAGGAGGCGATGTTCTTCTACACCGACACCGCCGATGCGCCGTGGACGATCATCAAATCCGACGACAAGAAGCGCGCGCGGCTGGGCTGCATGCGCCACTTCCTGTCGTCGCTAGACTATCCGGACAAGAACCGCAGGATCGTCGCCCATCCGGACGAGAACATCGTCGGCTCGTCTGCGCGCTTCGTGCCGAGCATGGCCGAGTTCCACGACCCATAGCGCCCTGGCCGCGCGCCGGCGCCGCGGTATCATCTGCGCGATGGCTGGTGCGCATCTGGCGATAGGCCTTGGCGTGCGGCGCTGATTTGATAAACCCTCGCAGCAAAGGCTGGGAGGACATGATGGCAACAGCAGCAACACCGGGCCCGGTGCCCGAGGCCGAACAGGTCGCAGCGCTGATCAGGCGGGCTCGCGATGCCATGGCGGCCTATGAGAACACCGATCAGACCCGGGTGGACGAGGCGGTCACGGCCTTGGCGTGGTCGATCTACAAGCCCGAGCACGCACGGATGCTGGCGGAGTTGGCAGTCGAGGATACCGGCCTTGGCAATGTCGAGAGCAAGGTCATCAAGAACACCCGCAAGACCTTCGGCACGCTGCGCGATCTGATGCGGGTGCGCACGGTCGGCATGATTGCCGAAGAGCCGGAGCGCGGCCTTGTGAAGTACGGCAAACCCGTGGGCGTCGTGGGGGCCGTGTGTCCCTCGACCAACCCCGCGGCGACGCCTGTGAACAAGGCGATGATGGCGCTGAAGGGCGGCAATGCCGTGATCATCGCGCCCTCGCCGGCCGGAGCGGAGACAACGGCCCGGACCGTCGGTCTGATGCGCGCGGAACTGGCGAAAGCGGGCCACCCCGAGGATCTGGTTCAGATCCTGCCCAGCCCCGTGAACAAGGCCATGACCCAGGCGCTGATGGAGCAATGCGATCTCGCGGTCGTCACAGGCTCGCAGAACAACGTCAAACGCGCGATGCAGTCGGGAACCGTGGCCATCGGTGTCGGCGCGGGCAATGTGCCGGTGATTATCGATGCGAGCGCGGATCTGGACGACGCGGCAGAGAAAATCACCGCGTCCAAGATCTTCGACAACGCGACCTCGTGCTCGTCCGAGAACGCGGTGGTGATCCTCGACGATGTCTACGAGGATGCGATCGCCGCGCTGGAGCGCGCGGGCGGCTGGCGCTGCTCGCCGGGTGAGAAGGCTGAGATCGAAGGCACGCTCTGGGTGGGCGGCAAGCTCAACCGCCACGTCATCGCCAAGGATGCCGATGTTGCAGCGGATGTGTTCGGCCTGCCGGAAGAGGCCAAGTCGCGGAAGTTCTTCATGGTCGAGGAGGACGCTGTCGGCTGCAAGCACGGCTTTGCGGACGAGAAACTCTCGCTGGTCCTGACCATCTACCGCGCCTCCGACTTCGCCGACGCGAAACGGATTTGTTCGCAGATCCTGAACGTCACGGGCCTCGGCCATTCGGTCGGCATCCACACGGCGGATATGGAGCATGCGCGGGAGCTTGCCGCCGGGACAGATGTCGTGCGTGTGCTGGTCAATCAGGCGCATACCTTCGGCAATGGTGGCAGCTTCAACAACTGCCTGCCGTTTACCCTGTCGATGGGCGGAGGCACGTGGGCCGGGAACACGATCTCGGAGAACCTGAGCTGGCACCATTTCATCAATGTGACCCACCTCGTGACAACCATTGCCGAGGACAAGCCGTCCGAAGACGCGCTGTTCGGCGAACACTGGGCCAAGTACGGGAAGTAGATTTCGGTCCTGCGGACCGATGCGAGGGCGCTGCCCTCGCGCTCCCGAGGTATTTCGGCAAGATGAAGATCAGAGCGTGAGCGGGGGTTCGAGATGAACTTTGAAGAACATGCGGCCAAGCCGCTTCTTGCCGCGGGGGGCATTGCGGTCCCGCCGAGCCGGGTCGTGACCGGGCCGGACGAGGCCGCAGCGGCCGCCAGTGCGATCGGCCCGTGTGTCGTCAAAGCCCAGGTCCCGACGGGCAAGCGCGGCAAGGCGGGCGGCATCCAGTTGGCCGCTTCAGCGGACGAGGCGCGCGCCCACGCCGAGGCGATCCTGCGCCTGGAGATCAGCGGTTTTGCGGTCGATACTCTGTTGGTCGAAGGCCAGGTCCCGATCGCACGCGAGCTTTATGCCGCCGTGCTGAACGACCCTGTGACCTGCGGCCCTGTTGTGCTGTTCTCGCCCCTCGGCGGCATGGATGTGGAGGAAGCCGCCGAGCAGGACCCGGACGCGATGCGCCGCCTGCCGGTGGATATCCGTCATGGGCTGGACGTGGTGCAGGCGGCGACCCTGCTGGACGGGCTCGACCTGCCGCCGGGTGTGGCGGAGGTGCTGGTCAAGCTCTACGACGTCTACCGGGCCAACGATGCCGAACTGCTCGAGATCAACCCGCTGGTGGTCACCTCGGGCGGTGAGGTCGTCGCGCTCGACTGCAAGTTCACGCTGTGTGACAGCGCCATCCCGCGCCAGGGCGAGATCGCGCCCAACGGCACGCCGGACAAGCTGACTGATCTCGAGGCCGAGGCCGCGGCGGCAGGGCTGAAATACATCGAACTTGGTGGCTCGGTCGGCGTTCTTGCCAACGGCGCGGGGCTGACCATGACGACCATGGACGCGATCACGCACTATGGCGGTGCGCCGAGCAACTTCCTGGAGATCGGCGGCGAGGCCTATACCAAGGCGGAGACCGCGCTGACGATCCTGCTCAAGAACCCCAACATCAAATCGCTGCTGGTGAATTTCTGCGGCGCGTTCGCGCGCACGGACGTCATGGCCGGCGGCGTGGTCGAGGCGTGGAAGCGGCTTGCCCCCGACATCCCCGTCTTCTTCACCATCCACGGCACCGGCGAGGACGAGGCGGTCGCGCTGGTCAAACAGGAACTTGGGATCGAGCCCTTCGATCTGATGGATGACGCCGTCCGCGCAGCCGTGGAGGCGTCGAAATGATCCCGCGCAAGTCAGACCGCATCCTCGTGCAGGGCATCACCGGGCGCCAGGGGACCTGGTGGACCGAGAAGATGATTGAATACGGCGCCACCGTCACTGGCGGCGTGAACCCGAAAAAGGCCGGGACCGAGCATCTCGGCGTGCCCGTCCATGCCTCGGCCCGCGACGCGGCGGGGAGCTTCGACATCGCGTTGATGTTCATCCCGCCCATGGCCGCGAAAGCCGCCGCGGTGGATGCCTGCGAGGCGGGCGCGAAGCTGCTGGTCTGCCTGACCGAGCACATCCCCTCGCACGACGTGATGGAGATGCACGCCGCCGCCCGCGCCAACGGCACCCGTATCGTCGGCCCCAACACGGCGGGGCTGGTCACGCCGGGCGAGACGTTCGTCGGCATCATGCCCGCCTTCAACGACCGGGTGTTCCACGAGGGAGATATCGGTGTTATCTCGCGCTCGGGCTCGCTTGGCACGCTGGTGTCGCTGAACCTGACGCAGGCGGGGCTGGGCCAGTCGGTCTTCTACGGCATCGGCGGCGACCCGATGATCGGCACAACCACGCGCGAGGCGCTGGAGTTCCTAGCGGCTGACGAGAAAACCCGCGCCATCGCGATCTGCGGCGAGATCGGCGGGTCCGCCGAGGAAGAGGCCGCGGAGGTCGCCAAGACCCTGTCGAAACCGGTCGTCGCGTTCATCGCGGGCCGCGCTTCGCCCCCCGGCAAGAAGATGGGCCACGCAGGCGCGATCGTGTCGGGCGGCAAGGGCGACTATGCCTCGAAACGCACCGCGCTCGAGGCCGCGGGAGTCGCGGTCGCCGATGTGCCAAGCCAGATCCCGAGCCTGCTGAAACAGCGGCTCTGACCCGGGGCGGTTTGTCTCTCGAAGGGGCGGTGCGTCACGGACGCACCCTACGCTGGGTTGCGAGGATCGGCGGGCGGTGCACCAGACGCCGATCTGACGGATCGTGGAGGGGCCGCAAGATGTGGCCGGCCACGGATTTGCAGTGCCCCCCACAGGTCGCCTTTCGGCTGGGCACCGGCTGCTCCCCGGATTGTTGCGGCACGTTTTAAGCCCCGCCTGTGCACGGGAGGGAAACTCCGACACTTTGACTAGGGCCTGAACCCAATTCGCGCGCGGCTTGATGTTGGAGCAAGCCTCTGATTCACTTTCCGAAAAAAGGGGCGGT
>JBCBOR010000029.1:0-37171 GCA_039821125.1 Pseudomonadota bacterium
CTTTTACGACAAGCCGATGCCTTACGTGTTTCAACTCTATGTCGAGCCGATCCGGACCTTCCAACTGGCAGCAGAGGGGCATGGTGACCATCAGCCGCCGGACCATCTGCGCGAGCGGTTGAAGACGACCATGGATCCTCTGCCGGTGTGGTGGGAGCCCTATGAGCAGGAAGCCGTCGATGCCGAGGAGTATCCGCTCCATGCCATCACCCAGCGCCCGGCGGCGATGTATCATGCCTGGGGCTCGCAGAACGCCTGGCTGCGCCAGATCCATGGCGAGAACCCGCTCTACGTGCCGGGGGCAGTCTGCGATGAACACGGGCTTAAGTCGGGCGACTGGGCCTATGTCACCTCGCATCATGGGCGCATCAAGGTGAAGATCGCCCGGATGGAGGCGGTGAACAAGCACACGCTCTGGACCTGGAACGCCATCGGCAAGCGCGAGGGCGCCTGGGCACTGGACCGCGGCGCGCCGGAGGCGCAGCGCGGCTTCCTGCTGAACCACTTGATCCACGAGTTGCTGCCGCCAAAGGGCGATGGCCTGCGCTGGTCGAACTCGGACCCGATCACCGGACAGGCGGCGTGGTACGACCTGCGTGTGAAGATCGAGAAGGCCCCGGAGTCTGAGCAGCACGGCGAGGCGTCCGAGCCGCGTCTCGGCGAGCAGAAATCGCCGATTGGTCGGCGTTCGGCTGATCTCGAGTACGGTAAGGACTGGTGATGAAAACCGTTCGCAACGGAAAGATCATTACCCGAACGATAAAGCGCAGTGGATCTGCTCGGTTTGAGAGCTCAATTCCGAGAGAATACGACTTCTTCGACAGGGATGGCGAGCATGTCTTCACGTGGGATCTAGGCACCATTCACGAGTTGAATATCTGGCTCGGATACATCGGTTATTCGGAAATCCCAACGTCATATAGACGTGCAAATCTCTCCTCAGATACCGTCGCTGCAATTCGTGCGGCATTGGAAGTGGCGATCAACGGGGAAGAGCCGCTCGCTCCTCAGGAGAGCGAAGACCTTCTCGAAGATCTCGCAGGCTGCGAAGAACTCACCATCAAAGTAGTATAGGCGCTGCAAAGAATGACCACCCTTCCCGAGCGAACAGACAAGAAGCTAGGGCTTGTGATCGACCTCGACATCTGTGTCGGGTGTCACGCCTGTGCGGTGAACTGCAAGGAGTGGAACACCGGCGGCTATGGTGCGGCGCTCTCCGATCAGGACCCCTATGGCGCGGATCCGACGGGCACCTGGCTCAACCGCATCCACACCTACGAGGTCGAACCGCGTGAGGGCCCGGCGCAGATTGTCCACTTCCCGCGCTCGTGCCTGCATTGCGAGGATGCGCCCTGCGTGACCGTCTGCCCAACCGGCGCGAGCTACAAGCGCGTGGAAGACGGCATCGTTCTGGTCAACGAGGACCACTGCATGGGCTGCGGCCTTTGCGCCTGGGCCTGCCCCTATGGCGCGAGGGAACTGGATGCGGCGGCAGGCGTGATGAAGAAATGCACGCTCTGCGTCGACCGGATCTACAACGACAACCTGCCGGAAGAGGATCGGGTCCCGGCCTGCGTCCGCTCGTGTCCTGCTGGCGCGCGCCATTTCGGCGACTTGTCAGACCCGAACAGCGATGTCGCTCAGTTGGTCACGGAACGTGGCGGCCTTGATCTGATGCCCGAGATGGAAACCAAACCTGTGAACAAGTATCTGCCACCCCGGCCAAAAGACGCCCGGGCGCCCGGGCCGGATCTCGCGGCACTGGCCGAGCCCGAGGCCAAGGGGTTTCTCGGCTGGCTCGACAAAGCGTTGGAGCGCCTCTGATGCACCCTGCTCCGTCATTGATCGTCTTCACCGTTCTGTCTGGTCTCGGCATGGGCATGATCGCCTGGATCGGTCTTGGCCTTGGATCCGAGAGCCATCTCTTCGGCTGGATTGCGGGGCCGTTGGCCTTGGCCGTCGCAGGGTTGGGCGGCGTTGCGTCGGTCGGGCACCTCGCGCGGCCTGACCGGGCTTGGCGGGCCTTCAGCCAATGGCGCTCGTCCTGGCTGAGCCGGGAGGCCTGCCTGATGGTCACGGCCAAGGTTACGTTTGTGGTCTACCTCGCGCTATGGCTGCTTCTGGACATCCGGGTCTGGCCGCTCGGATGGCTCGCAGCAGCGTTGGCAACGGCCACTGTCTATGCGACCGCGATGATCTATGCGCAGCTGCGCACCGTACCGATGTGGTCGGGTGCACCGACGCCGCATCTTTTCATCGCGATGATGATGGCGGGCGGTCTGCTGGCTGGCAGCGCCGTAAAAGCCTCGGTCGGGCTGGACGTGCCCATCGGCTACATGGTGGTCTGGGTGCTCGGTGCTGCGGGCACCGCGGTCTGGTGGCAGACGCAAGCGGCTGGCGCAGGGCGGGGCCTCTACGGGTCCTCTGCCGAGACGGCGACCGGTCTCGTGGGGCGTGGCCAGGTCAGATCGCTTGAACGCCCGCACACAGGCTCGAACTATCTTCTGAAAGAGATGGCCTACACGGTCGGGCGTCGCCGCGCGTTCGAATTGCGGCGTCTCGGAGCAATCCTTGGGTTCATCGTGCCGCTCGTCCTGGCCTTGGCGTCTTACCTTGTGGGCGCCTGGGCACTGATCCCGGCGGTTCTGGCGCACATCGCCGGAATGCTGGCGTTGCGCTGGCTCTTCTTTGCTGAAGCCGAGCACGTCCAGGCACTCTATTACGGCGCACGCTGACGCGTCATTCTGAGGGTGACACGGGCGCGTCCGAGCGGTATAGGCCCCCTCGACTTCAGAAAACCGAGGTGGCCTATGCCCAAGATCAACGGCAACGAAATCCGTCGCGGCAACATCATCGAGCACAATGGCGGGCTGTGGGTTGCGGTCAAGACTGACCATGTCAAACCGGGCAAGGGCGGCGCCTTTGCGCAGGTCGAACTGAAGAACCTGCGGAACGGCTCGAAGCTGAACGAGCGGTTTCGCTCGGCAGACAAGGTCGAACGGGTCCGGTTGGAGCAGAAGGATCAGCAGTTCCTCTATGAAAGTGACGGTATGTTGAATTTCATGGACTCGGAGACCTACGAACAGATCGCGATCCCGGCGGACATTCTTGGTGAGGCGCGCCCCTTCCTGCAGGACGGCATGACGGTTCAGGTTGAGTATTACGAAAGCGAGGCGCTGAACGCGGCCCTGCCCGAGAAGGTCACGTGCGAGATTGTCGAGACGGAGCCGGTGGTCAAAGGCCAGACGGCCGCGAACTCGTTCAAGCCCGCGGTCCTGGACAACGGCGTGCGGATCATGGTGCCGCCCTTTGTCGAGCAAGGGACCTCGGTTGTGGTGAACACCGAGACCTTCGAATACGTCGAGCGCGCCTGAGGCATTCGGCAGGTTCATGGCAGGCTCGGCCAACCTTAATGTGATGATCCAGGCGGCGCGCCGTGCGGCACGCCAGCTCGTGCGCGATTTCGGCGAGGTCGAGAACCTGCAGGTCAGCGTGAAGGGCACCGGCGATTTCGTCAGCCAGGCGGACGTCAAGGCCGAACAGACCATTCGGGAGATGCTGACCGAGGCGCGGCCCAACTATGGGTGGCTGGCCGAGGAATCGGCCCCTGTCGATGGCAAGGACCCGACGCGGCGCTGGATCGTCGATCCCTTGGATGGAACGACAAACTTTCTGCATGGCATCCCGCACTGGGCCATATCGATTGCGCTTGAGCACAAGGGCAAGATCATCGCCGGTGTCGTCTACGATCCGGCAAAGGACGAGATGTTCACCGCCGAGGAAGGGCAGGGCGCCTGGCTGAACGACCGGCGTCTGCGGGTCTCGGGCCGGGCAGACCTGAGCAGCATGATCTTCGGAACCGGCCTGCCGTTTGGAGGTCGCGAAGGGTTGCCTGAGACCTTGAAGGATTTTGCCGCGATTCTTCCTAGGACCGCAGGTCTGAGGCGCAACGGTGCCGCAGCCCTTGATCTTGCCTATGTCGCCGCAGGCCGTTTCGATGGCTTCTGGGAGCGTGCGCTGAACCCGTGGGACATCGCGGCGGGGCTGATCCTGATCCGCGAGGCCGGCGGACTGGTCGCGACCATCGGGGATGAGGTCAAACTGACCGATCCCTTGAACTCGGGCGATGTGATGGTCGGTAACTCCGAGGCGTTCAAATACCTCTCAAAACTGCTTGCGTCGCGCTAGCCCGTCAGCATGGGCGCACGTATAGCGCGCAAGGCAGCATCGAGGCACGCGCCAGACCACAACGCTTTGCGTCCCAAGGCGCGAAAACAACTAGGCCTGCGGTGCTACGGCTTGGAATTCTGCGACTTTCCCCATAGTCTCGCGGCAAGTTAAAGCGAGGCAGGACTATGAGCTTGGAAGACACGCAAGGCCGCGTGTTCACGCTTCCGATCAGGCAGATTGTCTTGATGCTGCTGGTGCTCGTCTTCGTCGGGCTCGGCGGATCTGTCCTCGCAACGCAGATCGAAACGGTCTTTCTCGCGAACCTGTATCTGAACGCGTTTATCGGGTTCGTCTTCGTACTCGGCGTGCTGGCGACGTTCTGGCAGCTCAGCCAGGTGATTGCCTCGGTGCGATGGCTGCGCAACGTGCAGGCCGGGTTCAAGGGCTCGGAACTGATCGAACCGCCCGCGCTCGTTGCCTCGATGGGCCCGATGGTCCGCGAAGGGAAGATGAAAAAGCGGTTGGCGACTTCCACCACCCGCTCGATGCTCGACAGCATTGCCGTTCGCCTGGACGAGACACGGGACATCACCCGCTATGTCTCGAACCTCTTGATCTTCCTCGGGCTGCTGGGGACGTTCTGGGGTTTGTCGCTGACGGTGCCTGCGGTCGTTGATACCATCAAATCACTGGCACCGCAGGATGGCGAGGTGTCCGACGCATCGGTCTTCGACCGGCTGATCACGGGCCTGGAAAGCCAACTCGGCGGTATGGGTACGGCGTTCGCTTCCTCGCTGGTCGGTCTTGCGGGATCGCTTGTCGTGGGCCTGCTCGAGCTCTTTGCCGGGCACGGTCAGAACCGGTTCTACCGCGAGCTTGAAGACTGGCTGACGCAGAACACGCGCCTTGGTCTCGTGAGCGAGGGCGAAGGCCCGGAAGGCGCTCTCATCTCGCTGCTGGAGCGCGTGGATGAGGGGCTGGAGCGCACGACCGAATTTGCCGAGAAGGCCGAGGCCGCGCGGATCGAGGCCGAAAGCCGTCTCGCCAAGGCAGCGGACGTCGTGGCCAAGATGGCCGAGGAGATCGAGAAGGAGCGCAGCCTCGTCTCGCAACTGGTGTCTGAATTGCGTGAAGCGCGTGAGATCGAAGCGGGCCGCGATCACGCCACGCTGACAGTTCTGAAGCGGATTGATCAGGGCCAGAACCAACTCGCAACAACACAGCAGTCGGTGGCAGAAGCCATCGGTCGCAGCGGTGCCGGCGGATCTGGCGGGATGCTGGATACCGAAACGCGAACGTTCATTCGCTCGCTCGACAAGCAACTCCGGGCCATGGCGGACGACGTGGCCGTTGGCCGCCACGAAGCGGTGACGGCCCTGCGCGCGGAATTGCGGGCGCTGACCAACATGATCGATATGCGGACCCGCGAGACAGGGAAGTAACTCCATGGCCCTTGCCCGCCGCACAGGAGCCCGCTTCACAGCGTCCATCTGGCCGGGCTTTGTCGATGCGCTGACAGCTCTTCTGCTGATCCTGATGTTCGTGCTCTCGGTTTTCATGATCCTGCAGTTCAGTCTGCGCGAACAGATCACCGGCCAGGATCGTGAGTTGGAGACGCTGAATGTCGAGCTTGCCGATCGTGACGACAAACTGACCAATCTGACGGCGCAACTCGCCGATCTGTCGAATGCGCTCGGATTACAGCGCAACCGGAACGCGGCGCTCGAGCAGGAAGTCGGGACCCTGCAATCGACCCTGTCGAATGAGCGTGACGAGATCAGCCGGTTGACCGCCGCGCTTGGCGCCATGACCACAGCACGGGAGAGCGCCGATGCAGAGGTGGCGCGCCTGAACTCGGAACTGGGATCAGCGCGCGAACAGGTGGCCGGGCTTGAAACCGATCTGGGAGATCAAAGAGCCGAGGCCGCACGGCTTGCGGCCTCTCTGGCCAGCGCTCGTGACGAGATCGACACACAAAACGAGGAAGCGCGTCTGGCGGCTGCACGCCGTGAAGCGCTCGAGTCGCTCATCACACGGCTCGAGACTGACCGGGAGACAAAGGAAGGCGAGATCCGTGAACTGACCGCGGAGAGCGCCCGCGCGCTTGCCCTGATCGAGGCGCTGGAGCGCGACAAATCCGATGCCGCCACGCGGATCGCAGCGCTCACACAGGAGAACGCGGACCGGGCAGCGCAGCTTGACGCGGTGACCTCCGACCGCGACGCTCTGTCTACGGAGAAGGCAGCCGCGCTCGCGCTGGTGGCCAAGCTCGAAGAAGAGAATGCCGGCTTCGTGCAGGATCTCGCGGCTTTGGACACCGAGAAGACCACAGCGTTGGCCTTGATTGCCACGCTCGAGGACGAGAAGGCCAAGGCGCTTGCCGACCTCGCGCGCACGAACACGGAGAAGGCCGCAGCGGAAGCGTTGATCCAGACGTTCCAGTCCGTGCAGGACGCTGATCAGGCAACGATTGCTGCGCTGGAAGCCGAGCGGCAGGCGGATCAACGGTCGTTGGCCGAACGACAGGCCGAACTGGACCGGCTGAGTGCGGAGAACGCCGAGCGGCTTGGGGCGTTCGAACAGTTGTCCTCGGAACAGGCACTTGCCCTTGCGACAATCGCGAAGCTGGAGAGTGATCGCGATGCAGCTTCGAAAAGCGCGGCGGAACTAGAGGCAGAGCGCGAACGGCTCGAAGCTGCGAATGCCGACGCGCTGGCCCGTGCCGAGCAGTTCCAGGTCGACCTCAAGGCCGCGCTCGACCGGGCGGCACAGTTGACTGCCGAGCTCAGCACGACCGAAGAGGCCCGTCTCGCGGATCTGGCCGCCGCGGAAGCCCTTCGCGAACGCCTTGCGTCCGGCGAAACCGAGCTTGATGCGATGGCGCTGGCGTTGGAGGAGGCCCGCAAGGAGGCCGAGGAGACGTTGACACTCCTCGCAGCAGCCGAGGCGGCGCGCAAAGATCTGACCGAACAGGCGCTGTCGGGCGCAGAGGGGATCGACCGCGAGATTGCGCTTCGCCGTCTCGCGGAGGACCAGCTGGCCGATACAGAGGCGCAGACCCTTGCTGAACAGCGCAAGGTTTCGGCGCTCAACGTCCAGGTCCGCGAGTTGAACACGCAGCTCGGCACGCTCCAGACGCTGCTCGACGAGGCGGCGGAACGCGACGAGCAAGCGCAAGTCCAGATCGCGGAGCTTGGCGGGCGCCTCAATCAGGCGCTGGCGCAGAAAGTCTCGGAGCTGTCCCGCTTCCGGTCGGAGTTCTTCGGGCGCATGCGCGATCTCCTCGGCGGGCGTGACGATGTCCGTGTCGTGGGGGACCGCTTTGTTTTGCAGTCCGAGGTGCTGTTCGATTCCGCCTCGGCGACGCTTGGTGCCGCCGGGCAGTTCGAACTCTCCAATCTGGCCAATGTCGTGCGAGAGCTTGCGAGAACGGCCCCACCAGATTTGAACTGGATCCTGCGAGTCGATGGGCATACCGATCCGATCCCGCTTTCAGGCACTGGACGGTATCGCGACAACTGGGAACTCAGTCAGGCGCGGGCGCTGGCGGTCGTACGCTATCTGACCGAGGTCGAGGGCATCCCTGCGCAACGTCTTGCGGCGACAGGGTTCGGCGAACACCAGCCCCTCGTCGAGGGCACGTCGTCTGAGGCGAACGCCCGGAACAGACGGATCGAGTTCAAGTTCACCGAACGCTAGGGCGCTGCTTCTGCCATGCCCACGATTGCGTCGATGATCCGGTCGAACGCCGCCTTCGCGCGGGCAGATGTTGCGCGTGCCCGAAGATACCCGTGCGGCAGTTGCGCTTCAATCGAGACCGTGGCTTTGACACCGGCGGTTTGAAGTCTGCGGACATATTCGATGCCATCGTCGCGCAGCGGGTCGACCTCGGCAGAAGAAACGAAGCACGGTGCGAGGCCGTAGAAATCCTCCGCCATCAAGGGGGCTGATGTGGGATCGGCCGCAGGCACGGCCCCGCCGTGCCGTATCCGATGATAGGCATGGACATCCTCGGTCGTCAGCAGCGGCGCGTTGGCGTGATCGCGATAGGATTGAAGACCAACCGCCTCACCGCCGAGGCCGGGGTAGATCAGGACCTGTCCCGTTACGGCGGCAGGACGGGTCAGTGCCGCAGCAGCGACAAGGTTTGCCCCAGCACTGTCACCGGCCAGAATGATCGGCCGGTCCGAGGCGTAGGCAATGACTGCGAGCGCATCATCATAGGCTGCCGGATGCGGATGTTCCGGGCACAGTCGATAATCCGTGCTGATCACCTCGACATGGCAGCGTGCTGCGATCTCGGCACAAACGTCGTCATGGCTGTCCAATCCGCCCACAACGAAACCGCCACCATGGAAGTAGAGAACCCGCGGCTGACCCTGACCCGCGACACGATAGCTCCGCAGGTGCAGTGGACCGCCGGGACCGCCGATTGCAAGATCCGAGAAATCAGTACCACCCGGGCGCGGTTGGCGGAACGACGCCGCCATCCGGTCGTAGAGCGCGCGCTGCTCTACGATTGACAGCTCCACTGCACCATCGGGATAGCAGTCCTCCGTCCGCTCGATGAAGGCGAGGACCTCCTGGTCGGCGATCGGCGTGTATGGGGTTTCGTCGCTCGACATCGGGCGCGTCCTTGGTCATCGTCGTCAAATAACGATACATCAAAGGGGCGCGGCGGTGACGGACTTTACGATAGAGCCCACGGTATGGATTGCCTTGCCCGATGGCACCCGGCTGGCGGCGCAGATCTGGCGACCTGCCGGACATGGGCAGTTCCCTGCGGTGCTTGAATTCCTGCCCTATCGTCGGCGTGATGGAACGGCGCCACGTGACGACAGCACCTATCCCGCCTATGCCCGCGCCGGTATTCTCGGCATCCGGGTCGATAGCCGCGGCAATGGCGACAGCGAGGGTGTTTTCGACGACGAGTACTCGCCGCAGGAACTGGCCGATATCTACGACGTGATTGCGTGGATCGCGGCGCAGCCATGGTCGAACGGTTCCGTGGGCATGATGGGCATCAGTTGGGGCGGCTTCAACGGGCTGCAGGTGGCGGCAATGCAGCCACCGGCCCTGAAAGCGGTCATCTCGATTGCCTCGACTGCAGATCGGTACACGGACGACATTCACTACAAGGGTGGCTGCCTGCTCTCTGCGAATGTTTCGTGGGCCGGGACGATGCTCAGCTATGCATCGCGCCCACCAGACCCTGAGGTGGTGGGCAACCGTTGGGCCGAGATCTGGCGTGACCGTCTCGATGCCGAGCCAATGTTGCTGGAGACGTGGCTCCGACATCAACGCCGCGATGCATACTGGCAGCACGGGTCGATTCGCGAGGACTGGGACGCCATCCAGTGCCCAGTTTGGGTGATTGCGGGGTGGAGCGATGGCTACCGCAACTGCCCTTCGACGCTCGCGCACAACCTTGCGGCCCCGGTAAAGGCAACGGTCGGGCCGTGGGTGCACAAGTATCCCCATTTCGCATACCCGCACCCGCGCATCGACTATTTGGGCCACTCTATCGACTGGTGGCATCAGTGGCTCTCTGGCGCGGCACGCGGGATCGAAGACTGGCCGGATTACCAGGCGTACATGATCGAAAGCGCCCGTCCTCAGCCCTGGACCGAGCGATACGATGGCCGGTGGGTTGGCACGGAATGGCCCCGGGAAGAAGCCCCTGTGGCGCTGACGCTTGGGGCCGATGGACGGCTCGGGTCTGAGGCCGCGGGCCCGATCACAATCGCAACGCCTCAGCACTGTGGAACGGCGGCCGGGGAGTATTTCACCCTCGCGCCGAATGCCGACCTGCCCGCCGATCAGCGCATGGATGATGCGCTTTCGGTGTGGTGGCAGAGCGAGCCGCTGGACGCCCCTATGGATCTGCTCGGACGTGCCGTTCTGACGTCCCAAGTCGCCATCGACAAACCACAGGGCAATCTGGTCGCGCGTCTGGTGGACGTGCATCCCGACGGGACATCAGCGCTGATTGCACGGGGTGTTTTGAATCTTTGCCATCGCAACAGCCATGCCGAGCCTGAGCCGATGGCGCCCGGGGTCGCGGTTCCCGTGCGCCTCGAGCTTGACGAGATGGGCTATCGGGTCCGTGCCGGGCATCGCCTGCGCCTGGCGCTTTCGACGGCCTACTGGCCGCTGATTCTGCCAAGCCCGGAAGCGGTTGTTGCGGAGATCGCAGCCGGGCCGGACGCACATATCGCGCTACCGGTGGTCACGGGGCTGGCAGAGATTGACCTGCCGGAGCCTCAGGACCCGGCGCCGCTTGCCGCGCACCCGGAACGGGAGGCCGGGCATATGACCCGCAAGGTCGAGCAAGATCTGACCCATGGCCGCGTGCGCTATACGCTCGACGACGACTCCGGGCTGATCGAGAACCCGCATCACGGGATGCAGTGGCGTGAGACACGCAAGGAAGTGTGGGAGATCGACCCCGCTGATCCCGAAGGTGCGTGGGGCCAGCTCGACTTCACGACGCTTCGGCAGCGCGGAGGCTGGCACACGCGGACCCGGTCCGAGATCCACATCAGTTGCCAGCCCGATCACTATCAGGTCGCAGCCTCGGTCACCGCCTGGCATGGTGCCGAGGAGCTTCACCGCAAGACATGGTCCTTCAGTGTGCCCCGCGATCACATGTGATCCAGGACCGGCGTCAGGCGATCAAGCCGCCACCCTGGCTGCCAGCGCAGCGATCCGGCGCATCGCGTCTTCGAGCGCGTCATCTGCGACTGTCAAGGCGATGCGGATATGTCCTGCGGCCGCGCGACCAAAGCTCTCCCCCGGCATGACGGCAATGCGTTCTTCGTCCAGCAACCGTGCGCCGAAATCATCACCGCTCAGGCCCGTCGCACGAACATCCAGCATCAGGTACATGCCTCCTTGAGGCGGTGACACTGACAGGCCCGGCCCGTTGCCGAGCGCTGCAACCGCGATGTTGCGGCGATGGCGATAACGCTCGGCAACCTCGGCCTCGCTTTCGCGGCACTCTGTCAGGGCGAACTCCGCGGCGTCCTGAATGAAGCCGGGCAGTCCATAGGTGGTCGCACCTGCAAGGTCGATCATGCGATCGATCGCTTCGCGCGGAGCGATCGCCCATCCGATGCGCGAGCCCGTCATGGCGTAGCCCTTGGACATGGACCCGATCTGGAACGTTCGTTCCGCCATGCCGGGAAGATCGCGCGCGCTGAAATGCGCGCCATCGTGGACCTGGCTGTCATAAAGCTCATCCGAAAGGAGCCAGAGGTCCCGGCGCTGGCACAGATCGGCAACTGCCTCGAGACGTTCGCGCGTATAGACAGCGCCGGTCGGGTTGTTTGGCGTATTGATCAGCAGCGCGCGTGTCTGCGGCGTCAGCGCGGCCTCGATTGCGGCGGCATCCGGCTGGAAGCCGTCCTCGGCGCGGGTCGGGACAAAAATCGGCGTGGCCGAGGCCGAGCGTACCGTCACCTCGAAGCTGGTGTAGTAGGGATCGAGCACGACGCAAGCATCGCCCGGATCGAGCGCCGCCATCATCGAGGCAAAGAGCGCAGCCTGTCCGCCGGTGGTGATGATCACCTCCTCCGGTGCCACAGGCACGTGGTTGATCGCGTTCGCCCGGTCCGCCACGGCCTTGCGCAGCGCCGCTGTTCCCGGCACGGCTGCATATCCAAGATTGCCGCCCCGCGCACTACCGTCCATGGCATCGAGGATCTGCGGTGCGGTCTTTATGTCGTGATCACCGATACTCAGCATCACCACGGGCTCGCCCGCATCCTTGAGCGCCCGTGCGCGATAGTACAGTCCCCAGCCATCGCTCTCGCCAGCGACGACACCGCGAATGCGCCGTGACAGCTTCATAACCAGCTCCAGTTCAAGAAGGGCAGACAAAGTTACGCCCGCCAGCCCTAACAGGGGGTTGGCGGGCGGACAATTTCAATCCCGTGATGCGTCCGACGACATGCGGTGATCGATGCGGGCCAAGGAACACCCGGCCCGGCATCGCCAACCGTCTCCGTCAGCCGGAGATCGTCAGAGGCACGAAGCGCAGGTCTCCCTCGCTCTGGATCAGGAACAGCACGGACTTGCGCCCGGCTTCGCTGGCTTCGTTGACGCGTGTCTCAACCTCGGTCGGGCTGGAGACGGGCTCTTGGCCGACCTCGACGATCACATCGCCCGGTTTGATGCCCTTGTCCGCCGCTACACCTTCGGACGCCACATCGCTGACCAGCACGCCAGCCACATCGTCGCCGATGCCGAATTCGGACCGCGCTTCCGACGAAAGCGGACGAAGCGTCATGCCAATGGCCGGGATGTCCGTGCCGGTCCCGCCATCGTCACTGTTCGGGCGGACGGCAGCGGCCTGGATCTGCTCCTCGTCCAGCAGACCGACGGTGACTTTCACTGTCTTGGTCTTGCCCTTGCGGAACACGACCACGCGCACAGCCTTGTCGACAGCGGTGTCGGCCACAATGCGCGGCAGATCGCGCATCTCCTCGACATCCTGCCCATCGAACTTGATGACGACATCGCCCGCTTCGATGCCCGCGGCCTCGGCCGGACCGCCAGGGGTGACTTCCGCGACCAGGGCGCCCATCGCTTTTTCCATGCCGAGCGCTTCGGCCAATTCGTCGTTAACGGTCTGGATCCGTACGCCCAACCATCCCCTGCGGGTTACGCCAAAATCCTGGAGTTGCGAGACCACTTTCTTGGCAAGGTTGGAGGGAACCGAGAAGCCGATGCCGATCGATCCGCCGGTCGGCGAGATGATCGCGGTGTTCACACCGATGACTTCGCCGTCCATGTTGAAGAGCGGCCCGCCCGAGTTGCCCCGGTTGATCGCGGCATCGGTCTGGATGAAATCATCGTAGCGGCCGGCATTGATATCGCGGTTGCGCGCCGAGATGATCCCGGCTGAGACCGATCCCGAGTAGCCGAACGGGTTGCCGATGGCGAGCACCCAGTCGCCGACCCGGGCGCCGTCACTGTCGCCGAAGTTGACGAACGGAAGCGGCGTCTCCGATTCAACCTTCAGCACCGCCAGATCCGTCTGCGGGTCGGTGCCACGCACCTCGGCCTTCAGGGACGTGCCATCGGGAAAGCTGACGGTGATCTCGTCCGCATCCTCGATCACGTGGTTGTTGGTGACGATGATCCCGTCCGGGCTGATCACGAAACCCGATCCCAGCGACTGAACGCGCCGCGGACCACCGGGCTGACCGCCATGGGGGAAGAGATCGCGGAAAAGATCCTCGAACGGCGAACCCTCGGGCAGTTGTGGGCCGCCATTGGGGCTGTTCTGACGCTCGACCGTCTGCGAGGTCGAGATGTTCACAACTGCCGGGCTCAGCTGTTCCGCGAGATCCGCAAAGCTGTCCGGCGCGCCGCGGGCCGCCGCATCGTCATGCACACAAAAGATGACCGCGACAGCGATCATGACCCCGGCAAGCGAGCGGCTGACATGACCCAGCATCCCGGGTGTTCTTGGTTTGGAGAGCAGCAAGACCGTGTTCCTCCGTCTTCTAGAGAGCATCTTCCAGACTGTCATGCGCGGCCGGGCCGCCTGGCGCCTGCAGCGAATCCTCACTGCCGGGCATATAGCATTGCGTCCGATCTGTCGCCTCGCGCCGAGTGTATCAGGTCCTCACACCTACGTCAGCCTGCACCGGCAGCGCCGCGGATCATCAGATACAGAACCGCGCCGCCGACGATCGCGATTATGCCGATCCGGCGCATCTGGCCTTCGTCGACATCTTTCATCGCCGCGAGCAGTTCCGGCAGAGACGAGGAGAAGACCACGATTGCCAGCCCCTCGATCACCATCACCAGCGCCAATGCGGCGAGCAGATCCATTCCACGTCCTGCGCTGCGGCGCGCCGTATCCTACTGCGACCCGCCGATCTCATCCGACTTCAGATAATCGAAAAACTCGCTGTCCGGAGAGATCACCATCGTCGAGTTCGAGCCTTGCAGCGCCCGCTCGTAGGCTTTCAGCGACCGGTAGAAGGCGAAAAACTCCTCGTCCCGACCGAAGGCCCCGGCATAGATGTTGTTGCGCTCGGCATCGGCCTCACCGCGAATGATCTCGGATTGGCGCTGCGCGTCAGAGACGAGTTCGACAGCCTGGCGATCTGCAGTGGCCCGCACCTCCTGCGCACGTTCCTTCCCGCGCGCCCGTTCATCTGCCGCTTCCCGCTCGCGTTCCGCATTCATACGGTTGAACGTCGCGTTCAGGTTCTGCTCCGGCAGATCCGCACGGCGAATCCGGACGTCGACAATGTCAACGCCAAGCGCACCGGCCTGAAGCTTCGCCGCATCACGGATACGGCGCATCAGCACCGTCCGCTCCGGGCTGAGCACGTCCGCTGACGGCACAGACCCGAGAACCTCACGAAGTTGCGAGTTCAGGATCAGCTCAAGGCGAGGCAGCGCGGCCAGTTCGGTCTGCACAGCCTGGCGGAACTGCACCACATCGGTGATCCGCCAGCGCGCGAACGCATCCACCACAAGGCGGCGTTCGTCGCGCGGTGTCACCTCGAGCGCACGGGTCTCGAGCGGCAGGATCCGCCCTTCGTAGCGCACCACGTTGTCAAGCAGCGGGACCTTGAAGCCCATGCCCGGCTCGGTCACGACCTGCTTGACCTGACCAAAGCGCAGGACCAACGCTTGCTGGCGCTCGTCCACGATGAAGATCGATGACATCACGCCGATCACGACGACGGCGACAATGCCGATAAGAATGGGAAGGCGACGCATCAGTTGGTCCCTCCTTTACGCAATTCATTCAAGGGCAGGTACGGCACAACGCCCGAGCCGCCCGATCCACCGGTTGCCTCGTCGATGATGATCTTGTCGACATCGCCGAGCACGCGCTCGATCGTCTCGAGGTAGAGGCGCTTGCGCGTTACCTCGGGCGCGAGGCTGTATTCTTTGTAGATCGCCTCGAACCGCGAGGCTTCACCCTTGGCTTCGTTGACGACCTGGGCACGGTAGCCCTCGGCCTCCTGCATGATCTGGGCCACCTGACCGCGTGCGCCGGCCAGTTTCTGGTTGGCATAGGCCTCGGCCCGCTTTTCTTCCGTGTCCCGATCCTGCTCGGCGGCCTGAACGTCGCGGAAGGCGTCGATCACCTCGGGAGGCGGGTCGGCCCGGTCAAAGTTCACGCGCACGATGTTCACGCCCGATTCGTAGCTGTCCAATGTCGTCTGGATCAGCTCCTGCACCTCCTGAGAAATCGCGGCGCGGTCGCGGCTGAGGATCGGTTTCAGCTGCGAGCGCGCGATCACCTCACGCATCGCAGATTCCGAGACTGCGCGGATCGTCGCCTCAGGCGAAGCGAGGTTGAACAGAAAGTCGTTCAGCTTGGTGATGTTCCATACGACCTGGAAGTCGATGTCGACGATGTTTTCGTCACCGGTCAGCATCAGACCCTGATCGCCACGGTTGGACCCCGTGGCGCGCGTGGCCGTGCCAATGTCGATCGTGTTCTCCCGCGTAACCGGCAGGATCTCGTAAGTCATGACCGGCCATGGCGCAAAGTTCAGCCCCGGCTCCTCAATCGACGAGAATTCGCCAAGGAAGAGTTGCACCGAGCGTTCCTCCGGCTTCACCGAGTAGAGTGACTGCAGCAGCCAGAACACGATCAGAACCGCCGGGATGATAATCGGCAGCAGCTTCTCGAAGCCACCGCTGGATCCGCCGCTGCCGCCTGAGCCGCCCGAGCCACCGCCCTTGCCGCCGAGCACAACGCGCAAACGGTCCCGCCCTTGCCGGATCAGATCGTCGAGATCGGGGCCCTGGCCGTTCGAGCCGCCGCCGCCACCGCCGCCTCCGCCCCAGGGACCTTTGCCGCGGTTACCACCGCCGCCGCCACCGCCGCCCCATGGGCCGCCGCCACCGCCATTGTTGCTGTTGTAAGGCATTCCAGTCTCGCACCTGTCGGTAAAGATGCCCCGGTATAGCGCCGGCATTGTTAATTGTCGGCCCTAAACTTAGGCAGAATTGTCGCTGCTGGTCAGGTGGGCGGGCATAGCCCGATGTCAAGTGCGCGGGATTGACATCAAGCCCCGCCACCCGCGGTCAGCGAACCGGCGTCTTCATGGTCACCAGTTCCTCCGAGGCCGTGGGGTGTACCGCCACCGTTGCATCGAAGTCCGCTTTGGTCGCGCCCATCTTCACCGCGATGCCTGCCATCTGGATCATCTCGCCCGCGCCATGGCCGATGATGTGCACGCCCAGCACCTTCTGCGTGGGCTTGTCGACGATCATTTTCATCAGCATTTTTTCTTCGCGTCCGGACAGCGTTGCCACCATAGGCCGGAAGGTCGAGGCATAGACCTCGATCTCGTGCGCATCACCCGCGACTTCTTCCGAGAGACCGACCGTGCCGATCTCGGGCTGGGTGAAGATCGCCGTCGGCACCAGAGCGTGGTCGGGTTTGGTCGGGTTGGCGTTGAAGATCGTCTCGGCAAAGGCGGCGCCCTCGCGGATCGCGACCGGGGTCAGTTCCATGCGCGAGGTCACATCGCCCACAGCAAAGATCGATGGAACGGAAGATTGCGAGTAATCATCCACCTCGACCGCACCGTTGGCTTGCAGCTTGACGCCAACCTCGGCAAGGCCGAGGCCCTGCGTTGCGGGCACGCGGCCCGTTGCCATCATCACCGCATCGGCAGGCAGACGCTCGCCCCCTTCGAGCTCCACCTTCAGACCATCTGGTGTCTTGTGGACCGCGACGGGTTGGGTGTTGAAGCGCAAGGTGATGCCCTTGGCGCGCATCTCCGCCGCGACGTGCTCACGGACTTCGCGGTCGAAGCCCCGCAGGAACAAATCGGACCGGTAGGACAGGGTCACATCCGAGCCGAGCCCGTTCAGGATGCCGGCAAACTCGGCTGCGATGTACCCGCCGCCAATCACGACCGTCCGCTGTGGCAGGGCGTCGAGATGGAAGATCTCGTTCGACGTGATCGTGTGCTCGGCGCCGGGGATATCCAGCTTGCGCGGTGTGCCGCCGGTCGCGATCAGGATGTGTTTGGCCGATTTTTCCGTCCCATCTGCCAAACGCACCGTGTGCGGGTCCACCACCACCGCGCGCTGTGCAAAGCTCTCGACCCCGTTCGACGAGAGGATGTTGCCATAGATGCCCTCGAGCCGGGCAATCTCGGTGTCCTTGTTGGCGATCAGTGTCTTCCAGTCGAACCGGCTTTCACCGACCGTCCATCCAAACCCCGCCGCATCCTCGAAATGCTCGTGGTAGGTCGAGGCATAGACCATCAGCTTCTTCGGCACACAGCCTCGGATCACGCAGGTGCCACCCCAGCGATACTCCTCGGCGATGGCGACCTTGGCGCCGAACTGAGCCGACATCCGCGCCGCGCGAACGCCACCCGAGCCGCCACCGATCACAAAAAGATCATAGTCAAAGTCGCTCATGAGAGGTCTCCTGAAGGGAAGTCGAGGGGATTTCGGAGGTAGTGAGTGCTTTCTTTACGTCAACGTCAGCACACAGCAGCGTGAAGCGGACCGAAGGCGATCATGGTGCGATCACCCTTGCCGAGCCGTCCGGCTCTCCGATGACGATCGATGTGGCGATGCCGCAGAACAGGCCGGTCTCGACAACGCCCGCAATCAGGTTGAGGTCCCGATTGAGTGAGACCGGATCGCCAATCCGTTCAAGGCTCAGGTCGAGGATGTAGTGGCCTTCATCGGTCACATAGGGCTCTGCCTCGCCGCCGCGAAGCGCGCCGGCGCGCCCATCGACATCGTGATCGGCGATACAGTCACGGATCAGCCTGGTGGTTGTTGCCCAGCCGAAGCGCACGATCTCGACCGGCAGCGGGAACGCGCCGAGCGATGGCACTTCTTTCGATGGATCGGTGATCACCACCATCCGGCGTGCCGCCGTCGCGACGATCTTCTCCTGCAGGAGCGCGCCGCCACCACCTTTTATCAGGTTCAGCGCGGGGTCGAACTCATCGGCGCCGTCGACCACGAGGTCAAGCGATCCTGCCTCGTCCAGTGTTGTCAGGGGGATGCCAAGGCTCTCGGCCTGCGCCGCGGTACGCGATGATGTCGGAACGCCGGTGACGCTGATGCCGTCACGCCCGATCCGTTCAGCCAGCAAGTCAACGAACCACTTTGCCGTCGATCCCGTTCCTAGGCCGACGGTCATCCCGTCGCGAACCTCCTCCAACGCCCGCATCGCTGCGGCGCGTTTGCCAAGCTCGGCGGGGGGCAGGTCGGTGGTCATGGCAGCCTCGTGTGGAAGAATCGCGGGCATCATAGCGACCGCACCGCGTCGCGCCACATCGCCACGACGTCGCGGGCGACGTGCGCCCGCCTGCCGGATCGCTTATACCCGTGCCACCTCAAGCGAAGGAGGGCGCCAGTGTTCCTGAGCGTTTTCGACATCTTCAAGATCGGCATCGGCCCGTCGAGCTCGCACACGATGGGGCCCATGGTGGCCGCTGCGCGATTCCTCGACGATCTGCGCACCGGACGCGATCGCATTCCAGGCGCGGGCGCGCCGGTCGCCGTGCGGTGCCGCCTGCACGGCTCGCTCGCCTTCACCGGCAAGGGACACGCCACGGACCGCGCGGTGATCCTGGGCCTCGCCGGGTTTGAACCGGCGACGCTGGACACCGAGGCCGCAGAGCGGGTTCTGAGCGAGATCGCCAAGGCATCCCGCGTCACACCGGACGGGCTGGACCTTGCGTTTGATCCCGACGTCGATGTCGTCTTCGACTACGGCCCGCCGCTGGACCTGCACGCCAACGGCATGACGCTGGAAGCGCTGGACGACACCGGAACGCTCGCCCACCGGGAAGTTTACTACTCGATTGGTGGAGGTTTCGTTAAGACCGAGCGCGAAATGCGGGCCTCGGACCGCGTCGTCGATGGACCGAGTGCGGCTGAGGTGCCCTATCCCTTTGAGAATGCCGCGCAAATGCTGAAGATGGCGGCAGGATCAGGCCTGTCCATCGCCGCGATGAAACGGGCCAATGAAGAAGTGCGGATCAGCCGACCAAAGCTCGACGCCCGGATGGACCGGCTCTGGGCAGTCATGTCGGGCTGCATTGACCGCGGACTGGCGACGGATGGGGTGCTGCCCGGGGGCTTGAACGTGCGTCGGCGCGCCCCGGGAATCCATCGCCAACTGCTTGATGAACAGGGGAAAAATCTCCTCGCGCCCCATGTCGTCAACGACTGGCTGTCGGTCTATGCCATGGCCGTGAATGAAGAGAACGCCGCGGGCGGCCAGGTGGTGACGGCGCCGACGAACGGAGCCGCCGGAGTGATGCCTGCGGTTTTGCGGTATTATCGCGATCACATTGTCGGCGCCAGCGATGCGGGGGTCCGGGACATGATGCTGACCGCGGCGGCGATCGGCGGTTTGGTCAAGCACAATGCCTCGATCTCGGGTGCCGAGTGCGGCTGCCAGGCCGAGGTTGGATCCGCCTCGGCCATGGCCGCAGGGGCGCTTTGCGCGGCCATGGGCGGCTCGCCGCAACAGGTTGAGAACGCAGCGGAAATTGCCCTGGAGCACCATCTCGGGATGACCTGCGACCCGATCAAGGGGCTGGTGCAGGTCCCATGTATCGAGCGCAATGGGCTTGGGGCGATCAAGGCGGTCTCGGCGGCGTCGCTGGCCCTGCGCGGCGATGGCGGGCACATCGTCTCGCTGGATGCCTGCATCCGGACGATGCGCGAGACCGGGCGCGATATGTCCGAGAAGTACAAGGAGACATCGCTGGGTGGCCTCGCTGTCAACGTACCCGAATGTTAACGGGTTCGGGCCGGTGGCAACGTGTATGGCAGGCGTATGGCATGCGTACCGCAACGGTATGGCACGCGTCTGGCTTGTGTGCGGCAGGTGTATGGACACCGTGTCGGCAGCATCGGCGTTAACCGGACGGCCCTGCGCCGCGGTTCCCCTGCCGATGATGCACGGGCTGTGATGGTGCGCCTGCCCACCCACCCGCGGCGCAGGGCCGAACCGATCGCGGCGGGGCTGGTGTCAGAGCAGCCCGGTCGCCCGGAAGCTGGTGTCACGCTCCTTGCCGACGATCACGTGGTCATGAATCGTGATGTTCACAGCCTTCAGTGCCTGTTCGATCTGCCGGGTCATGTCGATATCGGCGCGGGAGGGCGTGGGATCGCCGGAGGGGTGATTGTGCACGAGGATGATCGCTGAAGCGTCGAGTTCCAGTGCGCGTTTCACGACCTCCCGCGGATAGACCGGCACGTGGTCGACCGTGCCCTTGGCCTGCTCCTCATCCGCGATCAGGACGTTCTTGCGATCGAGGAAGAGAATGCGGAACTGCTCAGTGCGCCGGTGCGCCATGGTCGTCTTGCAGTAATCGAGCAGCGCGTTCCACGAGGAGAGCGCCGGACGGTTCATGATCTTCGCGCGGGCAAGGCGATGGGCCGCCGCCTCGACGATCTTGAGTTCGCAAATGACGGTCGGGCCGATCCCGGTAATCTCCACCAGCCGCGCGACCGGGGCGGAGATGACGCCGTTGAAATCGCCGAACTCCCCGAGCAGTTGTTTCGCCAAAGGTTTCACATCCCGCTGCGGGATCGCCCGGAACAGCACCAGTTCCAGCAGTTCGTAGTCCGCGAGACTGTCTGCCCCTGCGCCGAGAAACCGCTCACGCAGACGGGTGCGGTGGCCATGGTAGTGCTGTCCGCGGGATTTGCGCGGTTTGCGAGCGCCGAGGTCCGCGGCCCCCGGGGGCAAGGCGAGGCCGGGCTGCTCATCAAAGCCTGAGCCTGAGGCTGGGGCGGCAGGCTTTCCCATCGGTCATCCCTTCGGATCGCGGAGCGTTGCCTGCATTTCAGCACTTCGACGGTTAACAGAGGCTTACCGCAGGCACACCGTTGCAGTCGGGCGCCCAATCGGTATGGTCCGCCGAACCGGGCGTGGCGGAATTGGTAGACGCAAGGGACTTAAAATCCCTCGACCCTCGGTCATGCGGGTTCGAGTCCCGCCGCCCGGACCAGCCTACTCGGCCGATACAACCGCCTCGTGCGGCTCGGTGACCGGTTCCTTGGCGCCGTCGATCTCTCCGATCACGATGAAGAGAAACATGGCCAGGCTGAAGATGACTGCGGTGTCGCGCATGGGGGCCTCCTGCTCAAACACGCCCAGCGTCGACCCAATATGTTGAATTTTTCATAACAGTGCACACAGCACTTGCCATGTGGATAAGTCGCAGGCATGATTCTGACATCTGAAACAGCAGAAAGGAGGTGATCCAATGTCGAGTGAGACCTTGGAGATGGTGGTTGGGACAATCCGCGAGGTAGCCTCCTAGGAGCAGCCTCCTTTCAGGTTGGTTCGGGACTGGGACTTCCCTAACCAGCTCACTATCTCAAGCTCACGGAAAGGCCGTCCAACGGGCGGCCTTTCTTCTTTTGTGCCGGGGGCGGGCGGGATAGACAGGCGAGATGTTCGAGACGACACGCGAGAGCGTCGAATTTTCCGAGGACCAGAGCGCGGCCTGGGCTGTTGTGGCCGAGCGGCTGGCGGCCAACGGCATCGATCTTGAGACCGGCGCGATGGCGCCGCAAGGGGATGGTGTGCGGGCCTCGGATGTGCTGGCGGTGAAAGGCAAGGCGGGGTCTGGCAAGACGGTGCTGCTGGCCGAACTTGCCCATCGGCTCGAGGAGACGGGGCTGGCGGCGATCCGGCCCGACTACGAGCCGTCGCGCCGGCAACAGCGCCGCTCCTTCGCCGTGCTGGCGCCGACCAACAAGGCGGCCTCGGTGCTGCGGGGCAAGGGCGTGCCGGCGACGACGATCCACCGGATCATCTACACCCCGGTCTACGATCCCGAATTCGAGAAGCTTGCCGAATGGCTTGAGGGCGAGCGCAAGACGCGGCCCGAGGTCGAAGGGCTGGCCGATGAGGCGCTTGACCGGGCGCATGCGTTCTATCAGCAGCAGAACTCGGTCCCCGGCGCTTTTGCCGCTGCAGGGCTGCGCGGGTCGGATTTCATCACCGGCTGGAAGCGCCGGGACGAGCCGCTGGACATCGCGTTGGTCGACGAGGCCTCGATGCTCGACGACAAGGCGATCGAGGATCTGAAAGAGATCTTCGGCATGATCGTCCTGTTCGGCGACCCGGCGCAGCTGGCGCCGGTGGGCTCGGACGGTGAGATGGTGTTCGAGACCCTGCCGGAGGGGCGGCAGCTCTCGCTGTCGCGGATCCACCGGCAGGCCGCCGACAACCCGATCCTGGATCTTGCGCACATGCTGGGGCAGGACGCGCTGGCCTTCGAGGATTTCGAGGACGCCGTGCGCGAGGCCGCTGCCCGGGATGAACGGGTGGTGATCGCCCCCCGTGCCGATGCCGATCTGATGAAGGAGAGCCCGCTGCTGGTCTGGCGCAACAAGACCCGGATGCGGCTGATCAAGGCGTTCCGGATGGCCCATCAGGTGCCCGAGCGCGATCTCGCCCCCGGCGAGCCGCTGATCTGCGACGGGCTGGAACTGCCGCTGAAACAACGCAAGCAGCGGATGGAACTGGAAGCCCGCGGTCTGATCAAGGGCGCGCAGGGCAGTTATCTCGGTCCGGGTCGCAAACCAGGATTTGCGCGGATCAACATTTTCGGAAGCGATGAGCCGGGCATCTCGGTTGCCTCGATCATCCAGATCGAAAGTCCGGATGCCGACGAGCCGATCATCATCTCCGCGGCCCGCTCGGGTGCGCTGTTCCTGCATGGGGCGGCGTGCACGATCCACAAGGCGCAGGGCTCGCAATGGCCGGCTGTGCAGGTCTTTGCCCCCGATCTCTATGCCGCTGCGCGAGCCGGGCGGGATGAGGCGGGCATCCAGCTTTGGAAGCGCCTGGCCTATGTTGCCATCACGCGTGCACAGGAGCGGCTGATCTGGGTCACGCGCTACATGATTTCCAAACCTGAGACACCCCTTGGCACCGGGAATCTGGTATAGTCCCACCACGGGGGAGCCGCCCGGATGAACCGATCCGCGCGCCGATACGACATATGCTGGAACGGGGCGTCGCCCCGCACCGGTGGACATGTGATTTGAGATGAGCGGGTTCGGACGATGAAAAAGCTGATGACGATCGGTGCGGGGGTGATCGCCCTCGGCGCTGCCGGGTGGGCCGGGCTGTGGTTCCTGGGCAAGGGCGAAGTCGAACGCCGGGTCGAGCTCGAGCTTGCGCGGCTGCAATCGCAGGGCTGGACGATCACCGAGGAGGCCCGTGAGGTCGAGGGATTTCCCTTCGGCTATGCGGTGAACTTCACGAATTTCGCGGCCGTGGATGCCGAAACAGGTGTTCTGGTGCGCCTGCCACAGGTGACGGTCAGCGCGGAGCCAACTGCACCGGATCAGTTGCGCTTTGATCTGCCAGAGACGTTTCAGATCGACGTCCCCGTGCCGGAGGAGCGACGCAAGCAGGATGTGACCCTGCCGAAGATCCTTCAGATGAAGGGTGAGGCGCGGGATTTCGCGGTCATCGCCTCGGGCGCGCCTGGGCAGGGGCGCACGATCGATGCGCTTGCGGCGGAGCTGAAGATCGCACTGGATCAGGCGGATTTTCCCGGCGCGGTCTGGATCACGATCGACGGGCTTGATGGCGGCATGACCGATCAGGCCGGTGCGGATACGGCGGTGAGTCGGATCAAGGCCGATACGCTTCAGGTCCGGGTCGAGGATGAAGGCAGCGGCGAGGGCGGCAAGACCTCGACCGCAGCGTTCCGCTACGAGGCGATCTCGATGACTGCGTCGACCGATCTCTCGACACCGGAGGCGCTCTACGAGGCGATCTATGGCGGTGCGGACGGGCAGCTTGATGGTGCGTTCCAGACCGGGGCCATTCACACAACGATGACGGCAGGTAGCGCCGAGGACCCCGAGGGCGGGACGTTCACCTACACCGCAAAGTCCAGCACCGGGATCTACGTGCTGGAAAGCGGTGGCATCGACATCAAGGGTGAGGCGCGCGACAACACCTGGCAGATGGAAGCCAACAATCCGGCGTCGCCGGTCGAGGGGCTGGTGAGCGTCCGGCAGGTACAGGCGCGCTACCGCATGCCGATGTCGCCGAGCGAGATCCCGGGCGACATGGCCATCCGGCTTGAGCTGTCAGGGCTGAACATGAACGATGCGACCTGGGCGTCGCTTGATCCCAAAGGTGTGCTGCCGCGCGAGCCTGCGGATCTCGTGCTCGATCTCGAGGGAACGGTGCGGGTCACCAAGCGGTTCGATACGCTGCGCGAAGGGGAGGCACCGCCGTTCGAGCTGGCCAACCTGATCGTCAAGGACATTGCGGTATCTGCGCTGGGCGCATCCGCCAAGGCCGCGGGCGATGTCGAAATGGTCCAGCCGGTGAATGCACCGCAAGGCCAGTTGCAGGTCGAGTTCTCCGGAGCTCAAGCCCTGTTGACCGCGCTCAGCAAGGCCGGGCTGTTGCCCGAAGAGATGGCCCAGATGGGCGATGCGATGCTGAAGGTCTATGCGCGCCCGACCGGCGAGGAGGATGGCTGGCGTACCGAAGTCAGTTTCGCCACCGATGGGATCAGTGTGAACGGGCTTCCGGTTCAATAGGGCTGAAGGCGTCTCGCCGCTTGCCGGTTCCTATCGCCTCGACTGTCTGTTGTGCGGCTGACACTCGAGGCGCGGGACGCCCGCAAGCGCGCGACGCCTTTGGTCAACCGAACAGTTCGCGGCAAAGCTCGAGCGCATCGACGAGTTTGTCGACCTCGTCGGTCGTGTTGTAGAGACCGAAGGATGCCCGGCAGGTCGCCGTGACCCCGAGATGGGTCATCAAGGGTTGCGCGCAATGATGCCCGGCGCGGACAGCAACGCCCTTTTTGTCGATGATGGTCGAGATGTCGTGCGGGTGGGCGCCGCCCTCGACATTGAAGGAGAAGATCGCGCCTTTGCCCGACGACTGGCCATAGACCGTCAGCCAGTTCAGACCGTCCAGACGGTCGCGCGCATAATCGCGCAGCGACTGCTCGTGTGCGGCAATGTTCTCCATCCCTAGATCGGTCAGGTAGTCCAGCGCTGCGCCCAAGCCGATCATCTGCACGATGTTCGGGGTCCCGGCCTCGAACTTCATCGGCGGATCGTTGTAGGTGATCTCCTCCTTGGCGACCGTGCGGATCATGTCGCCGCCGCCCTTGAAGGGCTGCATCTCCGCCTGCCGTTCAGCCCGGGCATAGAGCGCGCCGGATCCGGACGGTCCGTAGAGCTTGTGCCCGGTGATCACATAGAAGTCGCAGCCGATCTCGGCCATATTGACCGGCATGTGCACCGCGGCCTGACAGCCGTCGATCACGCTGACGATCCCACGCTCGCGTGCCGCCGCACAGATCGAGGCGACATCGACCACTGTGCCCAGCACGTTCGACATATGCGTGACGGCCACGATCCTGGTCTTCGGTCCCATCGCGTCGATCACCGCCTGCGGATAGAGATCGCCGTTCACGTCCACGTCGATCCATTTCAGAACAGCGCCCAGACGCTCACGCAGGAAATGCCATGGCACGATGTTGGCATGGTGCTCCATGACCGAGAGAATGATCTCGTCGCCCGGCTCGATCCGAGGCATGGCCCAGCCATAGGCGATCAGGTTGAACGCCTCCGTCCCGTTCGAGGTGAAGATGATCTCGTTCTCATGGGACGCGCCCAGGAAGCCCGCGATCTTGCCGCGCACCGCTTCGTACTTGTCGGTCGCAAGGTTCGACAGAAAGTGCAGCCCGCGGTGCACGTTGGCATACTCGCCCGCGTAGGCTGCGCTGATCGCGTCGATGACCGCCTGCGGCTTCTGCGCGCTCGCGCCATTGTCGAGATAGACGAGATCGGTTCCGTTCACCTCCCGCGACAGGATCGGGAAATCCGCGCGGATCTGCTGGACGTCATACATGTCGTTCTCCTACCCCGCGCCCCCGACTGTGGCGACGACGGCTGTGGTCCAGAGGAGGAACATACCGATCGCCACGGGCAAGCCGCAGATCACTCCCAGCACGCCCCAGACATTCTTGAACCCGTGCAGTTCGGCAACATAGTTTGCGAGCAGCCAGAACCAGACGCCTGCGACGAGAAGAGCCAGGAAGATGCTGCCGCCGCTGATCTCGAGGGCTGCCGGGTCGATCTGTGCATCCGGATCCGTTTCGGACATGCGGGCGACGCTGCCGACAATCTCCGCCGCCGCGTAGACCGAGACCGGGGCAAGCATCGAGGTGACGAGGCTGTGCCAGCCGATCAGCGCCTGTGCCTGGGGCAAGGTGCCGGTGCCGCCCGAGATCTTGCCAAGCCCGAATGCCATCCCTGCGATGAGGAAAAAGACCCCGATCTGCAGCAGCAGGTTCATGATGTGATAAGCGAAGGCGTTGCCCTCGGGCCGCTGCACATCAGGCGCGAGGATCAACTGGGCGATCGCCGTCACCACATAGCCGAAGACCACCATCAGGACCGCGGTATCGAGGGTCAGACCCTCCGCCAGGATCCGCCGCGCCGAGGCGCGCGGGGCGGCGAACCCCTCGACAATCCGCGCAGGCAATGTGTCACTCATTGTTGTAGAACCCAGATCCCAAGCACGATGGCGACAATCGGAACCGCGATTGCCGCAAAGACAGCCCATGTCCGGGTGAACCCGAACGCTTCGGCAAAGCATTGCGCCAGCGCCCAGGCAAACACAACCTGTCCAAACTGCGTAAGAATGACCGCGAGCACTTTTGCGGTATCTGCCAGAGCGCCCGCCGCGATGGATGTAATGAGGATGACCGGCGCCGAGACAAGGGCCGCCCAGAAGAAGGCCGCCCGCCCGCTCTGCCAGCCGCCCTGTCCGCCAAAAAGGCGCGCGATGCCGGTGCCCGCCGCGGCGAAGGCATAGTAGATCAGCGGCACGAAGAACAGCATCGAGACGATCTGGCCCGAGACCATGTCCATGCGCGCGTCACTGGGCGGCTCGGTCGTGACCACCTCGATGATCCGCCCGATCAGCAGGATGGCCGCGGCGATCAAGGCATAGGCAAACAAACGGCCCTCGGACGGAGCACTGTCCAGCACCCCCCGCATCGAGCCGCGCGGATCGTAGTAGAACCGGGCGATGCCAAGGATCAGGCCGGGATGGCGCAGCGCCGCCGATGGGCTGACCGCCTGCGGCGCCGCCTCGGTCTCAGCCACGGCTGGCCATCCATCGGGCGACCTCGTCGCGCATGGCGTCGGCGAGCGCCTCGTCCGCGATCTCCTCGATCGCCTCGTCGGCGAAGGCAGCGATCAGCATGGCCTCGGCCTCGGCCTTGGGCACCCCGCGCGAGCGCAGGTAGAACATCGCCGTCGGGTCGAGCGCGCCTGTCGTCGAGCCGTGTGAACACGCGACATCGTCGGCATAGATCTCAAGCTCGGGCTTTGCCGAGAACTCGGCCCCGTCGGTCAGCAGAACGGCCTGGGAGATCTGGTAGCCGTCGGTCTTCTGCGCGCCTTCCTTGACGTAGATCTTGCCCTGGAAGATGCCGCGCGCCTTGTCGGCAAGCACGTTCTTGAAGACCTGCCGGCTCTCGCAGTTCACTGCATCATGGGTCACGAAAACCGTGTTGTCGGCATGACTGCTCTCCCGGCCCAGCACGGCTCCGGCGATGTGTCCCGAGGCCTCGTCGCCGGTCAGTTCCATCACCACCTCGTTGCGGGTCAGATCGCCATCCGCCGTCAGGGTGAAGGTCTTGAACTGGCTCTCCGCGCCGAGCCGCGCGAAGACATGGGTCGCCGTCGCGCCGCGGGTTTCGGTCTGGGTGCGGACGTGGTGCAGGACACCACCCTCGGCGATATCGACCTCGAGCACGGTATTGGTGGCAACGCCGCTTTCCAGGATCGTCAGTTCGCCGCCCGTCTCGACGCGAACGACATGGTGGACGACACTGGCCCCCTCGCCGATCTGGTCGTAACGGATGTGCAGGGGGTGCGCCGCAGGACCCGTGACCTGAATCACCAGCCCTTCGGTCGCGGTCGCGGTGTTGAGCGCGGCGAGCGGGCGGTCGACCATCTCCTGTCCCGCCGTCTCGAGCGTTCCGAACACTTCCCGTGCGATGGTGATGTCCTGGTGCAGGATGTCGTCCAGCGCCGCCATCGCGGTGTGTGGCCCGCCAAGCGGATCGGACAGATCGGTGCGCAGGCGGCCGTTTACGAAGCGCACGAGCGTGGCATCGATGCCTTCGAAGGCGCGTGAGGCGGGGGCGGTTTCCGCTGCCGCCGCGATGGCGACAGGGGCCGTCAGCGCGGCGGGATCGGTGTACTTCCAGTATTCGTCGCGCCGCGCCGGTGCGCCGGCCTCGAGCAAACGGGTTCGGGCCCGCGCCCGGGCGTCATGCGCCCAGACGGCTTCGCCTTCAGGCAAGGGAAGGGCGGCGAGCTGCGCCTCGGCAGCCTTGCGTTTCAGATCCTGGCTCATGATCAGGCCACCGATTTCAGGATGTCGCCATAGCCCTCGGCCTCGACCTTCAGAGCCAGATCCGGCCCGCCGGTCTCGACGATGCGCCCGTCCGCCATGATGTGCACGACGTCCGGTTTGATGTGGTCGAGCAGACGCTGATAATGGGTGATCACCAGGAACCCGCGGCCTTCGTCCCGCAGCGCGTTCACGCCTTGAGAGACCAGCTTCATCGCATCGACATCGAGGCCCGAATCGGTCTCATCCAGCACGCACATCCGCGGCTCGAGCATTGCCATCTGCAGGATTTCGTTGCGCTTCTTCTCGCCGCCCGAGAACCCGACATTGACCGGGCGCTTGAGCATGTCCGCGTCGATGTTCAGATCCTTGGCCTTGGCGCGAATCAGCTTCAGGAAATCGGGGGCCGAAATCTCCTCCTCCCCGCGCGCCTTGCGCTGCGAGTTCAGCGCTGTGCGCAGGAAGGTCATGTTGCCCACGCCCGGGATCTCGACCGGGTACTGGAAGGCGAGGAAGAGCCCGCTCGCCGCGCGCTCTTCCGGGTCCATGTCGAGGATATCCTCGCCGTCGAGGGTCGCCGACCCTCCGGTCACCTCATAGCCGTCACGACCCGCCAACACGTAGGATAGCGTACTCTTTCCCGACCCGTTGGGCCCCATGATCGCGTGGACCGCTCCGGCGGGGACGTCCAGCGTCACGCCCTTCAGGATCTGCTTGTTCTCTTCCTCGAGATTGACTGACAGATTCTCGATCTTCAGCATCGTCTGGTTCTCCTGTCTCGGCCACGGCCTCGGGTGTGGCCGGGTCTGTCTCTGGTGTTGTTCTCAGCGCCCGAGCGATCTCCTCGGGCAGGGGTTCGTCGCCGCGGATTGTCACGGCCATTTCGGTCAACTCGTCAGACAGTGTCACGGTGTGCTCGGGGTAGCAGTCCGCCAGCTCCTGAACGAAGGCCCGGGTTGCGACCCGGGCCAGCGCCAGCTGGATGATCGGATCATTGTCGATCTCCCCGATCAGGTCGCTGACATTCCGGATCGAGCCTGCGATCTGCTCGGAGAGGGATTCGCGTGCGGCCGTCGTCTTGGATTTTCCACCGATAACTGTCTTCTTCTGGTCCGTCATGTCTCGCATCCTTTCAGGGTGTCGGCCTGCACGGCCGGAGTCGCGGTTGAGGCGGATGCAAGATTGCGGTCACATTCCTTTCCAAATCGTTGTGGTTAGCGGGCCATTTACCGTCTTTTTCGTGCGGCGATGCGCGCGGCGAGGGTGACCATCACGATCGCGAAGGCGCCCATGGCAATCCCGAAGCCGAGATTGATCAGGAGCGTGCCCGCGCCGAACACGAACTCGCCGAGGAAGAACACGACGAAGGTGACCATTGCGCCGTAGATCAGGCGTTGACGGAGCGTCATACCTCCCCCTCCCAATAGTCGAGCGTGTTCTCCTTGCG
Source organism: Pseudomonadota bacterium (assembly GCA_039821125.1). Lineage (GTDB taxonomy): Bacteria > Pseudomonadota > Alphaproteobacteria > Rhodobacterales > Rhodobacteraceae > Thermohalobaculum. The sequence continues at coordinate 30,027 of JBCBOR010000029.1, forward strand.
GCCAAGATAGTGGACTGGCTCCGCGCCCGTGGTGTCGCCATAGGCAAGCGCGATGAACTTCCCACTGTCCGGGTACTCACCGATCTCGGTCGGGTGCTTGGTCGAGATAGAGTAGTATTTCAGCGGCTCCGACCCTGAGTTGATGATCTGGTGCGCGGTCTCCTGCCCTCCGGCTGGGCAGGCGATCACATCGCCCGCGCGGATCGGGTGAGTGGCCTCGCCGATGCGAATCTCACCGGTGCCCGAGACGATGATGAACATTTCCTCATTCGCATGGTGATTGTGGAACGGGAAAGCGCGCTTGCCGGGCGGCACCTCCATATACGAGCAACCGAGTTGCTTGGCCCCGATCACCGGCCCGACCCGCTTCATGACCGAGCCGAACTTGTCCGACCCGCCCTCGGGTTCGATGGCGACACTCTCTGCGTCTGCAATGTTGATGATGGGATGGGTCATCTTTGCTCATTCAATTCACTGCCGCAGTCAGCACTGCGAAATCCAAATTGGTTTTTCCACGGGGAAGGGCGTGAACACGATTGGGCAAGCCGCCCCTGGTATTCGGATGTTCTGTAGAATTGGCAATTCGCCGGGTATTGAGTTTGTTTCGACTAGCGGCTGTAATGCGGATGCGAGAGCGATTACCATAATCATGACGGCGGGAGTCACGCGCATTAAAGATAGCTCCGCCACAGTCATCACCCGACGCTCCCTTCCAGGCTGATCACGACCAACGGGACAACGCTTTGGAAGGTGTTATTTCTGAACACGCGTATCATCTATGGCGCCCTAACACTGGCCTATCGTCAATTTGAAAATTGGTCGGATCATTTCTGGTTCATCGCCCGTTTTGAGCTGACTCAAGGATACTATCACCAAGGCCGCCGGCAACTTCGCGCAGCAAGACGAAGGCGACGATGGCAACGAAAGACCCGATCAATATCATCCCAACGAGACCTCTTGCTTGGTCCATTCCACGAAGCGACCTGAAGTTGAAGATCGCAATGAGCCCGACGATCATTCCCGAGATTAGCAGACCCCAACCCAACTACCCGACGCTCCCCTCCAGACTGATCGCCACGAGGCTCTGCGCCTCCATGGCGAACTCCATGGGCAGCTCCTGGAGCACCTCCTTGCAGAAGCCGTTGACGATCAGGGCGACCGCGTCCTCCTCGCCGATGCCGCGTTGGCGGCAATAGAAGAGCTGGTCGTCATCGACCTTGGACGTCGTCGCCTCGTGCTCCGACCGCGAGGTCATGTTCTTGACCTCGATATACGGCACCGTGTGTGCGCCGCATTTGTCGCCGATCAGCAGGCTGTCGCACTGCGTGAAGTTCCGGCTGTGCGCGGCCTTCGGATGCATCGAGACCAGCCCGCGATAGGTGTTCTGCGCCTTGCCCGCGCTGATCCCCTTGGAGACGATCCGCGATTTCGTGCGTTTGCCGAGATGCACCATCTTCGTGCCGGTATCCGCCTGCTGGGCGTTGTTGGCGATGGCGATCGAGTAGAATTCGCCCTGGCTGTCGTCGCCGCGCAGGATGCAGGACGGGTATTTCCACGTGACCGCCGAGCCGGTCTCGACCTGGGTCCACATCACCTTCGAGCGGTCGCCCCGGCAGTCGGCACGTTTGGTCACGAAGTTGTAGATGCCGCCCTTGCCGTCCTCGTCGCCCGGGTACCAGTTCTGGACGGTCGAGTACTTGATCTCGGCGTCTTCCAGCGCGACCAGTTCGACGACCGCGGCGTGCAGTTGGTTGGTGTCTCGCTGGGGCGCGGTGCAGCCTTCGAGATAGCTGACATAGCTGCCCTTGTCCGCGATGATCAGCGTGCGCTCGAACTGGCCGGTGTTCTCGGCGTTGATGCGGAAATAGGTCGACAGCTCCATCGGGCAGCGCACGCCTTCCGGCACGTAGACGAACGAGCCGTCCGAGAACACGGCCGAGTTCAGCGTGGCATAGAAGTTGTCCGACTGCGGGACCACCGTGCCGAGGTATTTCTTCACCAGATCCGGGTGTTCCTTCAGCGCCTCGGAGATCGAGCAGAAGATCACGCCGGCCTTTGCTAGTTCGTCCTTGAAGGTCGTGCCCAGCGAGACCGAGTCGAACACGGCGTCCACGGCAACTTTCCGGCCATCGGCCGGCGCCTGATCCGCACCTTCGACACCGGCCAGGATCATTTGCTCGCGAAGCGGTATGCCGAGTTTTTCGTAGGTGCGCAGCAATTCGGGATCGACCTCGTCGAGGCTCTTGGGCTTCTCGGCGAAGGACTTTGGCTGGGCGTAGTAATACTGGTCCTGAAAGTCGATCTTGGGATAATCGACCATCGCCCATTCGGGCTCGTCCATCTGCTGCCATCGGCGGAAGGCGGCAAGGCGCCAGTCCAGCATCCACTCGGGCTCGCCCTTCTTCTCCGAGATCAGGCGCACGATGTCCTCGTTGACGCCCTTGGGGGCGAACTCGGTCTCGATCTCGCTCTCCCAGCCGTATTTATAACGCTCGCCCACCGAGCGCACGGCGTCCACGGTTTCCTGATCGACGCCGTCCTTGACGTTGACATCCAGTGCGGTCATTGCGCTCTCTCCTTTCGCGGCGGTGCGTCACGGACGCACCCTACGCGGTGTTGCATTTCGTCTCGTAGGGTGCGTCCGTGACGCACCGTTGTGTCTCAGGCGGCGCGCGCCTTGCGGCGGCGGTAGGCGTCTTTCCACGCGTCGGCAAAGGCCATGACCTCCGCTTCGGTGGTGGTCGGGCCCATGCTGACCCGGATGGCCGAGGAGGCCGTGATCTCGTCAAAGCCCATGGCGAGCAGCACCCGGCTGGCCTTGTTCACCTTGCCGGAGGAGCAGGCCGACCCGGCGGAGACGGCGAACCCGGCGAGGTCCATCTGCATCACCTGGGTCTCTCCCCTCCAACCCGGCACGGCGAAACACGAAGTGTTGGGCAGCCGTGGGCTTTCCTGACCAAAAAAGATGGTTTCTGGCGCCGCTTCGGCAAGGGTGTCTTCTAGAATGTTTCTAAGTTTTTCGACCGGCTCCCAGACGCCGTCTTCCAGGTGGCGCTGCGCGGCCTCCGCTGCTGCCCCGAACCCGGCGATTCCAACGACGTTTTCGGTGCCAGACCGGCGACCCTTCTCCTGGCCGCCGCCTTTGAGAAGGACTTCTAAATCGATGGGCCGACGGGTGACGAGTGCACCAATTCCCTTGTTCGCGCCGAATTTGTGGCCTGAAAGCAGCACATGCTCTGACGCATTGGGCACACTTCCCATCTCGGATTTTCCACAAATCTGTGCTGCATCACAGATGATGCGCAAGCCTTCAGCATTGGATCGAGCTAAGGACTGCATGATGCCGGTCTCGCTATTCGCCGCTTGCAAGCAGAGAACGGCTTCATGTCCTGAGCCCAGTTCAGAACGTGCAGCTTCGGAGACAGTGACAATGCCGCCTTCGTCAACCGCTATGTGGTCACGCCACTTAACTACACGGCGCGGGTCGCTGTCATTGATATGATCCAAGATGCATGCGTGCTCAATTTCTGCCGCAGCCTGTTCGTCATCGCCATACATTAGGATGGCTGCCGCCTCGGTCGCCCCACTGGTAAAGACCACCTCATCAGGGTCACACCCAACCAGCGCTGCCACTTGACCGCGGGCCTTCTCGACGATGGCCTTGGCCGCGCGCCCCTCGGCGTGGACGGAGGAGGGGTTGCCGACCACGTCCATCGCCTCGAGCATCGCGGCCCGGGCCTCCGGGCGCAAAGGCGCCGTGGCGTTCCAATCGAGGTATACGCGCTGTCCGTTCAGACCAGTCACGGCTGGACGATCTCCGGCTCATCGATGATCGAGATGAAGTCCGGCACCGCGGGGCACGGGGAATTGGTGTTCTCGATCACATCGCCGATGGACCGCTGCGACAGGAACACATGCACGTGGGCGGACAACTCCTCCCACAGGTGATGAGTCAGGCAGGCCTCGTGAGATTTGCCGCAGCCCTTGCCCTCGTCATACCGTCCATCGCAGCCCATAGCATTCAGGCGCTCGTCCACCGCTGACATGACGGCGGCAATCTTGATGTCCCGCGGGTGCTCGGCGAGGTTATATCCGCCGCCCGGTCCGCGAACAGACTCGACCAGTTTGTTGCGCCGCAGCTTGACGAAGAGCTGCTCGAGATAGGCGAGTGAGATATCCTGCCGCTGCGAGATGTCGGCCAGCGCCACGGGGCCGTTGCCACCGTTCAGAGCGATATCCGCCAGCGCCGTGACCGCGTACCGACCTTTGGTGCTGAGTTTCACGTGCGCTCTCCCCTGCCTCGTCCGGTTGGCCGTTTTGGCCTGCGACAGATATTGACCTTGACGCCCTCTGAGGCTACGTCCGCGCAATCCCGCGCGGGACCGGACCCCGCCAATTTAGAATTAGAATTGTTCTAGGTTGCCCGACTAAATAAGTCAAGCAATCTGGTTCAGCAGCGGACCAAGAACGGACAGGCATGCCAGAAGTACATTTTCCCGGGCCCGAGGGCCGGCTCGAAGGCCGCTATCACCCGATGCCCGAGAAGGACGCGCCGATCGCGCTGATCCTGCACCCGCATCCGCAGTATGGCGGAACCATGAACAACCCCGTGACGTATCAGTTGCACTATGCGTTCCGGGATCTCGGCTTCACCGTGATGCGGTTCAATTTCCGCGGTGTCGGGCGCAGTCAGGGTGAGTTCGACCAGGGTATCGGCGAGCTGAGCGATGCCGCCTCGGCGCTCGACTATCTGCAGGCGATGCATGAAGGATCGCGGGCTTGCTGGGTTGCGGGCTTTTCGTTCGGTGCCTGGATCGGCATGCAGCTTCTGATGCGCCGGCCCGAGATCAACGGCTTCATCTCGGTTGCGCCGCCCGCGCATCTCTATGACTTCTCGTTCCTTGCGCCATGCCCGTCCTCGGGCCTGATCATCAATGGCGAGGCGGACCGGATTGTCCCGACCGAGGAGGTCGAAAAGCTGTCCGCCAAGCTGAAGGCGCAGAAGGGCATCACGATCACCCACACCACCGTGCCCGAGGCGAACCACTTCTTCGAGCAGGGCATGGACGAGATGATCGACATCGTGAAGGGCTATGTCCACGCGCGCATGATCGAGGGCGGGCGCTGATCCGCCAGTCGCCCCGGCCCAGCTGATGCGGAGCGCTGCGACCGCGCCCATGGCCATTGTCACGGGCATGCTGGTGCTCGGCTTCAGTGACAACTTCATCTACCTTGTCGCCGAGCGCATGAGCGTCTGGCAGTATCATGCGGTCCGGGCGGCCTTGGTTCTTCCGGTCATGGCCGCGGTGATGGCCGTCCTTGGCATGGGGCGCAGCCTTTGGCCGAAACGTCCGGCCGCGGTGCTGATGCGGTCGGTCTTCTCGATCTCGGCGCTGCTGCTGTACTTTTCGGCGATCCCGGCGGTGTCCGTATCGCTCGCGGCGGCGGGTCTGTTCACCTCGCCCATCTTTGTGACGCTGATCTCGATTCTGGCCTTTGGCGAGCGGATCGGCCCGCGCCGGATCGCAGGTCTCGTTGTCGGCTTTGCCGGTGTGTGCCTTGTGCTGCAAATCGGGACGGAGCCGCTGCGCGCCATGGCCATTGCGCCAATGATCGGCGGTGCGCTCTATGCCTTGAACATCATCTGGACCCGGCGCTACTGCCAGCAGGAGACCGCCGGGGCGCTTGCGTTCTGGAACATGTCGGTCTTCTGCGCCGCGGGTCTGGCGGGCATGCTCGCAACACCGTGGCTGGCCGGGTTGGTCGGGCATCTTGATGGTGCGGACTTCGCCGTGATGCCCGTTCAGGCGATGGACCTAGAGGCACTGGCGATCATCGCCTGCCTTGGTGTAGCAGCGGGACTTGGCATGGTTCTACTTGCCATCGGGTATCGCGGGGCGGAGTCGACCTATGCCGCGCTCTTCGACTTCAGCTTCCTTTTCTGGGTGCCGCTCTTTGCCTGGTTCATCCATGGCGAGACCCTCACTTGGACGGTTACGATCGGCATGATCCTGATCGTGCTTGCCGGCATTCTGGCGCTGAGCGGAGCCCGACGCGCCGGCGATGCCGCGAGTGCATAAAATTGCACGCAGTTTTACCCCAAAAATTCGCATAAATTCAGATAGTTAACGCCGTATTTACGACGGCTTTTCATCGCGTCTTCAGACCTGCCTGACAGGTTTGCTTCGATCGAGTTTTGCATCGGAGCAATTCATGAACGCCCACGCAAGCCACCACGGCCATGCCTCCCATCTCGACCTTATGCCGGTCGATGAGGACGGCGCCGCGATCCGTGCGACGCATGTGGCTGTCAACAATGGCGACTGGTTCGATCCGTCGACATGGGCAGAGGGCGAAGTGCCGGGCGACGGCGCGCTGGTCCATATCCCGTCCGGCGTCTCGGTCTCCTATGAAGGCGAGAGCGACGCTGCCCTGTTCATCGTGCGCATTGACGGCAAGCTGGACCTCTACGCCGACAACGGTACGGCGACCAAGATGGTCGTGGATACGATGCTGACCTCGCAAGGTTCGGTCCTCAACGTTCATGCCAATGATGAGTCATCGGGCACCGTGGACGTCGTGTTTGCCGAGGGGCAGCCGGACCCGGCCTTCGCGTCGCACTACACCGACAGCTCCGATGGCGACGGGGTGCTCGGGCGGACCTCGTGGGATCCGGATCAGCTCAGCCTCGGCCTGGTGGCCGAAGGGGATGTGAACATCCAGGGCCAGGCCGTCGACGGCAACATGCAACTGGCCGAAGGACCTGCAGCGGGCGCGACGGAACTCGTCTTCAATCTGGCCGAGGGTGAAGATCCGGGTTGGGCCGCCGGACAAAAGATCGTGGTGGGCGGCTCGGGCTATGTCGGTCACGACGCCGCCGGAGACTTCCAGACGCAGGACGAGGTCCGCACGATCTCGTCTGTCGAAGTTGTTGACGGCCAGATGGTCGTCACCCTCGATCAGCCGCTGGCCTTTGACCACATCGGCCCGACACACAATGACACCGGGCAGGAGATCACGGGCTTTGTCGGGAACCTGTCGCGGAATGTGACCTTCTCCTCCGCCGTTGCGGACGGTGATGGCGACGGGATCGCCGACCGCGGGACGCCGCACGGCGACAGCCTTGGCCCGGTTGACCATTCGGT
>JBCBOR010000029.1:37271-49950 GCA_039821125.1 Pseudomonadota bacterium
AATGAGCGTGGCCACATCATGTTCATGCACAACGACGATGTAAGTGTGGTGAACTCGGCCTTTTTCGGTCTGGGACGGACCGACAAGACCACGCCCGTCGACGATTTTGTCACCGGCGGACATACCGGCACGAACCGCATCCATGTCGACAGCGGCGAGATCGGGGCCTTCGACCCGGACACCGATCTGGCGCTGGAGACGGCGGATCACCTGGTCACCAATCAGCGGGGGCGCTATCCCCTGCACATTCACCAGGCCGGTGTCGGCGAGAGCGAGCATACCGAGCACGGCGTCATCGGGCCCTGTCCGATCACGGGCGAGTCGATCTGCGCCTGCGGTGATGCTGATGATCACGATATGGCTGGCGATCACGATCATGGTGTGATGGGCCCGTGCCCGAAGACGGGCGATCCGATCTGTCTCTGCGGCGAGCCGGATGGCGACCAGGACGGCGACGGCATCCCGGACTCGCAGGACGACGATCACTTCGATGGCGCCTATCTCGCGGGCAATGTTGTCTGGGGCTCGCCCGGCTGGGGGTATGTCCACCACTCCTCGAACGCGATGCTCGAGAGCAACCTGGCCTTTGACGTCAGCGGCTCGGCCTTCGTGGCAGAGTCAGGCGATGAAACCGGTCGGTGGGAGGACAACCTCGCCATCGGCACGTCCGGGTTCAACATCGAGAAGACCGAGGATTCGGATCAGTTCAACGCTGACGATGGCGGTGAAGGCAATGGATACTATCTGCGCGCCCGCGGCATCGAGGTTGTCGACAATGCAGCCCACAGCTCGGCCCGCGCCGGGTTCTACTATCACAACAATGGCGTGGACTTTGAGGACACGGTCACAAGCTCGCTGGACGAGGAGCTTGACGGGCTGGGTCACGGGCTCGATGCGATCAACACCGAGGACATTCCGATCCGTGTCTTCGAGGGCAACGCCGTCGTCGCGGCCAAGGAAGCCCTCCGCATCGTCACCGATCCTCTGGATGCCGTGCGCAAGTTCAACGATGCGTGGAGCCACCTGAAGGACTTCACCGCGACGGCTGTCGACGAGGCCGGTGTCTCGATCACCTACTCGTCGAAATACATCTTCGAGAATTTCCAGATCTATGGAACCGAGGACAAGATCACACCCTCGGCCCAGCAGGCCAATGCCGGGTTCTATTTCAAGGCGAGCGTTGCCGATATCACCATCATCGACAGCCATGTCGAGAACTTCGATCACGCGTTCACCAACTGGCTTCAGGTCGGCGATCGGCAGGAATATCGCCGCGGATACTGGGATCCCAAGAACCCGGCCAATTGGCACCCGAGCGAGGTGTATGACGGTCTCGGCAATGTCGAGGGGATCGAAAACGCGGCGTATAACCTCTGGAACACGAACCTTGTCAACCTGACGTTCAAGGATCTTGAAGGGCGCGCCATCCGCAGCCCCAAGATCGAGGTCGAGACCGATACCGGCGGGACACAAAAGGTCAACGTCACGAAAATCTTCGATCCAAAAACCACGACCGCCAAGGAAGACGGTGTGTCCATCGAGTTGCTGGGTGACAGCCGCGATGGCGGGCTGGTCGCGCTCTGGCGCGAGGATCTGGCGAACGATCCGGATCAGAAGGCGGTGCTGCAGGACCACATTCCGCTGGCCTATCAGGAATCCGTCTACCTCTCGATCATCCACACAAGCACGGGTGACCAACTCAAGCGCGCGCATTACGAGGATTACACCAAGGGCATCAATGCCGACATCTGGTCCGGCACGGCACTGGAATTCGCCAAGGAAGACAGTCTGGGACGTCACGTCTTTCTCTACGACGACTTCTCGCCCGTGGACCCGTCCAAGCTGGATCGCGCGGTCACCACGAACGAAAAGATCCTGTTCACCAAGGACATGATTGACGGCGTTCTGGCGAGCGAGGGCTACGTGACCGTCGCCGGCGTCAGCAGCATGAAGTTCGTCGTCATGAAAATGGTCTTCACCGACCGGCTGACGGGCGAGCTTGAGACGAAGAAGTTCCTCGTTGGCCTCGACCTCGCATGGGAGATGCCGGAGGGCACGTTCAATGCCGGTCTGATGAGCGATGCCGAAGGGCTGATCGTCGCCGAGCAGTACCTGGTGTTCTCGGACGGTGTCGCCGTGCCCGGGCGGGGGCCGATCATCATCAAGGATCACGGTGACATCACGACCCCCGGGGCCGAGATCGGTCAGCTGATCACCGAGGGCGACGATGTTCTCGACCTGAGCTCGGCGCGCGATGTCGTCAACGCTGGCGGGGGCAATGATATCGTGCGCGGCCTGGCGGCTGCGGACTTTCTCGATGGTGGCGCCGGTCATGATGCGTTGTTTGGCGGGGACGGGGTGGACCACCTGTTCGGTGGGGCCGACCAGGACTTCCTTACCGGCGAGGATTTGACCGACTACCTCTATGGCGGCGGCGGCGACGATCGTCTCCAGGGCGGCGCTGGTCGTGACCGGCTCTTCGGCGGCGAGGGCGATGACGAGATGCTGGCCGGTGTCGCGGCCGATTTTGTCGACGGCGGCGAAGGCAATGACATTCTCGATGGCGAGCAGGGCAATGACCGCCTTGGCGGCGGCGATGGTCACGACCACGTCGTCGGTGGGCTCGGCGATGACAGGTTGCTGGGCCAGAATGGCGACGATGTCGTCTCGGGTGGGGCTGGCGTTGACGAAGTGTTCGGCGGTGCCGGATCCGACCTGATGCACGGCGGCGCCGGTCACGACCAGATGTTTGGCGGAATCAACGACGACGTCATGCTCGGCGCGGGCGGTAATGACAGCATGTTCGGAGGGCACGGTGCGGACCTGCTGAACGGCGGTACTGGCCACGACACGCTCAGCGGCGGCCTTGGCAACGATGTTCTGGAAGGCGGCGTCGGTCTGGATAGCCTGAGCGGGGATGAAGGCGACGACGCTTTGTTCGGCGGAAACGGCGCGGACAGGTTGTTCGGCAAGACCGGGAATGACGACTTGTTCGGCGGTGACGCCCAGGACCGGATCTTCGGCGCGATGGGTGACGATCTGCTGGATGGCGGCGAGCACGCCGATCAACTCTTTGGCGGGGCCGGGGCTGACCGGATCGTCGGTGGCGGCGGCAATGACGAGTTGACCGGCGGTCGGGACGCGGATGTGTTCGCGTTCGAGGCCAACAGCGGTTCGGATGTGATCACCGATTTCGAGGACGGGGTCGATGCGATCGAGTTCCTGATCGAAAGCTTCGGCTTCGAGGATCTGCGGGTCGTGCAAAGAGAGGATGATACGTTGGTCGTTCACGCACAGGGATCCGTTCGCCTCGAAGGCGTGAATGCGGAAGTGATCGACATCAACGACTTCCAGTTCATCAACTAGCGTCCCGGCCCTTCACCAAAGCATGCGGCCCGCGTCGTCGCCCATGCAGGGTTGACGCTGTTGCCTGGCTCACGGACTGTCTGAGCGCGCGATTGCTCGAGCACGAGATTGCGCGTGCCCGACAACCGAGCCGGAGAGGCGGATGCGCTGGCCCCGTTTTGCGATCCTCGCACTGGCTGCTCTGGGCAACACGTGCCTGATCGCCGCCTTCGGGAGCGGTACTGCTCTGGCGGCGGATCTGCGCATCGCCGTCGCCGCAAATTTCCGCGCACCGCTCGAGGTCCTGGTCAACGACTTCGCGGCGCAGGCAGGGCATGATGTCGCCATATCATCGGGCGCGACAGGGCTTCTCTACGCGCAGATCAGCCGGGGCGCGCCGTTCGACGTTTATCTCGCGGCGGATCTGGCGCGGCCGCAAACCCTCATATCCGATGGCATTGCCGTCAAAGGCTCGCTCCAGACCTATGCTCGTGGTCGATTGGTTGTGCTGATCACGCCGGGTGCTGAGGGCAAGGTGTCTGCAATCAGCGATCTTGGCAGTCTCCGCCGCGTCGCAATCGCCAACCCGCGTACCGCGCCGTATGGCCGTGCGGCCGAACAGGTTCTCGCGGCAAACGGCCTCGATCTGAGCGGTCGCCTTGCCATCATGCAGAACGTCTCGGGTGTCGTCTCCGCCGTGCAGTCTCGTGCCGTGGGGGCTGGGATCGCTCCGCGCTCTGCGCTCGAGGACTTGGCGGAGCTCAGGTCACTCGACGTTCCCGAGCACCAGCATGATCCCATCGAGCAGGGCGCGGTTCTGCTGACCCGGGCCGCCGACAACATTGCTGCACGGGCGTTTCTCGACTATCTCGCCAGCGAGGCCGCCCAAAGCACGATACGCGATTTTGGATACGACGTGGATTGATCAGATCTCGCCTGAAGACTGGCAGGCGGTGCGCACGACGCTCGCGCTGGCCGGGGTGACGGTTCTGGTCCTGTTGCTGATTGCGACACCGGTGGCGCTTTGGCTTGCCACGGCGCAGGGACGCTGGCGCGCCGCGGCCGAGGCTGTTGTGGCCCTGCCGCTGGTCCTGCCGCCGACGGTGATGGGGTTCTACCTGCTGATCCTTCTGGGTCCCGCCGGGACTATCGGCGCGTGGTGGGTCGAGCTGACGGGCAGCACATTGACGTTCTCCTTCACCGGATTGGTCATCGCCTCGTGCGTCCACTCGCTCCCCTTTGCGGTGCAGCCCCTGCAGAACGCGTTCGAGGCGGTGGGCCGTGACCGGCTCGAGGCTGCCGCGAGCCTCCGGGCCGGGCCGCTCGACAGGTTTCTCTCGGTGATGCTGCCGCTTTCCGTTCGGGGTTATGTGACAGCGGCGGTGTTGGTCTTTGCCCATACGCTCGGCGAGTTCGGTGTGCTGCTGATGGTGGGCGGCAATATTTCAGGCGAGACACGCGTGATCTCGATCGCGATCTACGACCATGTCGAGACACTGGACTACGCCAGCGCGCATCGGCTTGCAGGGGGCATGCTGATCTTTGCATTCGTGGTTCTGGTCGCGGTCTACACGCTGAACCGGCGTTACCGCGCGCGGATTGTCTGATGCGCGTTGCTTTCGATTTGTCAGCGGCGTGGGGGGCGTTTCAACTCGCGGCACAGGCCGAGATCGAATTGACCGGCGTCACGGCGATCTTCGGGCCCAGCGGCTCGGGAAAGACAACGCTTCTGAAGGCGATCGCCGGGTTCGCGCCCGGGTTGGGCCGCGTCACCATCGCGGAGCACATATGGCAGGGCGCGGGGCGCACCGTTCCCGCGCATCGCCGCCCGGTCGGCTATGTGTTTCAGGATGGCCGCCTCTTCGAGCATCTCTCGGTCGCCGGAAATCTCGACTACGCCGCCAAGCGCGCTTCGGCGGCTGGACCGGAGATTGCGCGCGATGCCGTGATCGCGGAGATGGATCTCGCGCCCCTGCTGCCGCGCCGTCCGGCGACGCTCTCGGGCGGCGAGCGCCAACGGGTCGCCATCGCCCGGGCGCTGCTGACACGGCCACAGCTTCTCCTGATGGATGAGCCGCTTGCCGCTCTCGACCGGGCCCGCAAGGCACCGATCCTGCGCATGATCAGCGCGCTGCCCCGGCGGTTCGGGACGCCGGTGCTGTTCGTCAGCCACCAGCTGGACGAGATCGTACAGATCGCCGACCGCTTGCTCGCCGTGCAGGCCGGCCGCATCATCGGGGAAGGTCCGACCGCGGAAATGCTCGACACCATGGATCCCGAGATCACGGGCCGGTTCGAGGCGGGTGCGTTGCTCGAGGGCCGTGTTGCCGAGATCAGACCCCAGAGTGCGATGCTGGGGGTTGATATCGGCGGCGCTTTGCTGTGGATCCCGGATGTGGGCGGTCTCTCTCAGGGTGATCCGGTCCGTGTGCGGGTGCGATCGCGCGATGTCTCGCTGGCCCTGGCACCGGTCGACGGTTTGTCGATCCGCAATCAGATTCCCGGCGTGATCACGGCGGTGCTGACCGATGAGAGCGCCTTTGCCGAGGTTCGCCTGACCGCCGCGGGCCAGATGCTGAGGGCCCGCGTATCCCGGATGGCGGTCGAGGATCTGGGTCTGATCCCCGGGCAAGCCGTGACAGCGCTGATCAAGTCCATTGCGTTCGACCGTCGCCTGCTGGCCCGGTGACCTTGGGTGTCCGACGATCGGGACTGGCCATTTCCACCGTCACCGGCCATGAAGAGCGAAAGAACTGAGTACGGGAGGTCCGGCATGACCACATTCGATTTCACGCCCCTGCTGGCGGACAACCTGCCGCCCGCGGCGCAACCCTGGGCCGGATACCCCGCGCACAATTTCGTCGGCGGGCACAATGACCGGGAATCGATCCCGGTGGATGCGCTGATCGCGGCGGTGACCAAGCAGCTGCGCGAGAAGGGCGCGGATCTTGCGACCTATCACCTGCATGGCGGACCGCAGGGCATGCTCGAGTTGCGCGAGTTCGTGGCCCGCAAGATGACGCGGGATCGCGGGATGCCGACCACGGCGGATCAGGTGATGATCACGTCCGGATCCTTGCAGGGGCTCGATCTGGTCAACGCGGTGCTGCTCTCGCCCGGTGACACCGTGATCATCGAGGAGAACACCTACGGGGGGATGCTCTCGAAGGTCGCGCGAAGCGGTGCCAGGATTGTCGGTGCGCCATTGGACGAGGACGGCATCCGGGTGGATGCGCTGGAGGAGATTCTTGACCGGTTGGCGGCCGATGGTGTGGTGCCCAAGTACATCTACACGATCCCGACGGTGCAGAACCCGACTGGGACGGTGATGCCGCTCGAGCGCCGTCGCGCGCTTCTGGCGTTGGCGCAGTCCCGCAAGATCCCGATTTTCGAGGATGAGTGCTATGCCGATCTGGTGTTCGAAGGGGATTGGCCGCCAGCGATCCGTGGGCTGGATCAGACAGGCTCGGTGATCCATATCGGTTCGTTCTCGAAGTCGCTCGCCCCGGCGCTGCGCCTTGGGTACATGGTCGCGGACTGGCCTGTCATGAGCCGGATGCTGCCGCTGAAGGGGGATGCCGGGACGGGCGCGATCGAGCAGATGATGGTGGCCGAGTATTTCGGCAATCAGTTCGATGCGCATCTCGAGATGTTGAAACCGCGGCTGAAGGCGAAGCTGGACATCATGATCGACGCGGTCGAGCGCGAGTTCGGAACCGCGGCGGAATTTACAAGGCCCAAGGGCGGGATCTTTTTCTGGATGCGGATCCCCGGGGTGGACACATCGGCTTTGGCGCCGGTTGCGGCGGCCGAGGGGCTCGAGTTCAATGCAGGTGCGGCCTGGTCAACGGCAGATGCCAACCCGCAGGCCGGCGAGTCGCTGCGGCTTTGCTTTGCGCTTGGCACACCTGACGAGATCCGCACAGGTGTCGCGAGACTGGCCGAGATTTGCCTGCGCGAAACCGGCATCCCGGTGCGCAGCGGGAATGTCGATCACGGCTGAGGCAACGCCTTTTGCGCCTGCGCCGTGGTGTTCGGACCAGCGGCGCAGTCCCCTCCCAACCTCCCTTCATCTTGGCTGCGATTCTGGTTAATGGCGGGTGAACCGCTTTTTGAGGAAACCTTTGGGACCTGTGTGCCTGTTGTGTCGGAAGAATGCTTTGCGTCCATCGCCTGTGCCGCATGACCGTGAAAACCGGCGCCCCGGACCGGGTGCGCGGGATCGCCCGCGTTACGCGGGGTCTCGGAAAATCCGATGCCATCCCATGTGACCTGCCAGGTGCCGAGGCGTCCGCGCTTGTTCTTGGTGATCTCCCAGTCCTGAAGGGTGTCCGCTGCCCCGGCGCGCGGGGTGCAGCGCCACCGCGTCTCCGCCGCGTTGGTGCACAGCCGATGCTCGGGCATGAGGATCAGACCGCGCCCGCCGCCGGTGCCTGCTGCCAGTTGCAATCGGCGGCTCGCGGTCAGGTCGGGCGCAGCCTCAAGCTCGGCCACCACAAGCGAAGGCGCGCCTGAGCGTAACGCCTCCTCGACCACCTGCAGGATCTGCAGCCGGCCCACGGGCAGCGCCACGATCAGCCGCGCCGGGTCAAAGAACCGGGCGATCCCCGGAGCATAAAGCGCATCCCGCGCCGCTGCGTCCTGCACCCAGAGGATCGGCCCTGTCAGTCGCGCCGCGAGCGCGAGCGCGAATGTCCGCCGTCCGCTGCCGGTCGCCTCGTGGACGCGCCCCGCTGCGAGATAGCCAAGATCGGGGTGCAGGCTGGACTGCGCGGTGTGATCGAGCACGGTTTGTTCCTTTCCCGTTCCGTATGTTGCGCGTAAAAAACACAGGTTTTCCAGTCTTCTAGCCGTGGGTCGCCAAGAGATCGGCGGGCGTCTCTCCTAAAGGTTGTGCGAATCGAGAATTCGGATCAAATATAGAACATTATGTGAACATTTACAGGAGGAGAACACAATGACCAAATCCGTGAAGGAGATCGGTGATCGGCTGGTCGCCCTGTGCAAGGCCGATGACGCCAGGACCTGTCTGGACGAGCTTTACGATCCCGCCGCCGTCTCGGTCGAGCCGATGGCCATGCCTGGTGCAGGCAGCGCGTCTCTCACCGGCCTCGATGCGATCAAGGGAAAGCACGACTGGTGGGAAAACACGTTCGAGATCCATGACTTCGAGGTTGAGGGGCCTTTTCCCCATGGCGACGACAAGTTCGCCGTGATCTTCCGGATCGACGCGACCAACACGGAGACGGGCGAGCGCGACAACTCGAAAGAGGTTGGCGTCTACCACGTCACGGACGGCAAGATCGTGCGTGAGGAGTTCTTCTATTCCATGGGCGGCTGACGCCTGCCTGACTTGGGCGGGGCCGCGATCAGGCCCCGTCCCGCCCTGCGATCGGGCACCGCGCTGCCGGGCCATGTGCCGGACAGGACCGGCATCGCGCTCCATGGCGGTCTTCAAAACGACGGCGCCATCCCACGGGTCCTGCAGAAAAAAACCACAATCGCACGGGTCGACGGACGCGCGTCCCGGTGAGACACTTCCCTCCCTGCTGTAGAGAGGTCTTGCCATGATTCTGCGTCTCGTAAGCGCCCTGTCTCTGATCGCCGTCGCAGCATCCGCGACATTCGCGGTCGCTCAGACATCCCCCGTGCCGGACCGGCGAATCGTGACCGAGATCGGACAGGATTACTACGGCGGGGACATCGGCTCGATCTTCGACACGACCTTCGGCAAGTGCCGCGCGGCCTGCATGCGCAACCCCGATTGTCAGGCCCTGACCTTCAACAGCCGGGCCGGGGCATGTTTCCTGAAAAGCGAACTCGAGCGCAAGACGCCCTATGACGGGGCGATCTCGGCCCAGATGGTCAAAACCTCCGACGCCGTGCGCGCACTGGCGCAGACACGGGTCAAGGATCTCGACTTCCTGCCGTCCGGTTTCATCGACGAAGCGCGCGAGCTTGCGGCGACCCTTGGGGCCCGCTCGGCCACGAACGGCCGGTCGTGGGAGGACCTGCGCGCCGCGGCCATCGCAGCGGACCGCGCCGGACAGAAGGATCAGGCAGCCCGCGGCTTTGGGGCTGCGGTCACCCTGTCAGACGATCCCGATACCTGGCGCGATCTAGCGCGGGTCTGGCGCGACATGCCTGGCGAGGATGCACGCGCGCGCCGCCGGCTGCGCCGCGATGCGGTCTCGGCCGCGATCAACGCCTACTTGCGCAGCGAAGACGATGCGGCGCGTGCCACGGCATTGAACCTTCTGGCGCGGGCGCTGGAGGACCGGGGGTACGGGCGCGAGATGATCCCCGCCCTGCGGCTCAGCCAAGCGCTCTCGCCCCGGGAGCGGACCGAGGAACAGCTGTTCAGCGCGATCTCGCGATTCGGGTTCCGGGTGACCGAGCATTCGGTTGATTCCGATGCTGCCAGCCCGCGCATCTGCGTTCAGTTCTCGGAACCTCTCGCCGAGGCCGGTGTCGACTATGGGTCCTATGTGCGGGTCGAGGGGCAGGCGGATTTGCCGGTCGAGGCCGAGGGTGCGCAGCTTTGCGTCGAGGGCATCGTGCATGGCGAGCGCTACAAGCTCGCGGTGCGCGAGGGTCTGCCGTCCGGGGCCGGCGATACCCTGCGCCGATCGCATGAGATCACGGTCTATGTCCGGGATCGTGCGCCCTCGGTCCGGTTTGTCGGGCGCAACTACGTGCTCCCGCGCGGGGCCGACGCGGCGATCCCGGTCGTGACCGTCAACCTGACCGAGGTCGAGTTGCAGATCCACCGGATCGGCGATCGCAACCTGCTGCCGATCATTCAGGACGATCTCTTCGATCAGGCGCTGAACAAGTGGACCGAGACGCGTCTGGCCGACCGGACAGGCGCGGCGATCTGGTCCGGCACGGGCGAGGTCTCGGGCCCGGTGAACGCCGATGTGATGACGGCGCTGCCGATCGGCGAGGCGATCCAGGATGCCGCGCCCGGTGTCTATGCCATGACCGCCCGGGTGCCGGGCGATACCAGCCAGTGGGACCGTGCGCCGACGCAGTGGTTCATCGTCACCGATCTTGGCCTTGCGGCGATGTCCGGCGCTGATGGGGTGCATGGGTTCGTGCGCGCGCTGTCCTCGGCCGCGCCGGAGGAGGGGATCACCGTCCAGCTCATCGCCCGCAACAACGAGGTGCTGGGCGAGGCGGTCACCGACGATCAGGGCTATGTCCGCTTCCCGCCGGGTCTTGCGCGTGGGACGGGCGGTGCAGCGCCTGCGCTGCTGACAGCGGCGGTCGAAGGAGATTTCGCCTTCCTCGATCTGGCAAAGCCGGGTTTCGATCTCTCCGACCGCGGGGTCGAGGGCCGCGATGCCCCTGGCCCGATCGATGTCTTTGCCACGACCGAGCGCGGCGTCTATCGCCCGGGCGAGGTTGTGCACACCACCATCCTCGCGCGCGATGCCCGCGCGCAGGCGATCCGCGATCTGCCACTGACGGCGATCATCACGCGTCCGGACGGGGTCGAATACCATCGCGCCCAGATCGACGATCAGGGCAATGGCGGGCGGTCACACACGATGCGGCTTGGCTCCGGCGTGCCGCGCGGCACGTGGAAGATGAAGATCCACGCCGACCCGGATGCCGCGCCGATCCGTCAGATCGCCTTTCTGGTCGAGGACTTCGTGCCGGAGAAGATCGACTTCGACCTGACCGCGCCCGAGGGTCCGGTGGTGCCTGAAGACGGTCTGACCGTCTCGCTCAACGCCCGTTATCTCTACGGCGCGCCGGGGGCGGACCTGACGGTTGATGGCTCGGTCAAGGTGACGCCCACGGACACGATTGCAGGCTTCCCGGGCTTTCGCTTCGGTCTGCATGATGAGCAGGTGAACACCGCGCTCGAGACGGCGCCGCAGATCACGACGAATGCGAACGGGGATGCCTCGCTGCAACTGGCAATCCCGAACAGCGCGGCCGAGACCCGCCCGATCGAGATGACGGCGATCGTCCATGTCACCGACAGTTCGGGCCGCCCGGTCGAGCGCACTCTGACCCGGCCCCTTGCCCCCGCTGGCGGGCGCATTGGCATCCGTCCGCTGTTCGACGGTGCGGCGGAGGAAGGGGGCAATGCCGGGTTCGAGATCATCGCCGTCGGTCCCGATGGTCAGATCGCCCTCGACCGTGTGGGCTGGACGCTCTCGCGCATCAACCGGCGCTGGCAATGGTACGAGCTGAACGGGCGCTGGAACTACGAGGCCGTCACCAGTCGCGAGCGCGTCGCCAATGGCGAGATCGTCCTGACCGCGGATGGCCGCGCCTCGATCGAGGCGCCGGTGCAATGGGGCCGGTACGAGTTGAAACTCCAGACACTGGAGGGCGACTATGCCGCCGCCAGCCACGCCTTCGATGCGGGGTGGTATTCGGCGGGCGGCTCGTCCGATACGCCCGATGTGCTGGAGATCGGTCTCGACAAGCCGGCCTACCGGATCGGGGATGAGGTTCGCGTTCGTCTCAAGCCTCGTGTCGCGGGCAAGGTGCTGCTCTCGGTTGTCGACAACCGACTGATCGAGATGACCACGCTTGATGTTGAGCCGGGGGAGACCGAGACGACCCTGACGGTGACCGAGGCGTGGGGGGCCGGCGCCTATATCACCGCGACGCTGATCCGGCCGATGGATGTTGCGGCCAAGCGCAATCCATCGCGCGCTCTGGGCCTGGCCTGGGCCACCGTGGACCCGGCGGAGCGTGCGCTGGAGGTCGAGATCACCACCCCCGATGAAGTGCAGCCGCGCGGGCCCATGGAGGCCGCGGTCCGCATCGCGGGCCTGTCGGGCGAGACGGCACATGTGACGCTGGCGGCTGTCGATCTCGGCATTCTCAATCTGACTGGGTTCGCGCCGCCCGCGCCCGGGGATCATTATTTCGGCCAGCGCGCGCTCGGGATCGAGATGCGCGATGTCTATGGCCGTCTGATCGATGGCCTTCAGGGCGCGCGCGGGCGCATCCGCTCCGGCGGCGATGCCGAGGCTGCACGCCTCAAGGCTCCGCCTCCAACCGAGGACCTGGTCGCCTTCCATTCCGGTGTTGTCGAGGTCGGCGCCGACGGTACGGCCTCGGTGCGTTTCGCGTTGCCCGAGTTCAACGGCACCGTGCGCATCATGGCGGTGGCGTGGTCCGGCAAAGGCGTAGGCCATGCGCACAAGGATGTTCTGGTGCGCGACCCGGTCGTGGTCTCTGCCGCAACGCCGCGCTTCCTGGCGCCCGGCGACAGCACGCGAGTGTTGCTTGACATCGCGCACGCCAAGGGCAGCGCAGGCGCGGTGACAACGCGGATCACGGGCGATGGCGGGATCTCCATTGC
>JBCBOR010000030.1:0-48685 GCA_039821125.1 Pseudomonadota bacterium
CCGAGGGCAAGTCCAGCGCCCCGGCAAGCGCCGCCAGGGCCCAGCCGCGATCCGGGTCCGGGGTCGATGCGAAATAGGCCCTCAGATGCGCTAGTTTCGCGTTCCGCCCGGGCGTGAACAGCAGATCTTCCAGCAGTCTAGCGAAGGGGCCCATAGACCTAACCTAGGCGGATCTCAGAGGGACGACCAGAGGCCGATACCCGTGCGACCCCGCGTAGGGTGCGTCCGTGACGCACCCTCGTGTCACGAAACGATCCGCCAGGGCGCCTCGAACCAATGTTCTTCGAGATTGTCGCTTTGCCCGATCCTGTCGATCACCGCAAAGGATGCCGGGCGCTCCAGCGGCGTCAGAACGCCGTGCCAGACCCCACGCCGGTAGTTGACGCCTTGCCCAGCCACCGGTCGAAAGACCTGCGGGCGTCCCGGCACGCCGTCCTCATCCGGGGCGACGACGACCAGATAGGGATCGGCAGACATCGGAACAAAGGCCTGGCTGCCATCTGGATGACGCTCGACCATCTCCAGCATCAGCGGCAAGGCATAGGGTTGACCCTGAAAGATCGAGATCCCGGCCCGCCCGTCCGGTCCGAAATCGAGCGCCGCCAAATCGTGATGCCGGGCGCACATGCCGCGATTGATTATCTTCGTCGGAGGCCCGGACGTGTCCAGCACCTCGCCAAATGGGGCAAACGCCTCCGCCGTCAGGGGCTGGCTGACGAGATCGCGGGGCCTGCCACCGCTCATGGTACGATGGGTCCGAGGCGCGGATGACGGTTCACGTCCTTGTAGAGCAGATACCGGAACGGCTCGGGCCCACCCGCATAGCAGGCCTGCGGGCAGAACGCGCGCAGCCACATGTAGTCGCCGGCCTCGACCTCGACCCAGTCGCGATTCAGCCGGTAGACGCCCTTGCCCTGCAGGACGAAAAGCCCGTGCTCCATCACATGCGTCTCCTCGAACGGGATCACCCCGCCGGGCTGCAGGGTCACGATGGTGATGTGCATATCGTGCGCCATGTCTGCGGGGTCCATGAACCGGGTGGTGGCCCAGCGCCCCTCGGTGTCCGGCATCGGGACAGGCGCGATGTCCTGATCGCGGGCGAAAATTGGCGCAGGCGGCTCGAGGCCGTCGACCCGCTCGTACCGTTTGCGGATCCAGTGGACTGTGGCCGTGTCCGCGCCCGTGTTCGTGACCGACCAGCGTTGCGCGGGCGGCATATAGGCGAAACCGCCTGCCGTCAGCGTCTGGACGGTGCTGCCATGGGTGATGTCGAGAGCGCCTGCGGTGACAAAGAGCGCCCCTTCAGCCCCATAGTCCGGCTCCGGCGTGGTTGACCCGCCGCCGGGCGAGACCTCCATGACGGAGTGGCTGAAGGTCTCGGCAAACCCGGTCATGGGGCGCGCGATGATCCAGGCCCGGGTCTTCTCCCATCCCGGCAGAACGCTCGCCGTGATGTCGCGCATCGTGCCCGCGGGAATGACCGCGTAGGCCTCGGTGAAAACGGCCCGCCCGGTATGGAGCGCGGTTTGCGGCGGCAACCCGCCAGGAGGTCCAGTGTAGCGGCTCATGCATCCTCCTCGGCCATCGCCAGCAAACGCTGCTCGGCGATGCGGTGCACCTGCGCCAGCGCTTCGGCGAACTCGATCTCCGGGTCATTCTCGATGCGCCGGTGAAAGGCTGCAAGGATCGAGTGGCGGGTATGGCCCTTGACCGCCAGGATGAACGGGAAACCGAACTTCTCGGTATAGTCCGCATTCAGGCGATGGAAGGCGGCGGCTTCCTC
The DNA here is from genome assembly GCA_039821125.1 of Pseudomonadota bacterium. Classification (GTDB taxonomy): domain Bacteria; phylum Pseudomonadota; class Alphaproteobacteria; order Rhodobacterales; family Rhodobacteraceae; genus Thermohalobaculum. Next base: position 1,784 of record JBCBOR010000030.1, read on the forward strand.
CGGGCTGCACTGATCAAGGCCCGCGCCGGTCTGCTCAGAGGCCGAAGCCTCCGTCAGATTGCGGATGGCAACGCGGCCCGCGAGATCGGGATGCGCGCGCAGAAGGGTGAGTTGACGCGCGGCACCGGCCTGATCCACGATCAGGCGCATGACCCCGGTCAATGCGCGGGGATCGTCGATGGCCTGCCCGGTCTCCCAGACAGCCTCGGCCACCCAGGGCGAGCGCTCATACACAGCGCCATAGCGAGCCACGAACCTGGCACGGTCATCGTTCTGTCCCAGAGGGTGCGTCACGGACGCACCCTACGCAGGTATCGCGCAACGCCCCGTAGGGTGCGTCCGTGACGCACCCTTGTCGATGCAACGGTCATGTTTGCTCCGGGACGTGTTCGCGCCAATGGCGCGCAATGTCGACGCGTCGTGCAATCCAGACCCCGTCGTGCCGCGCCACATGCTCGACAAACCGGCGCAGCGCAGCGATCCGGCCGGGCCGCCCGATCAGCCGGGCGTGCAGGCCGATGGACATCATCTTCGGCGCGCGCTCGCCCTCGACATAGAGCGTATCGAACGCATCCCGCAGATAGGCATAGAACTGATCGCCCGCGTTGAACCCCTGCGCCGTTGCAAACCGCATATCATTGGCATCAAGCGTATACGGCACGATCAGCGCGCCCGGCTCCACGCGGCTCCAGAACGGCAGATCGTCGGAGTAGTCATCGGCATCATACAGGAACCCGCCATATTCGGACACAAGGCGCCGCGTATGCGCGGAGGTCCGCCCGGTATACCAGCCGAGCGGCCGCTCGCCGGTCAGGCCGGTCAGGATCTCCATCGCCTCCTGCATGTGGGCGCGTTCGACATCCTCCGGCACGTCTGCATAGTTGATCCAGCGCAAGCCATGGCTGGCGATCTCGTGCCCGTCGGTCAGCGCCCGTTCGATGATCTGAGGCGTTCGCTGCGCGGCCATCGCCACGGCGAAGAGGGTGATCGGCATCCCGTACGCCCGGAAGAGATCCAGCACCCGCCACGCCCCCGCCCGCGACCCGTACTCGTAGATCGACTCCATCGACATGTTCCGCGCGCCGACAAAAGGCTGCGCACCGATGATCTCGGACAGGAACGTCTCGGACGCGGCATCGCCGTGGAGCACGCAGTTCTCGCCGCCTTCCTCAATGTTCAGCACGAATTGCACAGCGACGCGCGCGCCGCCGGGCCACATCGGATCGGGCGGGGCACCCGCATAGCCCGCCAGATCGCGGGGATAATCAGTCAGATCACTCATGCGGCGAGGTTGTCACCTTGCCGCCGCCCGGGCAAGGCGTATCCTGCCTGGCAGGAGGAGCAGCATGGAAGACTTCCCGATCGACTGGGCCGTGGTCGAGGCATGGGCCACCTTCGCCGTGCGCTGGCTGCATGTGATCACGGCGATCGCGTGGATCGGCTCCTCCTTTTATTTCATAGCGCTTGATCTGGGCCTGCGCCGCGACGGGCCGCTGCCCCATGGTGTGCAGGGCGAGGAATGGCAAGTCCATGGCGGCGGGTTCTACCATATCCGCAAATATGCGGTCGCGCCCGAGGATCTGCCCGATCACCTGACCTGGTTCAAGTGGGAGGCCTATGCGACATGGCTGTCGGGGTTCGCGCTGCTCTGCCTCGTCTACTATGCAGGCGCGGATCTCTATCTGATCGATCCCGCGGTCTTGGATCTCTCGCCCTGGGTGGCCATCGCCATCTCGCTCGGGTCCATTGTCGGGGGTTGGCTGTTCTATGATGCGCTCTGCCGCAGCCGGTTCGGCGAGGACAACACGCGGCTGATGCTGGGGCTATACGTCATCCTTGTTGGGCTTGCATGGGCCTACACGCAGGTCTTCACCGGGCGGGCAGCGTTCATTCACCTTGGGGCGGTGACGGCGACGATCATGTCCGCGAACGTGTTCCTGATCATCATACCGAACCAGAAGATCGTCGTCGCTGATCTGCGCGCAGGCCGCGTACCTGATGCCAGGTACGGCAAGATCGCCAAGCAGCGCTCGACGCATAACAACTACCTCACGCTGCCGGTGCTGTTCCTGATGCTGTCGAACCATGCGCCGCTGAGTTTTGCGACCGAGTATAACTGGGTGATCGCCAGCCTCGTGTTCCTGATGGGCGTGACCATCCGGCACTATTTCAACACACGGCATGCCCGGGCGGGGAACCCGCTCTGGACCTGGGGGGCGACGGCGGTGCTGTTTCTGGCGATCGTCTGGTTATCGACCTTGCCGGGTGGGGATCGCGCCGAGCCGGACCTGACCGCCCGCCAGCAGATCTTCGCCAGCGCACCCGGGTTTGCCGAGGTTGCCGACACTGTCCGTGGGCGCTGTTCCATGTGTCATGCGGCCGAGCCGTTCTGGGAGGGGATGGCGGCTGCGCCCAAAGGCGTGCTGCTGGAGACCGACGCCCAGATCGCGGCGCATGCGCGCGAGATCTATCTTCAGTCGGGGATCAGCCATGCCATGCCGCCGGCCAACATCGCCTACATGGAGGCCGAGGAGCGGGCTGCCATCGTCACCTGGTACAAGACCGCCGTGGCCGCGGGGCGATAGCGTGCATTGTCTGGGGGGCGGCATCGACTATAACGCCCACGGGGGCGACGTGGCGGAGCGGGTCGCATGAGACTTCTGATGTTCGGGCAGACCGGGCAGGTGGCAACCGAGGTGGTGCGCCGTGCTCCGGGCGACATCACGATCGCGGCGCTTGGCCGGGATCAGGCTGACCTGAGCGATCCTGCCGCCTGTGCGGCTGCCATCGCGGGGGCTGAGGCGGACGTGGTTCTGAACGCTGCGGCCTACACGGCTGTGGACCGGGCCGAGGAGGAGACCGACCTCGCGCAAAGGATCAACGCTGACGCGCCGGGTGCAATGGCTCGGGCCTGCGCCGAGGCAGCGCTGCCCTTCCTGCACATTTCGACGGACTATGTCTTTGACGGCACGGGCGAGACACCCTGGTCCGAGAGCGATCCGGTCGCGCCCCAGAACGCCTATGGCCGGACCAAGCTCGCCGGAGAGGTGGCGATTGCCGAGGCGTTTGGAGACGAGCCACGCTATGCGATCCTGCGCACCTCGTGGGTGTTCTCGGCCCATGGCGGGAATTTCGTGAAGACCATGCTGCGCGTTGCCGAAACCCGCGAGCGCCTGACGGTTGTCGATGATCAGCACGGCGCGCCGACCGCAGCGGCGGACATCGCCGATGCCGTGCTGACGATGGCGCGCGCCTTTGCGGGCGGTCAGGGCACAGGCGGGGTCTTTCACTTCGCCAGCCAGCCCGACACGACATGGTGCGGTTTTGCGCGTGAGATCTTTGCCCGTGCTGCGTGGTCGAAGACACCTGATGTCGAGGGGATCCCGACTGCCGACTACCCGACCCCGGCAGTGCGTCCTTCGAATTCACGGCTCGATTGCACGCGGCTCTCGGAAGCATACGGGATTGTCCGGCCGGATTGGCGTTCGTCACTCGACGCTGTGCTGGCTGAACTGGCCCCGCGCTAGACCTGCCGACAGAAGGGCGCGCGCACCGAGGTGAGTGCTGTTTTCACGCCCCGTTCTGAGTAAGCGGAGCGCCCGGAGCCGCCGCTCACCCGTGGTCAGCGCGCCCTTCCGTCGGCAGGTTGTCGGTGCTCAATGCCTCTGCCCTTGGCAAATCCGGCGGATCTGCTAGGGGAGAGCCAGAGCGCCGGGGACGATCATGATCTACACCACCGCCGACGATTACCTGAATGCGCCGCGCAAGGCGGTTGCGCTGTTCGGTATGTCCGGCCTTGGCAAAACCCGCATTGCAAGTCTTTTGCGCGACGGCGGCGACTGGTTCCACTACTCGGTCGATTACCGCATCGGCACCCGCTACATGGGCGAGCACATCGCGGACAATTTCAAGCAGGCGGCGATGCAGGTGCCGTTCCTGCGCGAGCTGTTGCTGTCGGATTCGGTCTACATCGCCTCGAACCTGACCTTCGAGAACCTTGCGCCGCTGTCGACCTATCTCGGCAAGCCGGGCGGCGCCGAGCGCGGCGGGATCGCCTTTGGCGAGTATATCCGGCGCCAGCGCGAACATCGGGTGGCAGAGATCGCCGCGATGCAGGACACGGTTGCCTTCATCGAGAGGGCCGACCGGATCTATGGCTATCCGCATTTCCTCTGCGACACGTCGGGTTCGCTGTGCGAGGTGGTTGACCCGGCTGATTCCGAGGATCCGGTCCTGAAGACCTTCTCTCAGCACCTGCTTCTGGTGCAGATCCGCGGGACCGAGGATGATGCCGAGGAACTGGCGCGCCGCTTCGACCGTGCGCCCAAGCCCATGTACTATCCCGAGCCGTTCCTGCGCGAGGCCTGGGCGGCCTATCTGGCCGAAAAAGCCGTCGCCGAGACAGAGGTCGACCCCGATGACTTCATCCGCTGGGGCTTTCGGCGCCTGCTGACGCATCGCTTGCCGAAATACGACGCCATTGCCAATCACTGGGGCGTGTCCGTCACCGCTGCGGATATCGCCGCGGTTCAGACGCCAGCGGATTTTGATCACCTCATCGCCCGAGCGCTCGACGCCCGTGCGGCGCCGTGACAGCGCTCGATGCGGTCAGCCGTGACATAGACGCCCGAGGCGGCGCAGCTGCGCTGGCCGATTGGGAGCGCTTGGTCCCCCGTGTCTCGGCCTTCGCATGTCCTGCGAAACAGGTCATTCTCAGCGCGGCACAGGTCGCAGACCGGCTGTTGTTCGTGACAGCAGGCATCGCTGCGTCCGAGCAAGTCTATCCCGACGGCACAGCAGGCATCGCGCGTTTCTTCGAGCCGGGGCATATCTGTACCAATGTGACCAGCGCGTGGGAGCGGGACATTGCCGAGGATACCCTGATTGCGATCACACCGGTTGAAGGCGTGATGATGCCGCTTGCGCTGTTCATGGAGGAGTATCTCGACGGCGGTGCGTTCGGGCGGTACCTCCGGCAAAAGCTCCTCGATGTGATCGCGTTCGACAAGGCCGTGATCTGCGCCAAGACCCTGACCCGGACCGAGGACCGCTATCGCTTTCTCGAGACGCAATATGCCGATGTCATCACGCAGGTGCCGGCGAAGGACATCGCCCGGTTTCTGGGTGTGACCCCGCAGGGGCTGAGCCGGTTCCTGCGCCAGCGCCGCGAGAGCGGCGGCGGCGAGAGGCAGCAGGGGTGACGGGGTCTGAGTGGGCCGGATCTTAACCTCGGTTAACGACGAATCGATCTGAGCGGCGGAATTTTGGGTTTGTTGCCCAGGGAGGTTCCGATGACCGCCATGATCCTGCCCCCCGCCCGAGACTTCGGCTGGTTGCTGAAAGACCCAGGCTCGACCCGGTTCGAGATCGACCGGCGGGCAAACGGCCAGTTTACGGTGGTGCTGAACCACGCCCTGCTCCGCGGCGTGACATCCGAGATGATCCACTGGTGGTTTCTGAATTTCACCCGTCTCCGGATCCGCTTGGAGGATGTGCCTGGCTATGAGGGCGCGCTCGTCCCGGCCTATCTGCTCTGGCATCCGTCCGATCACGTCGACGCGGTGCTGAAAGGCAGAACCGGGCCGGGCGGCACGGCGCAGGCAGGGGCGCGCATCCATATCCGAGAGGCGATGCAGACCATCAAATATGGGCTGCGCTATCCCGTAGATGCCGAACTGATGATCCACTATTGCGCGGGCGATGGCTGGGCGATGGGTCGTGCGCTGCCGCTGATCGGACAGGTGATGTGCTTGCGTATCCACTATCGCGACGTCACGGACAGGGGGCGCCATCTTGGGGTGCACTATCACTACGAGGTCGTGATCGGCGCCAGTGGCAACAACCCGCTTTTGCGGGCCTTCAATCGCAAGCTGACCGCACAATATTCACTGGACTTCTTCGAGGCCTGGCATCTGCACAACACCATCGAGGTCGGCACCTTCGAGAACTTTCTGCCCGCGCTTTATGAGCAACGTGACAAGCCCACACCGACCTTTGCACGCGATATGAACAGCGCGGCGGGCTTGCCCGCACAGAACACGTCGCAGGACCAAGCCCTGTTCGCGCGCCGCGTCGCAGCGCTTGCACAGGCTGATGATCCGTTCGATGCACGGGGCGCGGTCCGCCCGAGCATCCTGTAATCCCTGGACGGGCTGCCGCTGGCCAGCCGGCGATGCAGCGATCAGCAGGACGAGATAACCTGCGCCAGAGCGCGGCTTGACCCTTTCAGCGTCGCATCAACGATGACGCCGATCTCATAGCCCAGAACCTGAACGCGGTTGCCGCTTTGCAGGGCCTGCATCACAGGCGCAAACGTGGATTGCGGCGATTCAGGCTGGTTGCGCGTGTTCGGGCGGAAACTGAGCGGGAACTGGGTGCCGTCGATATCGATGATCATGCCGCGCTCTCCGCCATCGATGCCGATCACGCGCAGAAAGCTCTGCCCGTTGCCGCAGAAATAGTAGAGGCCCGTGCCTTCGCGTCGCCCGTCGACCCCGGCCCAGCCCATGCCGCTGCGTGTTTGCCCGGTATCCCAGGCCGCCCGCGGGTCGCCCTTGCGCTCGGTGCTGCCCTGAACCGCTCCGCCCGAGCAGCGCTGGGCAACGCAGGCCGCATAGGCGCTGCTGGCCGGATCGCCCTTGCCGGGTCCGGCAAGACAGCTCCACACACATCTCTGCTCATCACCGACCTGGGCCGAGGAAGGTGTCACCATGACCGATCCCGCACTCAGGATCACGGCCGCAACCATCAGACCTCTGCTCATCTTGCACTCCCCTGCTTTTCAAGCCTCGCAAACCAGATGGATTTCGGTCAGACCCCGCAGCGCTCGAGAAAGGCCAGCCGGGCGGCGCCGGTGCCCTTCATATTGCCTTTGAGGAACACCTCGCCGGTGAGCGGCGCGTCCAGTTGAAAACTCCGCCCGTTGCGGAAGAATTCGAGATTGAAGTCCGAGACGTAGAGCACGCCGCTCAGCGCCGGTCCCTCGGGCGTCACATCGACAGGCCAGCGGTCGGTGCGGCCATCGGGCAGCGTAAGCCACAGCATCAGGCCCTTCACATCGTCGAAGCCCTGAAGGCTGGGGTCCTTGAGGACAAGCTCGAACCCCCGGCCGGAGCGGCACGAAATCTCGAGCGTGTAGCGCCCGTCGGTGAACCTGGTCTGGGCAAACCCGTCGCTCTGCCGCGTGACCCATTCCGCGGTGGCAGGGGTGGCGGCCAGCAGGGCCGCGGCGAAACTTAACGCAAAGCGCATGGTCGACATCCTCTCACCAAGACAACGCGACAGATGGTACCCCCTCTTGATCACAAAAGCATGTGAGCGCGCGGTCCTTTTCAATCCCGCCGCGAGCGACTAGGTAGGATCGCTCAGCGCACAGCCGGACCTGACCCGATGCCGATCAAGATACCAGCCGACCTGCCCGCCCATGATGTCCTGATCAATGAGGGCGTCATGGTAATGTCGGAGGAGACGGCGCTGCGCCAGGATATCCGGCCGCTGCAGATCGCTCTGCTCAATCTGATGCCCAAGAAGGTGCAGACCGAGACACAGATCGCCCGGCTGATCGGCGCGACGCCGCTGCAGATCGAACTGACGCTGCTGCGCATGTCGGATCACCAGTCGCGCAACACCTCGGCCGCGCATATGGAGGCGTTCTACTCACCGGTTCGCGACGTGATGGGCCGCCGTTTTGACGGGGTGATCATCACCGGCGCGCCGATCGAACTGATGAAGTTCGAGGATGTCGACTATTGGGATGAACTGACCCGGGTCTTTCAGTGGACGCAGACGCATGTCCATCGGACGTTCGCGATCTGCTGGGGCGCGCAGGCGATGCTGAACCATTTCCATGGTGTGCCCAAGCATGAGTTGAGCGCAAAGGCGTTCGGGTGCTTTCGCCACCGGGTGCTGCGGCCTGCCTCGCCGTTTCTGCGCGGGTTCTCGGACCATTTCGTTGTGCCGGTCAGCCGCTGGACAGAGGTGCGGGAAGCCGATCTGCCCGGTGGGGCGGGGCTGGATGTGCTGGTCTCGTCGCGCCACACCGGCCCTTGCCTGATCGAGGACCCCGAGCACCGCGCGCTCTACATGTTCAACCACCTCGAATATGATTCGACGACGCTGAAGGAAGAGTATGACCGCGACGCCGCAAAGGGCGATCCGATCGATGTGCCGGTCAACTATTACCCGAAGGACGATCCGTCACGGCGACCCGAGAACCGCTGGCGCAGCCACGCGCATCTTCTGTTCGGCAACTGGGTGAACCACGTCTACCAGACGGCGCCGTTTGACTGGGCGGACGCCAGCGGATCATAGCGCGGGGGCTTGGTGTCCCCGCGCGCGATTTCAAAGGCCTAGCAGCGGTTGCCGCGGCAGGCGATCGTGTTGTCCAGCCGGCGCGTCTCGACGCGGCGGTTCACCGGATCGAACGGGTCGCTGCGCATCGGGCGCGATTCGCCATAACCCTTCGCGACCAGCCGGCTCGCGGCCACGCCTTTCGACGTCAGGTACCGCACGACCGAGGCAGCACGGCGCTGCGACAGGTCGAGATTGAAGCTTTTCGAGCCGCGCGCATCGGTGTGGCCATCGACCGCGAAGGTCAGATCGGCCAGTTCCGGGCTGACTAGGGCAAGGGCGAACTCGTCGAGATTGCGCCGCGCCTGGCGGGTCAACTCATCCGATCCAAGCCGGAAGGTCACGAGCAGATCGTAGGCATCCGAAGATTTCGGCGCATCCGCTGCCGCCGCATAGGACGGTGATGCGCTTTTCTTCTTGGTGGTTTTCTGTTTCTTCGATGTGCTCGCGGTCTGTGTCGATGGGTGCGTGCTCTCGCCGGCGGCAGCACCGGTCTTCGGGATCACCAGGGGCGCGTCGCCTGTGGCAGCGGTCGCCGCAGCGCTCGATGTGGCCGCCGTCGCCTCGTTTCCAAACCCGCTCGCGCCGACGAAGACACCGCGCTTGCGCGGCTCGGACGGCGCCGGAAGATTCGCCGAGCGCTGCTGCTGCGATTTCGAGAAGTGATCGATGATATCTTGTGCGGTAAACTGCGGATCGGCCAGAGCGATCGAGGGTACGGCCAATGCGCCGACGATCATCGAGGTCCATACGTGTTTCATGACGATTAACTTTTCTAAATGTGACAATGGCCACTATTATGAGAATTCCAGCGGTCCTCGTCAATCCGCGGACGGCGGCGAACTGGTAAGGTGTTGCACAAGGCGGTAGGTCTGACCATCCGATCCGGATATTTGCGGAACAGAGTGTGCTCATAGCAAGAACAGTTTTGGGAGCCTTGTTGGCGCTCGGTGTGACGGCCGAGGTCGCTGCACAACCTGCGCATGCCCTGTTCGGGCGTCATAAACTGCCAAGCTCGACGAATCCGGGGGCGATCGGCTCGTATGCGCGCGGATGTCTGGCGGGCGGGATCGAACTGCGCGAGACCGCGCCCGGCTGGCAGGCGATGCGCCTCAGCCGCAACCGCAACTGGGGCCACCCGGCGCTGATCGGGTTTATCGAGCGGCTCTCGGTGCGCGCGCGCGAGGTCGGCTGGCCCAAGCTTTATGTCGGCGATATCGGCCAACCGCGCGGCGGACCGATGAAGTCTGGCCACCGCTCGCACCAGATCGGGCTCGATGTCGATATGTGGCTGCGAAAGCCTGTCGAGCGCGACCTCAGCCGCAAGGAGCGCGAGCGAATCGGCTCCTACAATGTCGTGGCCAAGAACGGGATCGGTCTGAACAAGAACTGGTCGATCGAGCACCACAAGATCATCCGCGCCGCGGCCGAAGACCCCGCGGTGGCCAGAATTTTCGTCAACGCCGCGATCAAGCGCGGCATGTGCCTGACCGAAAAGAAGATCGGCGGCGGCAAGATCGACGCGCCGTGGCTGCGCAAGGTCCGGCCCTGGAAGGGGCACAACTACCATTTCCATGTGCGCCTCGCGTGCCCCGGCGGCTCGCCCGGGTGCCGGGATCAGGCGCCGCCGCCTCCCGGCAATGGTTGCGGCGCAGAACTCGCGAAATGGTTCCCCAAGGGCGAGAAGGTCGACGAGGACAAGATCAAGAAAAAGTCCGAGGAAGCGCCGGAACGCCCCGGCGACGCGCGCCAGATCGATCCCGCCGCTCCGGAAGGTGCGCTCCCCAAACCGCAGCGCGATGGCGGGCTCTACGAGATCCTGCCAGACTGGCCGGACGCGCGCCGCTTTGCTCAGCGCGTCAGGCCGGTGTTCCGGGCGACGACGCCGGGCAACCCCGGCAATCCCGCGCGCGGTCAGTTGACGCTGGCCGACCTGCCGCAGGCCTGTCAGGCCGTGCTGACCGATGATGTCGATGCGCTTGCCAATCTTGGGCCGTACATTCCCGATCAGGTGCAGGCGCCGCCTGCGCCGGTCTTCTGGGACAAATCGGTCGCGGCCCATGACGGGTTCATCGGCACCAAGTATTTCTGGACACCGCCGGTCGATCTGAACGCCGCCGGGCAGCGCCGGATCACGCTCGAGGTGACGGGCACGCTGCCGCCGGGGCTGGAGTTTTCCGATCGCGGCGGAGGCAACGCTCTGATCCGCGGCATCCCTGCCGAGCGCGGCACCTGGAACTTCACCTTGGTCGCCAAGTATCGCGGCGAGGAGCAGGGCACGCTCGAGATCGCGCTGAGGGTCGAGAAATTGCGCGCCGAGACGGCGGTGGTCCAATCGGCGCAAAGCTCGCTCGAGCACGAGATCGCTGACTTCCTGACGAACTTCACGGGCGAAGAGTGTTTTCTCGCGACCCCGGTCGAGGTGGCCGAGGCGAAGAAGCTGATCAACATCGAGGCTTTTTCGGACGACGCCGCCCCGTTCTTCGATTTCGATGGCGCGTTCAAGGAGCAGATCGGCATCGAAGCCAATATCGGCGGTCGTCTCGTGTCTTCGCGCCAGTGCGACGCGCTGGCGTTCGCACGGGCCTTTCCGCATGGCGATCCGCCGAAGATCGCTCTGGACGACCCCGATCACATGCTCGACCCGGGCCAGGCGCTGTTTGCGACCATCACGGGCGAGGCCGTGCGCTACATCACCCCGCTGATCGTCACCCCGGACGGGTTCGTTCTCGATGCCTCGGACTTCATGACGCGCGAGGGGTCCTTGCTGAAGCTCGGCGTGCAGGTGCCTGGCAAAGGCCCGCACCTGCTGGTGGCGGTGGACACGATCTTTCCGCTGGTCCGGACGGATTTCATGACGCCCGACAAGGTGAACGACATTTTCGCCAACCTGCGCGAGGGCAACACGGCCCGGAACTACGATATGAAAACCTCGATGGCCTACTTCGTTCTGCAATAAAGGGGGGCACTTGCCATCCGCCGCGTGCGGGCGGGAGGGCAAAGTGCTCCGCTCACCCCCGCGCGGCGGATCTCAGCCCTCCTCCGGCTCGAACCGATAGCGGAAATCGCAATGGCTGGCGCCCTGCATGATCGTCTGGCTGCGCTCGAGCTTGATCGCGGGATTGAACCCCGTGCAGAACGTACCGTCCCGGTTGCAACTGAGCAGATGCCCGATCTCGCCCAGCCCCATCTCGCGGTACATCTCCGAGTACCGACAGCGGGTGACATTGAAGTGCACCTCCGCATCGGTCTCCTTCAGCATCTCCATCTCGAGCGCGCCCGAGGCTTTCCACTGCGCCATCGTAGCGCGAAACGCCAGAAGACCGGTATCCTCCAGCCCGTCGGCATAGGCCTGGCCCTGCTCGATCGAGTTGCGGATGACCGCAGCGCCAAGGATCTCGTCCGCGGCTTCTTTGCCCAGCCGGTCGCGCATCTCCTCGTAGACCGGTTTGAGGATGTTGGCCTCGATCCGGCGTTGTTCCAGCATCGGCAGGTCGGTTTTGCTCATCGTGCTCTCCTCTGGCTGACGACAGGCTTGCCGCCCGCATCCGCTCTGGTCAAGCGCGGGCGATGGGCGCAGGATGGTCCGGATCGAAACAGGAGTCGCCCATGCGCCTGATCGCCATCCTTGCCCTGATCCTCTCCACCACTGCCGCTCAAGCCCAGACCCAGGCGGACCCCGAGGCTGCAACCGGTCTGACGGTGAGGCCCGCCGTCGAGGCACAGGAGCACATGATTGTCGCGGCGCATCCGCTGGCGTCGAAAGCGGGCGGTGACATGCTGGCGCGCGGCGGATCGGCAGCGGATGCAGCCATCGCGGCGCTTCTGGTGCTGAACGTGGTCGAGCCCCAGTCGAGCGGGATCGGCGGCGGTGCCTTTGCCCTTGTCCATGGCCCGGATGGATTGACGTCGTGGGATGCGCGGGAGACTGCGCCGGACAAGGCCGCGCCGGATATGTTCATGGAGGGCGGTGCGCCCCTGCCGTTCCTCGAGGCCGTCGCCTCCGGTCGCTCGGTTGGCGTTCCCGGTCTTGTCCGGCTCATGGAGGTGCTGCACGCGCGCCACGGCAAATTGCCGTGGGAGGATCTCTTCGCCCCCGCGATCGACTATGCCGAGCATGGGTTTGCCGTGACCCCGCGTCTCGCGGCGTCTGTGGCGCGCTTCGCCGGACGGCTCGAAGGCACAGACGCGGCCGAGGTTTTTCTTCCCGGCGGCAAGCCTTTGCAGGACGGGCAGGTCTTTTGTCAGCCCAACCTGGCCGCCACCCTGCAGCACATCGCCGACAACCGCGCGGATGCGTTCTACTCGGGTGACGTCCCGCGGGAGATCCTCGCCGCGCTGGCGCGTGGTCCGAGGCCAAGCGCGATGACCGAGGAGGATTTTCTCACCTACACGGTGATCGAACGGCCCCCCGTTTGTCATCCTTTCGCGGCGCTGCGCATCTGCGGGATGGGTCCGCCTTCCTCCGGGGCGACGACGGTCGGGCAGATCCTGATGCTTATGACCGAATTCGAGCGCGCGGACGTGGCCGAGGGGCAGGCCGGGCTCTGGCATCTCTTCGCGGAAGCCTCGCGGCTGGCCTATGCGGACCGGGCCAAGTACCTCGGTGACAGCGATTTTGTGAAGGTGCCGGTGAAGGGCCTGCTTGATCCGGCCTATATCGCCAGCCGCGCCGCGCTGATCGATCCGCGCAAGGCGTCCGCGGGCAAGGCGGAAGCGGGCGAGCCACCCTGGCGGGAGGGACGGCTCTACGCGCCGGATCAGTCCCAGACCCGCCCCGGGACCACCCATCTTTCGGTCATTGACCGCGATGGCCTGGCGATCAGCCTCACCGCGTCGATCGAGACGGCTTTCGGCTCGGGCCGCATGGCCGGAGGGGTCCTGCTGAACAACCAGCTCACCGATTTCTCGTTCCGGCCCGAGGATGCCGAGGGTACGCCCATTGCCAATGCCGTCGCACCCGGCAAGCGGCCCCGGTCTTCGATGTCACCGACGATCTTCTACGAAGGTGACCGGATTGCCGGCCTGACCGGCTCGCCCGGCGGCTCACGCATCCCGGAATATGTCGCCAAGCATATCGTTTCGCTTTGGTTTTCGACCGGGCCGGACGAGGCGGCGGTGATGGCAATGCCGCATGTCTCGCATCGCAATCGGGGCGCGATCACGTTAGAGCCGGGCATGGCAGCGGAGGTTGTCGAGGCGCTGCGCGCGCTTGGCCACAGTGTCGAGGAAGCGCCCATGACATCCGGCCTGCACACGATCATCGCCCGGCCCGATGGCACCCTGGTGGGGCTGGTCGATCCGCGCCGCGAAGGTCAGGCCATCGGGCGCTGATCCGTCCAGGCCGTCAGTCTCGGCGCAACAGGCGCTTGCGAGATTGCGGCACCCGCGCGGTTTCGATCCCCGTGAACACATGCAGCGTGTTCAGATCGTTGTCGATCACCGCGTGGTCCGACACCCAGCCTCCCATCACCAGATAGGTGCGCAAGAGCGGCGGCATCCCCTTCAACGCGAGTTTCATATCCGGGCGGCGCAGACCCAGCAGGCGCCCGAACTGGAAGACCCTGGGTGCCTTCACCCGCGGCAGCCACCGCGAGGGCGCGAGGTGGCGCTCCTTCAAGAGCGCAAAGGCGTCCATGTATTTCTCGGCGTCGATCCCCTGAAACGAGGAGCAGCCGAACATCAGCTCGACCCCGGTATCGTCGACAAACTTGGTCATCGCGGACCAGGCAACGCGCAGGATCGCGGGATCCTGCCAGGCCGGGTGCACGCAGAAGCGGCCCATCTCGACCATCTTGCCGGGATAGTCGCGCAGCGCATCCAGCCCGTAATACTTCGCCGAGTAGGTGCGCCCGATCTCGAGCCCGTTCTCGAGTGGCATCATGCGAAAGCAGCAGACCAGCTGGCCGGACCGGGTATCCTCCACCATCAGGTGGCTGCAGTCCGCGTCGAACTCGTCCTCATCCCGGCGGTCCGCGTCGGGATCAGGCGCGCCGCCGACGCCGCGCGCCTCGATGAAGGCCAGGTAGCGGAGCTGCTGGCAGGCGATGACATCGTCATCGCTTGCGGCGAGCCGCGCTTTGAAGCGTCCCAGCGTGAAGATCATGTCGAGCCCCGAATTACACGCTATGGTTGCGTATTGTCCCGTCTTAATCACATTGCCGACGGGTCTCGTCAAGTTACATGAATATGACGTGCCGGACAGACAAGACTGCTGGTATCAGTTTCCAGAGGTCGCAGATGGACAAAGCGGGAGTGGAACATGTCGGACACAGTGCGCGCAAGAACAGATGACACAGTGGTCAAGACCGATGCCGAGTGGCAGGCGGAGCTGTCGCCCGAGGCATTCCGGGTGTTGCGCCAGCACGCGACCGAGCGTGCGTTCACCCATGACAGCTTTCCGAAGGCGCCGGGAACGTTTTCCTGTGCCGGATGCGGTGCTCTGCTCTTCGATCAGGATGCCAAGTTCGAAAGCGGGACGGGGTGGCCAAGCTTCTACGAGCCGATCGACGGCGTGAACGGCACGGCCATCGGTGAGCAGGAGGACCGCTCCTGGTTCATGCGCCGGACCGAGGTCCATTGCGCACGCTGCAACGGTCACCTCGGTCATGTCTTTCCGGACGGGCCTCAGCCAACGGGGTTGCGGTATTGCATCAACGGCGTCGCGCTGAAATTCGAACCGAAGGCCGGCTAGACGCGCGACCCTGCGTAGGGTGCGTGCGTCACGCACCCGCGTCTCGCAGGACCACTTGCTCGCAAGACTGCTAGGCCGTCGCGCGGATGATCCACGCGCAGGCACGCAGCCGGACAGCGCCGTTGGTCACGTGACGGGTCAACCGTTGGGCAAGGAATGCCGACGTCTCGCGCTTTGCGTCTTCGGATGCGCCCCTCAGGCGCGCGGCGAGCGGACCGATCCGCATCATGAACGCGACCGCGCGCTGAACAGGGTCCGGATCGTCTCCGTCGGAGATCTCGGCCATGTACTCGAAGGTCTCGGGTCTTATGCTCCGAAAACCCGCGGCAGTCAGGATGGGCTCGAACACGTCACGCTCGGCCCAGCCGAACGGCCCTGGCCTGGGTGAAGGGCCGCCCGAGGTTGCGCCGTCCGCGGTGAAGGTCATGGGCACGGACGCCCATTGGTTTCGTCCGGCGTCGCGCCAGGCGACAAAGACGGTACGACCCTCGGGCTTCAGCGCGCCGTGCACATTCCTCAGCGCCGCAACCGGGTCATCGAAGAACATCGTCCCGAACCGCGAGTAAACGGCATCGTAGTGCTCGGTCTGGAACCCGTGGCGAGCGATGTCTGCCTCCAGACAGGTGACCTGCGGGGCTGCGGCCAGCCGCTCCCGCGCCAGGCTCAGCAGATCGGGCGAGATGTCGATGGCAGTGACATGGCCGGTCTCGCCAACGCCCATCGCCAGTTCAGCCGTGCTGGCGCCGCTGCCACATCCGAGATCGAGGACCCGTTCCCCGGGGCTTGCGGCAAGCTCGGCCACGCCCTCATGCCCGGCCGGCCCCAGCAATCGTTCCAGTGCGTCGTCGCGGCGGGCCCATTCGTGGCCTGTCCTGCCGCGCCACTCGTCTCTGGTCGTCACGTGGTGTCTCCGATACGCTTTAGTCGCCAGCACAGTATGCGCCGTCTGCTGTGATTGCCAGCAATGCGCGCAGCCGGAGCCAGCAATGCCCTTTCCACACAGCCAGAGGCAGATCGACACTTGGATCTTCGACCTGGATGACACGCTTTACCCGCCAGAGGCGGGGCTTCTGGCTGAGATCAACCGCCGCATCACAGCCTTCATTGTGCGCGAGCTTGGCATGGCGCCGGAAGATGCGGCTGTGATCCGTGCCAGGTACTGGGCCGAGCACGGGATCACATTGGCCGGGCTGATCGCCGAGCACAGGGTGAAGCCGGATCACTTCCTGGCGGACACGCATGATATCGATCTGTCCGGCGTGAGACCGAACCCGGCGCTGGTTGGGGCGATTGCCGAGTTGCCCGGGCGGCGGATCGTGCACACCAACGGCGCACGAGCGCATGCCGCGCGGGTTCTGGCGGCGACAGGCTTGGAGGAGCTGTTCGATGAGGTCTATGCCATCGAGGACAAGGGTCTCATCCCGAAACCCCGGGCCGAGGCCTACCGCATTGTGCTCGAGCACAGCGGCGCTGATCCGACCCGCGCCCTGATGATCGAGGACACGCATCGCAATCTGGTCGAGCCGCGGCGCCTCGGCATGGCAACGGCCTGGCTGGCGCATGACAGCAACCACGCCACGCCTGATCACGTCGATCACCGGATCGAGGATCTGACGGCGTTTCTGCGCGCACAGATTGCCTAGAGCTCGACCGAGCCCATCACATCCATCACGTGTACCGGGACGTCGCCCATGCCCGCCGCGAAGTCGTCCGCCGATTGGGCCAGCAGCGGGAATGTCTTGTAGTGGCCGGGGATCACGCCTTTGAACTGGAAGAACCGCGAACATCCCCAGGCGGCCCGTGTGCCGTCCATGGTGAAGTGCCCGCCGATGGGAACGATGGCATAGTCCGGCTGGTGCAGTTCCGCCATCCACGCCCAGTCTGCCATGATGTCGGTGTCGCCCATGGCGTAGAGCGTCTTGCCCTCGCCCGAGATCATGAACCCGCACTCGGCCCCGGTATAGACCGGGCCGTGATCGGAGGCGACCGAGGAGGAATGCGAGGCTGCGACCAGCGTTACCTCGACTTCGCCCAGCTTCAGCGTGCCGCCCTTGTTGGCCCCCATGCCCTCGACCCCGTCGATGGCGGTAAACCAGTTGACCAACTCGTACATGCCCACCAAGGGCGCGCCTGTCGACTTGGCGATGTCGACGCAATCGGCGGTGTGGTCATGATGCCCGTGCGTCAGCAGGATATGCGTTGCACCCGCGGTTATCTCGCTCTCGCGGCCCTCGGGAAAGACCGGGTTGCCGGTGAACCAGGGGTCGAGCAGCAGAACCTGATCGGCGATGTCGATCCGAAAGCTGCCATGTCCGATCCAGGTGATGCGCATAAGAGGTCTCCGTCCTGCATGATTCACGTCCCACTCAGCATGGCCGTATTGGCGGGGGCCGTCCATGGCGGGGTGGTACGCTTCGGTCGATCCTTGATCATTTCGACCCATTCAGGACCGACCGTGCGCTGAGCAGGGCTCAGCCGGTATCCACACGCCCGGTAGAAGCCCGCTACGTCGCAATGCGCAACGAGGCCGATTGCTTTCAAACCGCCCGACCAGCCACGGTGCTCCAGCGCGTGCAGAAGTTGCCGCCCGGTGCCGCGGCCTCGCTCTCGGCGCGCAATGCACAGGTCCTGAACCCAGTCGCCGCACAGCATCCCCATGCCAGCCACGAGGCCGGACCGCCGTGCGACAAGCACGACGCCCATGGCGGTATAATCCCGCAGCGCACTGGCGGTCAGAGGTGCCTCCTCGGGAAAGCACCGTGCCATTAACGCGCAGACATTCTCGATGTCTCCGGTGGCGAGCGCGGCGATCTCGACCCTATGCGCCGCGCATCCGTGCCTAGCCATCTTCTGACGAGGACGCAGAGGCGCTGGCCCCTTCTGTTCCGTCCCCGATCCACGTGATGGGCGCCTGCTTCAGAGCGCACCAGCCCTTCTCAGTCACCGATCCCAGTCTCAGATACTTCGCTTTGATCTTGAAGGTCGCCACGACATCGCCGCTGCGCCCGGAATAGTCGGGTTCTTCATTCACCCCGAACTCGACAACAGGGCGCGGCGCCGGAGGCAGATCTTCGCGCTTGGCCCAAGGTGCGCGCTCGGTAACAACCTGTGTTATGCACTGCATATCCGTCGGGGCGCCGCAAGCAGGGTCAGCAGGCGTGACGCCGCCAGCCGTTTGGCGGTCTTTGATCTCTCTGGCTTTTGCCGCAGGGCATACATGATAGCCGGTCACTTCGGTCTCGCCGTCGACCTTTTTGATTGCCGTGTAGAGAGATGGTCTCGTTGATGCAGACATTCTTGGCTCCAATGATCAAAACAAGTTCCGGGCCCGATTGTGACAAAGCCCACAAAAGGGTGCGGGACGCGCGTGGTTCCCGGCTGTGATAAACGGTACACTGCAGAAGCATGGCGCAGAGCTCTTGCGGGTGGCTGGCCGCCCCGCTAAACCCGGCCAGTCCTGCCGTCATCCAGAGGAAGACCACCGATGTCCGTTGACACCGATACTGTCCGGCGTGTGGCCAAGCTGGCCCGCATTGCCGTCCGCGAGGAGGAACTCGATCCGCTGGCGGGCGAGCTCAATACGATCCTCGACTGGGTCGAGCAACTGGGCGAGGTCGATGTCGATGGGGTCGAGCCGATGACCTCGGTCACGCCGATGGCGCTGAAACGGCGCGAGGACGGCGTGACGGACGGCGACCGACAGGACGACGTGCTCGCCAACGCGCCGGATGCCCGCGAAGGGTTTTACGCCGTGCCCAAGGTCGTGGAGTGAGCGCGATGACGGATCTCAACACCCTGACCATCGCTGAGGCCCGGGCGCGGTTGCGCGCGGGTGACGTGACCTCGCGCGCGCTGACCGAGGCATGTCTCGCGGCACAGGATGCCGCCAAGGCGCTGAATGCGACCTGCCACGATACAGCGGACAAGGCGCTGGCCATGGCCGACGACGCGGACCGGCGCCGGGCGGCGGGCGAGGATGCGCCGATGCTGGGCATACCGGTTGCGGTCAAAGATCTATTTTGCACCGAGGGCGTGGGCAGCCAGGCGGCCTCGCGCATCCTTGAGGGGTTCACGCCGACCTACGAGTCTACGGTGACGTCCAAGCTGTGGGCGCAAGGTGCCGTGATGGCCTGCAAGACGTCCATGGACGAGTTCGCGATGGGCAGCAGCACCGAGACATCCTGCTATGGCCCGGCAGTCAACCCATGGCGGCGTGGCAATGACGATGCGCCGATCACGCCGGGCGGCTCGTCCGGTGGGTCGTCGGCGGCGGTTTCTGCCGACCTCGCGCTTTGCGCCTTGGGCACCGATACCGGTGGGTCCATTCGCCAACCGGCCGCCGTCACCGGAACGGTGGGACTGAAACCCACCTATGGCCGGTGTTCGCGTTGGGGGATCGTGGCGTTTGCCTCGTCGCTCGATCAGGCCGGTCCAATGACCAAATCGGTCACCGATGCGGCGATCCTGTTCGGCGCCATCGCAGGACATGATCCGAAGGACTCGACCTCGGCCGATATCGCGGTCCCGGATTTCGAGGCCGCGCTGACCGGTGACATCAAGGGCAAGCGCATCGGCATCCCGGCGGAGTACCGCGAGGGCTGTCCAGCCGACACCGAGAAGTTCTGGCAGGACGGCATTGCCATGCTGCGCGATGCGGGGGCCGAGATCGTCGATATCAGCCTGCCGCACACGAAATATGCTCTGCCCGCCTACTACATCATCGCCCCGGCCGAGGCGTCGTCGAACCTCGCCCGTTATGATGGCGTGCGGTACGGGCACAGGGCCAAACTGTCCCAAGGCGACGGCATCACCGAGATGTACGAGAACACCCGCGCCGAGGGTTTCGGGCCGGAGGTGCGGCGGCGCATCCTGATCGGCACCTACGTGCTGTCAGCGGGCTACTACGATGCCTACTACCTGCGGGCACAGAAGGTTCGCCGCCTGATCCTTAAGGACTTCGAGGAGGCGTGGGGCCAGTGCGATGCCATCCTGACGCCGACAACGCCTGATCCCGGTTTTGGCCTTGGTGAGGTGTCCGATCCGCTGACCATGTACCTGCAGGATGTCTACACGGTGACGGTGAACCTGGCTGGGTTGCCCGGGATCTCGGTCCCGATCGGACTGGCTGGCAATGGTCTGCCGCTCGGTCTGCAACTGATCGGACAGCCCTGGGGCGAGGCGGATCTGCTCAATGCAGCCTACGCGCTGGAAAGCCGGACCGGGTTTGCCGAGAAGCCGTCGCGCTGGTGGTAATGCACCGGCACGGGACGGAAAGTCTGGCGACGGGGCCACGAAAGCCCCGCGCCACTATGCGATAAGGAATGCTCCGAGAATGCCCGCGATCACCGCGTACATCGCCATGTCCTTGTCCATGTAATACAGAACAACGGCGGACAGGGCGAAGGCACCGATGCCCATGGCTGCGGTCCCGGGTTCGAGAGCACCGAGCCCAAAGTACTCAGGGGCTGACTGAAAATTCATCTGACTATAACTCCACGACGCTTGTCTTTTGTCCGGCGCAGGAACGTATAAATCTGGCCGTGCCTCATTTTAACCTCATTTGGCCGATCTCCCCACAACCGATCTGTAAGACGGCGTCAACTTTTTGGTAACCATCTGAATTGCTGACGTAAAACTGAACAGGGGCCGTGTTAACTTTCCCGTTTGGGTTTAGTTTTGAGTTTTGGCCACAAAAGGAGATTGCGAATCATCGGGCAGCGCCATGCGTCCACTTTCAGGCGGAACGATGGCAAGCCGCTGAAAACCGTAGGTAAATCCGCGCAATCGCAAGCGGATCGGGGGCCTAGCGATACTATCAGGCCGCGTCCCTACGCGGTCCTTTAAAGGGCGGTTTCTCTGGATTGGTCCGGCGGGATCTAGAGCACTTGCAGATCGCTCGCCAGCGAGCGGCCGTCACGGCCCTCCTTGACCTCGAAAATCACCTTCTGGTTCTCGTTCAACGAGGGCAGGCCCGCGTCCTTGACGGCGGTGACATGGACAAACACGTCCTTGCCACCTTCATCCGGTGCGATAAAGCCATATCCCTTGTCCGTGTTGAACCACTTCACCGTTCCAGTCGGCATCGTCTCGTCCTCTGCGTTTCGTCGGATCACCCTGCACGTGGCTGCAACTTCTAGGCGATAGTTTAACGCTTAAGGCGAGTCGCAACAACGCGGTTTCGCATTTTGCGACAGCCCCGCAGGCACGCACGATCAAAGATCAGCGATCCACGGGCAGGCGAGACGGGCCGCCGCAAGCGCCTCTTCCGCGCTGTCGAAGGCGGTATCCGGGCAGGCATGGGTGGGGTACCATCCGCGCGCGTCCTCGGGATCGCGGCGGAACTCGGAGGCGCCCCAGCGTCCGTCCGGACGCTGGAAGATATCGATGCACCGTTGCCCGCCGGGCGCTTCGATCGACTGCGAGACCTTGTTGTCAGCCATGGCAATCCCGGTATGGTTGAGATCGGATGGCAGGAGGGTGACATGACCTGGTCAATACATCACGTGAATATCTGCGCCCCCGATGTCGTGCGGACGCGGTGGTTCCTGCGGGATCTCGTCGGACTGCCCGAGGGGACGTGGATCTATCCGGACGAGGACCAGATCGGTCAGATCGGACATGCCGCCGACATGATCGCCTATTTCGGCTCGGAGAACCGCGGGATCCACGCGGTTCGTCCGATCGCGACCTTCCCGCGGGACAACGGCCTGATCCACAATCCGACGCTGGGCGGGCATGTTGCGATCACGGTCGAGGATCTGCATCAGGTCATTCGGCGCTTGGACGCGGCGTCCATCCCCTATTCGGATGCGGGCGTCTACGCCATGCGGGGGGTGCACCAGATCTACGTCTATGACCCGTCCTGGAACGTGGTCGAGTTCAATCAGGTCGTCGATCCCGCTGTGAAGGGCGAGATGAAATCCGGCGATGGCGTCTGGGGCTGGGGCATCCATCATGTGAACCTCCAAGCCTATGACGTGCGCGAGAGCGCTGCCTTTTTCTCGGAGATCATCGGAATGGTCGAAGGGAGTTGGGACCGTGGTGGTACGGAGGGGGACTTCTCGATCGATCCGAGCGATCTGACGATTTTCCCCCTTGGGGTCGGCAATCGCGGATTGCATCTGATCCGCCCCGATCCGTTGTTCGGCAAGCGCAACGGCTTTGTGGTCAATCCATCGATTGGCGGGCACCCCGCGCTGATCGTGCCGGACATTCATGCCGTCATGGCCCGGATGGATGCCGCCTCGTGGCCGTATGATGATGCCGGGGTCTATGCGATGCCGGGGATGCACCAGATCTACACTCTGGATCCGGCGATGAACGTGATCGAGATCAATCAGGACATTGGCGTGTCCGCGGCCTGAGGCCCCGCCCGCGTCTCCCTGTCGACCGCGCACTAGGCTGCGTCGTTCTGCACGCCCGCCCGCCCCGGCGCGGGCGGGACCGTGCGGTGCAACCTCGTCAGCCATGGAGCGGGTGTCGATCGGCCGTCGCCGTCACGTCCGGCAAGCGACAGCACAAGGCATCTGAGCTGCGGCCCGGATGCGTGACGTCGTCGATTGCGGCGCCACAGGCGGCGCCGCCATGCATGAGGGGCCCGCACCAGAGCAGGCCCGTCGGTCCCTAGAGCAGGACGAGATCGCCGGCGGACTGGCGCCCGTCGCGGCCTTCGAGAAGTTCGAACTGAATTTTCTGGTTGTCGTTCAGACCTTCGAGGCCTGCCCGCTGCACCGCTGTAATGTGGACAAAAATGTCTTTTCCGCCGTCATCCGGCTGAATGAACCCGTATCCCTTGGTAGCATTAAACCACTTGACCGTGCCTGTCGGCATGTCTGTCATCCTTTCTTGCGAGCCCGGTGGGCCCAGTTCCGGGCGATACCGCCCACACAAAGCGTAGACTGATCAGCCGTCCGCGCCTTCTGCGAGAGCGCAAGTAGGGAGTCTCAGGCCATGCACGTGTCCATCACTCAATGAACACATCCTGAAACTACCTGAAATCGCGGATCGCGACAATGACGATTTCGGGATTTGCGCAAGGGTTGCATGCTCACTCGGCGGCGCTTGGCACAGGCTCGGCGGCGGTGAGCTTGTCTGCGGCGTTTGCGGGCACGAGGTGCAGGCGGAAGAAACTGGTGCCGTCCTGAGCAAACTCGACCGTGAGATCGCCGCCCATGGCCTGCATTAGCGCCCGGCTGATCGGCAGGCCGAGACCGGCGCCCTGATCGCGCCCGGCGCGGTGGCCGCGGATGAATTTCTGGAACACCGCTTCGGCCTCGTCGCGGTTGATGCCGCCGCCATTGTCGATGACATCGATGGTGGTGCGGTTGCCTTGCGTGCCGATGCGAATGTCGATGCGCGGGGCCTCCGCCGTGTTGTACTTCATTGCGTTCGACAGAAGATTGAGCAGCACCTGGCGCAGCCGGTCGGCATTGGCGGAGACAGCGCGCGGGGCCGTAGGCGCGTCGAAGACGATCTCGACCCCGCCATCGCGGGTCAGCCCGGCGATCCCGGTCAGGGCGCCCTGGACCGATCTGACCGCATCAATACTGGTGGTGGGCAGATCCAGATTGCCGGATTCGAGACGGCTGATGTCCAGGATCTCGTCCAAGAGACGGGTCAGGCGCAGGCTTTCCTCGTGGATGATCTGGGCAAAACGGGTCCGATCCGCGGGGCCGACGGGATCATCGCCGAGCAGGATCTCGGAGAACGAGCGGATCGAGGTCATTGGCGTGCGCAACTCATGGCTGACCTGGCTGAGGAACTCGTCCTTTTGCGCGTCCAGCGTGCGCAACCGGTCATTGGCGCGGCGCAACTGCGTGGCGGCGTCTTCAAGCTCGGCGGACTTCTCGGAGAGCTGGCGCGAGGTTTCGATGAGCCGCTGGGTCTCGCTCGCGATGTTCATAAGCTCCGCCATGCCGACGGTGCGGTCGCCTGCAATCCGCCCGACCATGGCATGGGCCGAGGCCCCGCCAACCGACCCGGCAAGCTCCCGCTCCAGCCGCAGAAGCATGGCGTCATTGGGCACGGGCAACCCGGTGTGGCGCCCTTGGGCACGGGCCATCTCGGTGAACAGCCGCTGGGCGGGCACGGTGCCGAGGATGCGCTGGGCGAGGATGAACAGATCTTCGGTCCGCACGGTGCCCGGAGTGAACGTGCCGGAGCCGCCGGGATCGATCCGAAACACATCGACAAATTGTGCGCCCTGCAACTGTTCCAGCGGATTGGCATGTGTCAGGGCCGAGACGGCGAGGAACAGGATGGTGTTGATCCCAAGGCTCCAGACCAGTGCATGGATCAGCGGATCAGGCTGATTGAGGCCGAGCAGGGCGTAGGGGCGCAGCATCTCGATCCCCCACGGCCCGTTTGCAATCACCTCCGCCGAGATCAGGACCGAGCCGCCGAAGCTCGGCAGGAACAGGGTGTAGGCCCAGAGCAGGAACCCGGCCACCAGGCCCGCCAGCGCCCCGGCCCGGGTCGCACCGCGCCAGAAGATCCCGCCCAAAAGCGAGGGCATGAACTGTGCGACCCCGACAAAGGCGATCAGTCCGATGGATGCCAGCGCATCCGACCCGCCGGAGAGCTGGTAGTAGAGGAACCCCAGCGCAAGAATGAAGGCGATGGAAATGCGCCGTGCCGTCAGCAGGAGGTTGCGCACATCGCCCGAGACCTCGCGCCCTTGTGCCATGAAGTTCAGCGCCACCGGCATGACAATGTGGTTCGAGACCATGGTCGAGACCGCGATGGCCGCGACGATCACCATGGAGGTGGCCGAGGAAAACCCGCCGAGAAAGGCAAGCAGCGCCAGCTCCTCGCGGCCCGCGGCCAGCGGCAGCGAGAGCACATAGAGATCGGGGTTCATCCCGGCGGGCAGGGTCTTCAGCCCGACAATGGCGATGGGCATCACGAAGATGCACATCCCGAAGAGATAGGCGGGGAACAGCCACGAGGCGGTGGCCAGGTGCCGCTCGTCGATGTTCTCGACCACCGTGACCTGGAACTGGCGCGGCAGGCAGATGATCGCGGTCGCCGACAGGAAGGTGATCGCGGCCCAGCGCGGGCTGAAGATTTCCGACCCGCCATAGATCACCTCGGCCGGGACATCGTCGAAGACATCCGAGAAACCCGATGAGATGCCGTAGACGGCGAAGAGACCGACGGCGAAGAGCGCGACGAACTTGACGATGGCCTCGACCGCGATGGCCGCGACAACGCCGTGGTGACGCTCGTTGGCATCGAGGTTGCGGGTCCCGAAGAGGATTGTGAACAGCGCCATTCCCGCCGCAATCCAGAAGGCCGCCGCGACGCCGTTATCCTCGCCCGCAATCACCAGATAGCTGCGGGTCAGGGACTGGAGCTGCAGCGCAATGTAAGGCGTGGTCGCAACCACGGCGATCAGCGTGACCAGAACGGCCAGCGACGGGCTCTTGCCAAACCGCGAGGAAATGAGGTCGGCGATGGACGTGATCCGGTGTGTGCGCCCGATCCGGACCAGCTTGCGCAGCAGCCACCACCATCCGATGAAGACGAGTGTCGGGCCGAGATAGATCGTGATGAACTCGAGCCCGTTGCGCGCCGCGGATCCGACCGCGCCATAAAATGTCCAGGACGTGCAATAGACCGAGATCGACAGCGTGTAGATCACCGGAGAGTGCAGCCAGCGCATCCGGCCCGCGCGGGTCCGCTGGTCGACGAAGAACGCAATTCCGAAAAGCAGCAGCACATACCCGAGCGCCGCGGCCAGAACGATGTCGACCGAGAGCATCAGTCCCGCCCCGTCCCGGCCGAGCCTCCGGCATGATCATAGGCGCCCGGCGGTGCGCTGCCGGGCGGCGTCTGACGCGCATCCTCCTCCTCAAGCAGGCGCTGCGACATCAGGATCCCGGACAGGATCAGACCGGCCCAGACGACGAAGAGATAGATCAACGTGAACGGGACGCCCGCGATTTTCTGCGGCAGGGTGAAGATGTTCGCGACCGGCGGCATCAGCAGCAGAAGCCCGATGGCAAGGACGATCGCGGCCTTTTCGTGCGTGCGGCTCTGACGGCGCTGCGGGGCTGCGCGGTCAGCCATCGCGCCCGTTTGCGGCCACTTTCGGCGCAGCAGGCCGCGGTGACGCCGCACCGGACAGATGCGTGACCGCTGCGACCAGTTCTGCGTTCGAGAACGGCTTTGTCATGAACATCGTCGCTCCTGCAGCCTTTGCGGTCTCGCGGTCCTCGCGCTGGCCCTTGGCGGTCAGCACGATCACCGGCAAATCGCATCCCCGGTCATCGCTGCGCAGGCGGCGCAGGATCTCGAACCCGTCCAGCCCCGGCAGCATGACATCCAGGATCATCACATCCGGCGGGGTCTCGAGCGCTTTGGCCAACGCCTCCGGCCCCTGATCACAGGCCTCGACCGAGAACCCGGCCCGGCCCAGCAAGAACTTCAGCGACACGACGATGTTTGGCTCGTCTTCCGCTAGCAGCACGCGCTTCATCATGGCGCGGCCTCCTCCCAGGTATTTTCGGCCCTTCTGCTGAGGGCGTGTCCTTTATTAGACGACAGATCGCGGCCATCGGCAATGCGAAACTGTTCGTTTTGGGGTGTTCTGGGGTCTATGCGCCCAGCGGATCGTCAACCCGGTGCCGGCACCGGGTGCGTGGGCAGAGGCGGCAGGCGGGGCCGACCTCCTCTGCGCGCTGCGCGGGATCGGGGGCATAGACCGTGTGCACCGCATCCTCGGCCCGCATGGCCAGCATGTCGGTCACATAGTGGCGCGGGCGGTCAAAGCCCGGTGGCTCGGTGTTGCGTGCGCGTGCAACGAAGACGAACCGCTGGCCGTTCGGAAAGACGGTCAGCTGACGCAGCATCGTCTCCGGCGCCTGCTGCGCCCGGTAGAGCAGCCAGAGCGGACAGGCGGAGGCATAGCGCGGCACCGCGAGATCCGGCAGCCCCAGCATCTCGGTGATCGTGCCCGCGGCGTTGGCCCGCAAATAGCCAAAGCGTGGGATCCCGGACTCGGGCGGCAGCGCGGTCAGGCGCCGGAAGATCGGATAGAGTCCCGCGCCGGTTGCCGTGGCCAGTGCCTCGATATCGAAGCGCAGCTGTTGGGCGAGTGGGGCAAACAGCGACATCGGCGTCTGCATCGCATGCCCGGCATAGAGCGACAGCGCATCCCTGGCGCGGCTGCGGGCGCCCGCAGATTGAACGGAGGTCTCTCTGGTCAGGATCTCGGTGATCGCAGCATCGACGCGCGCGGTGATCCCGGCCTGACCGGTTGCGGCGGCGTTTTCGATGATGTCCTCGATTTCGGCAAAGCGGTTCTCCCGGCTCTCGAACATCGCCTCGACCTCGTCGAGCGGGGTCAGCGAGGTGTCGGTCTCGGTGCTCTTGTCGAAATAGGCCGCAAGCGCTTCGCCGACTTCCGCCAGATTGCGGCTCTCCTCGAAGATGATCTGGTCAAAGCGCTGGCGCTGGTCGCGGTCGATATCGTCATATTCGGTCATGATCTCAGCCGCCGAGCGGATCGAGGCGATGCGCGAGAGCATGCGATGCACCGCCTCGCCCAGAAACGGGTCATGGGACAGCCGATCGGCCAGCACGCGGGCGGATCGCTGGGCGTTCTGCTCCGACCGGGCCAGCGCCGCCATGGCGCGCGCCCAACCGGGAAAACGGCCAATGAACTCGCCCGAGCGGTCATGCTCGATATCGAGGCTGCTCAGCGCGGGCATCTGTGCGATGTCGACCAGCGCTTCGTTCAGACGTTGCTCGGCCGCGCCGTCGAGATCGTCGAGGGCAAGCCCCAATTCCTCCGCCGCGCGGCTCAGAAGCTGCCCTCCGATCCGCCTTTTGTTCGCCTCGATCAGGTTGAGATAGGAGGCCGAGATCCCCAGCGTGCGCGCAAGATCGGCCTGAGTGATCCCCATCTGGCGCCTGCGCGCGCGCAATCTGGTTCCGGCGATCGACCTGTCCACGCCCGATTTTCCTTGTGGTTCCGTGGGTTACCTGAAGGCATGTCAATAATTTACACCTTAAGCGGCATTGCAACATAAATTATTCACAAAAAATACTATTATTTTCAGGCACTTATTGAAAAATTGACCCAAATGAGGCAGTCAAGCCATTGGCGCTCGCGCTGTGGCCGATTCGCAGAAGACGAGTGACCAGATCAACGGGGAAACGCTCAGGGAGATCATTGATGAGCATACTCAACACAACCCGCCGTGGCTTGCTGAAAGGCTCCGCTGCTCTCGGTGCCGGGCTTGCGACGCCCACCATCTTCACCAGCAGTGCCTGGGCCGCTGGCTACACCAACGAGCCGACGGGCGACACGGTTACCCTGGGTTTCAACGTGCCGCAGACCGGTGCATACGCCGATGAGGGCGCGGACGAGCTGCGCGCCTACGAACTGGCTGTCGAGCACATCAACGCAGGTGGCGGCGGCATGCTGGATACGTTCAGCTCCAAGGCGCTGACCGGCGGCATCAACGGCAAGAAGGTCGAGTTCGTCACCGGCGACACGCAGACCAAATCGGACGCGGCCCGTGCCTCGGCCAAGCGCATGGTCGAGAAAGACGGCGCCATCATGATCACCGGCGGCTCGTCCTCGGGTGTGGCCGTGGCTGTGCAGGATTACTGCCAGACCGCCGGCATCATCTTCATGGCCGGCCTGACTCACGCCAACGACACCACCGGCAAGGATTGCCGCGCCAACGGTTTCCGGCACTTCTTCAACACCGAGATGTCGGGCGCAGCCCTGGCGCCGGTGCTGAAAAACCAGTTCGGCTCGGACCGTGTCGCCTATCACCTGACCGCCGACTACAACTGGGGCTGGAGCCAGGAAGGCTCGATCCAGAAGTACTCGGAGCAGCTTGGCTGGCAGACCTCGGCCGCCGTCCGCACGCCGCTGGGTGCAGGCGACTTCTCGCAGTACATCACCCCGGTGCTGAACTCGGGCGCTGACGTGCTGGTCCTGAACCACTACGGCCGCGACATGGTGAACTCGCTGACCCAGGCCGTTTCGTTCGGTCTGCGCGACAAGCAGGTCAACGGCAAGGACTTCGGCATCGTGGTGCCGCTGTACTCTCGTCTGATGGCCCAGGGTGCTGGCGAGAACGTCAAGGGCATCTACGGCTCGACCAACTGGCACTGGTCGCTTCAGGACGAAGGCTCGAAAGCGTTCGTCAAGGCGTTCGGCGAGAAGTACGGCTTCCCGCCGAGCCAGGCTGCGCACACCTGCTACTGCCAGGCGATCCTCTACGCGGATGCCTGTCAGCGTGCCGGTACGTTCATGCCGTCGGGTGTTGGCGCGGCCCTGTCCGACTTCGACTTCGACGGTCTCGGCAACGGCCCGACCACCTATCGCGGCGCCGACGGCCAGTGCTTCAAGGACGTCCTGGTCGTGAAGGGCAAAGAGAACCCGTCGTCCAAGTTCGACGTTCTCGAAGTCGTCGAGGTCACGCCGCGCGCACAGGTCGAGTACGGCACCGATCTGCTGGGCTGCAACAAAGGCTCGATCAACGACGGCGCGTAATCGCGCGTTTCCCGAAACTCTCGGTCGCCCCAGCGGGGGCGGCCGATCTTCAAACCGAGGGGCTTGGTCATGGACGCAATCCTACTTCAGATTCTCAACGGGTTGGACAAGGGTGGCGCCTACGCGCTGATCGCGCTGGGTCTGACCATCATTTTCGGCACGCTGGGCGTTGTGAACTTCGCGCATGGGGCGCTGTTCATGCTGGGCGCGTTCTGCGCTGTGACCCTCGAGCGTTTGTTTCAAGTGTCCTTCGAGACGGTCTCGGCGACCGAGAAGGACTTCCTCGGCAACCCTCTCAAGATTGAGACGCCCTACATCGAACACTGGTTCGGCGATTTCGGTTCGTGGATGATCGACTGGTCGGTCCCGCTGGCCATCCTTTTGGCGATCCCGGTCATGCTGCTGGTCGGCGTGATCATGGAGCGCGGTCTGATCCGCTTCTTCTACAAGCGCCCGCACGCCGAGCAGATCCTCGTCACCTTTGGCCTTGCCATCGTGCTGGGCGAGATCATCAAGAAATTCTACGGCGCCAACCCGATCCCGCAGACCCCGCCCGAGATGTACAAGGGCGTTGTCGATATCGGCATCATGCTGGGCTTTGATCCGGGAACGGTTGCCTATCCGGCGCGGCGTCTCGTCTACTTCGTCTTCTCGCTGATCGTCATCGCCTCGGTCTTTGCCTTCCTGCAATTCACCACCTTCGGGATGGTTGTGCGGGCCGGGATGGCGGACCGCGAGACCGTGGGCCTGCTGGGGATCGACATCGACCGGCGCTTTACGATCGTCTTCGGGATAGCCGCCGTCGTCGCGGGGCTTGCGGGCGTGATGTACACGCCCATTCAGCCACCAGATTACCACTGGGGCATGGACTTCCTTGTGCTCAGCTTCGTTGTGGTTGTCGTCGGCGGGATGGGCTCGCTCGGCGGGGCCGTGGTGGCCGGGTTCCTGCTGGGCATCCTGCAATCCTTCGCCTCGATGAACGAGGTCAAAAGCCTCCTGCCCGGCATCGATCAGATCATCATCTATCTGGTCGCCGTTGTCATTCTTCTCGTGCGTCCGCGGGGCCTGATGGGCCGCAAGGGCGTGATGGAGACCTGAGCCATGACCCAGTCCAAAACCATCTCAGACCTGATCCTGCTTGCCTGTTTCTCCGCAGCGGTTCTGGCCGGTCCGATCATCCTGGCGCCGTTTGGTGCGGGGTACCCGGATCTGCTGCAGAAGTTCGTGATCTTCGGGATCTTCGCCATCGGGTTCAACATCCTCTTTGGCCTGACCGGGTACCTCTCGTTCGGTCACGCGGCCTTCCTTGGCGCCGGGTCCTACACGGCGGTCTGGATGTTCAAGCTGTTCTCGATGAACCCGATCCTGGCGATCATCATGTCAACCCTGATGGGCGGGATCTTCGCGGCGATCATCGGGTTCATCAGCCTGCGCCGGTCCGGGATCTACTTCTCGATCCTGACGCTGGCCTTTGCGCAGATGAGCTACAACCTCGCCTACTCGGTTCTGACGCCGATCACCAATGGCGAGACCGGTCTGCAGCTGACCCAGAACGACCCGCGCTGGATCGACAGCGGTATCTTCGGGATCGACTACGGCGATGCACTGCCGTCCTCGAGCCTCTTCGGCATCGAGATGACCGGGTTCAACGGATTCTATTTCTGCGCGGTCATTCTGATCATCTGCTTCTACATCTCGATCCGGATCTTCCGCTCGCCCTTCGGGCTGATGCTGCGGGCGGTCAAGACGAACCAGAACCGGATGAACTATACCGGCCTGAACACGCGCCCCTATGCCTTGGCCGCGTTCGTGATCTCCGGCATGTATGCCGGTCTTGCCGGTGGCCTGATGGCGGTGACCGATCCGCTGGCAGGGGCCGAGCGGATGCAGTGGACGGCGTCCGGCGAGGTCGTTCTGATGACCATCCTCGGCGGCACGGGCACGCTGCTGGGTCCGGTGATCGGGGCTGGCGCCATCAAGTATTTCGAGAACATCTTCTCGGCCTTCAACGAAGGCATCCTGATGTCGACCTTCAGCTTCCTGCCCGAGGGCCTGCAATCCTTCGTCGTCAGTATCGCCGGTCTCTTTGTTGGCGAAGGCTGGCACCTGACCCTCGGTGTGCTCTTCATGGTGATCGTCATCTTCCTGCCCGGCGGGCTGATGGAGGGCGTTGCCCGGATCGGCCGCCTGTTCAAACGCAAGAAGGCCGACCCGGCGCCTGGCGCCTCGGTCCCGGCTGAGTGAGGCGGAAGACGATGAGCACCATTCTCAAGGTTCAGAACGTCAACAAGCGGTTCGGCGGGCTGAAGGCGCTGGATGAAGTCAACCTCGAGGTCGAAGAGGGCACCGTCCACGCCATCATCGGCCCGAACGGGGCGGGCAAGTCGACCTTGCTCAACTGCTTTGTCGGGCGGCTCGATCCCGATACCGGCTCGGTCATGTTCAACGGCCAGTCGTTGCTGGGCATCAAGCCGCACCAGATCAACCAGCTTGGCGTCAGCCGGGTTTTTCAGACGCCCGAGATTTTCGGCGAACTGAGCCTGCTCGAGAACGTCATGATCCCGGCCTTCGCCAAGCGGGACGGGGCGTTCACCCTGAACGCGCTGGCTGCTGTCGCGGGCGAGCGTTCGCTCCAGCAAAAAGCGATGGACATGCTGTCGGATCTGGGTCTGGGCGACAAGGCCAACGATATCGCCAACCAGATGAGCCGAGGCGACAAGCGGCGGCTGGAGCTGGCCATGTGTCTGGTGCAGGAGCCCAAGCTGCTGCTGCTCGACGAGCCGACCGCCGGCATGAGCCGGGGCGACACCAACAACACGATCGAGCTTCTGGGCGAGATCGCCAAGCGCGGCATCACCATGGTCATCATCGAGCACGACATGCACGTCGTGTTCTCGTTGGCACAGAAGATCAGCGTGCTGGCGCAGGGCCATGTGATCGTCGAGGACATCCCGGAGAACATCAAGGGCCACCCGAAGGTGCGCGAGGCTTACCTCGGCGGCGCTGAAGTCTGATCGAGGGGGGAAGGATGAAAGACATGAACGAGACCAGTGAAAGCATGCTGGGCGACACCCAGCTCCAGGCCTCGGCCCCCGGCGTCGCGCCAAGCGCACGGTCAGGCAGCGCCCCGGCGTACTTCTCGTGCTGGGACATCCACGCCTATTACGGCGAGAGCTACATCGTCCAGGGCGTCAGCTTCGACATCCGCGAGGGCGAGATCGTCGCGCTTCTCGGCCGGAACGGGGCGGGCAAGACGTCCACCTTGCGCGCTTTGGCCCGCGTCGATGATCCGGCGCTGCGCCATGGCGAGATCTGGCTCGACCACCAGCCGCTGCACGACATGAAGGCGCATGAAGCCTCGCGCGCCGGGATCGGTCTGGTGCCCGAGGATCGTCGGATCATCCAGGGTCTGACGGTCGAGGAAAACCTGAAACTCGCGCAGATCGCCCCGCCGGTGGGCTGGTCGCTCGAGCGGATCTACGACCTCTTCCCGCGCCTTGGCGAGCGCCGCAAGCAGGAGGGCACGACGCTTTCGGGCGGCGAACAGCAGATGCTGGCGATCTCGCGCACCCTGGCGCGCGACGTGAAACTCCTGCTGCTGGACGAGCCTTACGAAGGGCTCGCGCCGGTGATCGTGCAGGAGATCGAAAGGACGCTGGAGACCATCAAGGGCCTTGGCATGACCACGGTCCTGGTCGAGCAGAACGCCATCGCGGCGTTGCATCTGGCCGACCGGGCGATCATCCTCGACACTGGCCAGAAGGTCTTTGACGGCACCGCTCAGGAGGTGCTGGACAACGCGGACCTGCGCCAGGAATATCTGGCGATCTAAGGGCGCAGGGCCGTCCCGGACATGGTTCGGGGCGGGACAGAGACAATCAGAGAGATGCGTGGCCGCGGGGGATGGCGGCGCGCAGATGGGGAGAAAACCATGTCCGAACTGGTCCCAATTCCAGCAGAATCCGCCGCCCGCGCGCTGATCTCCGAGGAACAGTACAAGGAGCTCTACGCGGCGTCTGTCGCGGACCCGGAGGCGTTCTGGTCGAACGAGATGCAGCGTCTGGACTGGATCACCACGCCGACCAAGATCAAGAACACGACCTTTGCGCACCCCGATGTCTCGATCAAATGGTTCGAGGACGGCGTGCTGAATGCCTGCGCCAACTGCGTTGACCGTCATCTGGCGACCCGCGGCGATCAGACTGCGATCATCTGGGAAGGCGATGACCCCACGGTCGACAAGCACATCACCTACACCGAACTGCACGAGAAGGTCTCGAAGCTCGGGAATGTGCTGAAGGGGCTGGGCGTCGGCAAGGGCGACCGGGTCATTCTCTACATGCCGATGATCCCGGAGGCGGCCTATGCGATGCTCGCCTGTGCCCGGATCGGGGCGGTGCATTCCATTGTCTTTGGGGGCTTCTCTCCCGACGCGCTGGCCAGCCGGGTCACCGACTGCGGCGCCAAGCTGATCATCACGGCGGACGAAGGCCCGCGTGGCGGGCGCGCGACGCCGCTGAAGGCCAATGTCGACAAGGCGCTGGCGATCTCGGGCGACTGCACTGTTCTGATGGTCGAGCGCACGGGCGCGGCCATGGAGATGAAAGCGGGCCGCGACCATTCCTATGACGCGCTGATGGCCGAGGCCTCGCCCGCCTGCGCCCCCGAGCCGATGAACGCCGAGGACCCGCTGTTCATCCTCTATACCTCGGGGTCCACGGGCAAGCCTAAGGGCGTGCTGCACACCTCGGGTGGGTATCTCGTCTGGGCCTCGATGACCCACCAGTACACGTTCGATTATCAGGACGGCGACATCTACTGGTGCACGGCGGATGTGGGCTGGGTCACGGGGCATTCGTATATCGTCTATGGGCCGCTGGCGAACGGGGCGATCACGCTGATGTTCGAAGGCGTGCCGACCTACCCGGACGCAGGCCGGTTTTGGCAGGTCTGTGCCAAGCACAAGGTCAACCAGTTCTACACCGCCCCGACCGCCATCCGGGCGCTGATGGGCCAGGGCGAGAGCTTTGTCGAGGCACACGATCTGTCGTCCCTGACCGTGCTCGGCACGGTTGGTGAGCCGATCAACCCCGAGGCCTGGGACTGGTACTACCGCGTTGTCGGCAAGTCGAAGATCCCGATTGTCGACACTTGGTGGCAGACCGAGACGGGCGGGCACATGATCACCTCGCTGCCCGGAGCAATCGCGATGATGCCGGGCTCGGCGACCCTGCCGATGTTCGGGGTCCAGCCGGTGGTGCTTGAGCCGACCACCGGGGCCGAGATCGACGGCAACGGGGTCGAGGGCGTGCTGGCCATCAAGGACAGCTGGCCTGGTCAGATGCGCACGGTCTTTGGCGACCACGAGCGGTTCGTTGCGACCTACTTCTCGGACTACAAGGGCTATTACTTCACCGGTGACGGCTGCCGCCGGGACGAGCACGGCTATTACTGGATCACCGGCCGGGTCGATGACGTGATCAACGTCTCGGGCCACCGCATGGGGACCGCCGAGGTCGAGAGCGCGCTGGTCGCCCACGACAAGGTCGCCGAGGCCGCGGTCGTCGGCTATCCGCACGACATCAAGGGGCAGGGCATCTATTGCTATGTCACCCTGATGGCGGGTGAGGAGCCGACAGAAGACCTGCGCAAGGAGCTGCGCACCTGGGTCCGGAATGAGATCGGCCCGATCGCCTCGCCGGATCTGATCCAGTGGGCGCCTGGCCTGCCCAAGACACGCTCGGGCAAGATCATGCGGCGGATCCTACGTAAGATCGCCGAGGATGATTTCGGCGCGCTGGGCGATACCTCGACCCTGGCGGAGCCTGCCGTGGTCGACGACCTGATCGAGAACCGGATGAACCGGTCGGACTGACCGTCCACGAGGGTGCGTCACGGACGCACCCTACGCCGCGCTGCGCCTGGGTGCACCGTGGCTCGGATGGGTCGGGTCTCGCAGGGGGCCGGCGTTCGCATCGCCGGGATCTCGGGGTGTCGCGTCAATCGCGTCACATGTCACAAACGGCACGGTGACAGCGCTGCCACACATTTCGGCCTGGTCACCCCGGCGGAGGCTTTGCCCGAGGGGATGCAGCGCCACGGGGCCTCAGGCGGTGGTGAACCAGCCTTCTCGGGCACCGATTGCCGGACTTGAGTTTTGACCGATCTCGGGCAGCGGCTCTCACCGCGCCCGGCATGCGCGAACGGGTATGCGCCCGGCTGGTTAACAGTTCCTGAAATTGCGCGGATCAGGGAAGGAGCGCGCGCTTCGCCGCAAATCTCCCACCCGGCCTAGCCGGATCGCGCCCGTCAGCCTCGGCCGCGGCGGGCCATCAGGCCGCGGGAGGGGTTGTACGCCACCACGGCGGCGCCGAGGAAGACCGCGATGCCTCCGACAACCACCCCCAGCGACAGCCAGCTGACGTCGAGATAGAGCGCGAAGCGGATCAACTCGACGCAGTGGGTGAACGGGTTGAAGGCGGCGATGTAATAGACCTCGAGCGAGCCCTCGCGGATGCGCCAGAGGGGAAAGAGCGCGGTCGAGGCGAAGAACATCGGGAAGATCACGAAATTCATGACGCCCGCGAAGTTCTCGAGTTGCTTGATCGCCGACGAGAGCAGCAATCCGATCGCCCCCAGCAGCAGACCGGACAGGATGAGCGCGGGCAGGGCCGTGAGATACCCCCAGGCCGGTGGCTCGATCCCCCAGAAATATGCGATCAGCAGGAAGGTGTAGACCTGCACCAGCGAGACCGTCACCGAGGCGAACAGCTTGCAGGTCAGCACGTACCAGCGCGGGAACGGGCTGACCAGCAGCGTCCGCATGGCGCCGGTCTCGCGGTCGTAGACCATGGAGAGGCTCGACTGCATGCCGTTGAAAAGCTGAATCATCGCGCAAAGCCCCGGGACCACGTAGTCGTCATAGGTCATGTAGGTCTGGTAGGGCGGCTGCGGCGGGATCCCCAGAACCGCTCGGATCCCCGCGGCAAAGATGATCAGCCAGACCAGCGGACGCACGAGGGCGGCGAAGAAGCGCTCCTTCTGCTGGAAGAAGCGCAGCATCTCGCGCCAGGCCACGCCCCAGGCACAGATCGCCCATGCGTTCCACCCGGTCATGCCGCGCCCGTGGCGCCCGCCTGGTCAGCCCGGGTCAGAGCGAGGAAGGCGTCGGACAGCGACCCACCCGCGCCATGGGCCTGGGCGATTTCGGCGGCTGATCCGTGGGCGCACACGCGGCCCTTGTGCAGGAGGTAGACAGGATCGTCAGGCTCGATCTCGTCGATCAGGTGCGTGGTCCAAAGCACGCCGATCCCGGTCTCTGCCGCCAGCCGGTGAAGGGTCGCGACGATGTCGGTGCGGGATTTGACATCGAGACCCACGGTCGCTTCGTCGCACAGGATCAGGCGCGGTTCGTGGAGCAGCGCGCGGGCGATCTCGACCCGGCGCTGCTGCCCACCCGACAGGCGCCCGACCTTGTGATCGATCCGATCGGCCAGACCGATCTGGTCCAGCAACGCCAGCCCCCGCGCCAGCGATGTGCGCCGCCCGATCCCGTAGAGCGCCCCTTGATAGATCATGTTCTGCGCAACCGTCAGGTTGGCATCGAGCGCCCGGCTCTGAAACACCACGCCCAGCGAGCGGAGCGCCTGCGACGGCGTCTCGGAGAGCGATGCGCCGCAGATCGAGATCGCGCCCTGCTGTGTCGCGAAGAGCCGGGTGATCAGTGAGAACAGCGTCGTCTTGCCCGCGCCGTTCACCCCCAGCAGAACCGTGAACGTGCCTGGCCTGACCGCCAGCGTCACGTCGTCAAGCGCGACTGTGCGCCCATAGTGGTGGGCTACCCCGGCAACCGACAGCGCGGGCGGGGCGGCGCCGTCTAGAACGCCCGGCATGTGCTTTGGGGTTCGTCGAAGCCAAGTGTGTCGAGGCGCGTGCGCTGGTGCAGGAACTCCTCCTGCGGCGAGATCGAGACGACCAGTTTGGCATCCCCCAGGATCACGCCGTGGCGAAACTGCCCGTTCCACGGACGGAAGCTGGTCGGCTGGCCCTTGAAGGTCGCTAGCTTGAACTCTTCGCCCAGAAGATATTCACGCAGGGTTGCCGTCTCGCCCGAGTTGGTGCGCGTCACCGCCTCGCCGATGGCGCGGATGGCGGTCCAGACGGTGAAATCCTCGTCCCGCATCTGGCGCCCGGCCAGCTTCTCGAACCGGCGCTGCAACTGGGTCGAGCCGTAGCTTTCGTGCCCTGGATGCCAGAGCGATGCGGTCAACCCCGCATCGCCGACAACGGGCCGAGCGACCCACCCGCGATAGGGCAGGTAGACGCCGAAGACGCCGCTCTCGTCCGCGGCGACGACAACGTCATGATCGTCGGCCTCCTGCATGAAGACCGGGATCTGTTTTTGCACCAGCACATGGCCCGAGTCCGACCGGCGCGCGCCGCCGGTGTCCTCGAACACCAGATCCTCGACGATCTCGGCGCCGAATTTCTTCGCGGCATTGCGGTACGCATCGGCCTTCAGCCCGTCCGCGGGGTTCGAGCCGTGGACCAGCAGCCACGCGTCCCACTTCTTCCAGATCATGTATTGCGCGAGACCATCGGCGATCATCGCGCGGGATGGTGCTGTGTGCAGTACATTGGCCCGGCACGCGTCGTTGCGCAGGCGGTCGTCGGTGGCGGTCGCGTTCAGGATCAGCGCGTCCTTGGCACCGGGCAAATCCGCGATGGCGAGGACGGTCTCGGCACTGCCCATCACCGTGATGATGGTGATCCCATCCGCCAGCATCGCCTCGGCGGCAGCAACGGCCTCGGCTGGCGGGGTGTCGACGACATCCATCGAGTAGACCTGGCCAAGGAAACTGCCCGTCGTGTTGTTGTCCGCGACTGCGAGCGTGCCGCCTGCGGTGCCCAGATCCTCAGGCGGCAGATCAACGCGCGAGATCGGCAGCGGGCGCTCCTCGGCCACGCGCAAGAGGCCGGTCCTGATTTCGATCTTGTCGGCAGCCTGAAGGGGTGTGCCGGACGCCATGGCCAGCAGCAGTGCCGCACCAAAGGCGGCCAGCGAAATGGATCTCAGCACGCGTCATCCTCCGCCCGTCTCTTCTTTGCCCCGCAGTAACGCTTGCGCCCGCGGACGGGTCAAGCATGCGCCGCGGCTTTCTTAGTTTGTCCTTATCCGCAGAGCGCCGCGCCTGTCCGGCATGCGATCAAAGGCTATGTTGAGCATCTGACGAGAGTGAACAAAATGTCACGGGAACACCCGGACACCGACCGGCATGACGCCGGATCAGGGAGGACGACATGATGGGCCGCATGATCCTCGCCGCGCTTTTGGCGGTGGCATTCTCGACCATGCCCGCCGCCGCGGCGGATAAAACGATCCGTGTCGGGGTGTTGAAATTCGGCACGGTCAACTGGCTGATGCAGACAATCTCGTCGCGCGGGCTCGACCGGGCCGAAGGCGTGGTGCTCGAGGTTGTGCCGCTCGCCGGCAAGGCGGCCACCGCAATCGCTTTCCAGGCTGGCGACGCCGACATGATCGTCACCGATTGGGTCTGGGCGATGCGCCAGCGCAAGAACGGCAAGGTGCTGCGGTTCTCGCCTTACTCCACAGCTCTGGGTGCGGTCGTCACGCGCGAGGCTTTGGCGGATATATGCGGGTTGCGCGGCAAGACCGTCGGCGTCGTCGGCGGCGAACTGGACAAGAGCTGGCTGGTGCTACAGGCGCTCGTGCATCAGAATTGCGGGTTCTCGCTGGTCGAGGAAACCGAGCAACTGTTTGGTGCGCCCCCGCTGATGAGCAAACAGCTCGAGAACGGGGTAATCGACGCGGTCTCGACCTATTGGCCCTTTGCGGCCCGGTTGCGTGCGGCGGGTAATCCCGAACTGATCGCCGTCGCCGAGGCGATGAAGGCGCTCAGGATCGAGCCCGCTCCGCCCCTGATCGGCTTTGTCTGGGATGAGGCGACAGCAGACCCGGCCACGGTTGAAGGCTTTCTGCGCGCGGTTCGTGCAGCGGGCGCGGTGCTCGCGACCGACGATGCCGCGTGGGAGGATCTCCGCCCGCTGATGCGCGCCAAGTCGGAGGCCGAGTTTCTCGCGTTGCGCGATGCCTACCGGGCCGGGATCCCGGAGCCCTGGACCGGTGCCAACACCTTGGCGGCGCAGCGCCTCTATGACGTTCTGGTGGATCGGGCCGGGTCGAAATTCCTGACCGAAGCGGGTGCCTTTGATCGCTTGGTGTTCCCCGAGATCAAAGAAGACTGACGCATGGGGCGCGGGCAAAGCGCGGTCTGGCCGCTGGTATCGCTGGCCGGTCTGGTTGCCCTTTGGACGCTGTGTTCGAGTGTGCTGCAACTCGACACCTTGCCCGGTCCGCTCGAGGTTGTTCGCGCGGCGCAGATCGAGATTGCCCAGGGGTATTTCGGCCATCTCGGCGCAACACTGCTGCGGGTGACGGCGGCCTTCGTGATCGCCATGGCCATCGGGTCCGCCATCGGTATCGCGCTGGGGATGAGCGCGGATGCCAACCGGATCTTCGGCGGCTGGCTGGTGCTGTTCCTGAACCTTCCCGCGCTGGTGACGATCATCCTTTGCTATGTCTGGTT
Organism: Pseudomonadota bacterium; assembly: GCA_039821125.1. Taxonomy (GTDB): domain Bacteria; phylum Pseudomonadota; class Alphaproteobacteria; order Rhodobacterales; family Rhodobacteraceae; genus Thermohalobaculum. The sequence continues at coordinate 41,949 of JBCBOR010000030.1, forward strand.
CGGTCTGACCGAGGTGGCGGCGATCACCGCCGTGTCGATCAACAAGATCCCGAACGTCGCCGCGACCGTGCGCGAAGGGGCGCGGGCCCTGTCGAAGGATCTGGCCGAGATGGCGGCGGTCTACCGATTGGACTGGCGCGAGCGCCTGATCCATGTGGTGCTGCCGCAGCTTGCGCCGTTCTTTGCCGCTGCGGCACGGAACGGGCTGGCGCTGGTCTGGAAAATCGTTCTGGTCGTCGAGCTTCTCGGCCGCACCAATGGCGTCGGTTTCGAGATCTACGCCCATTTCCAGCTGTTCGACGTGGCCGCGATTCTGGCCTATGCGCTGGGCTTCATCGTGGTCGTACAGGCGATCGAACTGCTGGTGCTCGAGCCGTGGGAGCGGGCCGCGAACCGCTGGCGGCGATGACCGCCCTGTCCGTCGATATCCAGTCAAAGTGTTTCGGGAGCCATCAGGTTCTGGGACCGATGGCGTTTGAGATTGCAGCGGGCGAGCGGGTCGCCCTGCTGGGTCCGTCCGGTATCGGCAAGTCGACGCTGATGGGTCTGATCGCCGGGACCGATCCCGTGTTCGACGGGCGGGTCAGCCGGCCCAACGGGCAGATCGCCATGGTCTTCCAGACGCCGCGCCTGCTGCCGTGGCGCACCTTGGTCCAGAACATCGCGCTGATCCCCGATGCCGGGGGCGAGCCGACGGCGCGTGCCCGGCTGGCCGAGGTTGGCCTTGCCGATGCGGCGGACCAGTACCCGGAGAAAGTCTCGCTCGGGATGCAGCGCCGTGCGGCTTTGGCCCGGGCGCTGGCCGTCGAGCCGTCGGTGATCCTGATGGACGAGCCGCTGGTCTCGCTGGACCCGGCCTCGGCTCAGGCGATGCGCGGGCTGCTGACCGAGGCGCTGGACCGCACCGGTGCCTCGGCGCTGATCGCGACCCACAACCGGGCGGAGGCGCTGGCGCTGTGCGACCGGGTGCTCGAGCTTGACGGTCCCCCCGCAACGCTGCGCAAGGACCGGGCATCGCCGCTGGATCGCACGCGGCGTGCCGATGCCGCCGCTGTCGATGCGCTCTGCCGGGAATGGTATGGCGATGTCCGATAGCCGCCCAAACAGCGCTCGGATCCGGGTCCGGCCCTGGCATTCGTTGCGCTATCGCCTGATTGCCGGGGCGGCAATCATCGCCCTCGTTGCGGTCTTCGCGGCACTTCTGGCCGCCTATGGCGCCGGAGCGACGGCGCAATTGATCGAACGCTCTCTCGCGGCGCAGCAGCGGATAGACCTGCTGGGGCAGGTCTCGGCCCGTGTCAGCGACTACGCCGTCGTCTCGGTCGAGACCGCGCCTGTCTCCGTGCCGGAGGATGCGCGAGAGGCCCGGCGGCAGTCGGCAGCCGAGCGGGTCGAGGCCGCCTTTGCTCAGGTCGATACGGCGCTCGCCGCATCGGTCGCCGCGGCGCAGGAGGATGGCGAGGCCGAACAGATGCGCCGCGCCACGCAGTCCCTGGTGCTGGCCCGGATGCGCGCGCAGTTCGAAGCCCTGCTGCGCGAGATCCGGCGCACCGGACAGGACGGGCCGTTGCGCGTGCATCTCGACGGGTTTGCGACCCAGTTCTCGCCGCTCCTGAACGAGGCGATTTCCGAGGAACGGCGCGAACGCGACAACGCGGCAGGCAAGGTTGCGGCGCTGCGCGAGTGGCTGATCCGGGTCGCGCTCGGGGCCGCGGTTGCCGCTGCTGCGCTTACGGTTCTGTTCTACGTCTTTCTTGTCCGTCCGATGATCGCGCAGATCGCCGAGATCCGCCGAGCGGCCGAGCAGATCGGCGCGGGAGACTTCGACGTGACCCTGCCCGCACGCTCGCACAGCGAGTTTGGCTGGGTCTTTGGCGAGATCGACCGCATGGCCACGCGTCTGCGGGCGCGGCGCGACGAGGTCGATGCCGACACCGCGCGGCTGACCGAGATCATCGATGCACGCACCGCCGAGCTTTCCTCGGCCAATGACCGGCTCAGCCAGATCGACGCCGAACGGCGGCGCCTGTTCGCCGATATCGGGCACGAGTTGCGCACACCGCTAACCGTGATCCTGGCCGAGACCGAGCTTGGCCAGAAGGGCGCGATGAGTGCCGCGGAGATTGACAGCGCCATGGCAACGATCCGCGCTCGCGCGGGCGGACTGAACCGGCGCATCGACGACCTGCTGCGCGTGGCGCGGTCCGAGACCGGGCAGATCGATCTGGACTCCGTGCCGTTTCGCGCCGACCATGCCGCAGCATCAGCGATCGACGACATGATGCGCCAGGCAAAGCGGCGCAAGATCGAGATCATCGCCCGGCTCGATCCGGTCACCGCCATCGGCGATCCCGACTGGTGCCGCCAGATCGTCAGCGGGCTGATCGAGAATGCCGTGAAGAAGACGCCAGCGGGCAAACGGATCGAGGTCGCGTGCTGGCGCGATGGCCCAAACGTGCGTCTCTCGGTGACCGACGAAGGCCCGGGCGTGCCCGATGACGAGATCGAGACGGTGTTCGAGCGGTTCACCCGCGGCACGCGTGAGACCTCGGGCACGGGCTTTGGCGTCGGTCTGTCGCTGGCGCGCTGGATCGTCGAACAGCAGGGCGGAGCGATCCGCCTGATGTCGCCGGCGCCAGAAGCCCCCGGAGGCAGCCCGGCGACCGCGCGCGGTGCAAGGGTTGTGATGACCCTGCCAGGCGGGGATACTCGGGCCGAAACAACAGCGGTGACAGGAACGGCAGCGCGCGATGGGTGAGGGCATGACCAGGGTTCTGATCGTCGAGGATGACGACGATATCAGCTCGGCGCTGTCGCGCGGGCTGGCCCGGGTCGGCTATCAGCCGATGGTTGCGCAGGATGCCTCGAGCGCGGTGCGCTGTGTCTCGCGTGGCTGCGATGCGGCGATTGTCGATGTCATGCTGGGCGAGGAGAACGGACACGATCTGGTCCGTGCCCTGCGCAAGTCGGGCGTGAACATTCCCATCATCATGCTGAGCGCTCTGAGCGAGGTTGAAGACCGCGCCAAGGGCCTTGCCGCGGGCGCCGATGACTATGTCGCAAAGCCCTTCGTCTTTGACGAGTTGGTTGCCCGGCTGAAGGTCCAGGAACACAGGCGCAGCGCCGAGGCGCCCACACGCGAACTGGCCATAGACACCGAACGGCGCGAAGTCCGTGCGGGTGAGCGCAGTGTGACGCTGACCCAGCGCGAGCTAGATCTGTTGCACCTGCTGCTCGAGCACACCGGACAGGTCATGAGCCGCGGTGCGATCTTCGATGCGCTCTGGCTTGCCGAGGGCGGCTCGTCCGAGAATGTGGTCGATGTCTATCTCGGCTATCTCAGGCGAAAACTGGCACCGACAGCGGATTTCGGGTTCGAGATCCGAACGGTGCGTGGACGGGGCTTTGTGCTCGTCAAGGACGGGGAGACGTGAGGTGAGCATGTGGAATGTGATGGCGTTGGCGGTTGCTGCTGCGGTGGTCCTGGCAGAGCCGGGTCCGGCCGTGGCCGGGCCGGCGAGCGAGGAGCTGTTCCGGGCCGATGTGCTGGACGGGATCGCCGCGAAGACCGAGATTGGCTATGCGCATGACCGCATGGTTCTGCGGACTGAGGGGCTGCGTCCCGTCGAGGGTGGCACTGCAATGGTGGTGCTGGGCACCGCCGATGATGGCATCCGGGCGGCGCAGGTCCGCATGGGCTCGGGCGAGGCGCTGCGCGTCGTCGGGACCTTCCCGGCCTCCAGTGGCAATCCACTGCTGCCGATCATGCTCGAGTCGAGTGCGCGCGCCATGTCGACCATCACCGGCGGCAGCCCGTTCTACATTCGCAACCGGATGAAAGAGGCCCTGGCCGCCGCCGATCAGGTGAACGACATCACGATTGAGGTTGGCGGGGCCGAGGTCGCGGCCCGCGAGATCATCCTGCGCCCGTTTCTCAACGACGCGAAACGCGACCGGATGGGCAACTTCGCCGAGATGACCCTTCGATTTGTGATGGCCGAGGCGGCGACCGGCGGGTTTGTTCTGTTCGAAGCGGACACGCCGCCCGCCGCGGACGGCATCGTGGCCTATCGCGAGACGTTCATGTTGCACGATACCAGGATGGGAGAGTGAGATGCGCGGGTTTCGGATGATGATCTCGGCGGTGATCGTCGTGGCGGGCACTGCGTCCGTCTCGGCCCAACCGCTCGCGCCGGTGCTGAACGACTATCCGACCGAGGCGCGGGCCGATTACGTCTTTGCCTGCATGGCTGCCAACGGGCAGACGCGCGCGTTGCTTCTGAAGTGCTCCTGCTCGATCGATGTGATCGCGTCGATCTTGCCCTATGAGGAATACGTCTCGGCCGAGACCGTGCTGTCAATGCGCCAGACGGCGGGCGAGCGGATGGCCATCTTCCGCACGGCGGAGCGGGCAAAGGGCGTGGTGGCCGATCTGCGCCGGGCGCAGGCAGAAGCCGAGATCCGCTGCTTTTAGAGACAAGGGTGCGTCACGGACGCACCCTACGGGGTGTAGCGCGACGTGGCGTAGGGTGCGTCTGTGACGCACCCTTGTGGCTAGAAGACGATCCTCTGGGTCAGCTTGCCTGACCGGCCGCGGGGAAGCTGCGCTCGTAGACGGTGCCATCGGTATCCGTTGCCCGCACCCGGAAGGTCTCGGCGCCGTTTGGGGTATATGTGAAACGGAACACCGGATCCTCGCTGATCGAGATTCCGCCTTCCATGCGGAACAGCCGCTCCTCGCCCTGGAAGACTTCCAGCTCGTGTATGAAGAAAGCCGGGATGAAGAGATTGGTCACCTGGTTGCGTTGCATGCCGGAATAGTTCGGGTGGCGGATCATCACCTGCGCCTGCTGCCGCATGGAGGATTGCGCCGCAGGGGCGCTGGCCTTGGCCACGGTTCCCACTTTCGCTGCTCCGACAGCCTGATCGAAGAACTTCATGCGCATCTTGCCCGCAGCGGCGAGCGAGGCCTCCATGTCCTTCAGTGCCGGAGCCGAGCACCCGCCAGCACCCTTCACATAGCGCCCGGCCATATAGGTTTGACCCTCTTCGGTCTCGGCGATCGCGCGCACATTTGAGTACTGATCCACCCGCACCCGCGTCTCGAGATCGAGATGCCCGATACCGGGATCTAGATCGAAGGTTGCCACGACCGGTGCCGGGTTCTCGTCCACCACGAGGGTCAGCCGGGTGATGCGCGTATCCGATCCGGCATCTTGCGTGATCCGGATGGGCACAATTGCTGCATCATGGGCACGATAGGGTGCATCGAGCGCGAACAGACCGGCACCGTTCTGGATCTGGACATCGCCGATGACGTCACCGCGCAGGTCTGCCCAGGTCTCCCCATCTTTCAGCGGGTTGCGGATCTCCTCGGCCAGAGCCGGGGTCAGCCCGAGCGCAGCAGCCAGAACGGTCGCGGACATAAAACGTGTAAGCATGGCGTTCTCCCAGAGGTCATGGTCTCTTCGCGGCTGGACCGCGCGTGCCACTGCGACCAAAGTACAGATACGAATTGATAAATATCAATGCTGCTTTAGTGGCGAACGGAGGGGTGATGTTCGAGATCCTGATCACAATCTGTTTATCGGGCGCCCCGGAGTGCAGCGATCGACTGATCCCGGTCGCGGCGCCGGACAGCGCGACCTGTGAAGCCGGGCGGGAACGCGTCGCGGCGGACTGGGCCGCAGCGCATGACACGCTGACCGTCTCGAGCGCGCGCTGCCTGTCGCCGGAGGAGGTTGCCGCCGCGGTGCCACCGCTGCTGGTGGAGGAGGTCGCCGACGGCGTCTTCGTCCATACGGGCCTTCATGCGATCCCCAGCCGGCAGAACCGCGGGGATCTCGCGAATATCGGTTTTGTCATCGGCGCGGATGCCGTGGCCGTGATCGACGCGGGCGGGTCCTATTGGGTGGCCCAGGGGCTCTATGCGGCGATCCGGGCGCGCACGGACCTGCCGATCCGCTACCTGTTCCTAACGCATATGCATCCCGATCACGTGCTGGGGGCCGATCTCTTTCGCCGCGCCGGGGCCGAGGTGATCGGTCATGCCAACCTGCCCGATGCGCTGGCCAACAGGGCCGGGCGCTATCAAGCGGTATTGTCCGAGATGATGGGCGCTGCAGCCTATCTCGGATCGACCTTGGTGGCACCTGACCGTGCAGCGCAACCGGGTCAAGTCTTCGACCTTGGCGGACGCACGGTTATCACGCAGAGCTACCCGACGGCGCATACGGATAATGATCTGACAGTGCTGGATCCGGCGACCGGAACGCTGTTCGCGGGCGATCTGGTCTTCGCCGGGCACACACCTGCGCTCGATGGCTCGATCCTCGGCTGGCAGGCGGTCCTGGACGACATGGCCATGGCCGATGTGGCCCGGGTCGTGCCCGGGCATGGCCCGGCGAGCCTTGCGTGGCCTGCTGGGGGAGATCCGGTGCGCGGCTATCTCGCCGCGCTGACAGAGGAGGTGCGCGCTGCCATCGAGCGGGGGGAGAGCATGCGCTCTGCCATCGACCACCTCGGCGAGTCGCAGCGCGGCGACTGGCAGCTTTTCGACGAGTTCAACCCGCGCAACGCCACCGCGGCCTTCAAGGAACTGGAATGGGAATAGCGACCTGACACGGCGGTGGGGGGGGGGGGGGCCGCGCCGCCCGCCGGCGCCAGGCCCCCAGGGGGGGGGCGGGGGGGGGCCCCGGGGGGAGGGGGGCGCGAAGGAAGGGGGGGGGGGAGAGGAA
>JBCBOR010000031.1:0-48426 GCA_039821125.1 Pseudomonadota bacterium
CGCTTTCGTCCACGTGCGGATCAGCTGCAACGCCTCCCAATAGGCCGCGCCCTCCTCGGTATCCGCCGGGATCCAAGCGTTCTGCTTCAGCGTCTGGGGCGAAAGCTGACGGCGGTATTTCTCCGCCACTTCCATCCCCGCCTTGTAGAGACGCGCCCCTGGCCCGCGCGAGCCGTGATGGGTCACAATCGCTGTGTTCCCTGTCGCCCGCGAACGCCCGACGAACAGGAAGTGGTTCCCGTCGCCCTGGGTGCCCATATGTTCCTGCGCCATGCGGATCGTCTTCGGCTCGTTCAGGAACCGGTTCTCACGAAACGCATCCATCAGGTCGAGCGAGACGGTGAACCGCTGGCCCTGGCGCCGCCCGCCCGGCCCGAAATGGGTCACGGACTGCGCGGCGTCCAGCACAGCCTTCGGATCGGCCTTGCCAAGATCAGTGATCATGACCGAGCAACAGATATCCGCCGAGTGCATCCCCGGGTGGATCGCGTTGCGCGCAGCCGCGACACCGCCCACCGGGATCGTCCCGACCGGACCTGCCGGACAGGCATCCGGCATGATGGCGCCCGCCTCGATCGTCGGGGTGCACATCAGCTCGGTCATCGTCTGGCGAACCTTGGCGACGTTGTCTTCCTCGTCCGGGCCGTCGGCTTCGATGTTCTGATGGAACGCGACCTCTCCGCGTGCGCGCAGATCCTGCGTTGGCGGCGGGGGCGGCGGCAGATCAGGTGCAAGCATGTCGCGGATCTTGACCAGACCCAATCCTTCGGCCCGCGCCGCGTTGGCCCGCTCGAGCAGATCCGGGAAGCGCGGCCCCGGGCGATGGCCCCACGCGATCAGGTCCTTGCCGGTCACCGGCGCCGGTGCGTCCTGCATTTCAATCTCCTGGATCTCTTGCGTCATGTCTCGTCTCCTCGGTCTTGAAGGCGTCGGCCGGGGCCGCGGTCGGCTCCCGGCCTCTGATCGCTGCAAACACGGATTTGTTTGCTCTCGGCTCATCCTTCTTCGTTGACGGGAAGAAATGTGCCGCGATTCCGTATCGGGCCGAACGGAATTCGTGAATTGGGGTAAAGCATTGAAAACGCGAGATTTCGGCGGGTAAGAAAGTTCGCTAGGCTCGAAAAACTATTCCATGGGATCGTATTTTATCCTATGAGATATATTATGCTGAATGTTGTCCTCGGATTCCTTGGTACACAGCTCGACGCCGGGCGCAAACGCAAGTGGCGCCCGACCGTGCAACTCTGCGCGCACCCGGAGTTCCCCGTCGCCCGACTCGAGATCTTGCATGATCAACGCTGGCTGCGTCTCGCCGAGAACGTCCAGCGGCTCGTGGAGAATGTCTCGCCGGATACCGAGGTGATGCTACAACGGCTGGACCTGAAGGACCCGTGGGATTTCGAGGAGGTCTACGGAGCCTTGTTCGACTTCGCTCAAGGGTACGGGTTCGACGAGGACCGCGAGCGTTATCACGTCCACCTGACCACCGGCACGCACGTCGCGCAGATCTGCTGGTTCCTGCTGGCCGAAAGCCGTCACATCCCAGCACGTCTTGTGCAGACCGGCCCACCACGAGGGGACGAGCCGCGCGATGGCACGCTCGGCGTCATCGACCTCGACCTCAGCCGCTATAACGCGCTGCAACAGCGGTTCGATCTGGTCACGCAGGATGACATCGCTTTGCTGAAGGCCGGGATAGAGACGCGCAACCCCGCATTCAACGATCTGATCGCTCGGATCGAGCGGGTGGCCTCGACCTCAGACGCGCCTATCCTGCTGCAAGGTGCCACAGGCACGGGCAAGTCGGAACTGGCCGAGCGGATCTACGAGTTGAAACTGCAACGCCGGCGCGTGAAGGGACGGCTGGTCCATGTGAACTGCGCAACGATCCAGGGCGAACGGGGCCTTGCCACACTGTTCGGTCAACGGCGCGGCGTAGGCTCCTCCCCCGAACGGCGCGGCCTGCTGCGCGAGGCCGATGGAGGCGTGCTGTTCCTTGACGAGATCGACACGCTTGGCCCGGACGAGCAGGCTGCGATCCTACACGCGATCGAGACTGGCACGTTCTATCCGCTCGGCTCGGACTATGAGGTGTCCTGCCGGTTCCATCTGATCGCCGGTGCAAACCGGGATCTGACCGCAATGGTCGCCGAGGGGACGTTCCGCAAGGATCTCTTCCACCGGCTGAACCTCTGGACGTTCACCTTGCCGGACCTCAGGGACCGGCGCCAGGATATCGAGCCGAATGTCGACTATGAGCTTGACCGGGCCGAAAAACTGCTCGGCAGCCGCGTCGGGTTCAATGCCGATGCCCGGCAGGCCTATCTGCGCTTTGCTGCCGATCCCGGCACGCCCTGGCCGGGGAATTTCCGCGATCTCGGCGCGTCGATCCAGCGGATGTGCACGCTGGCCCCGCGCGGGCGGATCACGATTGCCATGGTCGAGGAGGAGATCGCCTACCTCAGCGCCCATTGGGCCAGTGCGCGCGATGAGCCCGATGGTCGTCTGGTGCGCTTGTATCTGGGAGACGCGGCAGAGGCGCTGGACCAGTTCGATCTGGTGCAACTGGCCGCCGTGCTGCGGACCTGCCGCAAGGCTTCCAGTCTCAGCGATGCAGGGAGGCGCCTTTTCGCGGCCTCACGCGCGGCGCGCAAATCTCAGAACGATGCGGACAGGCTCAGGAAGTATCTCGCCCGGTTCGATCTGACCTGGGCTGATATTCACGGCTAGGGGTGTCCGGGACCGCAGGACGGTCCCGGTTGATCTTGTCAAGCGGCAGCGCGGGGCTGGATTACCTTGGCCATCGTCTCGCCCATCGAGGATGGGTTAGGCGCAACGGTGATCCCGGCCTGGGACAGGATCTCGACCTTCTCCTGCGCGCTCTCGCCAAAGGCCGAGATAATCGCCCCGGCATGGCCCATCTTGCGGCCTTTGGGTGCGGACAGCCCGGCGATATAGGCAACCACGGGCTTGGACATGTGATCGCGGGCGTAGGCCGCGGCCTCGGCCTCCTGGGGGCCACCGATCTCGCCGATCATCATCACGGCATCGGTTTCCGGGTCGGCCTCGAACAGTTCCAGGACATCGCGGAAGGACGAGCCGTTGATCGGATCGCCGCCGATGCCGACTGAGGTCGAGACGCCGATCCCCAGCGCCTTCATCTGGCTGGCGGCCTCATAGCCCAGCGTGCCCGAGCGCCCGACGATGCCGACGCGGCCCGGCACGTAGATCGAAGGCGGCATGATGCCCATGAACGCCTTGCCGGGGGAGATTACACCCGCGCAGTTCGGCCCGATCAGCCGCGGTTTGCGGGTGGCGGGGAAGCGGCAGAGGAACCGCTTCACCTTCATCATGTCCTGGGCGGGAATGCCGTCGGTGACGCAGACGATGGTGCGGATGCCGGCCTCGGCGGCCTCCATGATCGCATCCGCCGCAAAGGGCGGCGGCACGAAGACCAGCGACGCCTCGGCGCCGACCTTGTCGACCGCTTCGCGGCAGGTATTGAAGACTGGACGGTTCAGAACGGTCTCGCCGCCGCGCCCTGGGGTGACGCCAGCAACGACGTTGGTGCCGGTTTCGATCATCTCCATCGCGTGGAACTGACCGATGCGGCCGGTCATGCCCTGCACGATAATGGGGGTGGTTTCGTCAATCAGGATTGCCATCAGTCTGTCCTCCTCAGGCGGCGCGTTGCAAGCGGGCATCGACAGCCGCGGCTGCGGCTTCGGCCAGCGTGTCGGCGGTGATGAGCGGCAGGCCAGAGTCCTGGATGATCTTGCGGCCTTCCTCGACATTCGTGCCGGCGAGGCGGACGACGACAGGCAGGGTCAGACCCTCGGCCTTGTAGGCCTGCACGACCCCCTCGGCGACCCAGTCGCACCGATTGATGCCCGCGAAGATGTTAACAAGGATCACCGAGACGTTGCTGTCCGACAGCACCGTGCGGAAGGCAGTGCACACCCGCTCGGGGCTGGCACCGCCGCCGATGTCGAGAAAGTTGGCTGGCGCGCCGCCCGCCAGCTTGATCATATCCATCGTCGCCATGGCGAGGCCCGCGCCGTTGATGATGCAGCCTATATCGCCGTCGAGGCCCACATAAGCGAGGCCATTGTCGGCGGCGGTGCACTCGCGCGGGTCTTCCTGACTGCGGTCACGCAGGGCCTCGACCTCGGACCGGCGGAACAATGCGTTGGTGTCGAACGACATCTTCGCGTCCAGCGCCACCAGATCGCCCGAGCCGGTGATGACCAGCGGGTTGATCTCGACCATCATGGCGTCGAGGTCGCGGTAGGCCCTGTAGCATGCCTTGAGGGTCGTCACCATCTGGCCGATCTGGGCACCTTTCAGGCCAAGCGAGAAAGCCAGCTCCCGCGCCTGGAATTCCGCGAGACCCACCGCTGGATCAATCACCATCCGGCGCAGGCTGTCGGGGTCGCTTTCGGCAAGGTCCTCGATCTCCATTCCGCCCTGAGCGGAGGCGACGATCATGATCCGTTCGGTTTTGCGATCCAGCACAAAGCCGAGATAGAGTTCCTGCGCGATGTCGGAGGCTTCCTCGACCCAAATCCGATAGACGCCTTTGCCTGTCTCACCTGTTTGTTTCGTCACCAGTTGGCGACCGAACAACGATGTGGCGTAGTCCTGAACTTCGGCCACGGAGCGGCAGAGTTTAACGCCGCCCGCCTCACCGCGTCCGCCGGAGTGGATCTGTGCTTTCACAACCCATGCTTCGCCGCCAAGCTCGCGGGCACGGAACCCGGCTTGTTCGGGGGAATAGGCCAAACCGCCTTTCGGAACGCGCACGCCGAGACGCGCAAGAATGTCTTTCGCCTGATACTCGTGGATGTCCATGAGGGATCCTCCCAATCATCTGGTTCATCACGCGGGGCAAACGGGTGGTGTTGACTGCCCCCCGCGAGGGCAGTCCGGTGTCTTTGATAGTCTTGGTATTTGGGTGTGTTACTCGGCCGCCATCAGCATGTCGGTCGCCGCACCCTGCTCGGCGTACCACTGCTGCGCTGCAGCAACGCCCGAGCCGAACTCGATTTTTGCGCCTGCTTCGGCCAGCGACAGCTCGGCCAGCGACAGCGCGGTCAGGCACATGCCTTCGTTCAGGTCGCCCAGGTGGCCGATCCGAAAAACCTTGCCCGCCAGCTTGGACAGCCCGCTGCCGAACGAGATCGAGTATTTCTCATAACCGATACGGATCACGTCGCGGGCATCGACGCCGTTCGGCACCCGAATGGCCGAGACGGTGTCCGAGTGCCACTGCTTGTGCTCGGCAACCAGATCAAGACCCCAGGCGTCCACGCCCCGGCGCACACCAGTCGCAAGGCGTGTGTGGCGGGCGATGACGTTGTCCAGACCTTCTGCGAAGATCCGGTCCAGCGACTGGCGCAGGCCATGGAACAGCTGCGTCGGCGGGGTGTAGGGGAAGTAGCCGTCGGCGTTCATCTTGATCATGTCGCCGAAGTCGAAATACGCCTTGTGCATGGTTGCGCGTTTCGCCGCAATCAGCGCCTTTTCGCTGACGCCAAGAATGCCAAGGCCGGCGGGCAACATCAGACCTTTCTGACTGCCGGTAACGGCGAGATCGACGCCCCACTCGTCCATGCGGAAGTCGAGCGACGCGATCGACGACACGCCGTCCACAAACAGCATCGCGTCATGGTAGCTCTCGTCCAGCACACGGCGCACGCCAGCCACATCCGAAGTCACGCCCGTAGCGGTTTCGTTGTGAGTGACAAAGACAGCCTTGATGTCGCCGTTCACATCGGCAGCGAGGCGGCGGCCATATTCTTCAACCGGGACGCCCGCACCCCAGGTCACATCTATCACCTCGACGTCCAGGCCCAAACGCTCTGCCATCTCGACCCAGAGGTGGCTGAACTGTCCAAAGCGCGACATCAGCACTTTGTCGCCAGGGCTGAGGGTGTTCGTGATCGCCGCTTCCCATGCGCCCGTGCCCGAGCCGGGGAACATCATCACGGTGCCGGTCTCGGTGCGAAGAACCTTCTTGAGGTCGTCAAACAAAGCCAACGTCAGATCGCCAAAATCCGGTGCGCGCATGTCCTGCATCGGCACGTTCATGGCCTGGCGCACGCTTTCCGGTACGTTCGTCGGGCCAGGAATGTAGAGGTGGTTCAGACCGGTTCGCATGGAGTTCCTCCTGATATCTTTGTTTGTCTGCGGCGGGGTATGCGCCCGCATTGCGGGAATCGGAAACGAAACCGGGTCCTGTTGTGGATGCGCGGTTTTACAAACTAAAATTTTTGTGTAATTGTAAATTCTACACTCTCCCGCAGAATGTCGCACCGCGCATCATGAGCAAAACCTTCATCGGGCCGCACTTGCGCCGCCTGCGCCAGGACCGGGCCGAAACCCAGGCCCAGATGGCCAGGACGCTTGGGATCAGCACGTCCTATGTGAACCTGCTGGAGAAGAACGAGCGATCGGTCTCGGTGCCCGTGATGCTCAAATTGTTCGATGCTTATGGTGTCGATTGGCGTGAGATCGCGGACGATACCGAGACAACGCTGCTGTCCGATCTGCGCGCGGCGCTTCAGGATCCTCTGTTTGACAGCGCACGGCCCGATCTCGCGCAACTCCGTGCGGCGCTGGTGCATTGCCCGGATCTGGTTCAGTCCCTGCTTCGGCTGCACGAGGCGCATCAGGCGGCAACCGATCAGCTGCTCACGGTGGCCGAGGGCAGGGCGGATACGACATCGACGATGATCACGGCCTCTCCCGAGGCGCTGGTGCACAACTATTTCCGCAGCCGGCACAACTACTTTCCCAAGCTCGAGCGTGCCGCGGAGGCGTTCTGGCCCGGCTCGCACGTCGCGACCGACGAGATCTACGTACGGGTGAAGGAGCGATTGCGGGAGCGCCACGGGATCTCGGTGCAGGTCGTGCCGGTATCCGAGTTGCCCTATGCGCTGCGCGATTACGACGAGGAACGGCGAGAAGTGCGTCTCTCCGAGGCGCTCGACTATCCCAACCGGGTGTTTCAATTGGTCCACGTCGCGGGTCTGATCGAGCAGCGCACCGTGCTGGACGGTATCCTCGTGAAATCGCAGATTACCGAACCGCGCGGGGCCGCCCGCTGCCGGGTCGAGTTGGCAAACTACTTCGCCGCCGCCGTCCTGATGCCGTATGAGCCCTTTGTGGCCGAGGCCGAGGCCTGCAAATACGACATGGATCATCTGGCGACCCGGTTCGGTGTCAGCTTCGAGCAAGCGTGCCACCGTTCGACCACGCTGCAACGCCGGGGCGCGCAGGGTGTTCCGTTCTTCTTCCTGCGCATCGACAAGGCTGGGAACGTGACCAAACGCTTCAACTCGACCGACTTCCCGCTGGCCGAACACGGCGGGGCCTGTCCGCGGCTGGATATCCACACCTCGTTCCGTGTGCCCGGTCAGGTGGTCACGCAATTCGTTGAGATGCCTGACCAGAGCCGGTTCTTCGTCTTCTCGCGCACGGTTGAGCGGCCGCGTTTCACGCGTCATTCCTCGGATGGACGTCTGGCGGTGGCCATCGGGTGCAGCGTCGAGTTCGCCGAGCGGATCGGCTATGCTGAGCATCTCAGCATTCCCGGCGCCCAGCCGACCCAAATCGGGATTAACTGCCGGGTCTGTCCGCGCTCAAACTGCGATCAGCGCGCGCACCACGCCATGGTGATGTCACGGCCCGTCGATGCAAGGCGCCGCGGGGCCACCCGTTACGAAAGCTGATCGCGTGGGTCCATCTGCCCGCCCCTGGACCAAGCCGCGCGGGATGGCAGAGAATTCTCGTCAAGTTCATGTCCGGGACTGTGTCGTCAGACAGCCGTTTTGGCCGGGTTGGATCAGCATGCACGGATGTATACGGCTACGTCACCTCGATTGCCCGTTTCGAAGACGCCACCCCGGACGAGCGGGAGATCTTTACCCTGCTATAGATCATCAGCGTCTGGCGCATTGGTGCTACTGCAGATGCAACCAATGTGGAGCGTCGCAAGAGGATTTTTCCGCAAGCCAATTGGATGCATCGGGCAAACATTACCGCGGATCGCTCGGCCTGTGCAGCGTCGTTTTGCTTGGCCTTGGCGGGGTGTCCGGCGCTCCGCCTGATCCCAAGGCAGGATTGCCCGCAGCAATGCAATAGACTACGCGGCAACAAAACACCTTGGGATCGATTTGTAAGAGGTCTCTGGACGACCTGTAATTGACGGACCTATGAAGTCGCCTTCCGCCTGCTGCGCGACTTTGGTTTCGGTGCCTCGGTGGCTGCCGGTTTGCGGCCCAGGCCAATTTTCTTTGCGAGTTCCTGACGTTTCTTTGCATAGTTCGGCGCGACCATCGGATAGTCGTAAGGCAGGCCCCACTTGGCGCGGTAGTCCTCGGGCGTCATGTCAAACGCGCTTGAGAGGTGTCGTTTAAGCATTTTCAGCTTTTTGCCATCCTCAAGGCAGATCAGATAATCATCCGTAACAGATTTCTTGATAGGCACCGCAGGAACAGGAGGTTCAGTCTCTTCTGCGACGGTCGTCTCAAGTCCAGATAGTTTGGCAAAAACTGCTTCTATCGTCGCGGGCAAATCTGAAGCCGGTACATGATTGTTTGCCACGTGGGCGGCGACAATATCTGCCGTTAGTTCCATGATCTTATCATGTGCGATTGTTTGTTCAGTCATTCGTTCATCCTGCTCTGGTTTATCCTATGACGGAGATCCTCCGTCATTATACAGCAGCATACAACTTTATGGTGAATCTTGTTGGGCCATTCTGTCTCACCCTGAGATGACGGCTATCGTGTTGGCAGTCGTCAGCAAAACGCATGGCACTTCCTGATGCGGCTTGGATTTGTTGCAGCCGGAGACTGACGGATTACAGGTCAATAAACCCGAAGAGTTGCGTCATGCCCCAACCCATGAGTGCTCCGACCAAGATGAGAGGCGCGAAGCGGATTTCGTTGAATATTCCGACCCAGCCGCTGCGCTGTGCGAGGAACCAAAGCGTCGCGATCTCTGGCAGACGATGCAGCGCGATCACCAAAAGCGCCCCGGTCATGCCTCCCAAGACCGGCATCGCGACGAACAACCCAAGCCAGATCGATATGGCTTGTATGGCACTGATAAATGCCAGCGTCCGGAACCGCTTCTGTGCGCTGAACGCCTCCCTGATGAGTCCCACCGTCGCGAGAGGCAGGCCGAGAGCCAGGATCTGAAGCATCGGCCCGGCCTGCTGATAGCGTGGATCGTACATAAGATCGATAACAGCCGGAGCGGCGCTGATCATCCCCCCCGTCAGCAGGCACGCTATCAGGTCGAAAGGCACGCGATAGCGATAGTATCGGCTGCGGATTGCCGTCGGATCTTTCGCCTCTTCGAAGGTGCGCTGGAAGAACTGTAGTCCCAGAGCTGCCTGAAGCCTGTGCAACAGGTTGTGCGGAACCTCGATGATTTGCGTCGCAAGAAAGTAGATGCCCAGCATCGGCGCGGGCAGAACCGCCCCGAGCACGATCTTGTCGGCAGACTTTGCAATCACGGTGAGCCCGGACTGGCCGACGATCCACTTACCGCGGGCAAACAACTCGTTGGCATATCGCCTCTCCCAACAGAATCGCATGGGACATCCGGGGAACAGGACAAACGTCAGGACGAGACTGAGTGCGCTGCCCAAAAACCCTGCGACAACCAGCGACCAAACGCTGGGATGATGAAGAGCGATCGCGATCGTCAGCACAGGCGCGAGCGCAGCCCGGATGCAGTTCAGGACCGTGATCCGGCGAAAGCGCATGAATTTCACGTCGACATGCTGATTGACTGACTCGGCGCCCTGAAGCGCGAGTTGAGCGCCGCTGAGCGCCAGCGCAAACGGCAACACCGGACTTGCATAGACGGTACCACCTCCGATGACGTCAGACAGGTGCAGGACCCAAAGCAAGAGGGCGATGCAGATGACACTGCCCCAAAGGACAAGCCCGCGGATGATTTGAACCGTCCAGCAGGTTTGGAGGAACGTCGGGTCGTCCGTGTGATCTGACACGATGATCAATTGCCGGACGCCAAGATCGGACAGCATCGAGGCGATCACTTGAAATGTCACGATCACCGCGAACAGCCCAAAGACCTCCGGTGCAAGCAAGCGCGTCACAATGAGTGTGGAGCCGATCCGAAAGAAAATCGTAAGGACGTACTCGAAGGTTGTGAGGGCGCTGCCGATGGCGAGCTTCTCTTCCAGCGTCCGATCCCCTTCGGGTCGTTTGAAGGCCTGCCAGAAGCGTTGCAGCCGCCCGATCAGTTGTCTCGGAAGAGTCTTGGAACGTGCGAAGCGTTGATCGATTGCACGCCAGTACGCGGTGGAGGGTTCTTGGCTTTGTTGAGCGTTAGACGGCGATGCAGTGTCTGACACCTATTTGTACTCGATCAGGCTGGACCGCCGATTGCTGAGGCGACCAAAAACAAACTCGAGAACCCCGATCGCCTCAGGGATTTTGCCAAGCAACAGGAACAGCGAGCGCTCCCAGCCGATGCGACCACCGCCGTGACGTGCGACCAATCGGACGATCTGGAAAGGCCAAGCGAGCAAAACCAACAGACCTGCTGGGTGCAGCATGCTAAGGGACAGCGCCGTTGCCGGGACACCAAGTCCCCACATCAAGGCCCGTGCGGTTCCCCGGACACCATGCCGCTCGGGTAGGTGTCCATGCAGCGCGGCCCCTTCGGCGTAGGCATGACCCGCACGCCGTGTTCGCCTCCACCACTGGCCGAAACGCGTCATGGCGGCATCGTGCAGTGTCATTTCAGTGTCGAGGCGCCAGACCTGCCAACCTTTGGCGCGCAAGCGAACGCACAGCTCTGGTTCCTCGCCAGCAATGAGATCCGAATTGAACCCCCCAACCGAGTTCACCGCTTCAGTGCGCATCAGGGCATCGCCGCCACAGGCCTCGGCGAGTCCGATGGGTGTATCCCACTCCCAGTCGCAGAGCCGGTTGTAGACAGACCTTTCAGCGAAACGTTCCCGGCGGCGACCGGAAACCACCGCCACTCCTGGATTTTGCCGGAGGAACGACGTTGCCTTGGTGATCCAGCCCCTTTGCAGTTCGCAGTCGCCGTCGATGAACTGGACAAATTCAGGTCGTGATGAACCCGCCAAGAGCGCCTCGAAGCCAGCGTTTCGCGCGCGTGCGGCGCAAAAGGGGGTTTTCGGATCGAGATCGACTGTGATGGCGCCAGACTTCTGCGCCAGGGCCGCACTGCCGTCGACCGATCCAGAGTCGACATAAACGACCCGGTCGACGGCGGCCAAGACGGATGCGAGGCAACTGGCGAGGCGTTCGCCTTCATTGCGACCGATCACGACTGCACCGACGGACGATTTAGGCGCGGCGCTCGACGGCATCGACATACCCCACCTCATCTCCTTGCCGGCTTCTTGTGATCGCATCGTCGGACACATCTCGGAGCCTGATCACCCGAGCAGGCACGCCGCCTACGACCGCGCCAGCGGTGATGTGCTGCGTCACCACAGCGTTGGCACCCACGATCGCACGGTCACCAACACCGATGGCGCCGATAATCACAGCGCCAGCACCGATCTCGACGCCGTTGCCAATGACCGGGCGATCGTGCGGGCGATTGAGGCGGGCGATGCCAAATGTCGTATTCTGCCGGATCGTGACATCATCACCGATCGACTGGGCCACAAGAACCATCCCGCCGAAATGGTCGAGCCGAACGCGCCTGCCAACGCGAACCGTATAGGGCAGAAAAATGCCGCCCCACCATTCGCAAAGCTTCAGCATGAACCGATAGAACGCCGATAAGGGAAGACGCAGGAGCCTTGGCTGCACCGACATGCGCCAGTTCCCGAAGCGGTGCCAGAATAACGCCCAGAAGCCCTGTGCCAGGAGATCCCCGCCGTGTGTTCTGAAGTCTTCTGCAACGAGGCTCCAGAACCCAATCCCGACCGGGTTGCAGTTTTGCGTGCCTTCGTTCGGCGCGAACACTTCGGCTGAGAGGGCAGTAGTGCCGTTGGCGGTGAGGTCACTCATAAGACCGCGCCTCAAGGCCCAGCAAAGGCCGTCCCGCTGCGGCCCAGAAATCTGCAAACAGTCTCTCTGGCGCGGCGGGCCTGCGCCGACGCAGCTTTGAGATCCCAAGATTCAGAAGCGCCCCGAGCATCCACGCCGCAGCCGTAGCCAAGGCATAGAAGCGTCCATGGGTTTTTCTGAAGTAGTGGGCCCACGACCGGTACCAGTAGGGCGGGCGGCGGTGTCGGGAATTCTGTTTGATACCGGTCGCCGTACCCTCGATATGGATGACCTCTGCTTCGGCAACGTGCCAGATCTGCCAGCCAGCCGTTCGAGCACGACGGCAGAGCTCAACTTCTTCGAAATAAAGGAAGAAGTCGGAGTCGAAGAGACCGATCTCTCGCAGAGCGTCCACCCGCAGCATGGCCGCGCAACCAGCAACCCAATCGACCTGCGCTGTCGGGTGTTTGGGCGCCAACGGTACCTGCCAGCGCGAGAGAAGACGTGCGATGGGCCCGAATGCGAGCGCTTCTGAGAAGGCGCTGACAAGGCTTGGAAACCGAAAGGCGGACGTGGCGGGGCACTCGCCTGGGTTTTCGACACGGGCTCCGGCGATCGCTGTTTCCGGATGATCTTCAAGGTGCTTGGCAAGCGTGTCGATGGCTTCTGATTTGAGAACCGCATCCGGGTTCAGCAGAAATACCATTGCAGGCGGTATCGAGCGGCTCAGCAGTTCCGAGAGCACGAGATTGTTCGCCTGAGCGAACCCGTGGTTCTTTGCTTCGAGATGAAGCCTGACGCGCGCGCCCCATCGTCTCTGCGCTGCGGCGTTCCTGAGTAGCGCGCCGTCTCCGTTGGGCGAGGCATTGTCCAGCACGTGAACCTCGACGCTGCGACCACCATGCTCGCGGGTGAGCACACTTTCGACAGCGTCGATGGTCAGCGCCGCAGCGTTGTAGTTCACAATGATAACGGCAATCTCAGCCATGGGCGTCCTTGACGGTTGCCTGTTTCGGGAGAGCAGAAGAATGGGATTTTAGTAAAAAGTTTCCTAACTCTCGGGCAGGGACATGGTTCTTCGCCAACGCCTTGGCGAAGAGCGCTGTCAGTTGTCTCGCACTGGCATTCAGGTCGTGTTCGGCGACAATTCTGGCTCGCCCTTCACTACCGCGGGCCGCGAGGGTTTCGGGTGGCGCTTCGATCACCTCGAGCAATGCTTGCCCGAGAGCGTCTACATCGCCCGCAGGGATGATCCATCCGCAGCCTTGATCGACGAGTTCAGGAATTCCGGCGATGTATGTGGTTACGACCGGGCGCCCGAGCGCGAGCGCCTCCATGATCACGATCGGAAGCCCTTCGGCAAGACTCGGCAACACCAAGGCACGGGCGTGACCAATGTGGCTACGCACATCTTTGTTCGACGCCCATCCGGCCAGCGTGACGTTCCGCGCAAGATCGAGGTCCCTGATCTCAGCTTCCAGAACCGGGCGGCTTTCGCCGTCGCCGATGAGCGTCACGTGTAGGGTTGGATGCGTTTTGACAAGATCGGCCATGGCCCTCAGGAGCAGGCTCTGCCCCTTTTGCGGGCAAAGGCGCCCGACGCAAACGAGTTCGTGGGTGTCGAAGCCTTGTCCGCTCGGTGGGAACTCGGTCAGATCCAGCCCACACCGAATGACGTGGACTTTTCGCCAATGCTCCATCCCGCCGATGAGCGCGAGGAACGAACGACAGTAGGACGTGATGGCGATCACGAATGCTGCGCTTTCGATCTTGAGCGAGAGACTATGGGCATTGGGGTCGACAAGTTCGTCCGGGCCGTGGGCTGTGAAGCTGAAGGTTGGTCCGCCCATGGCGTGAGCCAACATTGCCACTGAGACGGGATTGGTCGAGAAGTGGCAGTGAATGTGACGCACGCCATCGGCTTCGGTGGCGCGTTTCAACGCCGCTGCTTCCATGAGATACGCGAGATGCCGGATCAGCCCGCCACCTGCATTCCGGATGAGGCGCGTGGTCAGACCGAGAGCGCGCAGAATGCGCAATGGGCTGATCATGCAGGTCAGCAGAAATGTCGTGATCAGAGGCCCGGCCCGCCCACTCAGCAGGTATGTCGTGCGTGCGGCTTCCGAGCGATCGTCAGGGTCGACAAACTCATCATCCCAGCGACGCACAGCATAGCGCACCACGGTTGCACCGAGATCCTCGACCGCATGGATTTCCCGTCGAATGAACGTGCTTGAGATGGTCGGATAGGTGTTCACCAAGTAACCGACTTTCACGGCAGCGCCTCCAGCCATTCTGCGTGTACGCAGAGGACGGCACAGGCCCTGGTCAGGTCGGCGGCCGTTCTCTGATCAGCAGGCTAGTCCGGTGCGGGTTAGGCCTTCGTTAACCAGCCTTGATAAATCGTAAGCGTGTAGGACTTGCAGTCTTCGCCAGAGGGCCTGTGATGACATCGTCTTCTGTGGAACCGACACCGCTTGCCTGCGAAAGCATGCTGCCGGCATCGCTTGATCAGCTTCTCTCGGACCTGTCGACTGCAGGTCCCAGGCACATGTTGTACGTGCCGGGGCCGGGAGACGTTGCAGGAACGTACCGGCACTGGTGCGCTGGCCGTGATGACCCGTCGATCCCGTCGGTGGCGTACTCGGCGCAGGTTTTCGAACTCGCCGAGTGGATTTCTGCGCACCTTACAGTGCTGACCGAGGAGAAATCTGCCATCGGAGACGGCCCGCACAAGACATCAGTCGCGTTTGAGCAAATCTCGGCTCCCGAAGGCCGGGGGGTTCGTTATCATCTTTCTGAGATTGCTTATGCCTTGCGCATTGTGTGTCGGGCGGTGTTTGCACGTGCCGACATGATCGTGATGCAGCGCACGCTCGTTCACGTCTGGCCAGTTGCTTTGGCACGGCTCTTTGGGATTCGCTATGTGATCTGCCTGCACAACACGCTGTGGCCGGTTGGCGCGGAACGCCGATTGCGAGAGCGTCTGCTTCACGCGTTCAATGGCTGGGCGTTTCGCAGGTCTGAAGGCGTTCTTGGAGTGAGCCGCGCGATCTCTGCGCAAGTCTGCAAGGTGGCGGGGCCACGCTTCCGAAAGGCGGTTGTCCATGTGCCGCAGTACAATGAAGCATGGTTGCGGATAGCACCGGCCCATAGATCAGACAGGCCGCTGAAGCGAGTTCTCTATCTGGGCCGCGTAGAAGAAAACAAAGGTGTATTCGATCTGCTCGATGCGTTTGCGCATGTGGGGCAGCAACATCCAGAGCTTTGCCTCCGGGTCATCGGCGACGGGAGCGCGCGAACCGAATTGATGCGGCGCACAGCTGGATTGGCCCCTGACATCGCGGCTCGGATCGAGATTCCCGGCCCAGCGCATGGGGAAGGGGTCTTTGCGGAACTCGCTACAGCGGACTTGCTTGTGTGTCCGACCACAGGACGGTTTGCGGAGGGTCTCGCGAAAACTCCAATCGAGGCGGCACTGGTGGGCGTGCCCTCGCTCATCACATCCTCGGTGCCAGCGGCGGAGGTTCTGGGAGAGGCTATTCAAACCGTTCAGACGGACGATGTGAAGGCGCTAGCGGCTGCGTTGGAACGGCTCTCACGCGACCCGGTGCGCCTGGCGGCGATGTCGTCGGCCGCGATACGTGCGCGGCAACAGTTCTTCGATCGCAAGAAGTCTCTCGGAGCGCAGCTCGTGCAAGTGCTGGCGCGATCGTTGCCTGCTGTTACCCGGCGACCAATACCAACTGAAAGCACGGCTGTTTCGATGTCTCCATCGTCCAGGACTGTTTAGCCGGATGCAATTACACAGTCTCTGTGACTGAACGGACATTCACCGACCGCGTGCCCAAGTCTCGCCGCCATAGGCGCGGGTTGCACGCACGATCGTCGAGATCGCTACGTAAACGATGTAGCTGAATGGCATCTCCAAACAGAGCCTGACGTGGTCGGACCATGTCACCCGAGGTTTCCCCTCGTTCTTGAACAGCCGCGGATGCAGGGCTTGAAGTTCAGCGATCCCGGCGTTCTGACGCCGCCTCACACGCACCAGCGCGCTGATCCCTTCGACCATGGGCCAATAGTAGGACGACGACACTGCGATGCGCTCAGTTGGGTGAAACTGCAGCCGCACAAAGGTGTCATCCGAAATGATCTCGGGAAACATGCCCCATCTGGCCCGGCCCGATGCGTTGACTGCGAAAAGACCCGCGCCAGTGGTACCGGAAGCGCTTGCGAAGGGCAGTCGCGACCAAAGGCGGCCATAGTAGTGCGTCACCCAGTTCCGCGTGGGCGCGACGACAAGATGCCCTCCGGCATAAGCTGGATCGGGTCGATCGAGTGCTGCATGGAGTTTCTCCAGCATATCCGCCTCGCAAACAACGTCGGCATCGAGATAGAGCCGCATCTTCCCCGACGCCACCGCATCGGCTGCATTGAGCGCATTCGGTTTGCCGGGCTTGGTTATGCTTAAAACGTGCAGGGTCCATCCCCGGCGCTGGATGTCTCCGCGATGGCCTTCGATCACGTCTATCGTCGCATCAGAGCAGGCGTTGGCGGCGATGACGATCTCTACCCAGTCCGGCGCTTCAGAGCTTTGGTCTGTCAAAGCACGAAGACAGCCGCCGATCCAAGCCTCTTCGTTATGAGCGGGAATTATGATGCTCAACACGGACTGCTTCCCGCCCCGGCGCTATTTTCGCTTCAGCTGCTCTCGCAGCCAGATACAGACGAGTGGAAAAAACGCAGAAACGTATCGGCGGGCCAGACGCTGCGGTTCCGACAGCAATCTGTGCAGCCATTCAAAGCCGAGGTGCTGGATCGCACGAGGGGCACGTCTCTTCAGACCCACCATGAATTCAAGGGCGGCCCCTGTGCAAAGGGCGGTGCCGGTCGCATGAGGATCGTTCTTTGCGGCATGGCACATCGCTTCCGATTTCGGTGTTCCGAGGGCGACGAAGGTGAACCTTGCCTTGGCTTCTGCAATGAATCCGACGCAGTCGTCGAAGGCGGCCGTCCCGGTTTCCGCCCCGCTCGGAGGCACGTGGATGAGCCAGTCAACGTTAGGGTGCGCGATTCTCAGCGCATCGGCGAGATGCGACGACGAGCACACGACCGCGATCCTATCACCCTCGGTGATCACAAAGCGAAAGAGGGCCACCGTGAGATCTGAGCCTGTTACAAGTGGCAGAGTCTGCCCAGACAAGCGCCCAAGCCGATGCAGAGGACGACTGTCGCAAAGGCTCAGATCGGCGTCGTTGTAGAGCATTCGAAGGCTCGGCCGCCGTTCCACCCGAACAACATGCTGTACGTTCGGGGTGACGACGTAGCTGAACGGGGCGCATGATGGGCGTGCTGCAAGCGCGCTTAAAACCTCGCTCGCAGCCATGCGATCGAAGGGCAGACCGAGGAAGCCTCGCCGCTCGGGACGCACCGTTTGCTCGGCTCCACGCAGCAGCGCGAAGGCGCTCTGACTAACAACGTTCATTTCGACGTCGACTTCGCGTTTCTGGCGTCGAAGTGGATTATTCCATTTATAATCATTGACTTAGCGCCTGCTCACTACGGTAATTCTCTACCCGGACCTCTTGTGTCAGAGGCGCAATGGTGATGGTCGCGTGAGGTGAATGATTGGTTAAGCGCAATGAAAGATGGGCGTGGCTGCGTCTCCGACGTCCGTGCCCACTTCAGTTAACCCTTCGTGAACCATCATCGTTCATTGCCGAGGGGCAAAGACAGATGGCGCGATGGAACAGTTGGAGATCTTTTTTGACTTTCTGCGAATGATCAGGCGGCGCGCTCTGATCATTACAAGTCTTTGCGTCCTCGGGTTTTCGGTGACCTGGGGTGTCTTGCAGATCGTCCCGCCGACCTATCAAGCGAAGGCGCGGATCCTGGTGGAGAGCCAGCAGATCCCGACGGAACTCGCACGCTCGACTGTCGCTGCGAGTGCCTCAGAACGGCTTCAACTGATCCAGCAACGGCTGTTGGCACGCGACAATCTGGTTCATGTCATCGACAAGCATGGTCTCTTTTCTCCGAGTCGAGGTCTGAAACTCGCGCAGAAGATCGAGCTTCTGCGAGCCGCAACTGCCATTGTTCCGACAACGGTGACAGGGCGGTCCTATGGCGCGACCGTGCTAACAGGCATCACAATCCAGGTTACCCTCGGTGACCCCGACGAGGTCGCGGCCATCGCAAACGATTTCGCTGACATTGTGCTCAGACAGAACGCCAGCGTCCGCTCCAGACGAGCTTCTGAAACGCTCTCCTTCTTTCGGCGCGAGGAAGCCCGACTGACGACGGCAGTTTTTGACACCGAACGCGACATTGCCCTGTTTAAGCAACGCAACAAGGGCGCACTGCCAGAGAGCCTTGAGTTCCGCCGCGATGAACTGTCTCGTCTCTCGGAGACAGAACTTGAGCTTGATCGACGCGTGCTCGAAATCGAGGAGAGCCGCGGTGAGCTTGATGCAAGGCTCCGGGAACTTCAGCTGGAGCCCCAGCCGATGCAGGATAGTCCTGACCGGCAGAGCTTGAGCGATCTTCAACTCCGTTTGGCGCAGCAGCGTACGATCTTTGCAGAGAACCATCGCACCATCGTGGCGTTGAAATCGCAAATAGGCATCTTGGCGCGCAAGCTCTCTGATCGGGAACCATCGCCCCAGGACGAAGTGCGTGTTGTGAAGGCAGACGCGCTTGGGCGTCAGATCACCCTTCTCGATAATCAACTTGGGCATCTAGCCTCGCAAAAAGCAGGTCTGACTGCCAGGGCCGAAGAGTTGCGAATGTCGGTTCGTCAGACACCCGAGGTCGAACTCAGTCTGAGTGCCTTCGAGCGTCGGCGTCTGGACCTTCAGGATCAACTCAGCGCGATCATCACAAAGCGTGCCGAGGCTGAAACCGGAGAGAAGCTTGAGGTCAATCAGCAGGCAGAGCGCTTTGAACTGATCGAACGCGCCCATGTCCCGGATCGCCCGATATCGCCCAATCGCAAGAAGATCGTGGTCGTTGGAGGTGCCTTGTCAATCGCGATGGCGATCGGGATTGCCTTTATGCTCGAGACGCTCAGACCGGCGATCCGCACCTCGGCGCAGTTGCGCCGCCACCTTGATCTGCGCGCTGTTGTGGCCATACCTCACATCAGAACGCGCGGTGAGCGACGCTGGAGAATCGCTCGAGTGGGCATCGTTATTGCGGTCGTTTGTGGCGGGCTTCCTGCCTTGCTTCAGTCAATCGGTGGGCCATCCACTACGCTCGCCATGTTAGAGCATTCATCTGATCTTGACGAACTGGCTCTGATGATTGGGCTACGACAATAGCCGCAGTCGAAAGACAAGACTCCTTACTGGCAGTGACGTGCGCGCTGCCACGATAGCAGCGTATTCAAAGACGTCACAGAACTGTCCGTCGCTTGGGCAGAGACGTCGATCTTTTCCGTCCAGGAAGATCTTCAGCACTGCTTACGCTGATGCGTTCAGCGTAGCCAAGCAGACTGCCGGCAATCAACCAAGTGATGGGAACGATACTTGCATTGGGCAGCAGGTCGATCATGTTGGTCGCGAGAATCAGCGAAAGGCCCGACGTCGCATAGCTGATCGTGTTTGCATTCATGCGCTGCATGCCCCGCCAGATCGACATAAGCGGCACAGCCAGCAGTCCGAAGATCGCCAGAAACCCGAACCAGCCAAAGGTCCCCAGGGTTATAATCCAGTATCCATCGGCGATGCTGGTTTCCTCGCCCGTGATGGGGTGGTGAATATGATACCGTCCCCAACTGCCCCAGCCAAAAGAAGGTCGTTCCGATGCGCGTTCGAGCAAAGCACTCTCGTTGTCGAACCGGAACTGCAGAGAGTTGGCCCGGTCTTCGTTTACCTGCCTTGCCAGGTCCAGCATCTCGTTGACCGGGATTACATCCAGGCTGCGTAGGGCTGGATAGGCGACGGTGATGAACGCAAGTAAGACTGCCAGCCGGAGTTGCGTCCTGACGCCAAATAGAAGGAGCGCTGTCAAGATGACGACTGCATAGAGCAACGATGCGAGGCTTTTGCAGAGTACGAGCACCACAAGCAGATATGCGAGTGCGACAAAAAAGAGCCCGCTTCGTTCCCGTTCCCGTTCCTGATTTCGCTGTCGCCAGAGAATTGCGGCGGCCGCCACAGCAAACACTACGTACAAAGCAACCATCAAACCGTGGCTCAGAAAGACAACCGGTCGAAAGCCGCCGCCCCGGATCTGCTGGGAGAAGCTGTGTTGGTGGAAGCCATAAATCCAGTTGTGGAGTTGCGGACTTAGCCTCAGTTCCAACAGCATAGGCGCCGAGTAGAACAACGCGCTCGCCAAGAACACCACGGCAATCTCGCGATGTCCGGTGGGCGAACTCAGATATGCACGACCGACAAAGAAGGGCACGATCATCAGGAGAAGCTGAATCGTACTCGACAGTGCGTCGTAGAAGGACATCGCGGGCACCCATCCCTGCGGGAACAGCAAAGGATCACTGTTTTGCAGCGCCGTCAGAAAGGGCGCTGTGAACGCCATGGCGAGCAGAAGTCGCACAGACAGGGATGAAGGCAGGAGCGGCTCTTTCTCTCTCGCAGCAAAAAGCACAAGCAAAAGCAGAGTGATGTTGGCCATCGTCGTTTTGTTGATGGGAGGGACGACAGGCAGGTCAAGTATGGTTGCCGATGGCAGAAGAAGGTAGGGAATGACCATAAGGCAGACGATCGCCCTGGTCCTCGGCATCGCTGCGTAGATCCAGACTGCCACGAGCGGCCAACTGACGAGAACAGCGTAGGCGAGCGTGTTGGGCATCCATCAAACGCAGATGACATCGTCGATCAGTCTTGAGCGACCGTCACCGCTGGGCAGTTTGAGCACATGCCAGGATGCATCCATGACAGAGCTTGTTTTTGGGGATGCTATTGACAGTGACATGGCTGTGTCAGTCGAACAGCCCGCGCTCAGGTACGACGATCACGGCGCTATTAGCCAGCGTTGAAAGATCACCCTCCAAATCGAGCACGCCGTCCTCCACCGCTTCATAGTCGAAGAACCTCAGCGTTTGAGGCGCACCTGCGATGCGCTCTCGCACTTGAATACGATCGCGCGCTGCGAAAGGACCCAACCCGCCAGCGAGCGAAAGTGCCTGCAACACGTCGATTGGGGTTTCGGCATCATATTCATACCGGCCCGGGCTGGCGACTTCGCCAAGGACATAGACCTCCTGCGTTCTGACCTCGTCTTCAGTGGGCTCACCGAGCGCGACGACAGACACCGTTATCGTCGGTTCCTTCACAAAGTTGCTACGAAGGCGGCTCCGGATGATGTCTTCAAGCTTCGTCGGCGTTTTACCAGCCGCCATGATGGTGCCGGCCACAGGCAGGGAAATGCGACCGTCCGGCAGCAGCAAAACTTGCCGATCGAGATCCGCGTCTTCAAGCACGCCGACAAAAATCACATCGCCGGGTTGCAGACGATACGGGCTGGGAGATTCAAGGGTTTGTGATTGTGCTTGCGTGATGAATGCAAGGACAAAGAGGCAGCAGAGCGTGCAAAGAACGGCCAGTCCCGAGAGACTTTTTCGGAGTGCTTGGGTCATGATACCTCCCAATGCATCTTTTCTGGTGAGTGGTTTGCTCGCGCGAAAAGCCATGATTCCTGCCGATCCCATCTAACGTTTGTCCTCGGCTTGGTTCAGAAGCATGCCAAGGATCGGGACTTGGTCTGCGAGCAAACGCTCGCACTCTGCGACTTCGGACGGGGTCGTCCGCCCGCCACCAATCACCAGCAAAACGGCGTCGAGTTGGGGCGCAAATCCGAGCACATCATCGCGGTGCAGGAGAGGCGGCAGATCGTAGATTGTGATGTCCGGCGAAAGCTGGGCTTGCACTGCCTGCAGGGCTGACCTCGTTGCCTTGCTTTGCAGCGTTTCACTCGAATCGTCCAGGGGTTCTGAGTTCAGACCGAGCGCAAGGTTGTCGCCGACGCGAAGGAGGGCATGCCCCGGCGCAAGGTCGCCAGACAGATACTCTGAGACCGGCGGTGCACCGCGAATGCCGAGCACAGAAGAAAGCGCCGGCGATTTCAGATCGAAGTCGATCAGGAGTGTGTTGCACTCCGGTTGGCGGGCCAGGCTGAGCGCCAAGTTTGCCGCAACGAATGTCGTCCCGCACGATCCGGTTGGGGAGGTGATCCCGAGCTGGGACCACCCGTGTTGATCGAATGCTCGCACAACCTGTGTACGCAAAACATCGAAGGCGGCATGCGCAGGGTCTTTTCGCGCGTGTGCGACGATCCTGTTTCTGCGAAGCGTCAGCGGATCGAGTTCCATCTTTTCAAGCGCTTGCCACGCCATTGTGCGTTGGTGGGCAATCTGGTTTGGCGACTTCAAAATGTCTTGGTGCCAAGGCGCTGATGGGTTCGCCTCGTGAAAACCGGAGTGCGATCGGAAGCCAACTGGTTCCGATCCGGCGCGCTCCACACGTGCTTTTTCAACCGCGACTTTTAACGTTTCGATCATGTCTGGCTCAATGTTCGCACGCGGTTTGCACCGTCTTCAAAGGGCGCAGACGCCGCTTCTCGGTGTTGATTTGGACCAGTTGTCCGGGTAGTTGAAGCAGGGCGCCGCAAGAGCCGAGGCGGGCCGCTGAGCGATGCGAATTGGTTGAACACGCCGTTTCGCTCCATGCCGGACGTGAGATCCCGCAGCGTTGCCTCATCAATCTCGGTTCGTTCGGCGGAGCAGCCGGACGTGAGGCATAGTTCGCAAAGAACATTGATAAGCCGCGGGATTCCGCCTGTGGCGCGATGGATCAATGCACAAACGGCGCTCGGAAAAATCTCTTCCCTGACGCCCGCTACGGAGAGCCGGTGGCGGATGTAAGGTTGCACGTCCTCGGCACCAAGTGCCTGAATGTGGTAGTCCGAGGTGATCCGCTGCGAAAGGTGCCTTAGAGCAGGTCCGTCAAGCATCTCGCGGAACTCGGACTGACCGACAAGAATGAGTTTTAGATCGGGTTCTTGCTCTCGATTGAGATTCAAAAGCATCCGCAGTTCTTCGAGGTGCGGGGCATCGAGGTTCTGTGCTTCGTCAATCATCAGGACAATCGATTGACCCGTTGCCGTGCAGTTTCCGATAAATTGTTGGAATCGTTGGAAGCGAGCGATGGGAGACCCGTCGTGCGGCTGATCGAATGCCAGCAGAATCCAATCGAGCAAGTCGCCCCTTCCGGGCTGAAAATTGGAGACAAGCCCAGCAACATGATCGTCCGGCAGATCCCGCAGCAGCTGTCGCAGCAATGTTGTTTTCCCGGTCCCGGTATCGCCTGTGACAACGCTCAATGGCGACGATGACAGAACGCCGTATCGCAGCATCGTAAGCGCCATGGTGTGGGTTTCTGAGCGGTAGAGAAAGGCAGGGTCCGGCAGGACCTGAAACGGTTTGCACTGCAGGCCGTAGAACGTGGTGTACATGCGCTACACGCGGTTCTTTGAGCATTGCGATGCCCACACACATTTTCTCGAAGCTTGGATGGACATACGCGTGCCGTCTCCTGTGCGTCCGGGACCAGCCCTGATTGGTCCTCTGAACACATAGTTAACGACGCGCTTCTTAAGACTTTACTAACCGCAAAACCCTTGCACCTAAATGCGCCACTGAACCGAGACATGCACGACGCCGAGCCGCCGATCGCCCAAAGGGTGGCACTGACCCCGAGCGCGCGCTGCTCGTTTCTTTCGGCAACGCATCACGAGCCTGACCTACTGTCCCTCGCGACACATCAGACCCGTCCCGTTTGCTTCTAGGCTGGAGCCATCGTGAGATGGGACGTCGCGAAAGGACACAGGAATGGCAGATATTTTCGACAGCCGCGTCTCGAGTCTCGAAAGCCCGGGCCTGCATGCCGCCGAGATCCTCCCCAATGACGGAGTAGATCTCGAAACCACGGCACGAGCGTTGTGGATCGGGACCTCCGGCAATCTCAGGGTAACGACTGCTGGCGGTGAGACCGTGATTTTTCGCAACGTCGGTCCGGGTGTTTTGCCGATTCGTGCGGCCCGTGTTCACGCGACGGGCACCACGGCCGCAGATATCGTGGCGGTCTGGTAATGCTGGGCGTTGGCCTTAGGCTGACCCTGCAGGTCGGGCGACGAACCGGCGGCCATGGGCCCGGATCCGGGAAGGTTCTGGTCTTCGCCATGCTCGGTCAGTCGAACATGATCGGGCGCTCGAATTTTGATGGCGGTCCCAACCACCCCGATGGCGTGCAGCAGTGGGGTCGGACAGGCGCAGCAGGTGGCACGCTGATCCCCGCCACCATTCCGCTCGACCATGTTGATCCCGGTCCAACACATATGGGGTTGGACATCAGCTTCGCTGAGGCGGTTTTGGCGGAACGTCCCGGGACCTGTGTCATCTTTGTTCCAGGCGCCGAAGGCGGGACCGGGTTCCAAACCGGGCACTGGCGTCCGGGAGACGTGCGCTATGACGACGCCGTTCAACGGGTCAATGATGCGATGGCAGCCTTGCCGGGGGCTCACTTGGCGGGCATCCTTTGGCACCAGGGCGAGTCTGACGTTGGGAACGCCGCCTACCAGAGCGATCTCGATGCTCTGGTCGTCGGCCTGCGTCAGGACATCACTGCCGCCGGCCCGACAACGCCGTTCGTTGTTGGCGGACTTGTGCCAGGATGGGTTCAGCTCGATTCTGCGCGTCAGGCTGTCCAGGCAGTGCTTGAGGGAACGCCGACCCGTGTGCCGCATACAGGCTTTGCGTCCACCGCGGCGATAACTGGAGCCGGCACGGACATTCACTTCACGGCCGCCGATCTTCGTGCGCTCGGGACCCAATATGCCGCTGCCTGGCGGGCGGTGGCTGCACCTCAGCCCATTGGCCAGATCCCGTCACAAACTGATCTCGCTGCCGAGACCGGTCCGGGAGCGCCGCCTGCCGCGTCTGCGCCGATCCCCGATCAGACCGACCCGCAAGGGATGACGCCCCCGCAAGTGCACGCTCCCATTCCGGACCAACAGGATACGCTTTCATGACCCTTCCTCTCGACATAAGCCCCTTTTTCTCCGGTGAACAACTGAGCTTTGACGCGTCTGGATTGCCGCAAGGCTTGGTGATTGATCCATCGACGGGTGTCATCTCGGGCACTCCGACAACGGTTCAAACCCAGGCTGTCGCGGTGACCGCAACCAACGCTGCTGGTGCGGCAACGCAGAATTTTACGTGGACCATCACGGCTGCGGCAACGCCGCCGGGGCAAGTCAGCGGTTTGACCGCTACGCCGGGTGACGGCGCGATCACGCTTGCTTGGAATGCGCCCGCCGACAATGGGTCGGCGCTGACCGACTATGTGATCGAGCGAGCCATTGACGGCGGTGCGTTCTCGACTGTCGCCGATGGTCCGGGTACAGCCACGGCATTCACGGATACAGGTCTCACCAATGGACTGGCGCATGCGTACCGGATTGCGGCGGTCAACAGCGAAGGCACTGGCCCTGTCTCTGCGATTGCCAATGCGAACCCGCAAGCGTCCGCCAATGCGGTCAGCATCGCATCCTTTGACCACGATCAGAACCCGGACTCGGCGACTGTCTATACCTTCCCGGCGGTCTCACTGAGTGATGGCACCGCAGTGATCGGCGTCTCGACGCGTGGCTCGGGTGGAACGGCGATTACAGCGGTTACGGTGGGGGGCGTTGCAGCGGCTCCCATTGGTGCCTCGGTTGGTGACACGGGCAGCAGCCAAGTCCAGAACTTTTTCGTTCTGGATGGCGTCAGCGCAGGTGCGCACTCGGTCACTGTGACTTTGAGTCAAACGGCATCCCGCTGCGGTGTACATGCCTGGACACTGGCGAACGCCGATCTTGCGAGCGCCGAGAAGTCACAACTCTTCTCCGGTGGAGCCTCCGGGACAGTCAGTGTCGATGCACCGGCGGATGGCGCGG
The DNA here is from genome assembly GCA_039821125.1 of Pseudomonadota bacterium. GTDB lineage: Bacteria > Pseudomonadota > Alphaproteobacteria > Rhodobacterales > Rhodobacteraceae > Thermohalobaculum. The sequence goes on from JBCBOR010000031.1 coordinate 25,971, forward strand.
TGATCGCCCTTGGTACGGTCGTCACGCCCTCGGCGCCTGAACTGGTATGGACCGGTTTGACGCAGCGCCAAGCCTGGACCGACTATGGCGACACCTATGGTGCGGGGACGGCGGACGCCTTGTTCGCACAGGCAACGCCTGTCCATAACGTGACCGCTGCATTTAACGGAGCGCTCGGCATGATCTCGGTCCTTGCGGTGCCGCCAGCATAGGCAGGCGCTCTCGTTCAAACCCTGTGGTAAGCGGACATTAACTAAAAGACGATTCAAATCCGCCCGGGAGAGCATGCCCTCCCGGGTCAGGTTTGAAAGTCTCCGTATGTCCTATCGCCCCGAGATCGATGGCCTGCGTGCCGTCGCGGTGCTCGCGGTCATCGCTCATCACGCCGGAGCGCCGCTGGAAGGCGGCTTTCTGGGTGTCGACATCTTCTTCGTCATTTCGGGATACCTGATCACAGGCATCCTGTTGACCGACATGCACACCGGTCGCTTTAGTATCGGTCGCTTCTATCTTCGCCGGGCGCGGCGGATCTTGCCCGCGCTGATGATCGTCGTTGCCACGTCAGTTCCGCTTGCATGGATCCTGATGACGCCCGATCAGTTGAAACTGTTTGGACAGGCTCTTGTCGCCATAAGCGTCTTTGGGAGCAACGGTCTCTACTGGTGGAAGACCGACTACTTCGCTCCGGCGGCCAGCGAGAACCCGCTTATCCATACGTGGAGCCTCGGGGTCGAGGAGCAGTTTTATCTGATCTTTCCGCTGGTTCTCCTTTGGCTTTGGCGGCGCGATCGCGTTGGGCTTGGTCTCGGTGTTGCATTGATCATCGGTTTGGCCGCGGCCGAGGCGGCGGCTCGGTTTGCTCCTGCGGCGGCGTTCTATCTTCTGCCCTTTCGGGCTTGGGAACTGTTGGCTGGCGCGGTGGCGGCGGCGTTGGTGATGCGGTTTGGATTGCCGGCGAGGGGTCCGTGTATCGGCGCAGGCTCGTTTGGGCTCTGGGCCACGCTGGCTCGTTGGCGGGGCGTACTCTCGTTTGCCGGTGTCTGTCTCGTTGTCGCAAGTCTGCTGATGTATCACGCCAGACTGCCCATCCCCGGTCTCTGGCTCCTTGCGCCCGTTGGTGGCACCGTGCTTGTGATCGTGTTTGGTGGACCGGGTACGCTTGCATACTGGCTCCTCGCCTCGCGGCCCGCAGTTGCGTTGGGTCTGATCAGCTATGCCGCTTATCTCTGGCATCAGCCGGTGTTCGCGTTTGCGCGGCTTGCACAACTCGACCCTCCCGGACCGTTGCAGATGGCGGGTCTCACGGTCCTTGTCATGGCTCTTGCCTGGGCGACGTGGGCGTTTGTCGAGAAGCCACTGCGGCATGGTCTGTCCATGCGCCCGCTTGTCCTGACGAGTGCGGTAGGGGCAGCCGTCGCTGTGGTTGTCGGGCTGTCCTTGTTCCTCGGTGGCGGGTTCGGGTCCCTGCGTTTTGGGCCTGACAAAGCGGCTTTGTTCGCCTCTGCCGAGGTAAGTTCCGCGCGGGACACCTGCCACGGCAATCCGGATCGCCTTGCGCCGGAGACAGCATGCGTTCTGGGCGGAGCGACGCCCATGTGGGCCGTTCTGGGTGATAGCCACGGCGTCGAACTTGCCTATGCGCTGGCTGAGAAGGTGAGACGTCAGGCTCCGATGCGAGGCCAGGGCGTCGTGCAGCTCACTGCGAGTGGGTGCCCCCCTGCGCTGGGCTTCGGCACGCCCGTGCCGGGGTGTGCGACATGGACGGAGGCGGCGGTCTCGTGGCTGGAGGATCACCCGGAGGTAGCGGTCCTCATAGGCTTTCGCCACAACGCGTATCTTTTTGGCAAGAACGAGGGGCTTTTCCCGGACCTGCCAGATGCGCCGTACAAGATCGACGTGCCCGGGACGGCTGCCGAAAAGCGAGGACGCTACTGGTCCGCGTTCGAAAGTCTCGTGGCGCGGTTGCAAGAAGGAGGCCGGCGCGTCGTGGTCCTGATGCCGGTACCCGAGCTTTCCCGATCAGCAGAGAAACTGCTCGTGTTCACGGGAAACTCAGCATCGGGAGATCTCGCCGGTGTGCCGCGTGGTTATCACGCGATGCGCAATGCCTGGATCAATGAGCGGTTTGCGAGGTCGCAGATGGAGACACTGGATCCATCTGTGTCGCTTTGTGACACGAGCAGGTGCTATGTGGTCCGCAACGGGCGTGCGCTCTACTTCGACGACAACCACTTGAGTTTGGCTGGGGCCGAGAGTGTCGTTGATCTGCTCGATGTCCAACGAACCCAGACCCACGCGGACAGAAGCGTGAGTGCCGAGCCACCAAGCCAGAACACCAAGACCGTGGCCCAAACCGTCCAACCGTAGGCCAGGCATGTGCCTGCTGCGATGAAGGCGAGCCCATATCCGACGGCAATAAACTGTAGGGTGCGCGACATAGCAATCAGCTAAACCTACGAGTGTTAACTGTGCATTAACAAAAATCCTTATTTTCCACTTTTAGATGAATCCTAGACAGTTTTGGAAAGCGTTGCGTGACGGTGTTTGCGGCGTAGGTTGCAGCGGTTGCAGTCCAAGCACGTGAAAACGCGGCCTTGGCTGTGCAAGACCCTTTCACTGGATGGCGAGCTCAGGCTCGAGAATGCTGTCGCAGGCTTGCTTGGGCGAGAAACGCAAACGACCGCGGGCCCTGCAGCCCGCGGTCTCTGCAAGCATTCCGCGAAATTCAATCAGAAATACAATTAAAGAAGATGTTGAGCGTTAAATGATCTGGCCATCCGTCGTGACAATCACTCTTCGACCGGATTCTGTAATATACACGACGCCAATTACATGTTCCCAACTTGCATCGTCATAAATATATCCGGCAAGCGTAAAGGATTTTACACTTTGATTCAGATTTTCGTCCGAATGGTTATTTGTAGCTTGATGCAGCATCAGAAATTTTAGGGCGTGCCTTTGCGTCAGACTTACAATATTGGAATCACGACAGTGTAAGTGCTTGAGCTATCTGCGCGAAAACAATCACGCAATACACAAATACACGCTTACTTAAGAAACTCTCAAATCCTGTCTCAACGCAAGACGGCTCAAGCACCTCTAAATCAGATTTTTTAACCCTCACTGTCAAACGCAGTTTCATCGGTCAGAAATTTGTGTTCGACTCTGGACGAGAAGGGCGGGTACGTGACGACGCATGAACGAAGATCGGCTAGAGTTCTCAGAGCGGTTCCGGGAGCGTCTGAAGACGGCGGTCCAACGGTCCGGTATGAACTATAAAGAGGTTTCGGTCCGGGCCCGGGGGCCACAGCACCCGAAAACCGTCGCGAACATTCTTTCAAGCAAGTCGATTCCAGGCGCGGATATCGTGCAATCGCTCGCAATCGTGCTGAACGTCTCGTCTGACTACCTGCTCGGCATGCCGCACACATCAACGACGCTGACGCGGAGCTCGACCGGAACCGAGTATGGTCGGGTCGCGGATCACATCTCGGCCGATTTCTCGACGATCGATCTGACAGCGGACGACCTGCTGCGCCCGCCGATCGACTCGGTTCTGGCATGGTGGCGGCACAACAATCGCAAGATGGTGCGTACCCGAGCGATCCTGGACTACTGCGACATCTACCGGCGGCCTTCTCGCCAGAAGCGCTTCATCCAGCCGCTGGAGATCGGCCCGCTCAGCCTCGCGGGCCAGTTTCTGAAGAGTTCGGATGTCGAGACGCTGCAGGAAGAGTTCAAACAGATGCCGCGCCAGGCTTTGGAGGACGTTGTCTCGTGGCACATCAAAACAGCGGAATCGAAGAATCTGCTTTCAGTCGAAACGCTGGTCTATACGACGGCGACCGGTGTGTCGGTGTCTCTCGAGTATGCCCGCCTGTTGCTTGCGGTCGTGGACCATGACGGGACCGACGATCTGGTCCTGTGCTATGCGCGGCCCTTCGAGGTGAAGACGTCGAAAACGGTAGAGTGAGCTACCCGGTGCCGTACTTCTGCAGCGGCACCACCTTGCGATCGATCTCGGAGAGTTCGCCATCACCCTGCAGGTAGAGCGCGGCGGCATAGGCCGTGTCTTCGGACATCGAATAGATCATAGTGTCGCTGTTCTTGCGCTCCTTGGGCGGTTCGACCCATCGGTGGACACCGCGGCAGTGCTTCTGAAATCCAAGCCGATAGCTTTGCCCCGACAGCGCCTGTCCCTCGCGGAGGAAGGCGTACATCACATCGGGCGACCATTTAATCTCGGCGAACGCCAGGACGGCCATCATGAAGGTCGACTGATCGTCATGTTTCTTCGGCAGAAGAAAATAGTCGCCGAAGTTGACAACCTTGCCCTCGATCTCCCGGACATGCGGCGGCACATGATCGCGATCGATCAGCCCGCCATAGTCTGTGTTTCTGAGACGCGCGTAGTGGTGATACCAGAAATCGGTGATCCCGCCCTTGGGTATCTGGTCCATCCGAGCGCCGATCGCACCGACGACACGCTCGGCAGCGCTCGGCGCATTTCGATCGATCGCGAACCCCCAAAACGCGTTCAGGCTTGTCGGATCGTTGTGGTCCTGAGAGAGATGGGGCGCGAGCATCGGTTTCTTGCTCGCCTTGAGTTCGCGCGCGGCCATCTCGTGGGTATCAACGATCAGAATTTCGAGCTCTTGGCGCTGCAGTTCAGACTGACACCTTGCCCAAACGTTGAGCCAGAATTGCATAACTTGCCTCGTCGTAGCGCCGTCCCCGCAGCGCAGATAGATCGTCCGGCAACAGCCGAAGACACGCTCGACTGTGCTTTACAAACAAACGGTTTCTCGAAGCAACGAGCAGACAGTGATGTGCGGGCAATCGCTGTCGCGGCGTTGAAACACTCGGCCGCGTAGCACAATTCCGCGCACGATACGCACTACAGACTTCATCCCTTTCATACCTCAGGGGCCGGAACAATAACCATTCCACATCGCCGTGACACGCCAATTTGTGTTCGCAGCCCGTTGGCAAGGACTGTCTGGACTGGGGTTGCAGGCAAAACGCGCATCCGCTTCTCGCCTCATGGTTGAATTCGATTTAAACGAAACGCCTTGGCCATTCCGGCACCGATGGCCTTGATCGTGTGCAACCCAGACCAGATCGGACGGGGCCGCGTTTCATATCAAATTGGTCGTGGTATACTGGGTCTGCCGGGCGATTTTGGCCCGGATGCTTGAGCCGTTCTTTTTTCGAGAACTGACATCCAACTGCGTAGCATTGCCCTCGTAGCCGCCGCTTTCGACGCAAATGTAATCGAGCCGCCCTTTCAGAGTCCGAGGCGCACGATCATTCGAGACCCATACCACAAGGATTTCCTAGGAGCATTCGTATGACCGCCACCAGCGATCTGATCAACGACCGTCTGTCCTTTGACGTCTTCAGCCTTGACCTGCAGATCTCGGCCACGGATCAGTCCGACGTCGTGACTGCATTGCAGACCGATGCCAATCTGGACCAGACGCTGATGGATCTCGGCACAGCCGGTCGCGCGATGATCTTCACACGGATGGGACGGCCCGAGCACATTCGCGCCGCGCTCGAGATCATTGCCGGGCGCGCCCGTTCGCAAAGGCCTGCCGCGCGCGCCTCGCTTGTTGCAGCACTGCGCCCGGTTGCCGGAGGGCCGGGCGGTGTCCATGTCGGGACGGTGCATCGCAGCAGCACGTGGTTTGGCGGCAGTGCGACGCAATACTTCGACATCTGTGCCGCTCTGGGCGGTACGGCACGGTCGCTCGGATGGACCGGGGCGGCGACCTGTGCGCCTCCGGGCACACCCTACAGCGGCAGCGCTACCGACTTCTTCACGGGCTCAGGCGGCACCGGGGTTAGCCCCGCAGATCTTCCCGCGATCCCGCTCCGCGATCAGGCGGTGCTGGCCATCGACAATGCGCGCGGCGTGGACGGTCCAACGACGCAGCGCTACTCGAACCCCGGCGAGAGCGGTAATGCCGGGACGTTTCTCGCGGCGCGCGGGTCGGCCGGGCAACTCGAACTCGCGCGGCAACTCGTCTGTCAGCCTGTCAGCACGATCATGCCGGGTGTCTACGGCATGGCGCCGCCATCGCGCCGCGCCATTCTCGTATCCGCCGCGCGTGAGTACAACCTGACACCGCAGGTGATCGGTGCGTTCATTCTGGCTGAGCAGATCGATCAGTCCCGGAACGAGGACATGGCCGACTATCAAGCTGCCACCAGCATTGCGGGCGCTGACACGTCGATCGGGTTGGGGCAGGTCAAGATCGGCACCGCGCAGCGTCACGATCTTTTTGCTCGCCTTGGGACGTCGGCATCCGGCTTGCCGCACAATCTGGTGGCCGCCCTGCTCGCGTCGGACGAGTTCAACATCTTCGCGGTGGCGAAGTACATTCGGCACATTGCCGATATGGGTGCCCGTGCGCCGACCGATGTGCAGACCCATGCGCGCGGCATCTTTCCCGGTATCAACATGCGCGCCTATAGCGGGCACGCCCGTCACTGGTCCGAGGACAATGTTGCAGCGCTCGGGTCCGAGTATTCTTCGCTGCCATGGGACAAGCGGTTCATCGGCTGGGAAGGCTGGGTTCGGTTCGGCTATCAGGTCATGTCGCGCGATCCCCGGTTCTTCCGATGATCCGATCGGCACTCGTTGCCGCCGTTGTCGGTCTGTCGCTGCTGGGTGGCTGCAAGGAGACGGAGGTTCGCTACGTGATGATTTCGGAAATCGTCGAGCATAGCTCGCAACTGCACGTGCCTGTGCCGGTTGGGTACGCGGCGCGTGATCTCGGGGACCGGCTCTACCTGACCGAAACAGCGCTAAAGCGGGGCAGTGTCTCGCTGGAGTTTGCCGTGCTGGACGCCGCCCCGGCAGAGACCGACGCGGCAGAGATCGAGACGCGAACGCTGACCAGCGGTGACACCGCGCAGTCTCGCGTGACGAAGCGCGATGGCGGCAATGGCGGGCCGGAGTACACGCTCGAGGTCTGGCGCAGCGCAACCCGAGATGGGGCACCAGCCTGGATCTACCTCGCGGCGCATACGCAGCGTCAGCGGGGCGAGCCGGATTTCACGCTGTCCTGGGCGGTTTTCGAGGCGACGGATCTGGGCCGCACGAGCGCTCTGATCACCGAGTAGCCGGGCCGCGCTGGCCAGGCGCCGGCGGATCTTCCGGTGCGCCGGCGAAGCATTGCGCGATGGCCATCCATCGCGCGGCGTTCGCACCGGTGACGGACAGCGTGGTATCGGCAATGTTGCGTGTTTGTGTGACGACCTGGCAGAATTCCACTGCCGACCCTTGGATGTGTTCGGTGTCTGACGTCTCACCCCATTCCCAGATCGCGCCAGACGGCGATGCCAGCCTGATGTGCGGCATCGGATCGGGCACGGGCTCCCCGCGATTGGCAAAGGCCCAGCCATAGGTCTGTGCGCCGAGATGCGCGATGTTGCGGATGCGGTCGGTATCCTGGCGGATGATGCCAAGCAGATCGAAGACTTCCTGTCCGTGGGCCCAGGTCTCCATTTGCCGCGCCGTAATCGAGGAGCGTACGGACATTTCGGGCCCTGCCCATTTGACCCGCGCCCTGGGGTCGGCCGCGGCAAAGCGCGGCGCCATGTCGTGGACCCGACCGATCCACGCATCGAGCAGATCCGGTCCGGTAAGCCCCGAGAGCAGACGCTCCGTAATCGAGACCATGCTCTCGCCACCGCGCATTGCGGCGCCAAACTTGGCCCACTCCTCGGCAAACCGGTCGGGGTCGTTCAGGGAGTGATCCGCCATGATGTTGAAGATGTGAAGGTGCTGAATGACCTGAGCGACGGTCCAATCCTTGAACTGGGTTGGACGGGCAAGATCCGCCACAGAAAGCGGTTTCAGGATGTCATAAAGCGCTGTGGATTCTGCGACGAAATCATCAACTTGCTGCATACAGACCTCTCAAGGGGCGGCGGGAGCTTAAGGTATCGCGGCGCTGGGACCAACCTGTCCGGGGTTAGACGGGCATAGCCGGAGGCGTCTAGTCGTCGACAAGCCGCGATCGGCGCATGCGGTCGCTGATGGTGGGCTCGACGCTTGAGCGCGCGCGTTCGATCCGGGCGCGATCTTCGAGATGTTTCGACAGCGCGTCGATGTCGAGGCCCCGGGATGTCAGCCAGCCCTGAAGTGTTTGCGGATCGAACAGGCCATGCCGGGTACGAAACTCGGTGACCTGACGGGCGAGATCAGCAGGGTTGACCGGGCGCGCGCCGCTGCGGTCGAGCGCCAGCGCCAGTTCGTCGGCAATCGCACGGTCGCGCATGTCGGCGACCAGATCCGGTGCGGCAGCTTCGAGACGGTCCAGGATAAGCGGATCCGCTGGGGCAGGATCAGACAGGACCTCGTGCATCAGGCTCTCGAACGCATCCGTATGATGAAAGGTGAATGATGGGGGGGCGGGCAGGGTATCCGCCTCGCAGTCCTGTTTCACACGCTCCAGGCAGGCGACTGCATCGCGGGTTTTGATGTTGACGCGGCCATCGGGCAGCCATGCGACAAGGCGCTCGGCCGTGGCGGGGTCAATCGCGCGGCACTCGGCCACCAGTCGATCAAGGCTGCGATCAGGATAGTGCAGCGCAGCGCATCGCTCCAACACTCGGGCGGCGACGGGATTCGAGATGATCTCGTCCGACCGAGCCGCCTCGAGCGTCCAGCGCAGGTTCACGAACGGCTCTGACAGGGGTGCATACCCCATTTCTGCCGGCGCATGAACAAGCGCAACCGCGTCGTCACGCACCAGATTGCCACTGGCGTAGGCGTCGAACACCGCGCCTATGCCGATCATGCCAAAGGAGCTCAGCTCCGCAGCGCGCAGGGCCCCGGTCGAAGCTGCGCCGTAGACGGGGATACCCTGATGCAACGCCCAGAGGATTTCCTTGTGATAGACCGAAGGAACATGCTCGAAATAGCCGTCAATCACGACGATAGCGCGGGGAGAGAGGAGTGCGGCGCGCAGCACATCGCCTTGCGCAGCAGGGCCGTGCGGAACGAAAAACGCGCTTTCCTCTGCTGCATCGGTGCCCGCAAGGGACGGTCCGGCGAAGACGATGACTGCATCGCTGCTCATGTGACCCCGCGTGCCAGCGCGCGCTGACCCGGCTGATAGCCCGGCGCATCGGCGGATCCTTCAAGCCCAGGCACAATCACCCTTACGACGGCGGCAGGAAGCTCTGGCCATGAGAGATCCACCGAAACCGCTGGACCGACACCCGCAGCCGTAAACGCATCGAGCATTGCTCGTTGGCAGTCGGTAGGTGTCGCCACAGCATGGCTGGCACCATCCGCGAAGCTCTGCGTTGCGTCACCGTGCAAAATCTCATCACGCTGCGCTTCGATTGCAGAGGTGTTGCGCATCTCTCTGTAGTGATCACGGGAGCGGTCGTCTCGCGCGCCGGAGATCAGGGTCAGGCGGCTTTGTGCCGCTTCGGTCAGCGCGCGGCGGAGCGCGATGCCGCGGACCGGATGACAGCCCGAGCCGGAGGCCGCATGCAGACCACGGCTCTGCCGTGATGCCTGATCAACAATGGTCGCAAAAAAAGCGGGGATGCCGAGATCGGTCGTGATCTCCCAAATCGCGCAGCCGACCTCCGCTGCCCGAAACGCGGCCAGCAACTCGGTGCCCACTGGATCGTTGACAGTTTTCGGATCGATGCGTGTCTGGGACGCGGGTTCCCCGGACAGGCGCCACAAGGTCACGGCGTCCCGTTCAATCACTTCTGCGAGCGCCTGAGTCACGGCCTCCTCCGCCGTGTTGCCTGATGCAAGTCCCGTCGACGTCATATGGAACCCGCCAAGGCGGGGTGGCAGGGGGAGTGTGTAGTCCATATGGACCAGCTCGTAGGGAACCCAAACGGGTTCGTCGTCCGACAGCGTTCGTGCCTCTGTCCAAAGGCACCGCGTGTCCAAGGCGTTTGCGCCCTCGACCTTCGGCAGCCGGTCAAGATCGATCACACTGCCGTCCAGATCGGACGATGCCGCAAGACGCAGCGGCAGGCGTGGAGCTTCGGCGCAGGCAAGCTCGACAGCCTCCATGACGGCAGATGTCTTGGCGTCTGCCGACGTCGGCCCCTTGCCCTGCGTGACCGAAAGCGACCGGGCGTTTGGGCGATGCGCTGCGAAAACGGGCATGCCGATCGTGTCCAGACCCGTCAGGTCGGCCAGTCGCGTCACACCGATACGATCGAAGGATGGCTCGATGCGCCGAAGGGTCTCCTCCGGCGCATCGCGTCTTTCCTGCATGGGCCAGACGTCCTTACGTGAACCGGCCCAAGCGCCAACTGTCAGGCAAAGTCACTTCGCGGGCAGGTGGAATTTGTGCTTACGCTTCAGACCTTCGATGTTCACAAGGTAGCACGTGCCCATGGGCTCGGGCTTGCCTTCCGGCAGGTGCTTCTGCGGCGGGATCGCCGCAAGGTTGACGCCGCACTGCAGCAGCTCGCGCACCAACAGCCAGCCATCGAGTTTTTCGTAGTCCTCCGGGGCAACGCGGTATTCATCGCGGTCCCAAACTTCACGCGGGATGTGCAGGATCGTGCCATCGTCGCTGGCGATGATCAGATCGTGGCGGAACCCTTCGAGTTCGTCTTCAGGCATTTTAGCCCCCCTTTTGCTTGGCCAACGATGCTAACTACAGACGACTCGCATTCTGCAAGAGATTTGGTTGGGGGGAGCCACGAAAATGACCACAGATATGCATGAGATTATTGTGACCGACGCTGTCTACGACAGCGATGATATTCCTGAGATCGATCACCTGGCAACGCGGGCAGCGCTGATGCGGCCTGAAATCCAAGCGGATGGGCGTGTGAAGCTGGCTCCTGCCGAAGATACATCCGGAGATGAGCTTCCGCCGGAGATGGAGCGTTGCGATGACACCGTCGCACCCTATCGCAGTGTCGGGCGCTTGGCGGTCCACTGGAGCTCCGCCGACAAAGCGGTACATGGATCGGCACAGCTCATCGCGCCGAACCTTGTCCTCACCGCGGGGCATTGCGTCCACTGGGCCGGGCAGTGGAACACCGATCTCTACTTTCTGAAGCGATTCAAGGATGGCGGTGCCGAGCCGCCGACGATCAAGTTCGACAAGATTGGGGTTCTGCGCGGCTGGCACGACAACACCTTGGGCGACGACCCGAACGAGGCCGCCTGGGCGTATGATTTTGCCGTCCTGCGCATTGCCGGTGATCCGGCGTCAGACCATGTCGCGCTGGCGGCGCTTTTAGATGATGTGACCGACTTCAATATCGTCGGCTACCCCTACAAGTACGACAACGGGGCGTTCATGTTGGGCTCCACCGCAGGTCGAACCGACGGGATCTACGAGGGCACCGTGGGCGCGCACCCCAGTCATATGGGCTTTGGCGCAAGCGGCGGGGCCTGGTTCAGCGGAGCAGGCGCAGCGGCTGAGGTGGTCGGTTTGAATTCGTTCAAGATGTCGACGGATCCGGATGTCGATTATTCGCCGGTCTTCACTGACGCCACGATCGGGCTCGCGAAGCACATGGCTGCGCTGGGCTGACCTTGGGCAGATAGCCTAGAGGAACCGCGCCGCGCGCGCCTCGGCCACAAGCTCGGCGATGGCAGCGTCAACGCGGTCCATCTCATCGTTGTCCACTGCGGTGATCAGCGCACGGGCAGAGGTTTCAAGGCGCTCGGGCAGCTTTTGCTGACTTTCGTCGATCAGACGCAGGCATAGCTCCGAGATAGTGGCTGGCTCGACCGTCGCTTTGCAGACAGCGATCATGGGCAGCAGGGCAGACCATTCGAACGGGTAGGCGATTGTGCTTTTCTGGAAGTCATCGATCGCGCGTTTGGCGATGCGCTGGGCCTCATCGGTCGCACCGCGGCGCCAAGCCTCCCACGACAGGTTTGCTGTCGCGAGGCCGATGTACTCGTACATGCCAAGCTCGCGGGCCAGGTCCAGACTTTCGCGCGACCGGGCAACCGTATCTTCCATGCGCCCCATCCGGCGATAGATGAGGCCAAGATAGGTGATGCATCTCAGCTCGATCGCGCGATGGCCGGACTTCTGGGCTGTCGAGAGCCCCGCAAGCATCGCCAATTCGGCCTCGGCCAGTTGGACATCATGCAAACGCACGAATCCGAGGATGAATTCGGCCGACGCAAGATCGGCGAGATTGCTCGTCTCCCCTGCCGCCATCACGTAGTTGCTGGCGTTCTGCAATGTTTCGGGTGACGGCGCGTAGCGGTAGTTCCTGAGATCGCGCAGAACGAGTTGGTCATAATACTCGGCGCGTTGCTCGGGCAGCATCTGGCTCACGTAAGGCTCGATGCGCGTGGCCAGTTCCGCCATCGCGCTGCCTTGACCGCTCCAATAGTGCACGTTAAGCGTCGCGAGTTGAATGTCGATCCATTGCTGAACCAGTTCGGGTTCAGTCTCCCACCCGATCTCAGCAAGTGCCGCTTCAGCGAGGGCCAGTTCGGCCAGAGAGTTCTCGCGATCCTGTTGCAGGGCCACGGCGGCAAGACGATGCAGGCGGGCGAGGCGGCGATGGTCGCCCTCGGCTGCGGCGATCGCCTCGCGCAAGGCCGCCGTTGCACCGGCCACATCGTGCATAAGCGTGAGAACGCGGCTCAGGTGCTCGAGCAACACGCCCCGTAGCGGTAGTGGCGCACCATCGACCGTTGCATCAGATCCGGCGCGTGAAAGCTGATCCAGCGCGGATCGGTAGTAAGCCGTCGCCTCGACATTGGCATAGCGCGACCGTGCGTCGTCCGCCGCCTCCGCATATTTCTGCGAAGCTTCGGCATGTTTGCCCGCGAAGGCCCAGTGACTGGCGAGAACATGGGCTGCGGTTGTATCCTTGAAGTCACGCGCAAGGACCGAGGCGATCCGGTCATGGATGTCCACCCTGTTCGCGCGCAGCATCGTCTCGTAAGCGGCGTCCCGCATCAGTGCGTGCTTGAACATGAAGGTGCCCGAGCGATCAGGGACCGGCACGATGATGTTGGCCCTCAGCAGGGCGTCGAGATGATCGTCAAGCTCAGAAGGAGGCGTCCGCAGCGTCGCACTTACCACCTCACGCGAGAACTCTCGCCCGATCGCGGCAGCGGTCTGGATGACCTCACGTGCTTCAGAAAGCCTGTCCAGCCGCGCGATAAGCGAGTCGCGCAACGTCATGGGGATCGCGTTTGTGTCGACCGGCGCTGCGTCGCCCTGATCCAGTGCACCCGATTCGATGACCGTCTTGGACAGCTCCTCGGCGAACAAGGGAACGCCGTCCGAGCGATCCTGGATCAGCTCGACCATCGCATCCGGCAGCGAGGCCCGACCCGAGACCCGCTGGACGAGCTCGCCGATCTCGTCAGTCGTCAGGCGTTTCAGCTCGAGCCGTTGGATCCGGTTCTGCGCATCCCAGGTTATCTGATACCCAGACCGGCAACTGAACAGCACCAGCACCGGGCGATCCTCGATTGTCTCCAGTAGACGGCTGAGAAGCTCCGTCGTCGTGGGATCGACCCAGTGCAGGTCTTCCAGAACGACGAGCACAGTCTTGCGCCGCGCGTACCACTCGAAGAGCGAGAGCAAGGCCTGGAAGGTCTTTTCCTTTCGGCCCTGAGCGTCGAGTGCCAGCGATGGTGTGCTGCGGTTCTGCGTGTGAAACAGCGGCTCGAGCAATGTCTGGGCTTCGTTTCGGTCCAGCCCGGCAGAGGACAGGATACGGCGCAGAATCTCGCGATTGTCGCGCCGATGCGATGTCCTGGTCGATCGGGACTGCACCCTGAGATTGCCAAAGATCGGGTAGAGCGGATCATTTGTATGGAACGGCGAGCACTGGAAGCGCAGCAATGTGCCGCCGCCAGACTGGACCCGGGCCGCGTGTTCTTCGACGATTCGCGATTTGCCGATGCCCGGTTCACCCGCAAGCATGATTGCCGATCCCCGGCCCTCGCAGGCGCTGCGCCAGCGTTGGCTCAACGCAGCGATCTCGGATACGCGATTGACCATCGGAACTTCGGCGAGGCTGGCCGGTGTAGGATCCTGCTCTGCGATCTCTCGAACACCGTCGACTTTCCAGATCCGGACTTCGCCCTTCAACCCTTTGAGATCATGAACCCCAAAGTCCGTGAGGGCAAACTGGTCCCCTGCGATCCGCCGGGTTTCGTCCGAGATCAAGACGACGCCAGGGGCTGCCTGGGACTGGATCCTGGCCGCGAGGTTCGGCGTCCGGCCGACGACCTGGTTCTCCTCGAGATACGAGTCGCCCACGATATCGCCGACCACGACGCCGCCCGTCGCGATACCGATGCGGCAGTTCAGTTCCAGTCCATGCGCATCGCCCAGAGGTCCCATCGCGTCCAGAATATCGAGCGCGGCGCGGATCCCTCGTGCGCCATCATGCTCGTCGGCACGCGGCCATCCGAAGAACGCCATGATCCCATCGCCCATGTATTGGGCGACGAACCCGCCAGCGCTCTCGATCGCATGGGTCGCCGCATCCTTATAGCCGCTCATCACGGCGCTCAGTTCTTCCTCGTCCAGTTGCTCGGACAACCGTGTCGAGCCCACCATGTCAGCGAACATGATCGTGAGTTGGCGACGCTGGCGGGGCGCGGAGCCGGTCGATGCAGCAGGCGGGGATGCAGATCCAACCTCCGGTTTGCTTGCGGGGGCAGGTGTCCGAAGATCAGCAATGGCGTTGAGCAACCGGCGACGATGTCCGACCGAGGTGACACCGATCTCCCGCAGATCCGCTGACGTGATTGATGCGAGAAGATCTGCTTCGATCTCGTGCTCACGAAAGGCAGCAGAATATCGTTCCATCCCGATGGAACGGAGCCAGGCCTCGATATTCATGTCCATTCGATGACTGCCAGACTTCTGCCACCACAACGATCCGACGATCGCTGGGATGATTAAACCCGCTCAACCATATGCCGGAGTCCATGGAACGACCAAGCTCAAATCGTGTCGACCGGTTTTAGATTTGACCCTTGTTAACCATGCTTTAGACCGGGCGCAGACACGAAAACAGATGAAAGAAGGCCGCTGTGACCGATTCTCTGAAGGTTCTCATCGTTGGAACAGGCAATGTCGCACGGGCGCTCGCCCACCGCCTGAAGGAAACCGATCACGTGATTGTCATGGGATCGCGCGATGCTGCGCGCGGTGCCGAGGTGGGCGGCGAGATCGGCGTGACCGGCAGCGCCTCGACCGAGCATGTAAGCGATGCCGATATTGTCTTCATCGCAGTTCCGTTCGTCTCGTTGGACGAAACGCTTGCCGCTTTGGGGCCGATGTCCGGAAAGATCGTTGTAGACTGCACCAACCCTCTGACCGACGATTATATGGCCCTGACCATGGGCCACACGACCTCGGCTGGCGAGTATTGTGCGGACCAGCTGCCTGAGGCGCGCGTCGTAAAGGCGTTCAACGCGATCTTCGCGGATGTGGTGCACAACAATCCCGCGTACAACACGGTCACGCCGCAAGTCTTCGTTGCAGGCGAGGACCAGGGTGCGAAGGACACCGTTTCAGATCTGATCCACGCAATCGGCTATGAGCCTGTGGATTGCGGAGCGATGATCATGGCGCGCTATCTCGAGCCGTTGGCTGAGTTGATCATTCAACTCGCCTATGTCCAAGGACATGGGACGCGGATCACGCCGGTGATCGTACGCGAACCCGCTGCGCCGGGTGAGTAAACGGGGGTTCCTTGGTCAGGCGATCAGAACGTATCGCCTCTCTTTGCCCGCGTGAGCACATCGTCGATCTCCGCCAGGGGTAGGCCGTAATCTTTTGCGGCCTGCTCGGTCGTGATGTAGCCAAGCGCGAGGTCGCGGTGAATCGCAGCGCGGTCGCGATCTTCGGGCGCGCCATAGCCTGCGCCTCCGGGAAACGCCATCTCGACCACGTGGCCATAGGGTACAAACTGGCGTCCCTTACCGCGCATCGGCGTGCCGTCATCCTGACCGATCAGCGTGGGTGCGCCTTCCTTGCCGCCGCGCCGTCCCCGTGCGGGATGGTTCACGCGGTCGAACATCGCGGAGATGTCGAACTCATGCCCCTCGCGCGCGCCGACGTTCATGTATTGGCCGAGGCCGCCGCGTGTCGCGCCTGCGCCGCCGCTATCGGGGCGCAACTCCTTGCGCCAGATGATGACGGGGCCGACCTGCTCGGTCGCCTCGGCGGGCATGGTCATGACGCCCGAGGGGAACGCCGTGGCGTTCATTCCGTCCAAACCGGGTCGTGCGCCCGCGCCGCCCGAGTTGAAGGTCAGGACCTCGGACCGGACGGCGTCGGGCGGGGCAGGAGCATCGGTGCGCGGGCGCAGGCTGACCATGAAGTTGCAGAGCGATCCCGCCCCCTCCGCCGGGACTACGCCCGGCAGGATCTGATCGAGCGCCGCATAAACCGTGTCCGGAATCATGTGCCCGATCACATGGCGCAGCGCGACCGGTGCGGGGTGCGGCGCGTTCAGGATCGAGCCCTCCGGCGCGGTCACTCGGAACGGCGCCAGAGAGGCCGCGTTGTTCGGGATCTCCGGCGCGATGGCGCATTTCAGCGCATAGCAGGCGTAAGCCTTGGTGTACACATGGGGGACGTTGATCCCCTTCTTGTCCACGGGCGAGGTCCCGTCCCAGTCGCACACCACGTGATCACCGCAGAACGCCAGCCGGACGCACAGGTCAATCGGCGTCGCGTAGCCGTCGATCCGCATGTGGCCGCTTGCTTCGGTCTGCGGCACCTCGGCGATCCGCTCCTCGGTCGCCCGGCGGGAGTTCTCGAGGATGAAGTCCGAGATGCCGTTCAGATCGGCCAGCCCGAACTCCTCCATCATGTCGATCAGCCGCCTGTGCCCGATCTCGTTGCACGTCGCCAAGGCGTAGACATCGCCGACCAGCTGATCCGGCTCGCGCGTGTTGCTGCGAATCAGCCGCAACAGTGTGCGGTCGACCTCGCCCCGTTCGATGAACTTCATGACCGGGACATAAAGCCCCTCCTCGAAGACCGAGTTGGCGTCCGCCCCGAACCCGCGCCCGCCGATATCGGTGATGTGCGCGGTACAGGCGAAGAACCCGACAAAGCGATCCCGGTGAAAGGACGGGCTGACGATGGTGATATCGTGCAGGTGGCCGGTGCCTTCCCAGGGGTCATTGGTGATGTAGACGTCCCCTGGGTACATGTTCTCCCGCCCGATATGGCGGATGAAATGCGCCACTGCGTCGGCCATGGCGTTGACATGGCCAGGCGTGCCGGTGACGGCCTGGGCCAGCATCTCGCCCTTCTCATTGTAGACACCGGCGGAAAGATCGCCTGCCTCGCGCACAGATGTCGAGAACGCCGTGCGCACCAGCGCCTGGGCCTGTTCCTCGACCACCGAGATCAGGCGGTTCCACATGACCTGATAGGCGACTTTGGAAATCTCGGTCATGGTCAGGCTCCTTTGATGTCGACAGAGATGCATCCGTCGGACAGCGCCATCGCCCGGCGGCTGAGCGGCAGGACGATTGTCGTTTCATCCTCGGTGATCACGGCGGGGCCGTCAGTGTAGGTGCCGGGCGCGAAGGCATCGCGCGGACAAATCACGGCGCTGTTGGTCTGCCCGGTCGCGGCGTCGAACAAGGTGCGTGTGCCGTCCGGCGTTGCAGCGCCCGTGGCGGAAACCGGATCGGCCGGAACCGGATCCTCGGGCGGGGTCGTGGCATTGACCGACCAGACGGTGATCTCCGCTTCCATCCCGTCGACCGTGCGGGCGAAGAGCGCCGTGTAATCCGCCTCGAACCGGGCGAGGAACTCGGCAGCGTCCGGGTTGGCGGCTTGTTCGGGCGTCAGGGGCACCGGGATCTCCCAGCCCTGACCTGCATAGCGCATGTAGACCTTGTGATCGGCGAGGATTGGGCTGGATGCATCGCAGGAGCGGACAAAGGCGGTCGCCTCCGCCTCCATCTCGGCAAACAGCGCCCGTACCCGGTCAGGGTCGAAGTCCGACATCTTCATGAAGACCGTCCGGTTCGCCTCGAAGCTGAAGGGCGCGCGCAGGAAACCGATGGCCGAGCCAACGCCCGCGCCGGTGGGCACGAGGCAATGCGCGACGCCCAGCTTCTCGCAAAGCCGCCCGGCATGCAGCGGGGCGGCTCCGCCGAACGCGATCATGGTGTATTCGCTCAGATCCTCGCCGTTCTCGACCGCGTGGACGCGGGCTGCGTTGGCCATGTTCTCGTCGACGACCTCGGCTAGGCCCCAGGCGGCCTCGAGCGGGTCCATATCCAGCCGCTCACCCAGATGAGCGGTCAGCGCGGCCTCCGACTGATCCGGGTGGAGTGCGATCGATCCACCGGCAAAGTTCGTGGGATCGAGTTTGCCCAGCACCAGGTCGGCATCCGTGACAGCGGGGCGCTCGCCGCCGCGGCCATAGCAGGCGGGGCCGGGTTCCGATCCTGCGCTCTCCGGCCCCACACGGATCTGACCCATGACGTCGACATGCGCGAGCGAGCCGCCGCCCGCACCGATCTCCACCATGTCGATCACAGGGATCGAGATCGGCATGCCCGAGCCCTTCTTGAACCGGTAAGTCCGTGCAACTTCGAAGACGCGCGACGTTTTCGGAGTGCGGTTTTTGATCATGCAGATCTTGGCGGTGGTGCCGCCCATATCGAAGCTGAGCACCTTCTCCAGCCCATGTCGCGCTGCGATATCGGCCGCGAAGACCGCGCCGCCTGCCGGGCCGGATTCGACCAGTCGCACCGGGAACTCGGCGGCACTGTCCAGCGAGATGATCCCGCCGCCCGAGTGCATCAGGAAGACCGGACAGTCCGCGCCCTCGTCCTTCAGTCGTCCCTGCAAGCGCCCGAGATAGGACTTCATCAGCGGCTTGATATAGGCATTGGCGACGGTGGTGTTGAACCGCTCGTATTCGCGCATCTGGGGCGAGACTTCGGACGAGAGCGAGATCATCGCCCCCGGCATCTTCTCGGCCAGCACGTCGCGCACCATCCGTTCATGCGAATCGTTGACGTAGGAGTGCAGGAGGCCAACCGCGATGCTTTCATACTGCGCCTCGGCCAACTCATCCGCCAGCGCCTCGATCTCTGCCCGGTCGAGCGGGATCAGCACATCGCCGCGCGCTCCCATGCGTTCTTCAACGACATAACGACGGTTGCGGGCCAGCAGAGGATCGGGCAGGCGCAGGTTCAAATCGTACTGCTCGAAACGGCTTTCGGTCCGCATTTCGATCACGTCACGGAACCCTTTGGTCGTGATCAGAGCGGTTTTGGCGCCGCGCCGTTCGATCAGCGCATTGGTCGCCAGCGTCGTGCCATGGATGATCTGGCCGATCTCGCCAGGCGAGACGCCGGCCTTTTCGCAGGCCTCGTGCAGAGCCTCGATGATCCCGTCTTCCGGCGTGGAATAGGTCGTCAGCACCTTGGTCGAACTCCAGCCGCCGGGATGCTCCAGTACCGCGTCCGTGAAGGTGCCACCGATGTCGACGCCCAGCCTGATGTTTGGCTTAGCCATTCCTGCCCTCCACGTTGCCACCCCAGCTTTCTGGCCAACGATGAAAATAATGTCGAATTATTTTATTGGATTGATTGAATTCCTTTTTCTTATCCTGCGGCGCTGGAAATGGTCTTCGCCAAGTCTGCGGCCGCGAGCACATAGGATGGCGCGGTTTCGGCGTCAAACCGAGCCGCAAAACACAGGCTGTCTGGCTTCCAGTCATATCTCACTGGCTCCAAACGACCTTCGGCAAGATCCCGTGTGACCATAATCTGCGGCAAGCACGAGACACCAAGACCGTCGACCGCCATTTGCAGGCAAGCGGCCAAATTGGTCGAGGTTGCCAGACGCGTGTGTGATGCTCCGTTGTCCCAGAGGTGTTTGAGCAGTTGCTCATGCGGCAACGCGCCCTTGGCATGGGTCAGGATTGTGAAGCTGCAGAGATCGCTCAGCGAACGCGAACGACCGCCGAGACCGAGTGCAGGGGACGCAACCCAGATCAAAGGATAACTTCCGAGATCGATCATACCCGTGGTGTCCTGATCGAACGGTCCGTTCTGAATCGCAAGATCGATGTTCCGGGCGATCAATGCGTCCGATATGTTCACTGAAAGATCGACACTGAGCTCGAGTTGAATGTTCGGAAAGCGGGTCTGCACGGCTTTCATAAATCGGCCCAGCCATGCATGCGTGATCATCTCGGTCACGCCAAGGCGCATAATGCCCTGATAGAGAGCATCGTTTCCTGCGGCCCCGATGAAGGCGTCAAATTCTCGGATCACCTTTCTCGCGCGCGGCAGTAATGTCTTTCCCTGCGCTGTCAGTCGAACCGAACCGGCGTCCCGCTCCATCAGGGTCACGCCAAGAATACGCTCGACCGAAGCGATCCGCGTCGAGATGTTCGGTTGGGTTGTGTTCAGTCGTTCCGCCGCACGTCGAAAGCCACCGAGATCGGCGACGGCGATGAACGCTTCGAGCTGTTTCAGATTGATCGACATCCCGTTGCCTCTGTATCCGCCCGATTGGTCCGATCCACGGTACAGAATGCAGCACGATCCGTCCCGGAAATGCGCAAACTATTCGCAAAATGCAACTTTCGCGCATTTTCGCAGGAGTTTTTTGCGAATTTCGAGAGATTCGTGTTTATTGGCTGAGATCAGAACGGGCGGCACACGCAGAAGGATATAAGAGGCAAAAAATGCAATTCTGGCTAGATGTCTGGTCTAAATGCAAAGAAAACTTCGAGAACCAGGGTCTCGAACTTCGCATAATCGAAAACCATGAACTCGCAATGCGAGAACTCGAAAGAAGTGATAAGCCTTATATCACGCCGCACCTCTCGATTGATCATAATGATCTCACAAGCGTCAACGCTTTTTGGGGGTTTATACTCAACGAAGGCGCAGATGAAAAATCAGATCGAATCTCTGGCGTTCTTGGCGCTAGAATGGATCAAATACCAAAGGGCGAAATAATCAACTTTTGGCACCATCATTACTACAGGCTGCGAGATACAGACTATGGTGGCGTGATCGACAAGAATCACGTGCCGCCGCAACTTCGTGATATCCATGGCCGCGTGGCATACTTCGGAGATTTCTTTCTGCTGCCTAAAAAGCAGATTGATCAGACGAATTTCGTCATGGCCGCGCTTGCCTATTCCGAGATCAAATGGTCGCCAGACGTGACCTACGCCTTCATACGCGAGGGGCATGCAAAGCTTGGTCAGACCTATCGCCTGGGGTTTCAGAAGCATTGCCGTGCCGTGCATCGCTGGATCGAACCGCCGAAAGAACGCAAGAACGGTGATCCGATGATCTACACGATGTCAGAAGATACGGCCTACGCAGCGGAGGTGTTTCTGCAGGAGCATCGCCAACGCCAGGACGACGAGCAGAACGTTATCTCGATCAACAGCCGCAAGCCGTCCTAGCTGCTTTTCTTCTTGGTGATCTCGAACGGCCTGGTGAAACACAGCACCAGGTCGTCCTCTCCGTCTTCGCCAATCACCGCGAGCAGCAACCGCGCATACTCAAGCGTCACGTCGAAACCTTCCGAGGTGGCGTAGGTGAGGCTCTCGATCGTGAGGATGTTCTTCTCGGTTGCCGTATCGATGTGCCGGGCCACGACTTCACCGAGACGCTCGCGGGACACGAACTTGAACTCATCCTGCAGGATGCTGATGTCATGCGTCGCGAGATGCTGCCCGAGCAGGCTCTTTGGGCCGACTTCGATCGGTTGGAGATACATCGCCTCTTCAGTCGGTCGCCGATAGATGTCGCAATAGTCCAGGATTTCCGCAGTCCTGACGAGTTTGCGGTCGTTCAGCTTCCACCACGCTAGCACCGAGTCGATGGGCGGCCTCAGATTGGCCGTGTCATCCTCGGCTTCCGGCGCTTCGGCAGGAAGGCTGGCCGCAACGACCTCGTAGTCCTCGCCCGTGGAGCCGCGGCTGACCGGGCCCGAGGTGTGTGGCATGCAAAGCAGATAATCGCTCGAGACGCCGAGCACGACGGCAAGTGACTGAACAACATCGGCGCCGGGCACGGATGAGTTCGAGAAGATGTTTGCAACCGTCTTTGGATACCGCTGACCCCGCGCCGCGATCGAGACGTCCTTGTAGCTCATCCCTGTCTGATCGATGGCGGACCTGAGGCGCTCTCGGAAGCGGGCCGCGAAAATCTCGCGCGTCTTGATCATCTTGGTGTCCGAGTTCGTTTTTCGTCTGGCTGGGTCACTTGCTAGGACAGATCGCTTTCATGGGGCCCAGACTACCACGAACTTTGCGCCGGTCGAGGTGGTCAATTGACGATGGCCTCCCGACCCGGGCCATACGATCTCAGATTTGCCGAAAGCAATGTCTTGCGCTCCACGGAAACGAGGAAGTCTTGCTCATCCCCTTCCCGCAAGCTGGAGTTCTCAAACCAGCGAAACCGGTCTCCCGCTTGATCGAGACACGTGACCGC
>JBCBOR010000032.1:0-48264 GCA_039821125.1 Pseudomonadota bacterium
CCCCTGCGGCGCGATTTCCCCGCGCCCTGACCTCAAAGGGGGGTGCGACCCGCCCCCCCCCTACGCCGCCTCGCGCAACACCCCGTAGGGTGCGTCCGTGACGCACCCTCGCTGAAGGAAGCCCTTAAGCGGGGTCTGCTTTGGGATCGCCATCGGCAGGGGCCTCCGCCGCGGCCGCTTCAGCGGTTGGCATGGCCTTTGCGACACCAACCATGGCCGGGCGCAGCAGGCGGTCGGCGATCACGAAACCAGATTGCATGCACTCGATCACGGTGTTCGGTTCGGCCCCGGCGATCGGTGCCTCGAACATCGCCTGGTGCCGGTTGGGATCGAACTTTTCGCCGACCTCGGGCGTGACCTTTTCGATCTTGTGCTTGCCGAATGCGTTCAGCAATTCGCGCTGGGTCAGCTCGACCCCCTCGATGAAGGCAGGAGCAGCGGCGCGGACATCATCGCCGGCGGCCTGGAGCGCGCGGTCGAGATTGTCATAGACCGACAGGAGATCCCGGGCGAGCTTGGTCCCGCCATAGGTCTGGGCGTCCTGACGATCGCGCTCGGCGCGGCGCCGGACATTCTCGGTCTCGGCGAGCTGACGCGTCCACTTGTCCTTCAGCTCGGCGCATTCCGCTTCGAGCCGCGCAACGGTCTCGACCAATGGATCGGGGGCAGCGGCGCCAAGTTCCTCCTCGAGACCCGGGACGAGATCTTCAACCGTCAGGTCGGTATCCGGGAACTCCTCCGAGCCCGGTGCCGCTCCTGCACCCGATGTTGCACCCGGCTGCGGCGTTGCCGTCTGGTTTGCCGCAGCCTCCGCCTCGGGCATCGAGACTTCCGGTTCGACGCGATCTTTACCCTGGGACATTGTCTGCCTCACTCATTTGCCTTGCCGGTGCGGTCCGAGACCATCTGGCCCACCATCCGCGCGGTATAGTCCACAATCGGAACAATGCGACCATAATTCAGGCGTGTCGGCCCGATCACACCGATGGCCCCCACGATTTGCCGGTTGGTATCGCGATACGGTGAAATAACCAATGACGAACCGGACATCGAGAACAGCTTGTTCTCGGAGCCGATGAAGATCGATACGCCTTCGCCGTCGTCCGCGAGTTCGAGGAGCTGGACGAGATCGCGCTTGCGCTCGAGATCATCGAACAGCATCCGGATGCGTTCCAGCTCGTCCGCGGACTGCGTCTGCTCCAGCAGGTTGGCGCGGCCGCGCACGATCAAGCGCTCCGGGCTGCCCGCATCGCCGCCCTGCCACATGGCGATGCCTTTCTCGACAAGCCCGGCGGCCAGACGGTCGAGCTCATTGCGCCGCGTCTCGATCTCCCGTGCGATGACCACACGTGCATCATCCAGCGTGCGCCCGCGCAGATGGGCATTCAGAAAATTGGTCGCCTCCCGCATGGCCGATGGGGTCAGCCCCGGCGGTGCATCGAAGACCCGGTTCTCGACCGACCCGTCTTCGGATACAAGAACCGCCAGGGCCGATGCCCCGCCCAGCGGGATGAACTCGAGATGGCGCACCGCAGCGTTGATCTTGGGTGCCAGCACGAGGCTGGCGCATTGGCTGAGGCCCGACAGCATCGAGCCGGCGCGGTCGAGAACCTCCGGCATCTCGTCGCCGGGATCGACCGACCGTTCGATCTGCGCGCGTTCTTCGGCCGAGATATCGCCGATCTCGAGCACCCCGTCGACAAAGAGACGCAGACCCATCTGGGTCGGTACCCGCCCGGCGCTGACATGCGGGCTGTCGAGCAGACCGAGATGCTCGAGATCCTGCATCACGTTGCGGATCGACGCTGCCGACAGCCCGAGATCGGACATCTTTGACAAGGTCCGCGAGCCGACGGGCTCGCCCGTCGCCAGATAGGTGTCGACCAGCTGCGCGAAAATCTCGCGGCTGCGCCCGTTCAGAGAATTAAGATCAGGTGTCTCTGCCATCGTGCCAGGTCCGGTTCCGCCGGGCTAGGTAGTCACAGGCAGCCTGCACGTCAATTGCCGCGCCGCCGCGGGAGCGGGTGGACGGTTTGGCCGCGCACAGGTAAAGAGCGCGCGAGTTTGCAGAAAAGGAGCCCCGCCATGCGCCCATCCGGCCGAGCCAATGATGCCCTGCGCGCCGTGTCCATCGAGACCGGCGTGACGAAACATGCCGAAGGCTCGTGCATGGTCCGGTTCGGGGACACCCATGTGATGGTCACGGCCTCGATCGATGCGAAAGCGCCGCCCTGGCTGCGCAACTCGGGCCTTGGCTGGGTGACGGCCGAGTACGGGATGCTGCCGCGTGCGACCAACACCCGCAACCGGCGGGAGGCCAAGAACGGCCAGACCGGACGCACGCAGGAGATCCAGCGCCTGATCGGGCGGGCCCTGCGTGCTGGGACAGATCGCGTCGTGATGGGCGAGCGTCAGATCATCGTCGATGCCGACGTGGTGCAGGCCGATGGCGGCACGCGGACGGCGGCGATCACAGGCGGCTGGGTCGCGCTGTGGCTGGCCTGCGAGAAACTGGTCAAGGCCAAGGAGTGCATCGAGAACCCGCTGACCGAGCATATCGCCGCGATCTCGTGCGGGGTCTACAACGGCCAGACCGTGCTGGATCTTGATTACGCCGAGGACAGCGAAGCGGGGACCGACGCGAATTTCGTCATCACAGGCTCCGGCGGGCTGGTCGAGATCCAGGCCTCGGCCGAAGGGGCGACATTCTCGGAAGACGAGTTCAACGGGATGCTGGCGCTGGCCCGCAAGGGGTGCGCCGAACTGGTTGATTTGCAGAAGGCAGCGATTGCGGGATGATGGGTCCGGGGTTCTCGGGCAGCCGCACGCCCCTGTCGACATCGTGCGGAGAGGGAGCGGACCAAGAGCCCACCCACCCGCGCGCGGCTGCCCGGACCGGTGCACCCTGATGCGGCGGTTCGATGGGGACAAGCTGGTTGTCGCCTCGCACAACGAGGGCAAGGTGCGCGAGATCCGGGCGTTGCTGGCGCCTTATGGTGTTGAGACGGTCTCAGCCGCGGAACTTGAATTGGCAGTGCCGGAGGAGACCGAGACGACCTTCGCCGGAAACGCCCTGATCAAGGCGCGTGCGGCGTGTGAGGCGTCGGGGCTGCCCGCGCTTGCCGATGACAGCGGGATCGAGATCGACGCGCTGGATGGTGCTCCGGGGGTCTACACGGCGGACTGGGCCGAGACACCCGAGGGCCGCGATTTCATGATGGCCATGACCCGCGCCTGGGACGAGGTTCAGGCCAGGGGCGCTCAGCCACCCTACCGGGCGTGTTTCAATGCGTGCCTCGTGCTGGCCTGGCCTGATGGGCACGCGGAGACGATCCTCGGTCGTGCGCCGGGCACGCTGACATGGCCGCCGCGCGGCGAGAATGGCTTTGGCTATGATCCGATGTTCATTCCTGATGCCGGAGACGGGCTCACATTCGGCGAGATGCCCTATGCGCACAAGGAGCCGATCAGCCACCGCACGGACGCATTTCGGCAACTGCAATCCGTCTTCGAGGCGCCGCGATGACGGCAGTCTTTATCGTTCGTGCTGAGGTGCCGGAAGCGGATCGCACCGCGTTCGACCGCTGGTACGAGACCGAGCACCTGCCCGACGCGATGGCGGCCTTCGGCACGGTGCGCGCCCGGCGTGGCTGGTCTGAAATTGATCCCGGGATACATGTGGCGCTCTACGAGTTTGCGACGCTTGCGGAGGCGCAGCGGATTGCGGCAGGCGATGCCTCGCCCGAGATCCAGGCCCTGATCGCCGAGTTTGACAGGGTCTGGCAGGGACGCGTCACCCGGACGCGTGAGATCGTCGGGATTTCGCAGATGATTGACGCATAGAGGCGAGGGGGCATCACATGCGCAAGCTGATCACAACCGGGTCTCCGTTCGAGGAGAAGTTCGCCTACTCGCGGGCCGTTGCGCAGGGCGATTGGTGTTTCTGCGCCGGGACGACCGGGTTCGACTATGCGACCATGACGATGCCCGAGGACCCGGCGGAGCAGACGCGGAACATTTTTGTCACCATTGGCAGAGCCCTTGAGGAGGCCGGGTTCTCGATGGCGGACGTGGTGCGGATTCAGGTGACGGTCACGGATCCCGCGCACTGGGAGGCATCGGCCGCGGTCGTGCGCGAATTTCTCGGCGATGTCCGGCCGGCGAACACCACTGTCGTCTCGGACCTGATGACACCGGAGATGAAAATCGAGATTGAGGCGACGGCCTATCGGGGCGGGTGATGGCCGAGAATAACCCGGATGAGTTCACCGAGAAGTACTGGCCGCTGCTGTTGATCGGCTGCTGTGGTCTGATCCTCTGGTACACGATTGGTGGGAATGGCTTCGCCGGGGCGGCTGGGTTCATGGGACTGGGATGGTTGGCATGGCTGCGCCTTATCAAACCCCGCCTCTGACACAGGCGGTGCGTCACGGACGCACCCTACAGGGTGCCGCGCCCCGTAGGTTGCGTGCGTCACGCACCGCCGCCGATTGGGAGAACGCGGGCTTCGGGGTCTACGTCCATTGGCCGTTCTGCCTGGCGAAATGCCCATACTGCGATTTCAACAGCCACGTCTCGCGCACGGTCGATCAGGACGCCTGGCGCGCGGCGTTGGTGGCGGAGGTCGAGCGGCATCGTGATCTGATTTCGCCGCGACGGGCAGACACTGTCTTTTTCGGTGGTGGCACACCCAGTCTCATGCCGCCCGAGACTGTGGCCGCTGTGATCGAGGCGGTGGACCGCGTCTGGGGGCTGGCGGACGATGCCGAAATCACACTCGAGGCCAATCCGACCAGTGTCGAAGCGGCCAAGTTCCGCGCCTATGCCGCGGCCGGGGTCAACCGTGTCTCGATGGGTGTACAAGCGCTGAACGATGCTGACCTGAAGGCTCTGGGCCGGATGCACTCCGCGGCCGAAGCGCGCGCTACGTTCGATATCGCCCGCCAGAGCTTTGAGCGGGTCAGCTTCGATCTGATCTATGCGCGCGTTGGCCAGTCGACCGCCGCGTGGGAGCGGGAGTTGGCCGACGCTCTGGCGCTGGCGGTCGATCACCTCTCGCTCTACCAGCTGACCATCGAGCAGGGCACACGGTTTGCCGAGTTGCACGCGGCCGGAAAGCTGGTGGTTCCGGGTGATGATCTGGCCGTCGAGATGTACGAGGTCACGCAGGCGATGACCGCGGCGGCGGGCGTGCGGGCCTACGAGGTTTCGAACCATGCGCGTCCCGGTGCGGAAAGCCGGCACAACCTGATCTACTGGCGCTATGGAGACTATGCCGGGATCGGGCCCGGGGCGCATGGGCGCCTGACCCAGCCCGATGGCACGCGCGTTGCGACCGAGGCCGCCCGTGCACCGCAGGCCTGGCTGGATGCAGTCGCAGCGGGTACAGGGACCGCACAGTCCGAGGTCATCCCTGGCGCAGCGCAGGCCGAGGAATACGCGATGATGGGTCTGCGTCTGGCAGAGGGGATCGATCTGGCGCGTTTGCGGCGGCTTGATCCCGCGGCTGTCTCAGACGCACGGATCGCGGATCTGGTCGCCTCGGGACACCTGGAGCGGAGCGGTGATCGGCTGCGTGCGACAGCTCGAGGACGGCTTCTGTTGAACCGTGTGCTGGCGGAGATGCTGGTATCGCCCTAGATCCGGTAGATGCGGATCCTTTGGAACATCGGCGGATTTACAGCGTTCGGGCTTGGCGTGGTCGGGGCTGTTGTGCCGCTGTTGCCGACCGTGCCGTTCATGCTGCTTGCAGCGTTCTGTTTTGCGCGCGGGTCCGAGCGCTTCCACGACTGGCTGGTCAACCATCCCCGATTCGGGCCCGCGATCCAGGACTGGCGGGACCACGGCGCGATTTCGCGGCGCGGCAAGCAAGCCGCGGTGATCGCAATCGCGGTGACGTTTTGCGTGTCGCTGGTGTTGGGGTTGCGGTGGGAGGTTCTGGCGATCCAGGCCGTCGTTCTGGGCTGTGTGACACTGTTCATTCTGACCCGGCCGAGTGCCCCAAAAGCATAGCGGCCATGCCGCTGACGCGGCGGGCGGGCTGACACCCGCTTGTGCCCGGGCAGGCCGGTCACATGGCCGCATCGCCCAACTGCTGACGCGGGCACATGGGGCTGGCGTGGTCAGGCGTCATTGTCCAGCAGAGCGCGCAGGTCGTAGATCAGATCGAGGGCGTCGCGCGGGCTGAGCGTATCGGGCTGGATGGATCTGATCCGGTCCTCCAGCAGGTTCGGCTTCGCGGGCTGGGCCATCGGCTGGGGAACATGCGCCGCGAAAAGCGGCAGCTCGCCTGCCAGCGCGGTGGTGCCGGACTGGCCTTCGCGTGCACCTTCTTCCAGACGTTCCAGAACCTCGCGAGCCCGGGCGACGACGCTGTCGGGCAGACCTGCGAGTTTGGCGACCTGCACCCCATAGGAGCGATCCGCGGCGCCCGGGCGGACTTCGTGAAGGAAGATCACCTCGCCCTCCCATTCGCGGACCGCCACGGTGGCCGGGCGCAGCGCGGGAAGGGTCTCGGTCAGGCTGGTGAGTTCGTGATAATGCGTGGCGAAGAGACCCCGGCAGCGGTTGACCTCGTGCAGGTGTTCGAGCGTGGCCCATGCGATCGACAGCCCGTCCCATGTGGCGGTGCCGCGACCGATCTCGTCGAGGATGACAAGGGCTGCTGGCCCGGCCTGGTTCAGGATGGCGGCGGTTTCGACCATCTCGACCATGAAGGTCGATCGTCCACGCGCCAGATCATCGGCAGCGCCGACACGGCTGAAGACCTGATCGACAACGCCGATTTCCGCCGTTTCGGCAGGGACATAGAGACCGGCCTGCGCAAGGATCACGATCAGGGCGTTCTGGCGCAGGAAGGTTGATTTACCCGCCATGTTCGGCCCGGTGACGAGCCAGAGCGGGGCCGGGCCCGTCGCATCGGCGCCAAGGGTGCAGTCATTGGCGACAAAGCTTTCGCCTGAACGGGTCAGCGCGGCTTCGACGACCGGATGGCGCCCCGCGGATATCGTGAAGGCGCGGTCGGGCGTGATGCTGGGCCGGGACCATCGCGCCTCGATGGCCAGATGTGCGGCAGCAGCGGCGACATCGATTGCGGCGATGGCACGAGCGGTGGCACCGATCAGCGCCTGCCGGTCGAGAACGGCCGCCCGCAGGTCTGCGAAGATCTGCTTCTCCAGGTCCAGCGCGCGGGCACCGGCGTTCACGATTTTCGTCTCGAGTTCCGACAGGTCGACCGTCGTGAAGCGCACAGCATTGGCGAGGGTCTGACGGTGGATGAAGCTGTCATCACCGTGCATTTTTTCGGCGTGCAGGGCCGTGACCTCGATAAAGTATCCCAAGACGTTGTTGTGTTTGATCTTCAGCGCCTGGATGCCGGTTCGGTCGGCATAGTCGGCCTGCATGCCTGCAATGACGCCCCGGCCCTGGTCGCGGAGCGCCCGGGCCTCATCGAGGTCCCCGGAATAGCCTGGCGCAACAAAGCCGCCATCGCGGGCGAGGAGCGGAGGCTCGGCGACAAGCGCCTGCTCCAGCAGGGCTATCAGATCGCCGTGTCCCTTCATGTCTGACGAAGCGCCGGTCAGAGCCGCTGGCAGATCGGATGCGTCCGCGAGGCGTTCCGCGATCTCCTCGGCCCCGGCCAGTCCGGCGCGTATTGCGGCCAGGTCACGCGGACCGGCGCGGTCCAGAACCAGGCGGGAGAGAGCGCGTTCGATCTCGGGCACCGATTGCAGGGCATTGCGCAGCCCCTCACGCAGCCCCGGATCCTGCGCAAGGCGGGTCACGGCATCAAGACGTGCGGCAATCTCTCCAGTGTCGGTCAAGGGGGCCGAGAGACGGGTTTCGAGCAAGCGCGCCCCGGCACCTGTGAGCGTGCGGTCAATGACCGCCAAAAGCGAGCCATCCCGCCCGCCGGACATCGACCGTGTGAGTTCGAGGTTCCGCCGGGTTGCCGCGTCGATGCGCATGATGCCGCCGGCGCGTTCGCGCACGGGCGGTTTCAGCATCGGCAGCCGGCCCTTTTGCGTAAGGTCGAGGTAATCAGCCAGCGCGCCGAGGGCGGAAAGCTCGGCGCGCGCAAACGCCCCATACGCGTCCAGGGTTTGTACTCGGAACAGATTGCATAAACGTTTATCGGCCGAGGCTGAATCGAAGCTGGACCCGGCAAGCGGGGTCGCCACAGCACCGGCTTCCTCGATCTGCGCGGCAAGGACCGGATCCTCGTCTGGTGTATCCAGGATCAGAACCTCACGCGGGGCGATCCGGGCGAGCATCGGACCAAGCCCCGAGCGCGCCAGATCCGCCACCATCAGGTCCCCGGTCGAGACATCGGCCCATGCCAGTGCGCCCTCGCCGCGGATCTCGGCCCAGGCCGCCAGAAAGTTGTGGCGCCGGGCATCGAGCAGTGTCTCCTCTGTCAGGGTGCCCGGTGTGACGACGCGGGTCACCTCGCGCCGTACCACGGCTTTCGAGCCGCGTTTCTTGGCTTCGGCCGGGTCCTCCACCTGATCGCAGACGGCAACGCGAAAACCCTTGCGGATCAGTGTCAGAAGGTAGTTCGTGGCCGCATGCGCCGGTACACCGCACATCGGGATGTCGCCGCCCTGGTGTTTGCCGCGCTTGGTCAGTGCGATGTCCAGCGCCGCCGCCGCGGACACCGCATCTTCGAAGAACAGCTCATAGAAATCGCCCATCTGGAAGAACAGCAGGCAATCGGGATGCGCCGCCTTGATCTCGAAATACTGCTGCATCGAGGGCGTGATCTTGGCGCTGGCCTGATCTGTCGTTCTGGTCTGCTCGGCGGCCATGCCTGCTCCTGCCTACACGGGTGCGCAGCGGTAGCATGGCGGGCCGAGGCGCGGAAGGTTTTATGGGGATTTTGCAAAGCTCTGCGGCACCCCGATGCGCCGACGGGCGATGCCCAAGTGTTTCATCTGGTCACGCGACCGTAAAGATACGTGAATCGACAATCACTTACCTTCGATGACAACCCAAGCCTGACAGCAATCTGCACCGGCTTAGGGAGGACATCATGCAGAAGTTCGCAATTCTCGGAGCGTCATTGACGCTGGTTTTGGCCGCATGCGCATCCGAGACGACCTCGGCTGAGAAGGCAGAATGTACGGCTGAAAAAGCCGGGGACGAACTTTCATTCGCCGAGGCCAACGCGGTCTACGAGTGCCTCTCGGATGCACTGCATGCCGGGTACAAAACCGGCGACAAGCGGTGGGTCAATGCAGACCACGTCGCCAACTACCGCAATTGGACCCAGGCGAGCACCGCGCCGGCAGCACCCGGTTTCCACACCGGACGGTTCCTGATGACCTGGGTCAACGATGTGGGCGCCAGCGAGTATCTGAAGTTCGCCAACAATCCGACCATCCCGGCCGGCACCGTGCTGGCAAAGGAGAGCTTCTCGGTCAACGATCAGGGCAAGGTCACGAAAGGTCCGCTCTTTCTGATGGAGAAGGTCGCCGCGGGCACCTCGCCCAAAACGCAGGACTGGTACTACTCGATGGTCTCGGCCAAAGGCGTGCCTCAGGGCATCAACGTCCAGACAGCCTGCGTCGACTGCCACACCGGCAATTTCAGCGAGCAGGGCGGCATGGGCTACCCGGTCGAGGAAGTCCGGCTGAAGCAGTAAGCGGGACTATCTTCCGCCGGCACCCGATCCGGGTCGCGGAAACCAGACGAAAGGCACTCGCTATGCGGGTGCCTTTTTGTTTATGGATACTGTACCGTATAGATCTTGAAGACAGCCTGCATGTCCACTGCGTCAGACGGGGCGCGACTTTCCAATTGAACGACTCGGCGTGTGTGGTACATGGTATACCAGACAACGGCACCGCAACGACGGTGGCGCGGGAGGGTCCGTGAGCACGCAGCTAAACCTCAAACCGGTTGATGGGGCGTTCAGCTTGAAAGAGCACATCTACGACGTGCTCAAGTCCTCGATCATGGATCTCGATCTCTATGATCCGGCAACCAACCTGCGCATGGACGAGCGGTCACTGGCCGAGCAGCTTGGCATCTCCCGAACCCCGATCCGAGAGGCAATCATGCGCCTCGAGCAGGAAGGGTTTGTCGAAATCCAGGCCCGCAAAGGCGTCTACATCAAGCGCAAGTCGCTTCGCGAAATCCTGGAGATGATCACGGTCTGGGCCGCGCTGGAGAGCATGGCCGCCCGGCTGGCCTGCTCGGAAGCGACGGACGCGGATATTGCGAACCTACGGGCGATCGGCACGCGCTATACCAAGGACAAGGCCAAGGCGCATATCAGCGAGTATTCCGAGGCGAACATCGCCTTTCACCTCGCGATCCTGTCGATGTCGAAATGCACCATGCTGCAGGACATGGCCGAGGGCCTGTTCACCCATCTGAAAGCCGTACGCCGCAAGGGGTTGGCGGACGAGACGCGAGCCGACCGCTCGGTCGTCGATCACATGAACATCATCGAAGCGATAGAAGACCGCGATGCCGATCTGGCGGGCGAGCTTGTGCGCGAGCACACGCTGCGTCTGCACGATTACATCAGACGGTCCTGGAAACACATCGTTGGCGATCTGCCAGCGTGACGGGAGGACGGAATGTCAACCGCTGCATCTCAAGAACCAGAAAACCTGACGGACGGGTTTCACCTGCTGATCGACGCGCTGAAGCTGAACGGGATCGAGACGATCTACAATGTCCCCGGCATTCCGATCACGGATCTCGGCCGGTACGCGCAGGCGCAGGGCTTGCGCGTTTTGTCGTTCCGGCATGAGCAGCACGCGGGCTATGCGGCGTCTGTCGCGGGATATCTGACGAAAAAGCCTGGCATCTGCATGACTGTCTCGGCGCCCGGGTTCCTGAACGGACTGACGGCGCTGGCGAATGCCACGACCAACTGCTGGCCCATGATCCTGATCTCCGGCTCGTCGGAACGGGAGATCATCGATCTGCAGCAAGGCGACTATGAGGAGATGGATCAACTGACCATCGCCAAGCCGCACTGCAAGGCCGCGTACCGGATCAACTATGCCAAGGATATCGGCACCGCCGTCGCGCGGGCCATTCGCGCGGCTGTCACCGGACGGCCGGGCGGCGTCTATCTGGATGTGCCCGGCGCATTGCTGGGTCAGGTGATGGATGCGGCCGAGGGCGAGGCCTCGCTGGTCAAGGTGATCGACCCCTCGCCCGCGCACCTGCCGGGGGCCGATGCTGTGCAGCGCGCGCTCGATGTGCTGAAGAACGCCGAGCGTCCATTGATGATCCTCGGCAAAGGTGCATCCTATGCTCAGGCCGACAAGCTGATCCGCGATTTTGTCGAGCGCTCGGGTATCCCCTATCTGCCGATGTCCATGGCGAAGGGCCTGCTACCGGACACCCATGACCAATGCGCCGCTGCGGCTCGGTCTCTGGTGTTGAAAGAATCCGACGTGGTACTGATGATCGGCGCGCGTCTGAACTGGCTGCTGTCGCATGGCAAGGGCAAGCAGTGGGGCGATGCGCCCAAGCAGTTCGTGCAGATCGACATCGAGCCGAAGGAGATGGACTCGAACGTCGAGATCACGGCGCCAATCGTTGGCGACATCGAAAGCGCGGTGAAGGCCCTGCATGTTGGCATGGGCGAGGGTTGGCAGAAACCGCCCGCAGACTGGACCGGCAAGGTCCGCGCTAAGGTTGTCGCCAATCAGGATCGCATGGCGACGCGGCTGAAGAACAACTCGACGCCGATGGATTATCACGCGGCGCTGGGCGTCATCAAAGACATCGTGGCGGACAATCCCGAAGCGATGTTCGTGAACGAGGGCGCCAATGCGCTGGATATGGCGCGGTCCATTGTCGACATGCACCGGCCCCGCAAGAGGGTCGATGTCGGCACCTGGGGCGTCATGGGCATCGGCATGGGCGCGGCCATCGCCTCCGCTGTCGAGACCGGGAATCCGGTTCTGGCGGTCGAGGGCGACAGCGCCTTCGGCTTCAGCGGCATGGAGGTGGAAACCATCTGCCGGTACAACCTGCCGATCTGCGTGGTCGTGTTCAACAACAACGGCATCTATCGCGGCGATGGCGAGAACTGGGGCGGCGATGGTGATCCGGCCACGACTTCCTTCGTCCCGGATGCCCGCTATGAGATGATGATGCAGGCCTTCGGCGGCGTCGGCCATTGGGTCAAGACCCCGGACGAGTTGAACCGGACGGTGCGCGAGGCCATGGCCAGCGGCAAGCCGACCCTGATCAACGCCTGCATCGATCCTGCCGCCGGCAAGGAAAGCGGCAATATCGGCAACCTGAACCCAAGCTCGGTGGTGGCCCAAAGGCTCTACCCCCAAGCGAAAGCGTAGAGTGGGTTTGAAACTCGCCCTACCCCCGAACTCAAGCTTATGGAGAGAACAATGAAAGCCCTCGAAGGCGTCAAGATCCTCGATTTCACCCACGTTCAATCCGGGCCGACCTGCACGCAGTTGCTGGCGTGGTTCGGGGCTGATGTGATCAAGGTCGAGCGCCCGGGCGTGGGCGATGCAACCCGCAAGCAGCTGGTCGATGTGCCGGGGGCCGACAGCCTCTATTTCACGATGCTGAACCACAACAAGCGTTCGATCACGCTGAACACCAAGAACGAGACCGGCAAGGAAGTGCTGACGCGCCTGATCCAGGAATGCGATGTGCTGGTCGAGAACTTTGCGCCGGGCGCGCTGGACCGGATGGGGTTCGGCTGGGACAAGATCCAGGAGATCAACCCGCGCATGATCATGGCCTCGGTTAAGGGGTTCGGGCCGGGCAAGTACGAGGACTGCAAGGTCTATGAGAACGTCGCGCAGTGCGCGGGCGGCTCGGCCTCGACGACAGGGTTCCTAGATGGCCCGCCGCTGGTAACCGGCGCGCAGATCGGCGACTCAGGGACTGGCCTGCATCTGGCGCTGGGGATCGTCACGGCGCTGTTCCAGCGGGAGAAGTCGGGCCGCGGTCAGAAGGTGCTGGCGGCGATGCAGGACGGGGTTCTGAACCTCTCCCGCGTCAAGCTGCGCGACCAGCAGCGTCTGGCGGCAGGGCCGCTCAAGGAATACAGCCAGTTCGGCGAAGGCATCGAGTTTGGCGAGGCAACCCCGCGCGCGGGCAATGACTCAGGCGGCGGTCAGCCCGGCCGTATCCTCAAGTGCAAGGGGTGGGAGACCGATCCCAACGCCTATACCTACTTCATCACCCAGGCCGCGGTGTGGGAGCCGATCTGCGACATCATCGGCAAACCCGAATGGAAAGAGGCCCCCGGCTACAAGACCCCGCCCGAGCGGCTGGACAAGTTGAACGAGGTGTTCGACGCCATCGAACAGTGGACCATGACCAAGACCAAGTTCGAGGTCATGGACATCTGCAACCCCAAGAACATCCCCGTTGGTCCGATCCTGAGCATGAAGGAGATCATGGAGGACGAAGGCCTGCAGGCGACCGGCACCATCGTCAAGGTCGATCATCCCGAGCGCGGCGAATACTACTCGGTCGGCTGCCCGATCAAGATGTCCGACAGCCCGGTCGAGGTCGAGCGCTCCCCTCTGCTGGGTGAGCACACGGCCGAGATCCTGACCGAGGTTCTGGGGTATTCCGGGGACGATCTGGCGCGTGTCACGGACTCGGGCGCGGTCGGAGATCTGCCGAAGGCCGCCGAGTAGCATGGCCGAAGAGGCGACGGGCTGGGTCATGGCGATCTCGATCATCGCACTCTGTACGGTGATCCTGGCTCTGGTTTATGTGCCGGGCTTTGCGCCCAGCGCTGAAGCGCTCGACTGCGACCGACAGGGTGGGTACTGGTCGAAGACCGATCGCGCCTGTCATCTGACCGACAGCCCGGCCGCCGGGTTGGCAGCCTGAGGGAGGCGCATGGGACGAGGACGTGGCATCGACCATGTCGGGATTGCGACACACAATCTCGACGGCCTCGCGGCTGAGTACGAGGCATTGGGCTTCACTCTGACGCCGCGCGCCTATCATCAGGATCATATGGGCACGTCGAACCGTTTGGTGCAGTTCGAAGGGCGTAACTTCATCGAATTGCTCGAGGTTGACCGGCCCGAGACGATGCTGCCGCACGGGCCGGATTTCATGGGGTTCGGACAGTTCAACCATGACTTTCTGGCCAAACGCGAGGGGATGAGCCTGATCATCTTCCAGACCGAGGATACGGCTGCGGATCTGGCGCGTTGGAAAGCCAAGGGCCTGGATGTCTACGATCAGTTCAACTTCGAGCGCCAGGCGACTTTGCCGGATGGCAGTCAAGCAACGGTCCGGTTCGAGTTGGGCTTCGTGACCTCGCCAGCGATCCCGGATGTGCTGTTCTATGTTTGCGACAACAAAGCCGAAGAGCACTTCTGGAAACCCGAATACCAATCTCATGCGAATGGCGCGCATGGGATGATCTCATTGACGCTGTGCGTCGACGATCCTGCGGCTGGCGCAGACTTTCTCGGCGCGCTGTTCGATGGCCTGACGAACGAGACACCGGAGGGGTATGGCGTACGCTGCGGCGGTGGTGGCATTGAGCTCAGGCGGCCTGAACAGTGCAAAGACTATGGATGGGATACGCCGCCGCTCGGGGCCATCGGCATGGGCATTGACTGCGCGGCGCGGCGCGGAACGACAACGCACCCGGCGGATGCCGGGAACGTGTTCATCAGATGGGTTTGACGCGATCTGTGCGATTTCGGCCCTGGTGGGCCGATGCGAGAGCGCTGCTCTCGTCGCCAATGCCGCTCGGACCATTGGCGCAACATAGGCAACCTCGAGGTATTTTTCGCAAGATGAAGAGATGCGGCGATGTTTAGGGCCGGGTCTGGACTGAATAACGGGCCCGCGACAGGGCCGTGGGAGGGAACATGAAACTGATCGTGATGGGCCAGCAGGCCTTTGGGAAGGATTGTCTCGCGACGATCCTCGAGACCGGAACGGACGAGGTTGTCGCCGTCTATTGCGAGCCGGACCGCGAGGGCAAACCGGTCGACCCGATCAAGGAGTTTGCGCTGGAGCAGGGCCTGCCGGTCGAGCAGCCCGCGCATTTCAAGGATCAGGCAACCATCGACAAGCTGGCGTCCTATGATGCCGACCTGATGGTCATGGCCTTCGTCAACGTCTTCGTGCCAGAGGCGGCGCGCGATACGCCGAAGATGGGCTCGATCTGTTTCCACCCCAGCTTGCTGCCGCTGCACCGCGGTCCCTCGGCGGTCAACTGGCCGATCATCTTTGGATCTACCAAGTCGGGTTTCAGTTGGTTCTATCCGACCGATGGACTGGACGAGGGCGATGTCTTGCTGATGTGGGAGTGCGATATCGGGCCGGATGACACGGTGATCGATCTCTACTTCAAAAAGATCTACCCGGCGGGCGTCGACAGCGTACTCGAGGTCTGCGATCTCTTCCGCTCGGGCAACCCGCCGCGGATGGATCAGGACGAGTCGAAAGCAACCTACGAATACCGCTGCAAGAAAAAGGATGCCGAGATCATCTGGGCCAAGCCCGTGGCCGAGGTCTACAACCTGATCCGCGGGACCAATCCCGCGCCGGGCGCCTGGACGGTTCTGGTCGACGAGGAAGTACAGATCTACGACTCGGCCCGGAGCGAAGCGACGGGGACGCCGGGAGAAGTCGTCTCCGTGACAGAAGATGGCGTAACTGTCGCCGCGGATGGCGGCTCTGTTCTCGTAAAACGCGTGCGGCCTGCCGGTCAGGGAAAGATCCCGGCCACCGAGTGGGCTGCCTCGGCGGGCGTGACCGCCGGAACCAAACTTGGCGCCTGACAGGGGAGACACCAGGCCATGCCCACCGATATCGAAATTGCGCGCAAGGCGAACAAGAAGCCGATTCAGGAGATCGGTGCCAAGATCGGCATCCCGTCCGAGCACCTGCTGCCCTATGGCCACGACAAGGCGAAGGTCAGTGCCGAATACATCAAATCGGTCTCGGGGAACCAAGACGGCAACCTGATTCTGGTGACCGCGATCAACCCGACCCCTGCGGGCGAGGGCAAGACGACCACGACCGTGGGTCTGGGCGATGGTCTGAACGCCATCGGCAAGAAGGCGATGATCTGCATCCGCGAGGCCTCGCTGGGCCCGAACTTCGGGATGAAGGGCGGCGCGGCTGGCGGCGGCTATGCTCAGGTCGTGCCGATGGAGGACATGAACCTTCACTTCACCGGCGATTTCCACGCGATCACCTCGGCGCACAACCTGCTGAGCGCGATGATCGACAACCACATCTACTGGGGCAACAGCCTCGAGATCGACACGCGCCGTGTCGCCTGGCGCCGGGTTCTCGACATGAACGACCGGGCGCTGCGCCAGATCGCCGGTCCGCTGGGCGGCGTCTCAAACGGGTTCACCCGCGAGATGGGTTTTGACATCACGGTGGCGTCGGAAGTCATGGCGATCCTGTGTCTGGCCGCCGATCTTGCCGATCTGGAGAAGCGCCTTGGCGATATGATCGTCGCCTATCGCCGGGACCGCTCGCCGGTTTACTGCCGGGACATCAAGGCCGAGGGCGCCATGGCGGTGCTGCTGAAGGACGCGGTTCAGCCGAACCTTGTGCAGACGCTGGAGAACAATCCGGCCTTTGTGCATGGCGGGCCGTTCGCCAATATCGCACATGGCTGCAACTCGGTCGTCGCGACCAAGACCGCGCTGAAAATCGCGGACTATGTGGTGACCGAGGCCGGGTTCGGGGCGGATCTGGGCGCCGAGAAGTTCATGAACATCAAATGCCGCAAGGCGGGTCTGCGCCCGAAAGCGGTCGTCATCGTTGCCACGGTGCGCGCGATGAAGATGAACGGCGGTGTGGCCAAGGCGGATCTTGATGCCGAGAACGTGGCGGCCGTGCAGGAAGGGTGCGCCAACCTTGGCCGGCATATCGAGAACATGAAGAAGTACGGTGTGCCCGCGATTGTCGGGATCAACCACTTCGTCAAGGACACCGACGCCGAGGTACAGGCAATCATCGACTATTGTGCGGATCTGGGCACCGAAGCGGTGGTCAACAAGCACTGGGCCGATGGCGGTCAGGGCATCAAGGAATGCGCGCAGAAGGTCGTTGATCTCTGCGAGGGTGGGACGGCGGATTACCAGCCGCTCTACCCGGACGAGATGGGCCTTGCCGACAAGATCGATACGATCTGCAAGGAGATCTACCGCGCCGACAGTGCCATCATGGACAGCAAGATCCGCAATCAGCTCAAGGATTGGGAAGAGGCTGGCTATGGCCATCTGCCGGTCTGCATGGCCAAGACGCAATACACGTTCACGACCGATCCGACCCAACGCGGCGCGCCGACCGGCTTTGACATTCCGGTGCGGGAAGTCCGCCTCTCAGCCGGGGCCGGGTTCGTTGTGGCGATCTGCGGTGAGATCATGACGATGCCGGGCTTGCCGCGTGTGCCTGCAGCGGAGACGATCCGCCTGAACGATGCGGGCGAAATCGAGGGCCTGTTCTGACCTGACAGAAGGGTGCATCGGTGATGCACCCTGCGCCGCCTCGGTCTCCGCGACGGATGCCCGGTCGCGGCGGTTCTGTTCGAAGCGCCGGGCTCCATGATATTTCGCGAGTCGCGCAATGCGACCTTCCGGTGGTGGATTGCCTGACCGGTGCGCCGGGTAATCGTGCTTGGGATGGACGAAAACGAGGCCACCGGGCTTGGTCATATGGTCCTGATGGCGCTTGAAAGGGCTTTGAGTCTGGACCGCGCGCGGCAGTTTTCGAACCCGCGCCGTGCGCTACCGCAGCGGTTCTTGCACGTTGGCGGGTTTTCGCGACAGACGACGCCTGACAATGCGTAAGAAACATGTGTAATGTCTGCGACGATTTCGGGACGCAGACGAAATTTTTGTTCAAAACGTCTTGCGTGTTCGTCGTCTGACTGCTCTAGTTAGGTATGTGGTATACCACACGGGATAGGTCCAGCGTCGCGTGTTTCATCAACCAGAGATTGCTGGACGGGACCAGTAGAATCCGTTCAATTCGGACCGTTCCCAACCTCTTTGCCTGAGCCCAAGGGAGGATCAAATGGCACTTACACGGAAACTCGCAACCCTCGCCGGAGCGGTTGCCCTCAGCGTTGCCGGCATTGCCGGTCAGGCCGCAGCCGGCGACGGCTGGAAGCCTTCGAAGCCCATCGACTTCGTCATCATGGCCGGGAAAGGCGGCGGCGCCGACAAGATGGCCCGTCTGATGCAGGCGATTGTCGAAGAAGGCAGTCTCGCCGGTCAACCGCTGGTCCCGATCAACAAATCGGGTGGCTCGGGCGCTGAAGCGCTGGTGCACCTGAACACGGCCAAGGACCCTGATCACACGATCATGGTTACGCTAAACTCGTTCTTCACCACGCCGCTGCGTCAGCCGGGTCTTGGTGTCGACATCATGGAGTTCGCGCCGGTGGGCCGCATGGCCGAAGACACCTTCCTCCTGTGGGTGCACAAGGATGAAGGCGTTAACAATTTCGAGGAGTTCCTGGCCGAGGCCAAGAAGCGCGGCAACAAGTGGGTGATGGGTGGAACGGGTAAAAACTCGGAAGACAACATCATCACCGACTTCCTGAACTCGAACTATGGCCTCGAGATCAAGTACATCCCGTACAAGGGCGGCGGCGCCGTGGCCAAGGATCTGGCCGGTCAGCAGATCGACAGCTCGGTCAACAACCCCTCCGAGGCAATCGGCTTCTACGAATCGGGTGACGTGATCCCGCTGGTCGCGTTCACCGACGATCGTCTCGAGGTCTTCCCGGATGTACCGACGCTGAAGGAACTGGGCGGTGATTTCGCCTACTACATGCAGCGTTCGGTTGTCGGAGCCCCCGGCATGTCCGAAGGGGCGCTGGCCTACTACAACGGTCTCTTCCAAAAGGTTTTCGAGACCGAGAAGTGGCAGGGCTATCGCAACAAGCGCGCGCTGCTTGGCGAGAAAATCGAAGGGGCTGACCTGAAAGCCTACTGGTCGACCCAGCGTGATCGCCACGAGCAGATCCTGAAAGCCTCGGGCGCGATCAACTAAGGCATTTGCCTTTGCCCTCCCTCGCGCGCCGGGGGAGGGATCTCACCGCCCGGTGCGGTGTATTCCCAAGTTTTCGGACATCGGAACGGGTCATGCGGATAGCTGAGCTGATCATGGCGGTCGCCCTCGCGGCGCTGTCGCTGGGCATCATGTGGAAGGCGGGTGAGACACCTGTCTGGAAGGGTGAGCGGTTCTCGAACATCGGCTTCGATGACACCGGCGCCCCCGGCACCGGGTTCTGGCCATTCTGGGTCTGCGCCATCATGTTCGTCTGCTCGATCTGGGTGTTCGTGAACGGTCTCCTGCGCCTGTCGCCGCCAAGCCAGTCGACCGAGCCCTATCTCGACAGCCACGGCGTGCGCGTCTTGCTGACCGTCGGCATCCCGGTGTTCCTGCTGGTGCTGCTGACCGACTACATCAGCATGTACTTCTCGATGGCGCTGTTCATCCTCTACTACCTTCTTGTGCTGGGTCGGCACGGACTGTTGCTGAGCGGAGCGCTCGCGCTGGTTCTGCCATTCTGGATGTTCCTGTTTTTCGATATCACCATGACCCGCACGCTGCCCAAGGGTGTTCTTGTGATCGAGGACAGTATCTACGTTCCGCTCGGCAACTTCTTCCGGCAAATGGATGGCTCTGTCGTCGGGCTCTGCTTCCTCGCGGGCGGCGCAATCCTGGTTGCGGCTGCCGTCCTTTCTGGCCGCCGCGGCGCAGAGGGTTAGACAATGGACGTTCTCGGCCTGCTGCTGGACGGGGTGCTGATTGCGCTCGAGCCTGCGAACCTTCTGATCTGCTTCATCGGGGTGGTGATCGGCCTCTTTGTCGGTGCGATGCCCGGACTGGGGTCTGTCAACGGCGTTGCGATCCTGCTGCCAACGATTTTCTTCATCAAGCAGACCACCGGGTCGGATGCGGCGCCGATGATCTTTCTCGCCGCGATCTATTACGGGGCCATGTATGGCGGGGCGATCTCGTCGATTATGCTCGGTATCCCAGGTGCTTCGACCGCTGTGGCCACCACATTCGATGGCAGGCCCCTGGCGCTGAAGGGCCGGGCCGAGCAGGCGCTTGTCACGGCCGCCGTCGCCTCGTTCATCGGGGGAACCGTCGCCAACATCTTCTTCACAGGGTTCGCGCCGCCGCTGGCCGGTGTGGCGCTGAAATTCGGCAATCCCGAGATCTTTGCCCTCATGCTGCTGGCGTTTGCCACGTTCGTGGGCCTCGGCGGGGACGATATCCCGAAGACGGTCATCTCGATCATGCTGGGGCTGGTGTGTGCCTCGATCGGGTTCGACGTGATCGAGGGTGAGCCGCGTCTGCAGTTCTTTGATCTTGTCGGCTTCTCCCGCCCCATCAACTTCCTTGTGCTGGCCATCGGGGTTTATGGCGTCGGCGAGATGCTGTGGACGCTCCACACCACCAGGGGCGACAGCGAGATGTCGAAGGCCGATGTCAGCCTCACGAAGATCAAGGCCGCGACCGGGACAACGTTTCGCGAGGGCTGGCGCGGCACATCTATCGGCTCCTCGCTCGGCTTCTTTGTCGGGATTCTGCCCGCAGCAGGGGCGACACCGGGATCGCTGATGTCCTATGGCGTCTCGAAGATGACCTCGCCCAAACCCGAGGAATTCGGCAAGGGATCCGTTGACGGTGTGGCGGCGCCTGAGGCTGCGAACAACTCGGCCTCCACAGGCGCGATGCTGCCAATGATGACGCTGGGGATCCCCGGCTCCCCCACCACGGCCGTGTTGCTGACGGGACTGGTGCTGCTGGAACTGGAGCCGGGGCCGCGTCTCTTCGAGGATCAGCCCGATTTTGTCTGGCCCGTCATCGGCTCGTTCTACATCTCGAACCTGATCGCGGTGATCGTGAACCTCGCGTGCATTCCGCTGTTCCTGTGGATGCTCAGGATGCCGTTCACGATCCTCGCGCCGATCATCTTCGTGCTGTCGACGGCCGGGGTCTATGCAGCGACAGACTCGATGTTCGATGTCTGGCTGATGTTCTGGTTCGGCCTCGGCGCGTTCTTGTTGCGCGTTTTGCAGTATCCGCTGGCACCCGCGGCACTGGCCATCGTGCTGGGGTGATCGACCCCAGCACGATGGCCAGTGCCTGCAATGGT
Organism: Pseudomonadota bacterium; assembly: GCA_039821125.1. Taxonomy (GTDB): domain Bacteria; phylum Pseudomonadota; class Alphaproteobacteria; order Rhodobacterales; family Rhodobacteraceae; genus Thermohalobaculum. The sequence continues at coordinate 21,131 of JBCBOR010000032.1, forward strand.
CCGATGGGGATTGGGGGATCTTCTTCAACCCCTGGTACGACCGCGATGGCACGGGACAGACTTGGTGGATCGCGCCGGTCATTGCGTGGATCGCGGTCGTGCTGCTGCTTCTGCCGTTGTTCAACGTCATCAAGCGCAAACTGTTGGCGGGTCGGCAGAAGCCCGCTCACTGGCAGGGATGAGCCGCGCTTCGCCGCGCGCTCCCTGGCAGGCGATGGCGCGGCGGAGATCTTGCGCGACCCCACCCGCCCCGCACGCGGCGAAGCGGCGAATGACGGCTATAGCCTCAGAAGGATCTTGCCCGCGTGGCCGCCGGCTTCCATGTCCGCATGTGCCCGGGCAGCATCTGCCATGTCGTAGACCTTGTGCGTGACGGTCTTGAGCCGCCCATCTGCGAACATCGGCCATGCCCGCTCCTCGAGGCCCCGCGCAACAGCGGTCTTGAACGCCACAGGGCGCGAGCGCAGCGTGGCTCCGGTGTAGGTTAGCCGCTTCAGCATGATCGGCATCAGGTTGACCTCGACCTTGGCGCCCCGGTCAAAGGCAAGCTGGATGATCCGCGCATCAGGCGCACAGGCCTTGATATTGCGTGCGAGGTAGTCGCCGCCGAAATAGTCGAGGACGATGTTGGCCCCGCCTGCCTCGCGCACGATCTCGACGAAATCCTCGTCGCGGTAGTTGATCACCCGCTCGGCGCCGAGATCGGCGGCCAGCGCCCGTCCCTGCTCAGACCCGGCGGTGGTGAAAACCCGCAGGCCAAACGCTTTACCAAGCTGCACGGCCGTCGACCCGATGCCGCCGCCGCCGCCATGAACCAGGAAGACGCCGCCCTCCGCCACTTCGTGCCCGTGCCAGACATTCGACCAGACGGTGAAGAACGTCTCACACAGACCTGCGGCATCCACAGGATCGACACCATCCGGGATCGGCAGGCAATGCCCGGCTTCGATGGCCACGTACTCGGCATAGCCCCCGCCGTTCGTAAGGGCGCAGATCTTATCGCCAACCGCCCACCGGGTCACGTTCTCCCCGACGGCTGTTACGGTCCCCGAAACCTCCAGCCCCAGCAGATCGGAGGCCCCCGGCGGCGGTGGATAGCTGCCGGCGCGTTGCTTGAGATCGGGGCCGTTCACCCCGGCAGCAATGACCTTGACCAGAACCTCATCTGAACCCGGTTCCGGAATTGACCGCTCGCCCATACGCAGGACGTCAGGCCCGCCGCCATCCCCATGCTCGATCACACGCATTCCGGCCATTGTTTTTTCTCCTTTGGTTCCCGCCCCGTGGTCTAATCGAGCCCGACAATCCCGTCCATTGCCCGCTGGTCTTTTGTGGCCTGCGGTCGCGGATCCCTTGACATTCCGGTGTCATCTGTCTTTTTGCGCCGCAGCATCATCGAGGGATCTATGGCCGACATCTTCGCGCTTGCAGGCGCAAATCTCATCTCGCCGATGGTCCTGTTCTTCGCGCTCGGGTTTGCAGCGGCTCTGGCCCGGTCGGACCTGTCCTTTCCGGAGGCTGCGGCGAAGACGCTGTCGCTCTACTTGCTGTTTGCCATCGGCTTCAAGGGTGGCGCCGGTGTCGCCGAGCACGGCATCGACCTGAAGCTTGGTCTGACCCTTGGGGCGGGCGCTGTTTTGTCGGCAGCGATCCCGCTGATCGCCTTCGGGATTCTCCGTACGGTCACCCGTCTGAGCCTGGTCGACGCAGCGGCGATCGCGGCGCACTACGGATCGATTTCGATTGTGACTTTCGTGGCTGCGACCTCGGCTCTTGCGAGCCGCGGCATCGAGTACGAGGGTTACATGGTCGCCGTTGCAGCGATTATGGAGACCCCCGCCATTCTTGTCGCGCTGTGGCTGGCCCGGTCGGTCATCGCCGAGCGCCCGACCATGGGATCGGATGGCGGCCTGATGCGGGAGATCGCGCTCAACGGTTCGATTGTCATGCTCACCGGCGCTTTCATCATTGGCTGGATCACTGGACCCGCGGGGCTGGCCGAAGTCTCGGGCCTGATCAGCGATCCCTTCAAGGGGGTGCTGTGCCTTTTCCTGCTCGACATGGGGCTGGTTGCGGGGCGCGGCATGCGGAGCAGCGCGCGCCATCTCGCCCCGCCCGTCATCGGCTTCGGGCTGATCATGCCGCTGATTGGCGGCACCCTCGGTGCGCTGACAGGGGCGCTGCTCGGCCTCAGCCCCGGTGGTGTCGCGCTTCTGGCCACGCTCTCGGCCTCGGCCTCCTATATCGCGGTGCCCGCCGCCATGCGCGTTGCCCTGCCCGAGGCCAATCCGTCGATCTATCTCACGCTGTCGCTGGGTGTGACCTTTCCGTTTAATCTCGTGCTGGGTATCCCCCTTTACATTGCGCTCGCGAGCATGTTGGCCGGAGGTTGAGCCATGCAGACCTATCCCAAGAAACGGGTCGAGATCTTCATCGAGGCGCCGGTGCTGAACCGTCTGCTGCAGTTCCTGTCGGACCAGGATGTCACCGGCTATACGGTTCTTCCGGCGCTGGCCGGGCGCGGCGATTCAGATCGGGTCTGGTCGCGCGAGGGGCAGGTTGGCGATGCCGGGCGCATGGTGGCGATCGTGATGATCATCGACGAAGCCAAGCTCGACACCCTGTTTGATCGCCTCTACGCCATGGTCGCCCGCCAGATCGGCATCATCGCTGTCAGCGATTGCACCGTGGTGCGTGGAGAGCGGTTCTAGGGTTCTTTACGGGGCATCGACATCCACTGATCTCTGCGCCATACCTCCGTCCGGCAGCAGGCGGAGAAGATGATGGACGACGCCAAATCCCCGGAGACAGGGCCCCTTCCCCCCTATCTGGCCGCACGCTATGCGTCCTGGCACGCGACAAGTTTCGAAGAAAACAAGGCCTGGTTCGCCCGCCTTGCCGACAAAGGGCAGAGCCCACGGACCATGATGATCCAGTGCTGCGACAGCCGGGTCAACGTGGTGCAGATGTTCGGGGCCGAACCAGGCGATCTCTTCGTCGTGCGCAATGTCGCCAATCTCGTGCCGCCTTACCGACCGGACCACCAGCATCATGGAACATCGGCCGCTGTAGAGTACGCGGTCAAGGTGCTCAAGGTCGCCCATATCGTGATCGTCGGGCATTCGGGCTGTGGAGGCGTTCATGCCTGCCACGACATGTGTTCGGGAAACGCGCCGGAACTCGAAGAGGTGTCGAGCTTCATTGGCCGCTGGATGGACATCCTGCGCCCGGGCTACGACGCGGTTGTCGCACGGGTCGACGGAGAGGCCGCCCAGAAGACCGAACTCGAGCGTGAAGGCGTGCTGGTGTCCTTGCGCAATCTCGAGACGTTTCCCTTTGTCGCGGCTGCACAGGCGAGCGGTGCGCTGACACTGCACGGCGCGTGGCTGGACATTGCATCCGGCGTGCTGCATGTGCACGATCCGAAGAGAGGATTTTCCTCGGACTGAGGCCGACATGACCACGATCCGGATTTGGGACCTGCCGACACGGCTCTTTCACTGGGGACTGGCGATCTCGATCACCGGTTCTGTGATCTCGGTCAACATGAACGAAATGGACCTGCACGGGCAGTTCGGCTTTGCGGTTTGCACGTTGCTGATCTTCCGCGTGCTCTGGGGCATTGTCGGATCCGAAACCTCGCGGTTCCTGCAGTTCGCACCGTGGCCTGGACGGGTTGCCGCATACCTGCGCGGAACATGGTCGGGGGTGGGGCACAACCCTCTGGGGGCGCTGTCGGTCTTCGCCCTGCTCGGTGTTGCTTGCGCCATGGTTGGCACCGGGATCTTCGCCAATGACGATGTGTTTTTCGAGGGACCCTGGGCGGGATGGATCGGATCATCAGGCTCGGCGAGGGCAACCGGCCTGCATGAGATCTTCGAGAAGATGCTGTATGTGCTCGTCGCCTTGCACCTGATCGCGATCTTTTTCTATCGCGCCGTGCGTCAGAAGGATCTGATAAAGCCGATGATCACGGGGCGTGGCCCCGGCACAGAGGTGGAGCAGCCACGCATGGCGCATCCGCTGCTCGCGCTCCCGGTCCTGGGCCTCGCCGTCTTCCTCGCAGGGTTGGTGTTCCGCTACTGGATCACGTGATCCGTATCTCACGCCACGTCCTGCCCGGAAGGCGTGTCTACCATCCCGGTCGCGAGATAGTGGCGCAGCGCCCGGCGGATCAGTTCCCCACGGGTCTGGTCAAGATCGCGCGCGGCGCGGTTCAACTCGTTCGAGAGATGTTCTGGCAGTCGGATCGTCAATGTGACGTCTGTTTTGTCGAGCATAGCGTCTCCTCCATCCCACCATGAGGACGGAGGAGAGGTTAACGCTACGTTAAGCCGCTTTCTTGAGGCACCGCCGTCCGAGCAACTCGGCGATCTGCACTGCGTTCAGTGCCGCACCTTTGCGCAGATTATCCGAGACACACCAGAGGCTTATGCCGTTCTCGACCGTGATGTCGTCGCGCAGGCGACTGATGTAGGTGGCATATTCGCCGACACAGTCGACAGGCGTGACATAGCCGCCATCTGTGCGTTCATCGACCACGACTATGCCGGGCGACTCGCGCAGGATGTCTCGCGCCTCCTCGGCGGGCAGCGGGTCCTCGAACTCGATGTTCACCGCCTCGGCATGGCCCACGAAGGTCGGCACCCGCACACAGGTGGCGTGGACCTTGATGGCCTTGTCGACGATCTTCTTCGTCTCGACCACCATCTTCCATTCTTCCTTGGTCGAGCCGTCATCCATGAAGGCGTCGATATGCGGGATGACGTTGAAGGCGATCTGCTTGGTGAATGTCTCAGGCTCCTTCTCCTGACCCGGTACATAAAGGCCCTTGGTCTGGTTCCAGAGCTCGTCCATCCCGTCCTTGCCAGCGCCCGAGACGGACTGATAAGTGCTTACAACAACACGCTTAATCCGTGCACGGTCATGCAGCGGCTTGAGCGCCACGACCATCTGCGCGGTCGAACAGTTGGGGTTCGCGATGATGTTTTTGTTGCTGTACATCTCGACATCGTCCGGGTTCACTTCCGGCACGATCAGCGGGATGTCCGGCTGATAGCGATAAAGCGAGCTGTTATCGATAACAACCGCCCCTGCCGCCGCCGCGCGCGGCGCATAGGTCTTGGTCGGGCCCGAGCCGATGGCGAACAGCGCCATGTCGACACCCGTCCAGTCGAATTGCTCGATATCCAGGCATTTCAACGTCTTATCGCCATAGCTGCATTCCGTGCCCTGCGATTTGCGCGAGGCCAGCGCAATCACTTCATCTGCGGGAAACTGGCGCTCGGCCAGAATGTTCAGCATTTCGCGGCCCACATTGCCGGTGGCGCCTGCGACGGCGATACGATAGCCCATCTCTCCATTCCTTGAGTTTGCAGCCCCTTGTCGGGACCGGCGGGATGTAGCCAGTTTTCCCGTGCTTGGAAAGCCCCTGATGGCCGGGATCCAACCCGTATGGCAAGCGTATGGCATCCGTACCGCAACGGTAGGGCATCTGTCCCGCATCCATATGGCAGGCGTATGGACAGAAACCCGACGTGTCAGCCGGCGGTGATCTCGACAGTCCACCACTTTGGACGCCGGCTGCGATACGAGTGTGATGTGGGGATCAGCTCTTTGCTGTTCGCGCTGTCGAACGCGCCGACGAGCAATGCCACGACGGGATCGTCGTCAATCGCCCCGAGGGTGCTGCCGCAGGTCGGGCAAAAGGCCCGGCTCGAGTCCTCCGACGAGCGGTAGGTTGCCGGTTTGCCGCCCGGGCCAGTCCAACGGACGGCGTCCTTGGGAAACTCGACCCAGGCGACCGTCAGCGCGCCGGTGTGGCGCTGGCACATCGTGCAGGAACAGGTGTGAGGTTTCAGTGCCGGCGCTTCGGCCTCGAAGCGGATCGCGCCGCAGAGGCAGCCGCCTGTGTGAACAGTCTTTCGCGCCATGGTCCGGGTCCCTGAACTGTCCTTTCGGCGTAAGCGTAGCAGGCATGGCAGGACACTGTCACCGCGTCCGTCCAGGCATCGGTGGGTTGAATGTCTTGATGCGCGAAGGATCGTGTTGCCATGGCGGCCCGGCAGGCCCGAAGCGGCCATGCCGCTGGCGCGGCACAGGACCTCTGCGCGGTCCTGCCCGCCCGCGTGCCGCGGTCGGATGGCCGCATCGGGCACCAGGCGGTGGATGTTGTGCTCAGCCCATCATGCGCCGATAGCTGATGGCCTCGGCCACGTGGATCTTGCGCACGGCGGTGACCCCTTCGAGATCGGCCAGAGTACGCGCGAGCCGAAGCACCCGGTGGTAGCCACGGGCGGAGTAGCGGAATTTCTCGGCGGCCTCCTGCAGAAAGGTCTGCCCGGCATCGTCCGGACGGGCGACCTGTTCCAGGATCTCGCCCTCGAGTTCCGCGTTGGTGAGGCGGGCGCCGTTGGTGCGCTCCATCTGGGCGCCGCGGGCCTGCTCGACGCGGTAGCCCACTTTCTTCGATGTCTCGCCATGGTGGGGCAGCGCCAGAACCTCCGCCGACACGGGCGGGACCTCGATCCGGATGTCGAACCGGTCAAGCAGCGGCCCGGAGATGCGCGCCTGATAGTCCCGCCCGCATTTGGGTGCGCGCGAACACGCCCGCGCCGGATCCGGCAGGTACCCGCAGCGGCAAGGGTTCATGGCAGCGGCCAGCAGGAAGCGCGCCGGGTACTTCACATGGGCCGAGGCGCGGGCAACGATGATCTCGCCTGTCTCGACCGGCTGGCGGAGCGATTCCAGCACCTGCCGGTCAAACTCGGGCAACTCGTCGAGAAACAGCACACCCCGGTGAGCCAGGCTGATCTCGCCGGGCTTGGCCAGCTTGCCGCCGCCGATCATGGCCGGGGTCGAGGTCGAGTGATGCGGGTCGCGGTAAGGCCGCTCGCGGCATATGCCGCCTTCTCCCGGCATTTCCGCCAGTGAGTGGACCATGGCGACTTCCAGCGCTTCCTCGGCCGAGAGCGGTGGCATGATCCCGGTCAGGCGCTTGGCGAGCATGGACTTGCCCGAGCCCGGCTCGCCAACCATCAGGATATGGTGGTTGCCTGCTGCCGCGACCTCGAGCGCCCGGCGCGCGCTTTCCTGGCCTTTCACGTCGATCAGATCGGCGGCATCACGCCGGGCCGAGACCGAGCCGGGTTCCGGCGTTGCCAGAGGCTCGCGGCCCGAGAAGTGATTGACCAACGAAATCAGGCTGACCGGCGCGAGGATCTCCGTCGCACCGACCCAGGCGGCCTCCTGCCCGCATGCGGCGGGGCAGATCAGCCCCTTCTCCTGCTCGGCGGCGGCGATGGCGGCGGGCAGCGCGCCCTGAACCGGCTTGATCTCGCCATCCAGAGACAACTCCCCCATGGCGATGTGGCCCGCGACCTCGTCCTCAGGGACAAGCCCCAGCGCGGCCATCAGTGCCAGGGCGATCGGAAGATCGTAGTGCGAGCCGGCCTTGGGCAGGTCCGCGGGCGAGAGGTTGATGGTTATGCGCTGCGGCGGCATCGCCAGCCCGACCGCGGCCATGGCGGCCCGGACACGCTCTTTCGATTCCGAGACCGCCTTGTCCGGAAGGCCCACCACGTTGAACGCCGGCAGGCCGGGGGAGAGGGCGCATTGCACCTCGACCGGTTTCGCCTCGACGCCCAGAAACGCCACGGTATGCGCCCGCGAGACCATCGGATACTCCGAAAGTTTTAACCATTTCGCCGGAAAATTGTCGGTACAGTGTTAATGAGGCGTTAAGTTGCAGAGGACATTCGGGGGCTGAACGATGAGAAAAACACTGCTCGCCATCGGTTTTGTGGCAGTGATGGTGCCAGGTCCGTTGTCGGCCGGCGAGGCCGATACGATCGCCGCAACGGCGACGCAGTCGGGTGGCACATGGCGCTTCGATGTCACGGTGCAGCATGCCGACACAGGCTGGGATCACTACGCAGATGCCTGGCGCGTGGTCGGCCCGGATGGCACGGTCTACGGAACGCGGACGCTCTATCACCCGCATGTGAACGAACAGCCGTTCACCCGCTCGCTCAGCGGGGTCGAAATTCCGAGCACCGTCGCGACGGTCATCGTTGAGTCCCACGATAGCGTACACGGTTGGGGCGGAGCAACGGTCGAGGTTTCGCTGAAGTGACCCGCCCCGCACCGGTCGCGCGCGTCAGCGCGCGCGGCGGTGCAAGGGGGCGGGGGTGGGGCCACCGCGCTTCCCGAGGGCGGCGCGGCGCAGCCGCACCGCCCGAGCGGGCGCAAACCCTGCCCGCTATCTGGCCGACAGCCGGATCGCTGCAGTCAGCGCGATGGCCAAACCCGCTGCCAAGGCCGCAGCGGGCGCGACCCCGATGCTCGTCCCGAGGCCGATGATCACAAGAACTGCCCCGCCGACACTCAGGCCGACATAGACGCCCCGCGTGGTTGAAAGCCAGCCGCGCAGGGCCCCGCCATAGGCCACCCAGATCGCAAGACCGCCGAGCAGCGCCGCGGCCAGGGACAGGGTGTTGGCACCGTCTGTCATCGGCTACGCGGCCCGGACGGCCATCGCGGCAACGACCGCATCGCCCATGTCCGAGGTCGAGACGGGGCGTGCGCCTTCGGTCTGCGCCAGATCGGCGGTGCGAACACCCTGATCCAGCACATCGTTCACGGCACCCTCCAGCATATCCGCCTCGGCGCCGAGATCGAACGAATAGCGCAGCGCCATGGCAAAGCTCAGCAGGCAGGCACAGGGATTGGCCTTGCCCTCACCGGCGATGTCAGGCGCCGAGCCGTGCACGGGCTCATAAAGCGCCTTCGGCCGACCGTTGTCCATCGGTGCGCCCAGCGAGGCCGAGGGCAGCATCCCCAGCGAGCCCGTCAGCATCGCCGCACAATCCGACAGGATATCGCCGAACAGGTTGTCCGTGACGATGACATCGAACTGTTTCGGGTTGCGCACCAGCTGCATGGCGCCGTTGTCCGCATACATGTGGCTGAGCGCGACATCCGGATAGTCAGCGGCGACGACCTCGACTTCCTCGCGCCACAGGATCCCGGCCTCCATCACATTCGCCTTCTCCATCGAGCAGAGCCGCCCGCCACGTTTCTGCGCCAGCTCGAATGCGGCGCGGGAAACGCGGCGGATCTCCTCGGTGGTGTAGCGGTGGGTGTTGATCCCGACCCGGGTGCCATCGTTCAGTTCGGTGATCCCGCGCGGCTCGCCGAAATACATGCCCGAGGTCAGCTCGCGGACGATCATGATGTCGAGCCCGGCCACCACATCGCGTTTCAGCGAGGAGTAATCCGCCAGCGCGTCGAAGCACTGCGCGGGGCGCAGATTCGCAAAGAGATCCATCTCCTTGCGCAGCCGCAGCAACCCGCGCTCAGGCTTCAGCGAAAAATCGAGATCGTCGTATTTGGGTCCGCCGACAGCCCCCAACAGCACCGCATCGACGGCCTGTGCCTTGGCCATGGTCTCATCCGACAGGGGTGCGCCATGCGCGTCATAGGCCGCGCCGCCGACCAGATCTTCCTCGACCGAGAACGACAGTCCGCGATTCGCAGACAGCCAGTCGATGACCTTGCGCACCTCGGCCATCACCTCGGGCCCGATCCCGTCCCCCGGCAGTATCAGTAACGACATTGTGCTCATCGGCGCGCTCTCCCCTCTCGATCTTTGCGGGGCGCGTTGTGCGCGATCGGATGCCAGATATCAAGCGCCCGGACGGCGTTGCTTCCAATGCAACAGGTGAGAGCTTCGTAACGATTTTCCACAATAGTAGACGAATTGCGCCGCGATCCATGTCATCATAAGGTCATCCGAGAAGGGGGCCGGATCGGCGTTGCACTACTGCCATTGGCAAAAGGAGCCGATGACAAGGGTATGAAGGCGGCTAGGACTCTCGACCCCGGGTCAAAATCGGGGCAGGTCAGTGACGACCTGAACAAGTTCTTGGAGACGCTGCGCGACGGGGTTGTCGTGGTCGGCGCCGATATGCATGTCAAATATGTGAACGCGGTCTACTATGAGCAGTTCGCGATGGAACCGTCCGAAATGCCGGTCGGCCGGCACATGTCCGACGTGCTCCGTGGCCTCGCAATCAATGACAAGCTTGGCGATTCAAAGGGCCGGTCGATCGACGAGATCGTCGCCGAGCGCCTTGCGGCGTTCGGGACCGAACAGGGCCGGGTCGAGCGGCGCGAGATGTCCGATGGCCGGGTCCTGGACATCTATCGCACGCTCACCACCAATGACGAGATCGTGTCGATCCACGTGGATGTCACGGAAACGGTCATGCGGGAGGCCGAGCTCGAGCGCCAGCGGGCGTACATGGAAAGCGTTCTGGAAAACACCTCGGACGGCATTGCCCTGCTGGACGAGAGCGGGCATTTCGTGATGTTCAACAACCGGATGCTCGAGCTCTACGATGTCGATCCGAAGAAGGTCGAATGGGGGGTGCATTATTTTGACCTCGCCGCGCTGTTCGGCGATCTCGGCGAGATGTCCGAGGCCGAGCGCCGGCGCGAGATCGAGCGCCGCTTTGACTTCGCTGTAAATCCGAACATCACCGACATTCGCCGTCGGCTGGGCGATGGCCGCACCTTGCACATCCACAAGACCAATCTGCCCAATGGCGGCTGCGTGATGACCTATCGCGACATGACCATCGATCTGCGGCGCGAGGAAGATCTCGTCCAGGCCCGCCAGCAGGCCGAGGAGTCGAGCCGCCACAAGTCCGAATTCGTGGCCCGGATGAGCCACGAGATGCGCACGCCGTTGAATGGCATCCTTGGCATCGCTGCGCTGTTGCAGCGCTCGTCGCTGGACGAGAAGCAGCGCGAGCTGATCGATGTGATCTCCGGTTCGGGCAAGGTGCTGCTGCGGCTGATCGATGACATTCTGGACCTGAGCAAACTGGACGCCGACACGTTCGAGGTTGTCGAGGACAAGTTCCATATCCGCGACATCGTCCAGCAATGCATCGGGATCATCAGCCCGAGCGCGACCGAGAAAAGCCTGGCGATCCGGTTCGAGGATGCGCCCGAGCCGATCCCGCGACTGATGGGCGACATGGTGCGGATCGAGCAGATCCTGCTCAATCTGCTGACCAACGCGGTGAAGTTCACGGAGCACGGCCATATCGAGATCTCGCTCGACAGCGAGACAGGGCCTGAGGGGATCACGGTCACCGTAAGCGTGTCGGACACAGGCGTCGGGATCGCGGCTGACAAGCTCGATCAGATCTTCAACCGGTTCTACCAGATCGACGGCACCGTGACGCGCAAGTATGGCGGCGCGGGCCTTGGCCTGGCCATCACGCAAAAGCTGGTCGATACAATGGGCGGCGCGATCCAGGTGTTCTCCGAGCCCGGTGTCGGCACAACCTTCCGGATCGTGCTCACGCTGCCATCGGCGGACTGAGCGTCGCACACGGCGTCGGCCACTGGTCACTTGCGCTGTGCCGAAAGGCTTGAGAACATTGTGTTTGGATGGCCTGCCGTGTGTCGGGCCGATGCTGATGAGGGAGGACAGCAGCATGAAGATTTTCGCAGCCGGACTGGCCGCCATGGCGATGACCGCCCTGGCCGGATGCTATCAGGTGCCGCAATCGACCAAGGCGTCGTATGAACAGGGCCGGGTCACGGCTTCGGATCAGAGCGCCGGGAGCGCTGTGCTGATCTCGACCGTTGGCATGCCGTCGACCGGATGGGTCGTGATCCACGAGGACAAGGGCGGTCAACCCGATACGTCCGGATCCATCGGTCATGCATATGTGCCTGCCGGGCCGTCCGAGAATGTCTCCGTTCCGCTCGACCGCCCGGGCAAACCGGGCGAGACGGTCTATGCGATGCTGCACCTCGATACCGGTGTCGTGCGCGTCTACGAGTTCGCCAATGGCGGGAACGAGCCGCACGATCTGCCGTATCTGAACGACGGCAAGCCCGTGATGACATCGTTCCGGTTGAACTAGGGTAGCCTCGGCTCAGACCTCAAGCTCGGCGGACGGGATCATGGGAAAGAACCGCCCGCCCGAGCGCAGCCCGAACCAGGACATCCCGTCGACCTCCTGATGCTCGGCGATCTCGACCAGCCGGTAGTAACTTTTGCGGTCGATCAGAGCCTCGAGCCCGCGCCGGATATGAATGTAAGGCGAGGGTTCCCCCGTCTCCGGGTCCCGGACCACGCGAATCGGGTTGTCCGGTCCCGCAGGCGACAGGTCCCCGACATTGGTCTCGAAGGTCAGAACCTGCGCAGGACCAGGCTCGGCCACTTCGAAATCCACGGCGACAAAGGGCGCATCGTCGACCGTGATCCCGATCTTCTCGACCGGGGTCACCAGAAAGTACTTTCCGTCTTCGAGCTTCAGCACCGAGGCGAAGAGGTTAACCAATTCTTTACGACCGATGGGCGTTCCTAGATACCACCACATGCCGTCGCGTCCGATCCGAATGTCGAGATCACCGCAATAGGGCGGGTCCCAGAGGTGGACCGGCGGCGGTCCTTTGCGCCCCTTGGTGGCGGCGGCCACGGCCCGTGCCAGACTGTCCGCCGCACCCGGATCTTGCAGAGGATCATGATTTTGTGTGCCCGACATGCGATCAGCCCTGTTGTCTTTCCCGTACCAGACATAGCTTATGGTAAGCTGATGCCCAGAACACATCCATGGAATTCGCCGGAGAGATCAGAATGACCGATGCCGTTGCCGAGATCGAAGCCGCCGGAGAGACGCTGGCCAAGGTCCGATCCGAGATCGCCAAGCGGATCGTCGGCCAGGAGGATGTCGTCGCGCTCAGCCTGACGGCGATCCTGTCGGGGGGCCATGGGCTGCTGGTCGGCGTGCCGGGGCTTGCCAAGACACGGCTGGTCGAGACGCTGGGCACGGTGCTGGGCCTGTCCGCCAACCGCATCCAGTTCACGCCCGACCTGATGCCCGCGGATATCCTCGGGTCCGAGGTGCTGGAGGAAGGCGCCGACGGTGCGCGAATGTTCAAGTTCATCGAGGGGCCTGTCTTTACCCAGCTTCTCATGGCGGACGAGATCAACCGCGCCAGCCCGCGAACCCAGTCGGCGCTGCTCCAGGCCATGCAGGAACACCGTGTGACCGTCGCTGGGCAGGACCGCAAGCTGGACGAGCCGTTCCACGTGCTTGCGACCCAGAACCCGATCGAGCAGGAGGGCACCTATCCGCTGCCCGAAGCGCAGCTTGACCGGTTCCTGTTGCAGATTGATGTGGACTACCCGACCCGGGACGAAGAGCGCGATATCCTGATCGCCACCACGGGCGTGGACGAGGCCGAGGCGGAACAGGTCCTCGACGGCCCGCACCTGATCGAATTGCAGCGTGTCGTCCGCGCCATGCCGGTCGGCGACAGCATTGTCGAGGCGATCCTGTCGCTGGTCCGTGCTGCCCGCCCCGATGGGCCGGAGGCTGCCGAGGTCGCTCAGAAGAAACTCGCCTGGGGTCCGGGGCCGCGTGCGGCTCAGTCCCTGATGCTGGCCGTCCGGGCCCGTGCGCTTCTGGACGGCCGCCTTGCGCCCTCGATGGAGGATGTCTCGGCGCTTGCGCCTGCTGCCCTGACCCACCGTATGGCGCTCAGCTTCGCGGCGCGGGCCGAGGGCGCCTCGATTCAGAGCGTGATCAAGGAACTGATGGCCAAAGGCCCGGTCGAGGTCGCAGCGTGAGATCCACCCTGATCGCTGTCCCGGTCTCCGTGGCAGGGATCATTGCGCTTGCGGGAACCCCGCAGGCGGGGGATCTTGATGCAACCGCCCATCTCTCCCGGTTTGTCGAGGGATGTATCCAGACCGCTCCCTACTTCGAACAGGGTCGGGGCTATTTTCAGACGGTTGCCAGCAACCCCGACGCGGCGGGCGAATACCTGGATGAGTATGTCCTGCCGGCAGCGCTCGAGACGAAGGCGTATTTCATCGACATCGTCTATCAGGGCGAGCGCTCGATGCAGTGCCTTGTCGAGGTCGCGGTGCCGGAGCGGTTGGACGACGCCCTGTTCGAGACCATCGCCAGGGGTGTCGCCGGGTACGTGCCCAAGCTCGCCATCAAAGCCGAAGGGTGCACTGCCGCATCCGATGCGTGCCAGTGGGAGTGGCAGGCGGGCGACGACGCTCAGGTCATCCGCGTGGCCCGAAATGTGGCGGGGCAGGTGCCCGCCTACTTCTACACGCACTACTACACGACGGTCGGGTTCTATAAGGACAAAGGCTCTTGAGACCCGCTGGCGCCATACGTGTCGCCGCCCTGGCCACGCTTGCGCTGGCCAGCCCTGCCGCAGCGCAGTCGCCGGACCTGAAGGACATTGCGACCACCATGGTGACCGAGATCTGCGCGCCCGCCCTGCCTGATTTCAAATCTGCCATCGCGCTTGGCGTAGATCGCGGCTTTGACCGACTGGATCAGGAGCCGATCCTGCTGGATGACGCGACCGAAGTGACGCTGACCATCGTGCCAGCCAGCAAGACCTTTCTGGTGCTCAGCGTCCCGGCGCTTTGCGTTGTCTCGCTGCCTGCACCGAAGGCCGAGCCTTATCTGCCGCTGGCCGAAGCAATCGCGGGCAAGCTTGGTCCTGTAACCGGCACGACCGGCTCGACCGAGACGCTGACCGGCGATGGCATGATCTGGACAATCGATCGGGGCGGCTCGAAGATCGACCTGCAACTGCTCGAGGATCACTCGCCTTTCGGCGACGCGGTGATCTTCGCCCTGATGGACAGCGTCCGATGAATGCGCCGCAGCAAGGCCGCGCCGGGGTACTGCGCCGGGATGCCGAGAAGATCTCGGGCGCGTTGCCACCTCTGCTGGTCGAGGCGGAGCGGCTGGTGCAGACCCTCGCCATTGGGGTGCACGGGCGTCGGCGCTCGGGCGTGGGCGAGACGTTCTGGCAGTATCGCTCGGCGCAGCCGGGCGACAGCCTCGGGCAGATCGACTGGCGCCGCTCGGCCCGATCCGACCGTCTGTTCGTGCGCGAGATGGAGTGGGAGGCCGCCGAAAGCGTGCTGCTCTGGTGTGACCGGGCGCGCTCGATGGATTTCCGCTCGGACGCTGTTGGCTGGACCAAGTCCGACCGGGCGCGACTGCTGGCGCTGGCGGTTGCGGTGCTGCTGAACCGGGGAGCGGAGCGGTTCGGCCTGCTTGGCACGGAAGCCGAGCGCCCGAGGACGGGTGAGACGCAACTGATGCGCACCGCGGCTTTGCTGTCCGCGCGGGTTCCGGATGCGGGCGATTTCGGCGCCCCGCCTCACGGGCTGATGCCGAAGGCGGGCAAGGCCGTGTTCCTGTCGGACTTCATGGGTCCGCGCGATGCGGTGTTCCCGTCGCTTCTGAATGCGGCCGGTCAGGGCACAGGCGGGATCTTTGTCATGGTCCTGGATCCGGTCGAGGCCGAGTTCCCGTTTCACGGGCGGACCCGGTTCCAGAGCGTCGCAAAGTCGGTCCAGCACGAGACCGATCAGGCCGCCAGTCTGCGTGCGGCTTATCTGGATCGTCTGGCCGAGCGGATCGAGGATCTTGGCAATGTTGCCCGCCGCACAGGCTGGCAGCTGATCCAGCACCGCACGGATGAAAGCCCGCGCAAGGCTCTGCTCCAACTCCATGCCTATCTGGGGGGCGTCTGATGCTCAGCCTTGGATCGCTGGCGTTTCTGAACCCTTGGGTGCTGGCTGCACTGGCGGCTCTGCCGATCCTGTGGTGGCTGCTGCGCGCGATTCCACCCAGCCCGCGCACGCAGGTCTTCGCCGGGGTGCGTCTGTTGCTGGGCCTCGATGACGAGGAGCGCCAGACCCATACGACGCCTTGGTGGCTGCTGTTGCTGCGCTGTCTCGCGGTCGCCGCGGCACTGATCGGGTTTGCCCAACCTGTGCTGAACCTGAACGCTAGGATTGCTGGCGGGTCTGGGACGCTCTTGATCCTCATGGACCAAGGCTGGGCCTCGGCACCGGAATGGGCCGAACGCACTGCCGCCGCGCGGGCGCTGCTCGATGAGGCCGACGATGCCGGGCGCGACGTGATTCTCTGGCGTGCGGCCGAGGGCGGTGCGCCGCTGGTCGTCTCGGCCAAGGTTGCGCAGGCAACGCTTGGCTCGACCGTGCCGCGCCCCTGGTCGCCCGACCCCGCCGCGGTGCTGGCGGCTGTGCAGGAGCGCGCGGATGAAATCGGCGATATCGGTGAGGTGGTTTGGCTGCATGACGGCCTGGCGCGCGAGGGGACCGAGGACTTGCTCGCCTACCTTTCGGACGCCGGTTCGCTGCGCCTGATCGGGCCCGCGGCAGCGGCCCATGCGGTGACCCCGCCGCGGATCGAGGATGGTGGGCTCGCCGTCGATGTCCTGCGTGCAGGAGGTGGTGTCGAAGCCGTCTCGGTCATTGCCATGGCGGAAGCCGAGGGCGGCGGCGAGCGGCGCATTGCCGTCGAACGCGCCGAGTTCAACGCCGAGGAGCAGCGCGCGACCGTTCAGTTCAACCTGCCGCCCGAGCTGCAGAACACCGTGACCCGCGTGGTTCTGCTGGACCGCCCGAGCGCCGGTGGCGCTGCTTTCGCGGATGGCTCGATCCGGCGGATCACCGCGGGGCTGGTCGCGACCGAGGCGGATACCGCCGTCACGACCCTCGTGTCGCCCACGCACTACATCGAGAAAGCGCTTGTGCCCTGGGCCGATATGGCCCGCGGCGATATCGGGTCGGTTCTGGACATGGACAGCTCGGCCATCGTGCTCGTCGACCATGGCGAGATGGCCGACGAGGAGCGGGATCGCCTGACCGAGTGGGTCGAGAACGGTGGCCTTTTGATCCGCTTTGCCGGGCCGCGCCTTGCGGCGTCGATCGGGGCGTCCGGGCTTCGGTCCGCCGCGGTGGGCGACGATCCGCTTCTGCCGGTGCGCCTGCGCCGTGGGGGGCGGGTGCTTGGCGGGGCCTTGGCATGGTCAACGCCGCGTGCACTTGGCCCGTTCGCACAGCAAAGCCCGTTCCGGGGTCTGGCGCTGCCCGATGAGGTCGATGTGCGCACGCAGGTTCTGGCCGAGCCATCGCCCGATCTGCAGGGCAAGGTCTGGGCCTCGCTCGATGACGGGACGCCGCTGGTCACGGCCAAGCGGCTCGGTGAGGGGCGCGTGGTGCTGTTCCATGTCTCGTCCGATGCCGAGTGGTCGTCGCTGCCGCTCTCGGGTCTCTTCGTCGAGATGCTGGGCCGCCTGGTGACCCTCGCACCCGGGCACACGGCGTCCGAGCCGGATCCGGCGGAGTTGGCCGACACGATCTGGCGGGCTGACCTGTTCATGGGGGCCGATGGCCAGCCGCAGCAGGTCTCGTCGCTGTCGCAATCGGTGGCAGGGGAGGCGCTTGTGTCTGCGCAAACCGGCCCGGATCTGCCGCCTGGCATTTACGCACGGGCCGATGGCAGCGCCTCGGGCAACGAGAGTGCGCGATCCGTGGTGATCAACCTGACGAAGGAGGATGCCGTGCTGTCGCCTTTCCCGCCGCCTCCGGCCGGAGCCGTGGTCGAAACGCTGGGCGGCGATGCGCCCGTGCGCTATGGGCCGTGGCTGCTGGCGATTGCGCTTGTTCTTGCGGCCGTCGACGTGCTTGGCACGCTCTTCGTCTCGGGTCGGCTTGGCTCACGAACGGCTCAGACAGCGGCAGCAGCCCTGATAGCCGTGGCCTTGGCCGCGGCACCCGATGCCCATGCGCAGAGCGACGAGGACGTCTCGCCCGAGGCGGTGCCAGCCACGGCGGAGACGACGCTGGGTTATGTGCTGACCGGGAACGAACGGCTCGACAACATCTCCCGCCGCGGGCTTGTGGGCCTCGGCAATGCACTGGCGCGGCGCACTGCGATCGAGCCGGGACCGCCTGTTGGCGTCGATCCCGGTACGAACGAGGCGGCCTTCTACCCGGTGATGTACTGGCCGCTGACGGCCGAGACACTGCCAAGTTCGACGCAGCTTCAGGGCCTTGCGGATTATATTCGCGGCGGCGGTCTGCTGATCATCGACACACAGAACGGCTCATCCGGGTTCTCCGGCGCCTCCGCCGTGCAGATGCGCGAGATTGCGCGGGCGCTGAACCTGCCGCCGTTGGCGCCGGTGGATCAGGATCACGTGCTGACACGGGCGTTCTATCTGCTGTCGGCCTTCCCGGGGCGTTGGCGCGGCGCGCGGGTCTGGGCCGAGGCGCCGCCGCTGCGCGAGGATGGCACGCCGGAAGCCGCGGACATCCCGCAGTTCGACCGGATCGATGACAATGTCTCGCCGGTTCTGGTCGGCTCGGCGGACTGGGCAGCGGCCTGGGCCATCGACGATCGCGGCTACCCGATGTTCCCGATTGGCCGGCCCGGCGATCGTCAGCGCGAGATGGCCATCCGCTTTGGTGTGAACGCGGTGATGTACGCTCTGACCGGAAACTACAAGTCCGACCAGGTCCATGCACCCGCGGTTCTGGAACGATTGGGACAGTGAGGCACTGATGGACCTTGGGATCGTCTTCACGCCTGCCATTCCGGTTGCGCTGATCGGAACTCTGGCCGTCGTCGCGGTGATCGGCGTTGCCGCAGCGATCTACTACCGACTGCCCGGGTGGTGGTTGCGGGCGCTCGCATTCGCTGTCCTGATCCTGGCGCTGGCCGGGCCGCAGTTGAAGCGCGAGGAACGGGATGGTCTGCCGAACGTTGCGTTCCTGGTCGTCGACAAATCCGAGAGCACCGAGCTTGAGGACCGTGCCGAGCAGATCGACGCCGCTGCGCGTCGGATCGCGGGCGAGATTGCAGCCCTGTCGACAGATCAGGCGCCGTTCGATCTGGTAACGGTCGAGGTCGGCCCCGATGCCACGGGGAACAATCGCGGGACGCGCCTGCTGACCGCTTTGGATGAAGCCTCAGCACAGGTCGCGCCGGGCCAGATCGCCGGGGCCATGCTGCTCACGGATGGGCAGATCCACGATCCCGACCGTCTTGCGGGCTTCCCCGGTCCTGTCCACGCACTGATTGCCGGCGCCGATGACAGTTTCGATCTGAGGCTCGGTCTGGAAACCGCGCCTGCCTTTGGCATCGTTGGCGAGAGCGTCATCTTCCAGGTTTCGGCCGAGGCGCTGGGCGCCGCGCCCGGCGATCTCGGCGACATGGCGCTGGCGGAGATCTCGATCGATGGCGGACAGCCGCGCCCGCTGGTGCTGCAGCTTGGTCAGGTCACGGATGTGCCGGTTTCCATCGATCATGGCGGCCCGACCGTGGTCGACATCCGGCTGCCCGCCTACGAGGGCGAGTTGACCGAGCGGAACAACCGGATCCTCGCGACGGTCAACGGCGTGCGTGACCGGCTCCGGGTCCTGCTGGTGTCGGGCGAGCCTCATCCCGGCGGGCGGACCTGGCGAGACCTGCTGAAATCCGACCCGACGGTCGAGTTGATCCACTTCACCATTCTGCGGCCACCGGCCAAGCAGGACGGCACACCCGTCTCCGAGCTGTCGCTGATCGCTTTCCCGACACGGGAGCTGTTTCTCGAGAAGATCGACGGGTTCGATCTGATCGTCTTCGACCGGTATCGCTGGCGCGGGGTTCTGTCGTCCACCTATCTGGCGAATGTCGCCCGGTATGTCCGCGATGGCGGCGCTGTTCTGGTGGCAAGCGGGCCAGCCTTCTCCGGCGCTGAAAGCTTGAACCGAACCCCGCTCGCGGATGTGCTGCCCGCCACCCCGACGGTGAACGTGATCGAGACGCCCTATCGGCCGACGGTGACCGAACTGGGTCAGCGCCACCCGGTGACCGCAGGGCTCGAGGATCTGGTCGGGCGCGATGCGAACGGCCCGCGCTGGGGCCGGTGGCTCAGGCAGATCGAGATCGACCAGCAATCCGGGCACGCGGTCATGGCAGGGGTCGAGGGCAAGCCGCTGCTGATTCTTGACCGGGTCGGTGAGGGGCGCGTTGCGCTCTTTGCCTCGGACCATGCCTGGCTGTGGTCGCGCGGTTACGATGGTGGCGGACCACAGGCCGACATGATGCGCCGCGTTGCCCACTGGCTGATGCGTGAGCCTGAGCTGGAGGAAGAGGCGCTCTTTGCCCGGATCGAGGGCGACCGCGTTCTTGTCGAACGCCGAACGCTGGCCGAAGAAGCACCGGACGCGGTCATGGCCACGCCGCCCGATGGCGGACCGGCCGAGACCCTGCAGTATCAGGAGATCAGTCCCGGCCGCTGGCAGGCGATGATCGAAGACGCTGGCGAAGGGCTCTGGCGGTTGGACGACGGTCAGGCCCAGGCCGTTGCCGCGGTCGGCCCGCCAAGCCCTGCGGAGTATACCGATCCGCTCGCGACCGAGGAGATGCTGGCCTCGCTCGTTTCCGCCTCCGCCGGATCGAGCCGGTGGCTGGCCGATGGTATCCCTGCCGTGCGCGCGGTCCGGGAAGGCCGCCGGATGATGGGCCGCAGCTGGATCGGTCTTGCCGCCCGCGATGCCCACCGGGTGACCGGGATCCGTTTGACGCCGCTGCTGCCCGCCTGGCTTGCCGCGCTGTTGCTCGGCTCTCTGCTGCTGGCGGCCTGGATGCGGGAGGGGCGTTGAGCGCGCGCTCGTTTTCGCCGGATCGATAAACTTAGCCTTAAACTTTATCGGCTAGACCTCTCTCCACATCGCTTCCCCGTCCGGAACGGATCGCCTCGCCATCCGAACCGCCCGTGGAGGCCGGAGCATATCCGGTCCCCTTGGGCACAGCGCATCATCGGGACCCGTTCAGAAGGACGATCCGATGACCCAACCCATTCGCAACCTGGCGCTTGTCGCCTGCCTTGCCGTTCTGCCCGCCTGCGACTCGCTGCGCGCCCTGGCCCCGCAAACCGTGGCCGGGTTCGAGACGGGCGGCGTGCTCGGTGCGCTGGATGGTGCCTCCGGCGCGATCCTGTCACGCTGCCGCACGTTTAACGGGCTTGTGGTGCGGGTCGCCGTGGATCACCTGGCGGTGTCGACCGGCACGGGCGCCCTGGTGGACCGAGTTCGCGACGCCCGTCATCGGGCCTGCCGGATCGCAGGCGCCGTGAACACCGTCGCGGATCTGCCCAATGCGGCGGCGGATACGCCTCATACAACCCCGTTCTGATCGCGCTTCCCTCTTGCGCCGGGCGCCGTTAGAACACGCGCCCGAATCGTGAGAGAGACCACATGGCGCGCAAACGCAAAGGCAGACCGCTGCATGGCTGGCTGGTCGTCGACAAACCTGTCGGCGTGACCTCGACCGCCGTGGTGAATAAGGCGCGCTGGGCCTTTCAGGCGCAGAAGGCGGGTCACGCGGGCACGTTGGATCCGCTTGCGACCGGTCTTCTGGCCGTGGCCTTCGGCGAGGCAACCAAGACTGTGCCGGTCGCGCAGGAGGGGTTGAAGACCTATCGCTTCACCGTCCGGCTGGGTCAGCGGACGACGACGGACGATGCCGAAGGGTCGGTGATCGCGTTCGCCGATGCCCGACCGACCGATGCCGAGATCACTTCCGAACTCGCCGCCTTCACGGGTGATATCCTGCAGGTGCCGCCGCAATTCTCCGCCGTGAAGGTCGAGGGTGAGCGGGCCTATGACCTTGCCCGCGACGGGATCGAGATGGATCTCGAGGCGCGACCGCTTTGGGTCGAACGGATCGCGTTGATCGACCGGCCCGACGCTGACCACGCGGTGATCGAAATGGTCTGTGGCAAGGGCGGCTATGTCCGGTCGATTGCCCGCGATCTGGGGGAGGCGCTGGGCTGCCACGGCCATGTCGCCGATCTGCGCCGGACGGCCTCGGGCGGGTTCGATCTGGACGGCGCTGTGGCGTTTGACCGGTTGGACGAGATCCGCGAGAGTGGCGGTGATGACCTGCTGCTACCGCTGGAGGCCGGGTTGTCGGATCTGCCCGAAGTCCGGGTCCGTGCACCCGAAGCGGCGCGCCTGCGCAACGGCAACCCCGCGCCGGTTACGCACTCGGATCTGGATTATGGAGACGAGGCGTGGGCTTCGCAAGATGGTCAGCCCGTCGCCATCGTCACCTATAAGGCCGGGATTCTGCACCCGGGCCGGGTGTTTGTTCTGGGCTAGCCTAGGAGGAATAATTCAGCGCCGAGCGGCCAGCGCCGACCGCGGGTGTGCGCTGGCCCGGGGCACTTCGTGCCGTTGTTCCGGGCCGGTGATGTCATTCGATGTCTGCGCGAGCCTCAACCTACGATTTCGCTGGACTTTTCACCCCAAGCGCTGCATACGCCGCCGCATAGTCTGGAAAGACAGCGCCTGATCCCACCGACCGTGCTGGACGACATCCCGGCTCTGGCCTGTGGCTTCGGGGATACCTCGAAAAACAAGAAAGGATATCTGATGTCGATTACGCCTGAGCGTAAGGAAGAACTGATCAAGGATTTCGCCACCAAAGATGGCGATACCGGAAGCCCTGAAGTGCAGATCGCGATCCTGACGGAACGCATCACCAACCTGACCGAGCACTTCAAAGGCCACAAGAAAGACAACCACTCCCGTCGTGGTCTTCTGAAAATGGTCAGCCAGCGGCGCAAGCTCCTCGACTATACCAAAGCGAAGGACGAGGCCCGCTACAAGGACATCATCAAACGTCTCGGCATCCGCCGTTGACGCCGAAACGCGCCCCGGGCACACCGCGGGCGCGTTTGTCCGTTTGACAGGGCCCGTTCCTGCGCCCCGGGCCGCGCCCGCGCGACCCGTAAAGCAAGACACCACGTCCGAGTGTGGCCGTCCCCGACCCCGGGCGGTTGCCATGGAGATCCGAAACGGGGGTCCGTGCCGCAACGGGCACGTAGGGCGGCGCCGGCCATCCGGGCGGGCACCGCGATAAAGGAAACGGAATGTTTGATATCGTACGCAAGGAAATCGAGTGGGGCGGCGAGACGCTGTCCATGGAGACGGGCAAGGTCGCCCGCCAGGCCGACGGCTCGGTGATCGTCACCTATGGCGAGACGACCGTCATGGCCAACGTGGTCTTCGACAAGCAACCGAAGATCGGCCTCGACTTCTTCCCGCTGACCGTGAACTACAACGAGAAATACTATGCCGCGGGCAAGATCCCCGGCGGCTTCTTCAAGCGCGAGGCGCGTCCGACCGAGAAGGAAACCCTGACCTCGCGTCTGATCGACCGCCCGATCCGCCCGCTGTTCGTGCCGGGCTTCAAGAACGAGACCCAGGTCATGATCACGGTGCTGAGCCATGACATGGAGAACGATCCCGACATCATCGGCATGATCGCGGCCTCGGCCGCGCTGACCATTTCGGGTGCGCCGTTCCGTGGCCCGATCGGCGGTGCGCGGGTCGGGTTTGTGGACGGAAAATACGTGCTGAACCCCAAGGTCGACGACATGCAGAAGCTGGTCGACAATCCCGATCAGCGTCTGAACCTGGTGGTTGCCGGAACCAAGGACGCGGTCATGATGGTCGAGTCCGAGGCCTATGAGCTTTCGGAAGAGGAGATGCTGGGCGCGGTCACCTTTGGCCACGACGCCATGCAGCCGGTCATCGACATGATTATCGCACTGGCAGAAGATGCGGCGAAGGAGCCGTTTGATTTTCAGCCGGACGATAATTCCGAGCTTTACGCCAAGATCCGTGGTCTCGGCGAAGAAGCG
Source organism: Pseudomonadota bacterium (assembly GCA_039821125.1). Lineage (GTDB taxonomy): Bacteria > Pseudomonadota > Alphaproteobacteria > Rhodobacterales > Rhodobacteraceae > Thermohalobaculum. Next base: position 44,711 of record JBCBOR010000032.1, read on the forward strand.
GTGCGCAAGGCGTTTGCGATCACAGACAAGCTCGAGCGTCAGGATGCAATCGCGGCGGCTCATGTGATGGTCAAGGAAGGTCTTTCCGAAGAAGACCTCGAGAACGAAGGTGCGGTGAAGTCCTGCCTGAAGCAGCTCGACTCAGACGTGCTGCGCGGCGATGTGATCGCCACCGGCAAGCGTATCGATGGCCGCGATCTGACCACCGTGCGCCCGATCGTGTCGGAGGTCGGCATCCTGCCCCGGACCCACGGCTCGGCGCTGTTCACCCGCGGTGAGACCCAAGGCCTGATCGTGACCACGCTGGGCACCGGTGATGACGAGCAGATCATCGATGCGCTGGAAGGCGAGTGGCGCGAGCGCTTCCTGCTGCACTACAACTTCCCCAGCTATTCGGTCGGCGAGACCGGGCGCAACGGCCCTCCGGGACGGCGCGAAATCGGCCACGGCAAGCTTGCGTGGCGTGCGCTGCAGGCGGTTCTGCCCCCCGCGACCGAATTCCCGTACACGATCCGTCTTGTGTCGGAGATCACGGAATCCAACGGCTCGTCCTCGATGGCAACGGTCTGTGGTGGCTCGCTCTCCATGATGGACGCTGCCGTGCCACTGAAAGCGCCGGTTGCCGGTGTCGCCATGGGTCTGATCCTGCAGGATGACGGCCAGTACGCGGTGCTGACCGATATCCTGGGTGACGAAGATCACCTTGGCGACATGGACTTCAAGGTGGCCGGGACGGAAGACGGCATCACCTCGCTCCAGATGGACATCAAGGTTGCGGGCATCACGCCCGAGATCATGAAAACCGCACTGGCGCAGGCCAAAGACGGCCGGATGCATATCCTCGGCGAGATGGCCAAGGCGCTGACCGAAGGTCGGCAGGAGTTCTCGGCCCATGCCCCGCGCATCGAGACCATGCAGATCAATCCCGACAAGATCCGCGAAGTGATCGGCTCGGGCGGCAAGGTCATCCGCTCGATTGTCGAGGAGTCCGGTGCCAAGGTCGACATCAACGATGACGGGGTCATCAAGATCGCGTCGCCCGATGGCGCGGCCATCGAGAAGGCCTATGCCCTGATCAACGAGATCGTGGCCGAGCCCGAGCAGGGCAAGATCTACACCGGCAAGGTCGTCAAGATCATGGACTTCGGTGCCTTCGTGAACTTCTTCGGCAAGCGCGACGGTCTGGTCCACATCAGCCAGATGACGTGGGAGCGTGGCTCGAACCCGAAAGATCTGGTCAAGGAAGGCCAGGAGGTGAAGGTCAAGCTGATGGGCTTTGACGACCGCGGCAAGGTTCGCCTGTCGATGAAAGTCGTCGATCAGGAGACCGGCGAGGAAATCGAAAAGCCGGAAAAGAAAGAAGAACCGGCGGAGTGATTACAACCTAGACATCACTAGGGACAGTGATTTGGGGCGGTCTTCGGGCCGCCCCTTTGCGTTTGCAGGGGCGCCGCGCGATAGTGCGATCATGACGCCGTGCGATGACGTGACGATCTCGACCGCTGGCTGCGAGGAGGGCAAATGCCGCATCCGCCTGCCCGGCGGGGCAGAGGTCGGCCCGGTCTGGGGTCAGGTGCTCGAGAATGCCTTCACCCTGCCCGATGGCAGGCTGCTGTTAATCCTGACCGATGACTGTCCGTTCGAGGAGGGGATCCGGATCTTTCTCTTCCGCCCGGACGGGCAGATCGACGATATGATCCAGGGCGGTGTGATCTACACACCCGGGCTCTATTTTCTCAAGTCTGTGCGGCCTGACGGGATCGACTTCACGTTCTTCTCTGATCGGGTCGTCCATCATCTGACGATTGACCCACCGCGATGGCGCTGGAGGCTCGGATTGCCGACCGGTTGGACCTATGGTGGACCGCAATTGCGTCGATACCTGTTCCTGACTGAGAGCGAGGTCGCTGGCGACGAGAACGACAATCAAGGGTGACTATGCCGCCTATCTGAGGTTGTATGAGAGGCGAGGGTGCAGTGCTCGCTTGCAGGAGAGACCGATGCGTCCGTTTGTGCCTGTCCTTGCCGCCCTTCTGATCACGCTTCCCGCGATTGACGCGTTCGCTGGTGGGCTCAGCTATGGCCCGCGCCCGTTCTACCTGATCGACCGGATGGCGGACGGGCCACTGAAAGAGAAGCTGGCGTCATGCGCGACACAAACGCCGAAACGGTCGCTTTTCTCCATTGGGCACCGCGGAGCGCCGATGCAGTTTCCCGAGCATACGGTCGAGTCCAACCGGGCTGCCGCACGAATGGGGGCCGGTATCCTGGAATGCGACGTGACCTTCACGCGCGACAAGGAACTGGTGTGCCGTCATGCGCAGGATGATCTGCACACCACGACGAACATCCTTGCGACCGATCTAGCGGCGAACTGCACCGCCGGGTTCACGCCTGCCTCGGGAGGCAGTGAGGCGTCTGCGGAGTGCCGGGCGTCGGATATCACGCTTGCCGCGTTACGCACGCTGACCGGAAAGATGGACGCTGCCGACAAGACCGCAACGACGGTTGAAGCCTATATGGACGGCACTGCTGGCTGGCGCACCGATCTCTACGCAGCCGAGGGCGGTACACTTATGACCCATGCCGAGTCCATCGCGCTGTTCCGCGATCTTGGCGCCAAGTTCACGCCGGAACTGAAAAGCCCCGTGGTCGAGATGCCCTTCGATGGGTTCAGCCAGGAAGACTATGCGCAGAAGCTGATTGATGAGTACAAGGCCGCAGGCATCCCGCCCAAGGATGTCTGGCCGCAGTCGTTCAACCTTGCCGATGTGCTCTACTGGATCGAGAACGAGCCCTCATTCGGCCAGCAGGCGGTCTACCTCGACAACCGATATCGGCGCGGCATCGATCCGAATGATCCCGTAACGTTCAAGCCTAGCATGGCAGACCTGAAGGCGATGGGCGTCAACTACATCGCGCCGCCGCTGTGGATGCTGGTGACGTTGGAGGACGGCGACATCGTCCCGTCCGCCTATGCGCGAGAGGCCAAGGCCGCAGGTCTGACGCTCATCACCTGGACCATTGAGCGCTCGGGCCCCCTCGCGTCCGGGGGAGGCTGGTACTACCAGTCCATCGCGGATGCCGTGACGTCTGACGGTGCAATGTACGAGTTGATCCACGTCCTTGCACAGGATGTCGGGGTCGCCGGCATCTTCTCGGACTGGCCTGCCACCGTGACCTACTATGCGAATTGCATGGACCTGCCATAAAAATTCAAATTGACAATTAGAGAGTGGATTGGTACTGATTGCACCAAGATCACTACAAACGCACCGAGAAGAGGTGCACTGTCAGGGAGAACGTGATGTCACTGCTGAGAATGCTGCAACAGGCCCAGGGCGGCCAGGGCCTGGGTGAACTGGCGCGCCAGTTCGGAATGGACGAGGCACAGGCCGGAGGTCTCGCGGAAATGCTGGCACCTGCCATCGGATCGGCTGCCAAGAAGCGTGCCGAGGGCGGCGGGATCGAAGCCCTGCTTGGTCAGTTGCAGGGCGAGGCTCAGGGCAGCTATTTCGACGATGCTGCCGCGGCAGCAGCCACAGTAGAACGTG
>JBCBOR010000033.1:0-47230 GCA_039821125.1 Pseudomonadota bacterium
CGCTCGCTTGTTCGCCATCTCTGATCCTCCGTTTTCCTAAACATAACCGTGGACCAACTCACTGGGGGAGGCTCAAGCCGCCCGCAGTTCAGCGGCTGCAGGCACGGGGCGCGCCGCCGTCGCGACTGTTGCAATCGCGATCCGTTCCTCGGCGAGTTGTTCGACAAGACCATGCGCAAGCTGACGGTCTGTCATTCCTAGGCAGAATGCATGGCTGATTGTGACGCGTCCCTGCATGCCATGCGCCCGCGTTCGCTCAAGGATCAACTCCATGGAAAAGGCGCCGAGTTCATCAGGTTCGTGTAGATGGATGTCGACCGGTTTGCCGAAAACCTCAGCCAGCTTGAAAATCGCGTCGAGCTGACCCTTCGGATCACGGTCGATCATGCAAGGATCGATACCGCCAACCACGTCTGCCCCCAATGCCAGCGCTGCCTCCAGGAGGTCCATCGTTCCGGGACGGCACATCACACCAGATTGCGGGAACGCGACGAGCTCGATGTCGACAATACCGCGGTAGTCTTCACGTGTCGCGAGGACGCCTTCAATCCCCGCGAGCCCGATTTCTGTGTCGACATCGACATGGCTGCGTATCGCCGTCGTACCATTGGCAACCGCAAGAGCGGCCTGTCGACTGGATTGACGGTGCGGATCGATGTTCCATTCAACCTTAAGCCGCCGCTCGTTCTCGATCCGGTCGAGCAAACTCGGACCGGCCTGATGCGGCCGCCACCCCATACCCAGGAGCGTCTTGTCGAGGTGGGTGTGCGCATCGACCAGTCCCGGCAGGACGATCGCGCCTGCACCGTCTTCGATATCGGCATCGGGCGCAACAATCCCGCGGTCCAGTTTGGCGATGCGCCCCCCCTCGATGAGCATGTCGACAGCTGTAGCGCCCAGGGGACGTACGTTTTTGATTAGCAACGGGTTCACGACAGGGGCTCTCCAACGACACTCATGCCAGATACTGGCCAATCAATGCCGTTTGGGGAAGCGTACGAAACAAGACGCCGTTACCCGGCAGCGCAGGTCTTCTGGTGTAGTCGACCCCAGAAAAGGCTGTGGGTGAGAGTAATCACTCGGCGACGATGCGGACGCCGACAGCAACAGCGACGATGCGTATTTCTGGAGACCATGAGTGACGAAACGAAAGGTGATCGAGATAGCATTTGCTGCGGGGGACGCATTCATGATCACGCCACACAGGTCTTGATCTGAGTTGCATCACGGCGCCATGCTGGCGGCCTGATCCATTGGAGTCCGGCTTTGAGACCATGTATGGCATCCTGATCTATGACGGTGTCGAGCCGATCGATCTTGGCGCGACGTTTGGCGTTCTCTCGATGGCCCGGCGGATCGCGACTGGCCTGAGCTTTGCCGGCGTCGCCCGCACCCCGGGCGAGGTGGTCTGCGCTAGTGGAATGCGGGTGCAAGCTGATTTTGGCTTTTCGGACGCACCGGCTTTCGAGGATCTGATCGTCACAGGCGGCCCGGGCTGGGTCGAAGCGGCAGCTGATCTGGAGACCCTGGATTACCTGCGCAAATCGCCGGCGCGTTTGACGTCAATCTGCACCGGCGCGATGATCCTGGCTGCTGCGGGGCTTCTGGATGGACGCGAGGCGACGACGAAGCATGAGGTCTTTGAAGGTGAGGCCAGCCCCGCCGATCAACTGCCCTCTGACGTGACCGCTCACAATGCCGCTCTTGTGGATGACCACGGGCTTGTGACCGGCGGCGGCGTCAGCCTCGGGATCGATACCATGTTCTATTGCCTCTCGCGTAGCCATGGTGAGCACCTTGCCCGCGAGACCGCACGGGTCATGGAATACCAGCGCGCCCTTTCCGCCAATCGCGCGGCCCTTGGCTATCGGACCGTCACCTGACCACAAGAACCGGAGGGCGTCCAATGTCCGAGACCCAAGTCGTCAAATCCATGTGCCCGATGAACTGCCATCCGACACTGTGCGGAATGAGGGTTGAAACCAGGGACGACCAGCTCGTCTCGATCACCGGCGATGAGGACAATCCGGACAGCCGCGGCAATCTCTGCATGCGCGGCAAGGCCGCGCACGAAATCGTCGGCAACCCACAACGTCTTCTGACACCGCGCGTGCGTGACCAGCGTGGCACAGAGAATTGGCGTCAGACCGACTGGGACAGCGCTTTGGATCTGATTGCCGACAAGATGCGCGATGTGGGACCGCAAGCTGTCGGCCTCTGGCAGGGACATGGCAATGCGGCGAACGATTACGGAATCGGCGTCAAGCGCGCGCAGATGGAGCGGTTCGCCAATCTCTACGGCTGCCACCACTGGAATCCGGCGATGATCTGCTGGGGGCTTGGCGCGTTTGGCCTCGGGCTGACCGGAGCGCTCGAGACCACGACCAAGGAGGACATGAACGCCCATTCCGACCTTATCCTGCTGTGGGGGGCGAACACGGTCAGCCAGGCCAACACGACCCCGCATCTCGATGCGGCCAAGCGACGGGGCGCGCGGATCATTGCAATCGATGTGCGCCGGACCGAGGCAGGCGCACTCGCCCATGAGACCCTTGTGTTGCGCCCTGGCTCGGATGCGGCCCTGGCGCTGGCGATGATGCATGTGATCGTGACCGAGAGGCTCTGGGACCAGGAATTCGTCGCGCAACACACGCTGGGGTTCGAGAAGTTGAAGGCCCATCTGGAGGGCAAGACCCCGGCTTGGGGGGCCCGTTTGACCGGGATCCCGGCGGAGCAGATTGTCGCGTTGGCCCGTAGCTATGCCAAGGCGGATCCGGGCCTGATCATCCTCGGTGGATCGTCAATGCACAAGGGCGATAACGGTTGGCAAGCGGCGCGCGCCATCGCATGTCTGCCGGGCCTGACCGGGAACTTTGGAAAACCGGGCGGCGGCATCGGACCGCGGCATGGCGCGCGCAGTCACGGCGCAGGGTTCGCCGATATCACAGCCTCTGATCGGCGCCCGCCGGGCGACTATGTGCCGAACCAGATGGAGGCGATCATCCGCGCGCTGGAGACCGGTCAGGTCAAGGTGCTTTTGACGCTCGGCTCGAACATCCTCTCCTCCTTTCCCGATACCAACCGGATGAAAGCGGCACTGGCGCGCGCCGAATTGGTGGTGAGCTATGATCTGTTCATGAACCAAACTGCCCGCGACGCGGCAGATGTCATCCTGCCCGGGACGATCTGGCTCGAGGAGGTCGGGGTCAAGGCGACCAACACCCATGTCTATCTCGCAGACCGGGCACTGGCCGCTGCTGGCGGAGCGCGGCCGCTCTATGCGCTCTATCAGGGTCTTGCGGCGCGGCTGGACGTCGAGGATGTCTATCCTTGGCCTGATCAGGAAGCCGCGATCGATGCGGTGCTCGACCACCCGGCAACCGGCCATGGAACGGTTGCAGAGATGCGTACCAATGGCGGACAGCTGGCATTGAATGTCTCGCCAACGGCCTACCCGACCCTTCAGTTCCACACGCCTTCGGGCAAGATCGAATTTTACTCGAACAGTGCCGAGAAGATGGGCCTGCCGCCTTTGCCGGAGGCCCCTGACCCAACGACCGACAGCACTGGCACACACCTCGTTCTGGCGCATGGGCGCACCTTTACGCACTTTCATTCGTTCTACGACCATGGCAGCGCCTTGCCGAGCCTGGCGTCACGTGAGCAGAACCCGTTGCTCTGGATCTCACCGGCCGAGGCGTCGACCCGCGGTATCACCGACGGCGCTTCGATCCAGGTCTCGAACACACGCGGCAGCTTCGATGCGATAGCGAAGGTCACGCCGCGCATGCCAGATGGTGCTGTTTGGATTCGTGACGGCTGGCCCGGCTACAATGCCCTGACCGGCAGTCGCGCCGTATTGCCCGATGCGGCCCTTGATGCGTTCTATTTCTCGGTTGGCCAGTCCGCCTATCAGGCCCTTGTTGAAGTCGCACCATCCGTGTAGCTGACTTTCTGCTTGGACGACCTCGTCAAGACTGGAGCGTTTCAGGCACAAAGTCGTCATCCGGCAAAGCTTTTCACGGTCGCGGTCTATCCCGCAAGCACTGCGCGAAACTCAATAGCTTCCCCTCTTCGCACGAAACGCTGTCGTCGTCATGCTGCGCGTTCAGAACCTAGCGTTGGCGTAGCGTCGATAGGCACTCGCCCAGAAGCAGTAAAACGAACATCACGATACAAACCACAAGCACCCATACGATTGGCTCTGCCATTGCGACCAGCGTCGCGGCGCTGAACAAAAGCCAGCAAACCGGCAGGATCGACAATAGAAAAACGCGCCAGGTCAGAGATGACAATGCCAACAGACCCAATGTCATCAAAGCGGTTGGATCCGGGGCGAGACCGGCAACCTCGGATTGAGCGAGGGGTCTGCCCGCGGCAAGCCCGACGATTGGATACGCAAGGGACAAGGCCACGATTCCGCAAGCCAGCCACCAGTATCGCGCACCGGTCGTAAAACGCAGGCCGGGGAAGAGCACGAGAACAAGGCAAGCCTGCAGCCAGACAAGCGGCGTGATCCATGGCACGCTCCAGTTGATGGCCGCGTAGTGGCTCGTGAAAAACACGTTGGCAACAACCGCCCAGCAGATTGCCACGATGAACCCCACGGCCCATCCTGCGTACTTCCATGCCTTGACCGTAATGATTGCAGCGACCAGGAGGATCGCAGGGAGTAAAACGGGCAATGGCCACAGTGCGTTGTTCATCAGTTCGAACAGTCGCCAGTAGGCCTCGGGCGAGAAAAGCAGAAAATCGGCCAACGAATAGCTGAGCCACTCGTCCATCACAGCCGTGCGACCTGCTCCGCAATTCGTTCACGCAACGCGGCGTCCGGCATAGCAGTGCGGGCCGCGGTTTTGTTCTGAACAACATGGGCCGGTTTGGTCGTCGCCGGTATCACCACCGTCACTGCTGGGTGGGTCAGGATGAACTTTAGCATCAGCTCCGCCCAGCTTTGCGCGCCCAAATCCGCAGCAAAACCCGGCAGATCTGCACCCGTGGTCCGGCTGACAAGATCGCCCCGGCGAAACGGTCGGTTCACGATGACACCGATGCCACGATCAATGGCAAGTGGCAGCAATCTGTCCTCGGCGTCGCGATCGAGCACATTGTAGGTGAGCTGAACGAAGTCGAGCGGATACCGCCTCATGACGTCCTCGAGCGCATCGTGCCGCCGTCCGTGAGAGGTGGTCACCCCAACATGACCGATCTCGCCTGCGTCCTTGCGCTCGAACAGCATATCGAGATGCGCCTCGACATCGACGAGGTTGTGCACCTGCATCAAGTCGAAGCTGTCAATGCGCCAGTTCCGTTTGGTGTCGGCAAACTGTGCTGCGCCATCTGCTGCCGAGGTCCAGATCTTGTCGGCAGAGAACAGCGCGTCCTGAAATCCCAGCTCTGACAGGCCGTGCCCCAACGTCTGTTGCGCCGAACCATACATAGGGGAGCTGTCGATCATGCCGCCCCCTTCCCGAAAGAACGCGCGCATTACCTCAACCGACCGGTCCAGGAGCACCGGATCCTTCCCGACGTTGAAGGTGATCCATGTCCCCAGACCGATTGCCGGTATCAACGCGCCACTTGAAGGGATGCGCCGGGTTGCACTGCTGTCTGCCCATGACATCGCTGGAGACAGCGTCGTCGCTGTGGCCGCGATGCCTGCTCCGATGAGTCGTCGCCGATCAATCAATGGCTGCTCTCCAAATTGCGCATGCCCTTTCAATACTTTGGTCTCTGGCAAGGTCGGTCAAGGAGATTGGGCCACTGTGCCTCCTGCGCGATATCAAACCTTGGTCATGGCTTCAGTCGTGCGGTGCCGGCGATCGCCAAAGTGGCCGGAGGAATTGGCGCCAACCCGTGTGCGATGCTAGCCTGCTGCCTGAATCCCAAAGGAGAGCATCATGTCCAAAGCCGCGAACGCCTTGCCGGAGCAGCCCGATACCTGGACTTGGCCCGAGGAGACCTGGCGCCCGATTGTCGAGAAGATCCGCGCCGGGCGGTCGCTCAAGCCCAAGACCTGGCCCGGCGGCGCGCGCTGCGCGGTCGCTCTGTCGTTCGACAGTGACCACGAAACCCAGGTGCTACGCTGGGGGCACTCGTCGCCGGGGCGGCTCTCGGCGTGCGAATACGGTGCTCGGGTGGGTGTTCCCAAGATACTGAAACTCCTGAAGAAATACGATGCGCCCTCAACGTTCTTCGTGCCTGCCGTCGTTGCCATGCTGCACCCAGAAGAGCAGCGCGCGGTGATCGATGGAGGGCACGAGATCGGCATCCATTCGTGGATCCACGAGTTGAACTCGGCGCTGCCGCCCGAGAACGAGCGCGACCTGCAGATGCGGGCCGCAGACAAGCTGGAGGAGATCTGCGGGGTGCGTCCCGTGGGTATTCGCACGCCCTCCTGGGACTTCTCCGCGCACACGCTGGCGATCACGCGGGAGATGGGGCTGATCTATGATTCCTCCTTGATGGCGGACGACGAACCCTATGAAATCCTTGAAGATAATCAGCCGTCCGGCATCATGGAACTGCCTGTCGAATGGATCCGCGATGATGCGCCCTACTGGGCGATGGATCGCTTCACGGGGCTGCGCCCGTATACGCCGCCATCGGGTGTTCTGGAGGTTTTCAAGTGGGAGTTCGACGGCGCCTATGCGGAAAACGGCCTGTTCCTGCTGACCATGCATCCCCATTTCATCGGCCACCGGTCGCGTATCCGGGTGCTGGAGGAGCTGATCCGCTACATCCGCAGCCATGCCGATGTGTGGTTCGCGACCCATGCGGATATCGCGCGGTGGTGCCGGGATCAGGCGGGGATGTGATCGCTCCTCTCAGGCATTAACCAATCTGGCGCTGGGAAACAGGCGTATGGCTGCCGTATGGCTTGTGTATGGCACCTGTACCGCACGCGTATGGCATCCGTGCCGCATGTGTATGGACAGGGGAGCGACGCCGAGAAGTTAACGTCGCACCGATCAGTAAGACGGCAGGCCCAAGGTAAATCCACCATCCAGCGTCAGGACAGACCCGGTCGCATAGGCCGCCTCGTCCGACAGCAACCAGCGAATGGCGCGGGCGATTTCCTGGGGCGTTCCTTCGCGCGCCGCGGGGATACGGGCGAGCTTCGCACTGTGTTCTGCCGCACCTGCGCCGCGGGCATGGTCCATAACATTCTCGGTCGCGATCAGGCCCGGAGCAATCGCATTCACCCGGATCCCGAGGGGTGCCAGTTCGATGGCCATGACCTTGGTCAGTTGCACGAGGCCTGCTTTGGAGGCTGCGTAGTGGGCAACACCGGGCCGGGCCAGGACGGCGGCGGTCGAGGCCACGTTCACGATCTTGCACCGGCTTGCCGCGTCTCTCCAATGCCGCGCCACGGCCTGGGTCAACAGGAAAGGCGCGCGAAGGTTCACCGCCAGGACCGCATCCCACTCGGCCGAATCGAGATCCAGCATCGGCGTGACCGGATAGACCCCCGCGCAGTTGACCAGACCATCGAGATCAGGTGTGAGGTCGAACGCCTGATCTGCAGCCGCAGTGATCTGATCGGGATTGGACAGGTCCGCCTGAACCGGGTGAAACCTCTCTCCCAAGTCAGGAAGCGGATCGCAATCGACGCCGATCACGGTCACGCCGTCACCGAGCAGCAAGCGCGCCGTCGCCAGCCCGATGCCAGCTGCGGCGCCCGTGATCAGGACAGGCTTCACTCGGAAAACAGGCAGGCATCGGCATGCCCGTCCGGTCTGTCCAACAGTGGCGGGATATCGGCAGCGCACGCGTCCGTCGCCTGCGGACAACGGGTGCGGAACCGACAGCCCGACGGCAGGTTGCCGGGGTCCGGTGGCTCGCCCTCCAGCCAGAATGCCTCGGTGATGCGCTGTTTGCCGATCTGAGGGATCGCGGCGAGCAGCGACTGTGTATAGGGATGACGCGGGCTGTCGAAAACCTGATCGGTCGCGCCGAGTTCAACCACCTTGCCGAGATACATCACCGCGACCCGGTCGCAGATCATCCGCACGACGCTAAGGTCATGCGAGATGAAGACATAGGTCAGGTCGAACTGTTTCTGCAGATCGAGAAAGAGCTTCAGGATCGTCGCCTGCACCGAGACATCCAGACCCGAGGTTGGCTCGTCCAGCACGACAAGGCTCGGCTGCAGGGTCAGGATCCGGGCGAGCCCGACACGGCGCTGCTGGCCTCCGGAAATCTCGTGCGGGTAGAGATCGAGATGGCTTTCGGGCAGGTTCACGGCGGCCAGGATCTCGCGCACGCGCTGTTGGCGGGCGGCGCGGTTGAGATCGGTGTGAATGACCAATGGCTCGTCCAGCGACTTCCCGATCTTCCAGCGTGGATCCAGCGAGGCACCGGGGTCCTGATAGGTGTATTGCAGATCGCGGCGCAGCTCGCGGGACTGGTGCGGCTTCAGATCGGTGATATCGTTGCCTTCGAACACGATCCGCCCGCCGGAGGGAGGGTGGATCCCCATCACCGTCTTGCCGAGCGTGGACTTGCCACAGCCGCTTTCGCCGACGACCCCGAGGATCTCGCCCTTGCGCACGGTCAGCGAGACGTCATCCAGTGCCTTGAGCCAACCGGTGCGCCGCTTCCAGGCGTTCAGGATGGGGAAGTACTTGCGCAGATTGTCGAGGACCAGCAGGTCGGTTTCGGGCGCGTTCATGCCGTGGCCTCCTGCGAGAGTTCCACGGGATGAAAGCAGCGCAGACTGTGGGCTGGGCCGATGTCGGCGGTCTCGGGGCGGGCCGTCCGGCAGGCCTCGGTGGCATGATCACAGCGCGGGTGGAACCGGCAGCCCGTGGGCGGATCGATCAGGCCGGGAATTTGGCCGGGGATGCCCTGAATACCGCGCTCGCGGCTGGGCAGGGAGTGCAGCAGACGCGTGGTGTAGGGATGGCGCGGCGCGGCGAAGAACTCATCCGACGGGGCGCTTTCGACCTCCTGCCCGGCATACATCACCGTGATGCGGTCGCAGATCTCATAGGCCGTGCCGAGATCATGGGTGGTGAAGAGAACCGAGACATCGCGTTCCGTGGCCAGCCGTTTCAGCAACTTGAGGATCTGCGCCTGGATCGTGACATCGAGCGCAGTGGTCGGCTCGTCGGCGATGATAAGCTGCGGGTCGGGCAACAGGGCCATAGCGATCATCAGGCGTTGGCGTTGACCGCCAGAGACCTCGTGCGGGAACTTCTTCAGAATGCCCTCGGGGTCGGGCAGCTGAACGGTCCTCAGCAGGTCCATGACCCGTTCGCGATCGGCACGTCGGCGGGTACGCGCATACCGGCGCAGGCCTCCGCCCGGCGGAGCATCGGGCGATTTCCACTTCATCAGCTCGTCGATCTGGGCGCCGATGGTGAACACGGGATTGAAGCTGGAGAACGGGTCCTGCGGCACGAACGTGATCTGGCGGCCTCGGACATCGGTGGCGAGATCTCCCGGGTCCTCGGCCAGCAGGTTCTGGCCGTCGAAGTCGATGGAGCCAGAGGAGATGACTGCGGAGTTGGCGGGCAGGACGCCAAGGATAGACCGGGCCAGCGTGGTCTTTCCACAGCCGCTTTCGCCCACAAGACCGACAATCTCGCCCCGCCCGATGCTGAAGTTCACATGGTCCAGCACCCGGGCCAACCCGCGATCGGTGCGAAAACCAACCTCGAGATCGGTGACGCGCAGCAGGTCATCCATCCGAGGATCTCCGCGTCCGGGGATCCAGGATATCGCGCAGCCCGTCGCCGAGCAGGTTGAACCCCATGACCACGAGGAAAATCGCGAGGCCGGGGGCGGTCGCGTACCACCACGCCTCGGGCAGGAACTCGCGGCTCTCGGCGATGGTGCGGCCCCATTCCGGGCTGGGCGCGGGCGGGCCGAGGCCGAGGAACCCCAGCGCCGCTGCCGTCAGGATCGTGCCGCCCATCCCGATGGTCGTGCGCACGATCAGCGACGACGAGATGTTCGGCAGCACGTGCAGCAGCATCACCCGCCAGGGCGAGGCACCGAGGGCGATGGACGCCTCGACATAGGTCTCGTTCAAAGCAGACCGCGTCTCGGCATAGACCAGCCGTGCCCAGAACGGCCAATAGGTTGCGGACAGGGCCAGGATGACGTTCTCGATCGATGGGCCAAGGGTCTGTGCAATCGCGATGGCCAGCACGATCTGGGGCACCGCGAGGAAGATGTCCGAGACCCGCATCAGCGCGTCCGAGACCCAGTTCCGATAGTACCCCGCGATCAGGCCCACCGGCACACCGATCAGGACCGAGACGCCGATGGCAATGACGGCAATCGCAATGGTGATCCGTGCGCCAAACAGCAGGCGCGAATAGACGTCCGAGCCCATCCGGTCCGTGCCGAAGAAGTGGTCCATCGAGGGGCCTTGCAAACGCTCGGGCGGATTGAACTCGGTAACGTCCTGCGGGTGGGTGGAGAGCACCGGCGCGGCGATGGCGACCACGATCAGGGCCATGATGATGAACGCCCCCACCGCCGCTGTGCGGTCAGTGGCCAGCTTGCGCAGGATGAAGACTGTGTTCTCGAAGAACTGCCCCATCACCGCGCCTCCCTCGGGTCGATCAGGCCATGGGCGATGTCGACCAGCAGGTTGGCGATGATGAAGACCGTGCCCATCACGAGGGTAAAGCCCATGATCGCATTGTAGTCGGATTGCAGGATCGAGTTGACGGCGTAGAGGCCGAGGCCCGGCCAGTCGAAGACCGCCTCGACCACCACGGCATTTGCGATCAGGTTGCCGAAGATCAGCCCCAGCTGCGTGACCGTGCCAATCAGTGCGTTCCGCAGCACATAGCGCCAGATCACCACGCGGCGGGGCACGCCCATGGCCTGCTGGTAGTCGACATAGTTCGAGTTGATCGCGTCGAGCACACCGGCCCGGGTAAAGCGCATGACTGTCGCCATGGCCGGAAAGGCCAGTGTGATCGCAGGCAGGATCATGTGAGCAACGCAGTCCCAGAAGATGTCCCAGTCGCCCGCAATGGCGCTGTCGATCAGGAAGAAGCCGGTGATCACATCCGGACCCCAGCCATCGACACGGCCTTGCAGCGGGGTCCATCCCAGCTCCATCGCGAACAGAAGCTGGAACAGGATCGCCAGCCAGAACGCCGCAATTGCGAGGCCCGAGACGGTAAAGACCCGCAGCACATGGTCGAGCCATGAATTTCGGTTCACCGCGGCCAGAACGCCCAGCGGTATGCCAATGAACGCCGACAAAAGGATTGCCACAAATGCAAGTTCCAGCGTTGCGGGAAGGCGGGCCGTCAGGTCATCGACGATGGGCCGCTGGGTATAGAGGCTGACGCCAAAGTCGCCCTGCGCGACGCCGAGGACATAATTCCAGAGCTGGATGTAGACGGGCTTGTCGACCCCGAACTTCGCCTTGAGCGCGGCGATCTGTTCGGCGGTGGCATTGTCACCGGCGATAAAGGCGATGGGATCGGCCGGGATGATGTGGCTGATGGTGAAGGTGATCACCAACAGCCCCAGCAGGGTCGGCACGAACCACGCCATGCGGTTCACCAGAAGGACAAGCGCGCGCATGTCAGCCCCGTTCCGAAGGCGCGGCCCCGAAAGGCCGCGCCCGGTTGGCGGATCAGTCCATCGAGACCCAGCGCATCTCCTGACCGTTGCCGATCGGGCTGAAGCGCACGCCCTTGACGTCCTTGTTGAACGGGCCGAACCACTTCGTGTTGTAGACGAAGATGCCAGCGGCATCCTCCATCAGCAGCTTGTTGGCCTTTTCATAGTTCGCCCGGCGCAGGTCCTGATCGGTCGAGACGCGAGCCTCGCTGAGCAGCTTGTCGACTTCCTCGTTGCAGTACCACGAGCTGTTGCGCGCCCCGATCTGCTCGCAGGCATACATCTCGCCCAGCCAGTTGTTCGGGTCGGCATAGTAGGTGGACTTCCAGAGGAACAGCAGGTCGTACATCTGCTGCTCATCGCGCATCTTGCCCGAGGCGACGGGCCACGGCTCGGCGACGATCTTGGTCTTGACGCCGATCTTGTTCAGGCCGTTCTGCAACAGGGCCGCCGCCTGCTCGGTCTGGCCATAGCCTGCCAGCGCGCCCAGAGTGATCTCGGGGATGTCTCCCTCGACCTTGGCGAGGTACTCCTTGGCCTTGTCGAGATCGAGCGCATAGCCTTCGACATCCTGCGGTGCGCCCCACATGTTGTTGGGGAGCGGGACCGGATCGCGCGCGACCGAACCGGACAAGATGTTGTTGATGAACCCGTCATAGTCGAACGAATAGCTGAGCGCCTTGCGGAAGTTCAGATCGTTCATCGGGAAGCGTCCGTGGTGGATGATCGAGTAGAAGATCCGCATGGATTCCTGCTCGTCCACATAGACATTCTCGCTGTCGCGCAGGCGTTTGACCTGATCCTGAGGCAGATACCCATCGGTGCCGTGGAAGTCGCCGTTCATCAGGCCGAGCACGCGGCTGTTGATCTCGACAACGGTGCGGAACTCGATCTCGTCCAGCGGGTCCTCGACCATGTCCCAGCCGTAGAAGTGATCCGCGAACCGCTCGGCCTGCCAGCCAATGGCCGGGTCATACCGCTTGAGCATGAACGAGCCCGAGCCCGCATCGTTCTTCGACAGCCATTCCGTGCCGAGATCATCGCCATTGTAGTTGGCCTGGACCAGCTCGGCGTTGAGCACGTGGATCTCCGGCACAGTCGCCAGGAAGATCGCCGAGGGCTTGGACAGCGTGAAGACCACGGTCTTGGCATCAGGGGCCTTGGTCGATCCCTTGGCGATTGTGCCTTCGAACAGCGAATAGGCGCCTTTCTTCAGCTCGAGAATGCGGTCGATGGAGTAGACGACGTCCGAGGCCTCGACCGGCGAGCCGTCATGGAATGTCGCATCGCGCAAGGTGAACGTGTAGGTCAGCCCGTCATCCGAGATCTCGACCTTCTCGGCCAGCCAGGGTTGCAGCTTGGGCGGGTTGTCCTGCCAGCGCATCAGCCCGTCGTAGAGGTTGATCCGGCTCGCGACGCGGCCCACGTCAAACACCGCATGCGGGTCCAGCGTGTCATAGGCGGACGAGTTGGCGAACACGAACTTGCCGCCCGCGGCAGCAGGTGTGGCCATGGCACCGACGGCAATCACTGCAGCGGCGGCCAGCCGCCCCAATCCGGGTGCATAATCGAACAGTCTCATGTGCAGTCTCCCTGTTGTGATCTCGCTCTGACGGACTTTGCCGCCGCCTCCCATGGCCCGGGTTCGCCCCGGGTCCTCTCGTTCAACGGTTCCATTGGAAACCGTCGATCGTGATGTCCTGGCCGGTCACGAAGAACGGCTCGGTCGTGGTCAGAAACGCAACCAGTTCGGCAACGTCGGCCGGGCTGCCCGTGCGGTTCAGCGCGATGCCCTTGATCAACTCGGGTTCGCGCTCGGCGATGACCGGGTTCTTGGCGGTCAGTTCGGTCTTGATCAGGCCGGGGCAGACGCAGTTGATCGCGATGTGTGGTCCCAGTTCCTTGGCAAGCGCACGGGTCATGCCGATGATCCCGGCCTTGGCGGCGGCATAGGAAAAGCGGCTGACCGCAGCCGTGACCCCGCCGGAATGCGCGTTCAGCGAGGACATCGAGACGATCCGCCCGTACTCACGCTCCAGCATCGTGGGCGCGACGGCCTGGATATAGTTGAAGCAGCTCTTTAGGTTGACGTCGATGGCCGCGTCCCACTGCTCCTCGGTGATGTCGAGGATACCTATGGGTTGGGCGCGGCCCGCATTGTTGACCAGAACGTCGATCCGGCCCCAGTCGGCATTGACCTCCGCCGCGATGTCCTTGGCGCGCGCATGGTCGGCGACATCGGCCTCGTGGATTTTGCATGGCACGCCGATCTCGGCGATCTCGGCCCGGGTGCGCTCCATCTCGGGAACCAGAACATCGACGAGCGCAATGGCCAGACCACGGTGCGCAAGAGCGTGGGCACAACCGCGCCCGATCCCGCGGGCACCGCCAGTGACGATTGCAACACGTTTGTCCAGTTCGGCCATCGACCCCCATTTCCCTTGCCTCTCGATGGATGTTGACGGCGGTTGTGCACTGCGTCAATCATTAACGCCAAAGTTGGGTCAGCATCGCAGACCTGATAACGGAGCGCGCGGGTCGGGCGATTTCGCCGACCGGGCCGCGCGAGGGGGGACCAAATGAGCGTCCGCGTTTCGGTCGATATCGGTGGGACTTTCACGGATTTTTGCCTCTATGACGAGGCGACGGCCACGCTCAGCACGCTAAAGACCCTGTCGACCCCGGACACGCCCGGCGCCGAGGTGATGACCGGCATCTCCGAGCTGGGCACCCGATACGGCCATAGCCCCGCAGCGATCAGCTACTTCACGCATGGCACCACGGTTGGCGTGAACACCGTGATCCAGCGCCGGGGCGCACAGCTTGCCCTCTTTACGACGCGCAACTTTGAAGACGTGCTGGAAGTCGCGCGGCTGAAGGTGCCGGATCCCTACGACCTGTTCTCCCGGCGCCCGGTGCCGCTGGCCCCGCGTGAGCGGGTCTACGGCATCGACGAACGCGTGCTGAAGGATGGAACCATCGAGAAGGGCGTGGACGCCGCCGAGGTTGCGGCGGCTGTTGCCCGCGCCCAAGCTGATGGAGCCGACACGACTGTTGTCGCCCTGCTGCATGCCTATGCCAACCCCGCGAATGAACGCGCCGTGCGCGATGCGGTCCTGGCCGCGGCCCCCGGGATGACGGTCACGCTGTCCTCGGATGTCTGGCCGGTGATCCGCGAGTACGAGCGGACGGTGACCTCGACGGTCGCCGGATACGTTCAGCGGCGCGTGGCGGATTACATCGGCTCGTTGCAAGAGGCGCTCAGCGATGTCGGCGTGCCAGCCGAGGCGATGATCACCAAATCCAATGGCGGGGTCATGGCGGCCGAGCTTGGCAAGACCGATCCGATTGCCATGCTGCTGTCGGGCACGGCCTCCGGTGTCATCGGCGCGGCAGATGTCGCGGCCCGCGTCGGCGCGAGCGATGTGCTCAGCTTCGATGTGGGCGGAACCTCTGCCGATGTTGCCGTGATCCGGGGCGGCAAGCCAGCCTTCGGGGTCGGCGAGATGGTCGGCGAGTTTCCGATCTATGTCCCCACCGTTTCCGTAACGTCCATTGGCGAGGGGGGTGGCTCAATCGCCTGGGTCGATGATTTCGGTGTTCTGAAGGTCGGCCCGGAAAGCGCGGGGTCGACGCCTGGCCCGGCCTGTTACGGACGCGGCGGCACGCGCCCGACGATCACCGACGCCTTTGCGGTGCTCGGCCTGTTGGGCGCGGGCGAGTTGGGATATGGCGCGGTCACGCTCGACCGTAAGGCTGCCGAAGCGGCCATCGCGACAGTGGCTGACCGGATCGGCCTGGGCGTGGAGGCCGCTGCCGAAGCGATTATCCGGGTGTCCATCTCGGGCATGTATCTGGAGATCTCCAAGCTGATGAGCCGGCACGGCGCTGATCCCCGCACATTCTCACTGCTGGCCTTTGGCGGCGCCGGTCCGATGACCGCCTGCCTGCTGGCGCGCGAGTTGGGCATGGCGCAGGTGATCGTGCCGCCGACGCCGGGCGTTCTGTCAGCCTATGGCGGGCTGATCGCGGACATCCGGAACGATTTCATCCGTACGGCGTTTGTTGATCTGGACACCGCGGGACTGACCCAACTGGATGAAGAGGCCGCCGTCTTGGAGCAGCGCGCCCTGACCTGGCTGCGCGACGAGCAAGGCTTCGAGGGCGAGGCCCGCCTGATCTGGTCGGCCGACATGCGCTATCGCGGGCAGTCCTACGAGATCGAGACGATCATCGACCGCGCCGACATCGCGTCGGGCCGGATCGCCCCGATTGCCGAAGCCTTCCACCGCGAGCATGCCCGGGTCTACGACCATTCCGACCCGGACGCCGAGGTCATGATCGTCAACCTGCGTCTCGTGATCAGCGGCAGTGCGCCGAAACCGGAGCTTGCCGAAGGGGCGGTGTCCGCCGCTGCCGCGGTGCCGGTCGGCGAGGTCCCGGTTTTTCTGGACGGCGCGTCTCACTCTGCCGCCGTTTACGCCCGAACCGGCCTGATGCCGGGCCACCACTTCACCGGTCCCGCCATCGTCACACAGGATGACTGCACAACGGTCGTGCCGCCCGGCCTGTCGGTCCGGGTCGACGGCTGGGGCAGTCTTCTGATCGTAGCGGAGGCCTGAGACCCATGCCCGTTGACACGGTCACTCTCGAGATCCTGAAGAACCACACGCGCGCTGCCGCCGAAAGCATGGCCTTCACGCTCTATCGCACGGCGCATTCCACCTTCGTCAAGGAGACCGAGGATTTCACCACAGGGCTGACCAATCCAGCGGGCGAGACCTTTGCAACGCCGACGGAGCTGGGCGCCACGTGGTTCGTGAACCTGAACTATGGCGGTGCGATCCGTCTGATCGACGACTACCGCCCGGGCGATATCTGCATGACGAACGATCCTTATTCCGGGTTCGTCTGCACGCACTCGCCGGACATGCATATCTGGAAGCCGATCTTCCATGTCGATGAGATCGTGGCCTATTCGGTCGGCCATATCCACAACACGGATGTCGGCGGCGCGGTGCCCGCCTCGCTCTCGCGTACCCTCTCCGAGGTCCATCAGGAAGGCGTGCGGATCCCGCCCAACAAGATCCTGATGGAAGGCGAGGTCAACCAGCAGATCCTTGATGTCTTTCTGGCGAACGTGCGCGCGCCCGAGCAGAACTGGGGTGATCTGAAGGCCCAGATCGCCGCCTGCAATACCGGCGAGCGAAAGGTGCTGGAGATGATCGACCGGTTCGGCATCGACACCTTCCGCGAGGGGATCGCGGATCTGCTGGACTATTCCGAGGCTCAGGCCCGCGCCATCGTGCGCGCCATGCCGGACGGGACGTATCCCTTTGCCGACTTCATGGACGAGGACGCGCCGGATGGCTGGCCCTCCCGCCTGATGCTGACGCTGATCATCGATGGCGACAGTCTGATTTTTGATTTCACCGGGTCCGATCCGCAGCTGGAATCCTCGCTGAACATCCCCACTGGCGGGGACGAGCGCCACACACTGCTGATGGTCGGGCTGACCTATGTGCTCTATTCGCTGGACCCGGGACTGTTCCTGAACTCGGGCATCGCACGGGTGTGCCGGTGCATCCTGCCGTCGGGCACCATCGTGAACCCGGTCTTTCCGGCGGCGGTCGGGATGCGGACCCTGTCGGCCAACAGGTTGCAGGGCCTGACCCTTGGGGCGTTTGCGGCCGCCGTGCCGGATCGGCTTGCGGGTTCTCCCGGATCGGGCGGCCCGATCATGAACGTCAACACCATCGATAACAAGACGGGCCGTCGGATCATGGCCGCGATCAACCCGATGACAGGTGGGGCCGGAGGCCGGGCCGAGACCGACGGGCTGGACGGGTCCGGCGGCAATTCGGGCTTCCTCAAGAACACTCCCGTCGAAGTGAACGAGGTCGAGGCCGGCATCAAGGTCCTGCGCTATGGTCTCTCGCAGGACAGCGCGGGGCCGGGCCTTCATCGGGGCGGGCTGGGGACCGAAATGGTGTTCCAGACGTTTTCGCCCAACTCGAAGGTAACCGCGCGCAACCGCGACCGGACCCGGTTCACCGGTTGGGGTATCGCGGGCGGGCTGGCGGGCGGCGCGTCCAAGTTCATTCTGAACCCCGGCACCAATCGAGAGCATGATCTGCGCAACACCGACATCCTCACCATGGGACCGGGCGATGTGCTGCATGTGACCTGCGGAGGAGCGGGCGGTTGGGGCAACCCGCTGGAACGCGACCCCGAAGCCGTGCTGCTGGACTGGCGGCGTGGCTGGGTCACACCCGAACATGCACGCGCGGCCTACGGCGTGGTGATCTCGGACGGCCAGGTGGATGAGAGCGCGACCTTAGCTGAGCGCGCCAGGCGCGCGGGTGAAGCGGTCGATGGCTTCTACGATCTTGGCCCGGAACGTGGGGCCTTCGAACAGATCTGGACCGACCAGAACTACGAGGCGCTGACCGATTGCCTGGCCAGCTTGCCGGTCCACTGGCGGTTCTATGCCAAGCATCGGATCTTTGCCGCCATCGACGCCATGCCGCCGGAGGACCGCGACACCGAAGGGCATGCCGTCCGGCGCATCTTCGACGCGCTGAAGGCCGAGTTCCCGCAGCTTCAAGTCGCGGCGGAGTAGACGTGGAGATCACCTTCCCCGGAAAACGCGTCCTCGTCACCGGTGCGGTGCGCGGCATTGGCCGAGGGATCGTCGCCGCCTTCGCCGCAGATGGCGCCGAGGTGATCGCGGCGGATATCGACCCGGAGGTGCGCGAGATCCCGGGCGCCCTGCCCCACGTGATGGATGTGACCGATCCGGCGTCCATCGCGAATGCGCTGGCGACAACCGGTCCGATCGACATCGCCATCCATGCGGCGGGCGGCATCCTGGGGCGCAAGCCGGCACCGCTGGAGGACGTCAGCGACGACGATTGGCGCGCCATTCAGGCTGTGAATGTGGACGGTGCCTTCAACCTGGCCCGCGCGGTCACGCCTAGCATGAAGACGGCTGGGGCCGGGCGGATCATCGTGATCTCGTCCGGCGCGGGTCTGCGCGTCTCGCGCACCGGCATCCATTCCTATGGCACGGCCAAGACGGCGCAGATCGGGCTGGTCCGGCAACTGGCCTCGGAACTCGGGCAGTACGGGATCACGGTGAACGCAATCGCGCCGGGCTACATGCCGCAGACCTCGCCGGATTACATACCGCAATGGGATAGCCTCGGCCGCGATGGTCAGGCGGCGGTGATAGACAGCATTGCCATGCGCCGCCTCGGGACGCCCCGCGACATCGCGAACGCGGCGTTGTTCCTCGCATCTGAGCACGCGGACTGGATCACCGGACAGGTTCTGCCCGTGATGGGGGGACCATGAGCCGATATGCCCTGGCGCTGGATGTCGGCGGGACCTTCACCGACGTGATCCTGGCCGACCGGTCGGGCGGCGCGCTGTGGGTGGCCAAGTCGCCCTCGGTTCCCTCGGCTCCCGCCGACGGGTTCTTCGGCGGCGTCGACAAGATGATGACCGAATCCGGTGTGCCGGGGGACGAGATCAGCACCGTTCTGCACGGATCAACAGTTGCGACGAATGCGATCCTCGAGGACAAGGGCGCCCGGACCGGATTGGTCACCACGGCTGGTTTTCGACATGTTCTGGAAATCGGCCGGGCCGAGATCCCGCGGGCTGCCAACCTCTTCAACTGGGTCAAGCCAAAGCGCCCGGTGCAGGCGCGGCATATCTTTGAAGTGCCGGGACGAATGCGTCTGGACGGGTCTGAGGCACATGCCCTCGATGAGACCGCGGTCGCCGATGCGGCGCAGGCGATCCGGTCCGCCGGGTTGGACGCCGTGGCCGTGGTTCTCCTCCATTCCTACGCCAATCCATTGCATGAGCGCGGGGTCGGTGCGCTTCTGCGGGACGCGCTGCCGGATATCGAGATCGCGCTGTCTGTCGACGTCTTGCCGGTCTTTCGTGAGTACGAACGCACCATCGCGACCACGCTCAATGCCTCGGTGCAGCCGGTCGTGGGGCGGTATGTCAGGCAGCTCTCCACCGGGCTGGAGCAGCGCGGGATCAGCGCGCCCCTGTTCATCATGAAGTCAAACGGCGGCACCTGCCCGCCCGATGAAGCCGCGCGCGGTGCGGTGCATCTGGCGCTGTCCGGTCCCGCCGCCGGGGCACGCGGTGCGGCCTACCTGGCGACCGAGGCTGGCATTGCAGATGTTCTGACCGTCGACATGGGCGGCACCTCGGCCGACGTGGCGCTGATCCGCGACGGAGAGCCCGCGCGAACCACAGAGGGCCGGATCGGGGAGCATCCGCTGGCTCTGCCGATGATCGACATCCACACCATTGGTGCGGGCGGCGGCTCAATCGCTACGGTCACCGATCAGGGCGCGATCCGCGTCGGCCCGGAGAGCGCAGGCGCAGATCCGGGACCGGCCTGTTACGGGCGCGGCGGCACACGGCCAACGGTCTCGGACGCCAACCTCGTGCTGGGCCGCATCCCGCCGCACCTTCTGGATGGCGAGGTTGCGCTGGACAGGGACGCCGCTGCCCGCGCCGTGCAAGAGGGCGTGGCGGACCCCTTGGGTATCGACCTGGAGCAGGCGGCGCAGGGCATTGTCGATCTGGTCGACAACAACATGACCGGCGCCTTGAAGGTGATGTCGGTCGAGCGCGGTCTGGACCCGCGCGACTTCACCCTGGCCGCGTTTGGTGGAGCCGGTCCGGTGCATGGGGCGGGGCTGATGCGCGCGCTCGGGGCAGGCCGCCTGCTGATCCCGCGATACCCCGGCATTCTCTGCGCCATCGGCTTGTTGACGACTGATCTGCGCTATGACTTTGCCGTGACACATCTTCAGCGAGCAGGAGCCTTTGACGCCGCCGCGACCGAGCAGGTTCTGGCCGATCTGCAAACCCGTGCAGATACGCGGCTCGACAGCGACGACGTTCCGCCGGGCCAGCGCCAGTTCCAGCGTGCCGCCGACATGCGATACGAAAAGCAGGGGGTGGAGTTGACCGTGCCCATGGAACCGAGAGCCGTGACCGACGACACGCTGGCCGCGCTGGTTCAGCGGTTTCACGCGCTCCACCAGGAACTCTACACATTCTCAGACCCGGCGGCTCCGGTCGAAATCGTGAACCTGCGTGTCGAGGCAATCGGCCAGACCGGGCGCATCACCCTGCCGGAGATCGGCCGGGCCACGTCCCGACGCGCTGAGCCTGCCGGAACGCGTCCCGCAGCCCTCGGCGAGTCGCTTGCGCCGACACCGATCTACCGACGCGAGGCGCTATTGGCAGGTCATGTCATCGAAGGCCCGGCCATTGTCGATCAGCTGGACTGCACCACGGTTATCCTGCCGGGCCAGCACGCGGTGATCGACAGGCTGGGCAACATGCTGATTGCCGAGGGGGCGCCATGATCACGCCATCCCATCCGGACCGGTTCACGCAGGAGCTGATCAAGGGCGCCCTGAACGCCGCCCGGGCCGAGATGGAAGCCCTGATTGCCCGGACCGCCATGTCGCCCTTCATCCGGGAAAAGAAGGACTACTTCACCGCCTTCCTCAATCCCGGCGGGGAACTTGTCGTGTCCACGGCACTGACCTTGGCAGGAAATCTCGTGGACGCGGTGCTGCAGGACTACCCCGCCGATACCATGCGCCCCGGCGATCTCTACTGGTACAATGACTGCTATGGCACCGGCGGGGCCGTCAGCCATCTGCCGGACATGGTGTTCATCATGCCGGTCTTCCACGAGGGCCGCCTGATCGCGTTCACCGAAGCCTGGGGACACCTCTGGGATATCGGCGGATCTGTCCCCGGCTCGATCAGCCCGCACGCAACCAGTGTCTTTCAGGAAGGGATCATGATCCCGCCGGTCCGCGTCATTCGCGAGGGGGTCGAGAACGCAGAGGTCGTGCGCATCTTCACGCGCAACTCGCGGTTTCCCGAGATGCTGAAGGGCGACCTGAAGGCCATCATGGCGGCCTGCCGCTTGGGGGCGCGGCGGCTGGAGGAGACGGTGAGCCGCTACGGCGTCGAGGCTGTCGAGGCCAGTTTCGAGGCGATGATCCGCGAGACCGAAACAGCCCTGCGCCGTCAGATCGCCGCGCGGATCCCGGATGGTGAGCATGCGTTTCGCGACCGGATCGACTCGGACGCGGTTACGGACCGGTCGTTCTTTGTGGACGCCGTGATCCGAAAGCAGGACGAGGCTGTGACGCTGGATTTTTCGGCCTCGGACCGGCAGGCGGACGGGCCAATCAACTTCCTGATGGACGAGAGTGTCCCGAAGTTCATGTTGGGTCTGTGGATGACCATGGACGAGCCCGGAATTGGCATGAACGGCGGGTTCGAGCGCGCCATCGAGCATGTCGTCACCCGGCCCGGCTCGCTCGTCGCACCGCGGTTCCCCGCGCCACTGGGGCTGCGCTCGCACACGATGATCCGCGTGACCTCTGCCCTGTTCGGAGCGCTGGCAGAGGCAACCGGCGGTCATGCCTCGGCGGCGCCCTGTGTCTATGTGCTCTACTACCTGCGCGGGCGAAACGCGGACGGCACCGAGCCCCTATGCATCGAGGGCCTGTCCGTGGGCTTTGGCGCCCGCACCTTCGCCGACGGGATCGACGCGGTCTACTACGTGGCGCAGGAGAACTATCCGATCGAGTTTGCCGAGATGGAGTTCGGCGTTGAGATCGAAGCCTTTGCCATTCACCGCGATTCGGGCGGCGCCGGGCGCTATCGCGGCGGATGCGGGATCGTGCGCGACGTGCGCGTGCTATCGGACGAGGCGACGTTAGGCATCCGTCTGGACAACTGCCGCCAGACAGCGTTCGGCGTGAAGGGCGGCCTCTCCGGCCAACCCGGTCGCGTCGTCGTCAATCCCGGGCCTGACGAATGGGATATCGCGACCATGTCCGATGGCAACCGGCTGAAGAAGGGCGATCTCGTTCGGATCATCACGCCGGGTGGTGGCGGCTGGGGGCATCCGATGGACCGTCCGGCCGAGGATGTTCTCGCCGATGTCCTCGATGGCTTTGTGTCTGAAGACGCCGCGCGGGATCTCTACGGCGTGGTGATCGACGGCGGGTCCGTCGATCAGGCGGCCACAGAAGCCGCGCGGGCGGCGATGCCGAGATCGGACAAAATGTTTCACCGCGGTGACCACTACGACGCCGCTGATGACCGGGCGGAGGCGTGACCTGGCTAT
The DNA here is from genome assembly GCA_039821125.1 of Pseudomonadota bacterium. GTDB lineage: Bacteria > Pseudomonadota > Alphaproteobacteria > Rhodobacterales > Rhodobacteraceae > Thermohalobaculum. The sequence goes on from JBCBOR010000033.1 coordinate 22,796, forward strand.
GCCAAAGGCGGGTCCCAGCTCTCGAGGCCCGGCCACTCGTCGCCCAGCAGTTCCTGCTCGGCATAGTCCGTCAATCTCTGGCGATGATACGCCCGGTCCTCGACAAAGAGCGACGCCGCAATCGCACGGGCCAGCCGGTCCGCGCCTTCGGAAACCGCAGGGATGTCGTTGGCAAGGTTCCCCAGGCTCAATTGCGCGGTATGGGTGAAACAGTGGATCCGGCTGAGATGCCTTTCCGTCCGGCTGTGCAGTTCGAAACCTGGCCCCAGATAGGGAAACGCCGCCCATTCGCCCGTGGCCTCGGGTACCCTGTCGCCCCAGCGCAGGATGTCCCCGGCGATGCTCGACAATTCCGCCGGAGCGTCGAGATCGATGGCAAAGCCGGTACCCAGGATGACCATGTCCGCCGGGACCGTTCCCTTGGTCGTGATCAGCTCCAGCCCGGTTTGGACCCGGGCGGCGCCTATGACATCGGCCCCGAGGATCAACGCGGCCCTTGGGTCGCTGGAAATCCGCAGGACCGACGCCCGCGGCGGCGCGATCCGGTGCTGCATGATGTGATCGAGAAGCTCCAGCTTGTCTGTGTCCGGCAGATCGGCAAACCCATGCGTGAAGCCGGAGTAAACCGTCTGCTTCATCTTGTTCAGGCGCGGCATGGCCTCCGCACGGCCAATCAGGGTGACGCGGGCGGCCCCGGCCTCGAGCGCGGTGGCGGCATTGTCAAAGGCCGATGCCGCCAGCCCGATCACGACGACCTGCTTTCCCTTCAGCGCTGCGACGTCGATGTCATCGGACGAGTGGCGCACGTCTGCTCCGGTAAACTGTGCCAGCGCGTCGGGGATGCGCGGGCTTGCCTGCCCCTCACGACCCGTTGCCAGCACGACGCGGCGGGCGGTTTGCGTTTCCGGGCCGTCCGGGCCGGTGATATCCAACTGCACACTGTCGGTCTGCGGCCTGATCGATGCCAGTTCCACGCTGCTTTCGACCTGCGCGCCTGTTACCCGCCCATACCAGCTGAGGTAAGCCATCCAGTCCGGGCGCTGAATTCGGTCCAGCGTGTCCCAGTTGCGGCCTTGAGCCTCCCACCACGCGCGGAAGGTCAGGTTGGCCATGCCCAGCGCCGGTCCCGTCAGATGTTTGGGCGAGCGCAGGGTCTGCATCCGGGCGTAGGTCAGCCACGGCCCTTCCAAGCCCGCCGGGCGCCGGTCGATATGCCGGATGTTCGCGATCCCCATCCGGCGCAAGGCGAAGGCCGCCGCCAGCCCGCACATGCCACCGCCGATGATGGCAACATCTGCAACGGAGCGGCCCGTCCCGTCCGTGCGCCGCGGCGTCCACTCGGCCGGAGGATGGTTCAGCCGCGCGAGATCCTGCGCCAGCGCGGCTTCGAGCCGGGCAAGACCGTCTGACCTGTCGGGAGCATCGTTCATGCGCGCAGCCTATTACGAGCGGACCGGGGATGCAGCAGAGGTTCTGCAGATTGGTGAGTTTGCCGCGCCGACGCCCGGCACGGGCGAAGTTCTTGTGAGGATGCACGCATCCGGCGTGAACCCCTCCGATGTGAAGAAGCGTCAGGGCCGGATGCCTGCGCCTGCGGCGCATCCTCGGATCGTCCCGCACAGCGACGGCGCAGGCGTGATCGCGGCGGTTGGCCCGGACGTGGACCCCGGCCGTGTCGGCACTCGGGTCTGGCTGTGGAACGCCCAATGGGGCAGCGCCATGGGCACAGCGGCGACCCATTGTGCACTGCCCTCGGCGCAGGCCATGGATCTGCCTGAAGCGACCAGTTATGCTGAAGGGGCCTGTTTGGGTATCCCCGCGCAAACCGCGTGGACGGCGGTGATGGACGGCTCCCCCGAACCGAACCGCACATTGCTGATCCATGGCGGCGCTGGAGCGGTCGGCGAGATGGCCGTCGCCATTGCGGCGGACGCGGGCTCCAGGGTCATCGCCACGGTCTCGACGCCGGAAAAAGCCGCCATCGCCAAGGCCGCCGGGGCGTGGGAGGTCATCGACTATCGGACAACAGACGTGGCCGAGGCAGTTCAGGACCTGACAGGCGGCGTGGATCACATTCTCGACGTCGATTTCGGGGCGAACCACCGGGTGAATGCGCGCGCCCTTGCGCCCGGCGGCTCGATCGCGGCCTACTCCGCCCCGGGCGCGCCGGTCTTCGAGATGGATTACTACGCCTTTGCCGCCAAGGCCGCGCGATTGCGCTTTGTCCAGGTGTATCTTCTGGGCGATGCCGAGCGGCGGGCCGCCATCGCGGGCATCACGGATCTTCTCAAACGCCGTGCTATGCCGATAAGGATTGCCCGGACATATCCCCTGGACGCCATCGTCGCCGCGCACGAGGCGCAGGAGGCAGGTGTGCTGGGCAACATCATCGTTGAGACGGGAGACGCCGATGCACACCCCTGATGCAGCCGAACTGCTTGCCGGGATCAACGATTGGACGGCGATCGAGAGCAAATCTGACGAGCCTGCTGCGATTGGAGCCATGATGGACCACGCCCTGGCGGACTTTCGTGCTGCCGGGTTGTCCGTCGCGCCCATCGCCGGGACGGAGGGGTTGGGACCTCACTTCAACGCGCATGCGCCCTGGGGCGGTGACGGGCCCGGGGTGTTGGTGCTCTGCCATCTCGATACGGTGCACCCCACGGGCACGCTGGCCTCCAATCCGATCCGCGCCGAGGGCGACCGCGCCTATGGCCCCGGCATCTATGACATGAAAGGTGGCGTGTTCCTGGCGCTCAGCGCCGTGCGGACCCTGATCGACGCCGGACACGAGACGCCATTGCCAATCCGGTTCCTGGTGGTCTCGGACGAGGAGATCGGCAGCCCGACGAGCCAGGATCACATCCGCGCGGCGGCTGCGAATGCCTCCCACGTGCTGGTGACCGAACCCGCGCGCGAGGGCGGCCGTATCGTCACCGGCCGCAAGGGCGCAGCGCGAATGAAGATCGAGACGCATGGTACGCCTGCCCATTCCGGTATGCGCCATGGCGATGGCGAGAGTGCCGTGCTGGAGATGGCGCATCAGATCGTCGCGTTGGAGGCGATGACGAACTACGAGACCGGCCTGACGGTAAATGTCGGTCTGATCAGCGGCGGGACAGGCACAAACGTGGTGCCGGAGCGCTGCTTGGCCGAGCTGGATATTCGCATGACGGACTTCGCAGAGGGCGAGGCCGCCGTTGCATCTGTCTATGCGTTGCAGCCGAAAAATCCCGCTGTCCGCCTTACCGTCTCCGGAGGGATCAACCGCCCTCCGTACACCAAGAGCAACTCGGTCACCGCCTTGTTCGAACATGCGCGTGGTCTGGCCGCCGAGATCGGGTTCGACCTGCAGGATATCTTCACGGGCGGCGGTAGCGACGGGAATTTCACGGCGGCCATTGCGCCGACGCTCGATGGTCTGGGTGTGGATGGGGCCGGAGCGCATACCCTGGACGAGCATCTCTATGTCAGCTCGCTGGTGCCCCGGATGCTGTTGCTGAGGCGGCTCTTCCAGACGTTGACATGATCAGAGGTCGGGCATCAACTCGCCAGCGGTGACCGCGAAGGGAAGCACGTTGCTGCGCGGCGGCAGCGGACAGATCGCATGGTCCGTGAACGCGCAGGGCGGATTGTGCAGCCGGTTGAAGTCGAGCGTGATCTTGCCGTCCCTTGCCGGTTCGGGGATCAGGAACCGCGACGCAGCATAGGTCTTTCGGCCCGAGGTCTCGTCCCGGATCACGAACATCGGATTGCCGTTTTTCCAGTGGGTCGGGAGGAGGCGGATCGCATGTCCACGATGGGTGAACCGCGCTTCGTGCGAGACGGCAACGGCAGTGTCTGGCGCACCGCTCTGGCCGATCTCGATCTCGGTCGGGGTGTCCATCGCCGCCCACTCGGCCTCGATCACCCATGCCGGATCATAGGGGAAGTAGTCGAGCACCACCCCTCGCGGCAGCGTAAGATCGCGAACCCTCAGTGCGGGATCTCCTCCGGGATCATGCAGTTCCAACAGGAAAGGCGGGCATCTCACCATCGGGAAGCCCCCCGGCGCCGGTTCGAAATAGCCGGGTGCACCGCCCGGAGCAGCAAAGCGCGCCCCGTCCGTTCCGAAGTCTATTGTACCCAGAAGAGACGGGCCATGGGGCAGGCGAAGATCACATTCTGGCCCGGACCCGATGGTGTTTACCCCCGTGCGCAAGGACAGCCGCGCGATCGGGTTCAGCCATCCATCCTCGGCCTCAAGCGCCGATTTGCGATCGGCCTTCCAGGCAGCAAAAACCTCCATGATCCCCCCTACTCGAACGTTCTGATCTGCCGGGCTACCTCGCGGTCATAGCCCTTGCTGGCGAGGATCAACTGAGTCGTGTAGGCGTCCGTGCTTGCCGATGTGCGGAGCTGATCGACCGTCATCTCCTCGACAAAGCGGCCCCGGTTCATCACCGCAACGCGCTCGCAGATATGGGCGACGACGGACAGGTTGTGACTGACCATGATGTAGGTCAGCCCCCGCTCCGCCCTCAGCCGCGCGAGCAGGTTCAGGATCTCAGCCTGCACCGAGACATCCAGTGCAGAGGTCGGCTCGTCCAGCAGCAGGATCTCCGGCTCGAGGATCAGGGCACGGGCGATCGCCACGCGCTGGCGCTGACCGCCCGAGATCTGGTGCGGGTAGCGAAATCGCAGATCCACGCCGAGGCCGACGTCTTTCAGCGCCGTCAGGATCCGGGTCTCGCGATTGTCGAGACCGTGGATCTCCATCGGCTCGCTCAGGATATCATTGACGGTATGGCGCGGGTGCAAACTGCCGTAGGGGTCCTGGAAGACCATCTGCATATGGCGGGCGGTTTTGCGATCGCGCCGTTGGGTCAGGGTCTGCCCGTTTATGCGGATCGTTCCTGTCCAGTCCTGTGTCAGACGCGCGATGGCACGCAGGATCGTCGACTTACCGGAGCCGGACTCGCCGACCAGCCCAAACGCTTCTCCCTTGCCGACATGGAACGACACACCCCGCACGGCGTGGACCTCTGTGCGGCCGCTCCCGAAGATGACGTTGAGATCGCGAATGTCGATCATCGGGTTAGTCCAGCCATGCCGGGTCCCGATCCAGCACCGGCAGCACGTCTTGCGGCCGGTCGAGTTCCGGCAGGCAATTGAGCAGGCCCCGGGTATACGGGTGACGGGCGCTGGCCAGTTGGCCCGCCTCGAGCACTTCGACGACCCGCCCGCCATACATGACCAGCACCCGGTCACAGAAGGACGCGACCAGGTTCAGATCGTGACTGATCAGGATCAGGCCCATGCCGCGTTCGCGCACCATATCGTCGAGCAACGCCAACACCTGCAACTGCACGGTCACGTCGAGGGCGGATGTCGGCTCGTCCGCGATGATGATGTCGGGCTCGGGGATCAGCATCATGGCGATCATCACCCGCTGGCCCATTCCGCCGGAGACCTGGTGCGGGTAAAGGTCGAACACCTTCTCCGGCTCGCGGATCTGCACGGTGCGCAGCATCTCCAAAGCATGATCGCGCGCCTCGACACGGCTGGCGCTCGCGTGGATCAGGTAGGCCTCGGTGATCTGCTCGCCGACGGTGATGACCGGGTTCAGCGAATAGCGCGGGTCCTGCATGATCATCGAAATGCGCGCGCCGCGGATATCGCGCATCTGCCGCTCAGAGATCGCCAGAAGATCGGCGCCGTCGAACTCCATCCGCTTCGCGCTGACCTTCGCGTTGTTGGCCGAGAGGCGCAGGAGCGCGCGGCCGGTCTGGGATTTCCCGGACCCGGACTCGCCGACGATACCAAGGCGCTCACGGCCAAGCTCGAAGCTGACGCCGCGCACCGCATGGACAGGGCCGCGCGGGGTCTGGAAGGTGACGGACAGATCTTCGACAGTCAGAAGAGCGCTCATGGGCCGGCGCTCTTGGGATCGAGAACATCGCGCAGACCATCACCCAACAAACAAAAGCCGAGGGACACGACGAAGATCGCGATACCGGGCACGGTCGGCACCCACCACTGGTCGAGCAGGAATGGTCGTCCCGTGGCGATCATTGCGCCCCATTCCGGGGTGGGTGGCTGCGCGCCGAGACCAAGGAACCCGAGACCTGCCGCTGTCAGGATGATCCCGGCCATATCGAGCGTCAGGCGCACGATGACCGAGGCAAGGCAAAGCGGGACGACATGCTTGCGCAGGATGCGCACGGTCGATGCGCCCTGTGCCTCGGCGGCCATGATGAACTCGGATTTTCTGATGGTCAGAACTTCCGCACGCGCGATCCGGGCATAGGGCGACCAGGTGGTCAGCGCGATCGCCAGGACGGCGTTCTCAAGCCCCGGTCCCAGCGCCGCCACCAGTGCTAGCGCAAGGATCAGCCGGGGAAACGCCAAGAATATATCTGTCAGGCGCATCAGGACATTGTCGACCCAGCCACCCATGTAGCCGGCGACGGTGCCGATGATCAGACCGATGGGCACCACGATGATGGAGACCAGGGCCACGATATAGAGCGTGATGCGCGAGCCCCACACGATGCGGTCATAGATGTCCCGCCCCAGCTGATCAGTGCCGAACCAGTTGGTGGCACTGGCCGGTTGCAGGCGGTTCTCCAAGGCCGGGGTCAGCCCGTCGCCGCTGGTGATCAGCGGTGCGAAGATCGCGGCCAGCACCAGGACGACCACGATGATCAGCCCGGTCATGGCGATCGGATTGGTTCGAAATGCCAGCCAGCCGAGATAGGCACGCTGGCACCGCGCTTGCGTGACGGATTGCGGCGACGCCGACAAAAGCCAGGCACGCATACCGGTCTCGCCCGTCGTCTCGCTCATGCGCGTGCCCTCGGATCGACCAGCTTGTAGAGCATGTCCGACAGCATGTTGATGCCGATAAAGCACGCGCCAACGACGATGGTTCCACCAAGCACCGCGTTCATGTCGGCGTTGAACAGGGATGTCGTGATGTACTGTCCAATCCCGGGCCACGAGAACACCGTCTCGGTCAGCACCGAGCCCTCGAGCAGGGAGGCATAGGTCAATCCGATGATCGTGATCAACTGCACCAGCACGTTGCGGAACGCATGTTTCCAGATTACCGCCAGTTCCGAGGCGCCCTTGACCCGCGCGGTCAGGACATATTCCTGGCTGAGCTGATCGAGCATGAAGCTGCGCGTCATCCGGGCAATGTAGGCCAGCGCGAACGAGCCCAGGATCGCGGATGGCAGGATCAGGTGCGAGACGGCATCCCAGAAGACATCCCACTCGTCGGCCATGGCAGCGTCGATCAGGATGATTCCGGTGACCGTATCGACGATGCCGTCATAGTAGGGCTCGATCCGGCCGGGGCCGCCAACCCAGCCGAGATTGCCATAGAAGATCAACAGACCGACCATGCCGAGCCAGAAAACAGGAACGGAGTAGCCGATCAGGCCGAAGACACGCACCACATGGTCGATCCAACGGCCCTGATTGACCGCCGCGAGAACGCCCATGGGGATGCCAATGAACACGCCGATCAATGTGGCGATCGTCGCAAGTTCCAGCGTTGCGGGAAAGAAGATGGCGATATCGGTCAGGACCGGGCGGGCGGTCATGATGGACATGCCGAGATCACCGCTCAGCAGCTCACCGAGATAGCGGAAGTATTGCTCGTAGATCGGACGGTCCAGCCCCATCTCGAGATAGACCCGCTCGTAGACCTCGTTCGAGGCCCGGTCGCCGATAATCGCCAGAACCGGATCTGCGGGCATCACGCGGCCAATGGCAAAGGTGACTGCGGTCAGGCCGACGAAGGTCAGAACCAGCGTCAGGACGGTGTTGCCGATTGTCCAGATCCAGCGCGGCAGCGCGAAGGTATCCCGACGCGCTGCCGTGGTCGTCATCTCGTCCGTCAACTCAGACCTACTTTGTCACGGTCCGGTAGAACACCAGGTCAAAGTTTGATCCGGACACGAAGCCGTCGACATTCTTCTGCATAGCGGTCTGCTCGGCCTGCTGGAACAAGACCGCATAGGGCGAGGTCTTCTGCAGATCGCGCTGAATGTCGTGATACATCGCTTCACGCTTGGCAATGTCCAGCTCGTTCCGGGCGGCGGCGACCTTGGCGTTCATCGCCTCGGACTGCCACGCATTGCGCCAGGCCAGCACGCCGGTCAGTTTGGCCTCTTCGCTGTTGTCCGGGTTGTTGGCAAAGCTGTCGATGTTGGAATGCGGATCGGTGTAGTCCGGCGACCAGATCGCGACCATCATCTCGTGCTTGCGCGCCCGATACATCGGCCAGAGCGTCTTGCCTTCGGAGGTCACGATGTTGGCCTTGATCCCCGCCTGCGCAAGCGTTGCCTGAACCGACTGTGCGATCTCGGGGAAGGGCGCCCGGTTCAGGGTGTCGATCTGCATCTCGAATCCGTCGGGATGGCCGGCCTCGGCCAGCAGCGCCTTGGCCTTCTCGACGTCGAGCGAGAACGGCGTCTCCATCAGCGAGCCCCAGAGACCACCCGGCCACGCGGCCTGATGCACCACATACTGACCGGCAAGGAACGAATTCGCCATGCCTTCGTAGTCGACCAGATGGCGGATCGCCTCGACAACCTTTGGCTTGCCGAGGATCGGATGCGATTGATTGGCCGCGAGATAGACCAGCGTGCCCTTCGGATCGGCGCGCACGACGATGTTGTCGTTGCCCTCGATCCCCTTGATCTGATCGGGCGTCAGGTTCCGCGCGATGTCGGCATCGCCCTTCTCCATCATCAGACGCTGTGCCGAGGGTTCGGCCACATGGCGCAGGATCACCCGTTTCACGCCCGGCGCACCATGGCGGTAGTCACCATTGGCTTCGAGCGTGACCAGTTCGTTCGCCTTCCAGGTCCGTAGCTTGAAGGCGCCGGAGCCCGCCGAGTTCGACTTCAGCCAGGCATAGCCCAGATCACCGTCAACCTCGTTCTCCAGAACGGTTTTCATGTCGACGACCGACGCAACACCGGCTGACAGTGCATTGAGTACCAGCGCGGGCGAGAACTCCTCGGTGATCGAGATCTTGACCTTGTCGCCTTCGACGACGACCAGCTCGTCCACGTTCTCAGGCGTCCAGCCGAATTGCGTCACGATGAATGCGGGCGTCTTGCCGAGCTTGACGACACGCTGCAGCGAGAACGCCACATCCTCGGCGGTCACCGGATTGCCGGAATGGAACGTCATGCCGGGGCGGATCGAAAAAACGATCGTCTTGCCATCGTCCAGGATTTCCCAGCTCTCGGCGACACCGCCGACCAGTGTGCTCAGATCCTCCGGCTCGTACATCATGATGCGGTCGTAGATGTTCGCGATGATCTCGCCGCCCGAAAGCTCGAAGACTTCTGCAGGGTCCAACGTGATCAGGTCGGAAATGTCCTTTGCCATCACAAAGGTGTCTTTGGGCGGTCCGGCCTGAACCGGTGCGGACAACAGCGCGGCCGTCAGCGGCACCGCTATCCAAGCGCCAATTCTCTGGAAAAGGGTCATGATGTTCTCCTCTCTGCTGCCGATGGAAATCGGTCAAAGCGTCTGTATCGGCAGAACGAAGGGCCCGTTTCGCCGGGGCCCTGTATTCAACCGTGGGAGATTCAGGCGAGGATGTCTACAATGATAGGTTACTTGGACCTCAAAAAATGCTGCAATGCACATGAGCAGTCCAGGCGACGTAAGGTGGACACCTTGAGTGCCGGTTCGTGTAACTCTCCGCTCCGGATGAAAGTTGCCCGCGGCCTGCCAAGACGCTCATCAACCCGCCCGATCCGAACACTTGATCGCCCGGTTCAGGTGCGCCACGGTCTGATCCTGATTGAATGTCGGGGGCGATGATGACGATGGCATGGCGTTTTCCGGAGGCGATTGTCAGCGGCGCGTGGCTCGAGGCCAACCTGTGTGACCCAAACTTGCGGATCTATGATTGCACGACATATCTGCTCTACGAGGAGGGGACAGGCCGCCCCTATCGGGTCGAAAGCGGTCTGGCGGATTGGCAAGCCGGTCACATTCCTGGCTCGGTCCATCTCGATCTGCAGCGGGATTTCTCGGATGATGCGGCGCCGACCCGGTTCATGCGATTATCGCCCGAGGAGACCGCCGATGCGTTCGCGAAGTTTAGCGTCACCGCAGAGACCCGGGTGATCCTCTACTCCCGCGCCAGCCCGCAATGGGCAACGCGCTTCTGGTGGATGTTGCGCTGGATCGGGTTCGACAATGCCGCTGTGCTCGACGGGGGCATGGACGCATGGGAGATCGATGGCCGCCCGGTCACGACGGACAGCAGTGCCTACCCGCCCGGCATGCTCACCGCATCTGCGCGTCCCGGATTGTTTGTCGGCAAGGACGACATGCTGGCCGCCATCGGTGATGGGATGACCTGTTCCCTGAACGCACTTGGCGAGGCCTTACATTCCGGAGCGAACCCCCGCTATGGCCGCCCCGGCCGGATCCCGGGGTCGACAAACGTCCCGGCGGCGTCGCTGGTCGATCCACGTACGAAAATCTTGCTGGCACCGACGGATGTCGCTGCATTCTTCGAGGCCGCGGGTGCGCTCCCAGAGCGGCGCATCCTGAACTATTGCGGCGGCGGTATCGCCGCGACGCTGGACGCCTTTCTGCAGCACCAACTCGGCTACGAGAACATCGCGGTCTACGACGCATCGATGTCGGAGTGGGCAAAGGATGACAGCCTTCCAATAGAGACAGACGATGGTGATTGAGTGTATGGCCTTGGCGCATCGGCGCCATGAAATGCACGCCATTGATCAGTAGCTTGGCTCAGACCCAGAGCAGAGACTTAAGACCGATGTGGCATTGGCTTGTTCCACTTTGCCATCAAGGTGCGGTCGCCAGGTATCATGGTCTCCTGCTCCCACCGGCAACAGGCCGGTCTGGAGGCGGGGTCATGACCATGGCCCGTATATCGTCGGGCGGCAGCGGCGACGTGCCATCGGCGTCGGGCCGGTATGGGGCCATGGGACCGAGCTGAGCCCGAGCGACACCATGCACCCGGCGCAGTTCGGCCACCGGGTCAGAGTGATCGTCCACTCGAAGATCCAGTGACCGGAACGGGGCATCTGCGATCACCGCCACCGCCGCCGATTGCCGACCGCGCTTGTCGCCACCAACACCCTGTGCTGCTTCCAGCGCTGTCAGCAGACGCTCGCCCAAAGGCAGCTCGTGGGTCATTGTAAAACTGGCGGCAAGCGCCGCGACCACTTCCAGTCCCGTCAGCATGTTGCCCTGGGCCGCGAAATCGTCGCCCTCGATGTGGCCGCACCAGCCTGTGCAGGCGTCACCCGTGAAGCAGAACCCAGCGCCCTCGGTTCCGACAACACCAAGTTGCCTGCGATCGGCCTTTTGATCGCGTGCCAATGCTTCTTTCGGTGCATCGGCGCTGCCGAGACCCGCTTCCATCAGATCCAGCGTGCCAAGGCCCAGATAAGGGTTCGTCCAAGATTGAGAGCACACCACGCCCACACCACTTCGTGTCCAGACGCACAAAGCGCCGACCGCCGGCATCGCCGTTGCGATCGCGGCGCCAAACTCACCGGTCCGGGTGCAGCGGGCGGCTATCGAATAGGTCATGCGGCTTCCCCTGTGGCGATCTGCATGCTCTCTGCACCATCAACCGAGACGACAAGCCCGTCATTTGCAACCACGAAGGGCTCGTATGCCAGCACCTCTCGCAGGTCCCCGGACCCCAGAACCACCGGACGGTAGCCGAGGTTCAGAACCTGTTCGCCCAGCGTTGACGCGTTCGGAACCCTTATCTCGCGTACCGTCCTGTCTTCGCCGATTGTCAGTGCGGGTTCGTCACCAGTGCGGACCGGACAGCCGCGCGCCAGCACTATGTGTGCCGTTGGACGCAACTCCGGCTGTATCACGTTCAGCGCGACCTCTATCGCCAACGCGGCAAGCGGCTTGTGAGGCTGGATGGCATTGTGGAGCATGCAGACCGTTGCCTTCCCCTCGGCGCGACAGAGAAGATGCGAGTCCGGACGCACTGCAGCGACCGTCTGCAGAGCGAAACCATTTCCGTTTGCATCAATCGCAGCCAGCCCGCAATCGGCCCCCGGATTGGCGGCAATCACCTTTTCGATCGCCGCGCAGGCAGGTATCCCAGCCCGCATCAGGTGCAGGACCTTTCTGTTCATTGGAACACCGTCCTGCCCCACCGCATTGGGTAACCTGTGCCCGGTCACAATGCCCACTCCCGGCTCTGCCAAGGCAAAGGCGGATAGTGGTTCGGGTCGGTTCGGACCGCTCGAGATCAGCGCAGCCATGGTCGTTGTCTCGAAGTCCGGGCCGCTCGGCGCAAACCGCAAGGCTGCTGTACCGCCATCTTGGGTCTCTGCGCGCAGGACCCGGCCATCAGCCAAGCCAACCGCGCTGACGAAGCCGCCGATCGCTCCGGTGCCTACCGCCTCAACAGCCGACAATGCAGCCAGCACGGCACGGCCAGCATTGGACCCGAACGCGGCAATGCCGATGGTCATGCCGCCACCCAGTGGCCTGGCGCAATCTCTTGCAGCGACCCAGTGGGGTTCGCACCCGTGCGGACAGGAGCGATCCGCCCTCTGCGGCGCGCAGGATCTGGCACCGGTGCCGAGTCCAGCAGCATACGTGTGTAGGGATGGCCGGGGTCCGACAGGACCAGTTCAGTCGGACCGGTTTCGACAACCCGGCCGCGGCGCATCACCGCTACACGGTCAGCGATCTGGCGAACCACGGCCAGGTCGTGGCTGATGAACAGCAACGCCAGGTCGCGCTCGACTTTCAACTCGGCCAGCAGGTCGAGGATCTGCGCCTGAATGGACACGTCCAGCGCCGAGGTTGGTTCGTCGGCCACCAGCACTTCAGGCCCGGTGGCCAGCGCACGGGCAATCGCGATGCGCTGGCGTTGCCCGCCGGAGAATTCGTGCGGATACCAGCTTGCGACTTCTGGGCCAAGCCCCACGCGCGACAGCAGGGCATTGGTCTGTGCCCGCACCTCGGACCTTGGCGTACCCTGAATAGTCATCGGCTCGCCTACCGTCGCACCGATCGAAAACCGGGGGTCGAGCGACGAATAGGGGTCCTGAAAGATCATCTGCGTGCGTCCCCGCGCTGCCCGCAGATCCCGACCCTTCAACATGCCAACATCTCGGCCATCCACATAGATTTCACCGGCGTCGATGGTGGCCAACCGGGCGATCGCCCGGCCCAATGTCGATTTGCCCGATCCGCTCTCGCCGACCAGCGCCAGCGTCTCACCCGAGCCAACCGTGAGAGAGACATCGTCCAGGGCACGGGTTTCGACGGGTTTGCCAAACAGGCCGCTGCGCGTGCTGAAGGTCTTGGAAACTACGCGGACCTCGACAAGGTGTCTGCCAGATTCACCAGTTTGGGGAGCCGGGCCGGTATCCAGCCGAGGAACTGCCGCAAGCAAGGCTTTGGTATAGGGATCTTTCGGGGCCTGAAACAGATCGACGACGGGTGCTGTCTCGACGCTTTGGCCGTTGCGCATGACAACGACCTTGTCAGCCATCTCGGCCACAACGCCCATGTCATGGGTGATCAAAATCAGGCCCATGCCGGTCTCGTCTACAAGTCTGCGCATAAGGCCCAGGATCTCGGCCTGGATTGTAACATCCAACGCAGTCGTCGGCTCGTCTGCGATCATCAGCCGGGGTTCGGACATCATGGCCATGGCGATCATCACCCGCTGACGCATCCCACCTGAGAATTCATGCGGGTACTGAGCCAACCGTGCCGTGCCGTTGTTGATGCCGACCCGTTCCAGCAGGTCAGCCGCGCGGCGGTCTGCCTCGCCCTGTGCCATGCCGCCCAAGATCACGCTGCTTTCAGTCATCTGACGGCCAATGGACAGCACCGGGTTTAGCGCGGTCATCGGCTCTTGGAAAATCATCGAGATCGCGCGCCCGCGCACCGCCTCGGCGCCGCCATCCAGCAGGGCCTTGCCTACCAGTGAGGCCACCCCGCCGGTCTTGGCACCGCGAGGCAACAGCCCCATCAATGCCTTGGCAGTCATGCTTTTACCCGAGCCGGATTCGCCGACGATGCACAAGATCTCGCCGGGGCCCACGGTGAAGGAGAGGCCCATGACGATTTCTTTCAGCCGCCCGTCCGAGCGCAGCGAGATCGCCAGATCCTCTACCGAAAGTAGACTCATCGCTGGCGTTCCGCAGGGTCGAGCGCCGTACGAATGGCATCTCCCAGCAGGTTGAAACCGAGCACAGTCATTGCGATGGCCAGACCCGGGATCGTCATAAGCCATGGCGCGCGGTTGAAATAATCGCGCGCACCCGACAGCATATAGCCCCATTCGGGCAGGGGCGGCTGCGCGCCAAGGCCGAGGAAACTCAGCCCCGCGGCAGCGAGGATTGCTGTGGAAACGCCTAACGTCGCGACCACGATCATCGTTGGCAGCACGTTCGGCAGCAAGTGCAGGAAAATCAGGCGGCCATGGCCTGCGCCAGCGGCTATGCTTGCCTCGAAGTATGGCTTCGATCGCTCGACCAGTGCTGCCGAATAACAAGTCCGCGCATAGAACGGGATGCCTGCGATCCCGACCGCGATCACCGCGTTCTGAAGGCTTGGCCCCAGAACCGCCACGCAGGAGAGCGCGATGAGCGTCTCGGTGAAGGAGAACAGAACGTCCGTGCCACGCATCAGCACCGCCTCGGACCAGCCCCGCGCATAAGCCGCCGTCAGCCCGATCAGAACGCCCAGTGTCATCGAGATCAGCACCGCAACCGCGCCAATCAGCAACGTCAGTCGTGCGCCGTAGAGAATGCGGCTGAACATGTCGCGTCCGAATTCGTCGGTTCCCAGCAGATAGCCTCCGCCCGGAGGCTGAAACCTGCGCCCGGCGCCCATCTTGGTTGGATCGTAGGGCGCGAGCAGATCTGCAAACAGCGCGCCGCCGATCAGGATAACCACAATCAGCAGGCCAATCGCTCCGGCGGGTGTCGAGACCAATCGCAGGAACAGGGAGGGGCGGCGGGCCTCGGGGATCGCTTCGGCCACGCTCATGCCGCCCTCCGAATGCGCGGGTCGATGAAGGCGTAAAGCGCGTCCAGGCAGATCGATACGAAGACGACCACGATGGCGAAG
This sequence comes from Pseudomonadota bacterium, assembly GCA_039821125.1. Taxonomy (GTDB): domain Bacteria; phylum Pseudomonadota; class Alphaproteobacteria; order Rhodobacterales; family Rhodobacteraceae; genus Thermohalobaculum. The sequence continues at coordinate 37,913 of JBCBOR010000033.1, forward strand.
GTCAGGATAAAGCCCTGGATGATGGGGTAGTCACGCTGAAAGATCGCCTCGACCGCCATGCGCCCGACACCGTTCCAGGAGAAGATGTTCTCGACCACGATGGCCCCGCCCATCATGAAGGCGAATTGCAGGCCCATCATGGTAACGAGCGGCACCAGCCCTGCGCGCAGGACGTGACGGCGAAACACCAGCGTGCGCGGCAGACCCTTGGCCAATGCTGTATGCACGAAATCCTGGTTCATCACATCGATCATCGAGGACCGCGTAAGCCGCGCGAAGATCGCTGCATTCGACAAGCCGAGCGTGACCGCCGGCAGGATCAGGTTGGCAGGCCCGGACCCCGAGACCGGCAACCAACCCAGTTCCACCGCGAAGAAGAACAACAGGATCAGGCCCAGCCAGAAATGCGGCATCGAAATCCCGGCAATGGCGAGCGCCATAAGCCCGGTGTCGATCAGAGACCCGCGATAGTAGGCGGCAAAGAAACCCAGCGGCAGGCCTATAGCGATGGCCATAGCCATGGCTGCGACCGCCAGCACAACGGTGTTGGGCAGACGTTGCAGGATCACGTCCAGCACGGGCTGACCGCCGCGGATTGTGTGGCCCAGATCGCCCTCGGACAGCCGACCAATGTATTGGATGTACTGAATGTAGATCGGCTGATCGAGACCGAGATTGCGGCGAACCTGCTCGATCTGCTCGGGCGTGGAGCCTTGGCTTTGGGCGTACATGATCTGTACCGGGTCGCCCGGAACCACGTGGATCAGCAAGGTCACAAGGATGGTCGTCACGAAGACGGTCAGCGCGCCAAGCGCGATGCGACCTGCCAGAAAACGCAGCATGGGGGCCCCGGGGTTTGGCAACAGCGCCGCGCGCGGGTGCGCGGCGCTGTGCCCGTCAGCTCAGCCGCCCAGCTTCACATCGGCAAAGATGGGGTAGACGAAGGGCGCAACCGCAAAGCCCTCGACCTCTGGCCGTACGGCGAACACCCATTCCCAACCCGGCGTGTAGAGCGGGATGTGAATGCCGTTGGTCAGCAGGTACTTGAACACCTCCTGCACCTTAGCTTCGCGTTCTTTGGGATCGGTCAGGGTGCGCGTCTCATCCAGCATCGCGTCCAACTCGGGCGAGGTGTAGCCACGATAGGCCCCGGGCGAATGCCACAGCGCATAGAGGATGTCCGGGTCGTACCAGGACCAGGTCATCATATCCATCGACGCCTTGCCCTCGGTCTTCTCGTTCTCCTGCCGCACCCGGGCGTTCATCGAACCGATGTCCATGATCTCGATATCGGCCTTGATGTTCACCTCGGCCAGTTGCGCCTGGAACACCTCGGCCAGCTTCTGGCGGTTACCACCGGTCCAGACAATCATGGCCGTCTCAAGCGGGTTGTCCGGGCCATAGCCCATCTCGGCCAGCAGCGCCTTGGCTTTGTCCGGATCATAGTCCGGGCGATACTCGTTGCAGACATCCTGGTTGTTGCCGAAGACCCCGCGCGAGACCGGGCAGGCTTCCGGAATGGACAGGTCGCCATAGATCAGCCCGATGGCCGCCGCCGGGTCGGTGGCATGTCCGACGGCAAGGCGCGCACGTTTGTCGCTGAAGGGCAGTCGGCTTGTCGCAAACTCCCAGAACACATTCTGACCTGTGTTCTCGGCGACGATGATGTCCAGTTCTCCCGCATCCTTGATAAGTGAGACATCGTCGAAAGGCGGCTCGGCAACGTGCACTTCTCCGGTCTTCAGTGCCGCATAGCGGGCCTGGGGTTCGGGCACTACCGTGATGATCAGACCGTCCTCATAGGGTGCGCCGGGGTTCGAGGCGAGGCGGCCAAAATTCTTGTAGTCCGGGTTCTTGGCCAGAACGATCTTGTCGCCCTTGGTCCAGGACACCAACTTCCACGGGCCCGAGCCGATGGCCGTGTCGGTGCCGAAGCCCTCGGCCGCCGCATTCGAGTCGCAGATGATCGACGAGAACCCGTCCGCCAGGAACGGGATCATGGCGACGAAGGGCGTCTCGAGTGTGATCTTTACGGTAAGCGGATCGATCACGTCGACCGATGCGATCGGCCCCCACGAGGCCTTCGTCAGGCTGGGGCCTTCGTCGGACAGCGCCCGGTCGACTGTGTACTTGACGTCATTGGCGTCCAGCGGCGTGCCGTCATGGCACATCACGCCGTCGTTCAGCGAGAACGTGTACTCGGTGCCAGCATCGTTGGTGGTCCAGGACTTGGCCACATGCGGCACGGGCGCCCCTGTCGCATCGGTGCCCAGAAGCGAGTCGTACATCAGGCGCCAGACCTGCAAGGACAAGGTGCTGGTCGCCTTGTGCGGGTCCAGCGAGTCGATATCGCCATATCGCGCCCAAACGATCTCACCAGCTTGGGCGGGAAGTGTGACGCAGGCAAGCGCAGCAGCAGCGAGGGTAGTTCTGATGGAAGTGGGGATCATCGGCATTCTCACTTTCGTTTCGGACATCTTGGCGCCCGCAACGGGTCGAGGTGCCGGGCTGCCCAGTCGAATTCTCGGCCATCACAGCGCGTGAAGTCCGCGCCAAGACGCTTAAACGTGTTGCCGGGTCGCGCCTTACGTCAAATTATTTTCAATAATGCAGGTTCGATTTTCATTTTTGATCAGATTATGCTGATTTGCACGGATCAACCAATCAGAATGGACTGACTTCTTCCTCAGATTTCACCGGGAAGGTCATCATCCCAGGTCAAGTGCAGTTCTTCGATTGATTCCATCCGGCCAAGTGCGCTCTCTCCCAATCGCCGGGCAACCATTGAGCACAGGAAGGTGATCAACGAGATCGGTGCGGCGAAGGATTGGTAGATCCCCGGCGCGTTGGTCCGGCAGCGGATGGTCACGGTCGCTATGTCCGCACCGCTTCGCGCGATCTGGTCGGTGATGTAGATGACCTCTGCATTGGCCGAAAGAGCCGCGCGCATCAAGACCCTCAGACTGCGTGAGCGCCGGCCGACCCCCAGAGCAATCACGGTATCGGTGCTTGAGATCGATGAGAACTCCTCGGCCACCGAGAACCCTCCGATCGGGATCATCCTGATGTCCGGTTTGATACGGATCAGGAGCGCGCGTGCGAAATGGGCCAATGGATAGTTCTCGCCGAAGCCGACAACCCAGATCTTCTCTGCCCTTGCCAGCGATTTGGCGGCATCATTCAGGTCGTCCGTGCGCACGGCCTCGATGGATCGCACGAGGTTCTGCACATCGTTTTCCAGATGCTCGGCCAATGTCGCACCGCTGTGCTGTTCATGTGCCGTCGTTGCAACCGGCTGTGCGGCCGACCGATCCCGCAAAAGCTTCTGCGCCGCACGAAAACTAGGATAGCCCAGCCGCTTGAAGAACCGCGCGGTTGTCGCGTTCGACACACCCGACGCGCTGGACAATTCGATCGCGTTGTTCAGGACCGCGCGGTCCGGGTCTTCAAGCAGCAAGTCCGCGAGCTTCCGCTCACTCCGAGACAGCAAATCGTAGGAGGACAATATTCGGTGAGACAGGTTTTCCAAAGTGCTCGCCATCGGACGAAAAGACTACCGCCCAAACCAAACCGATTTCAAAAAGAGATGCAATTGGGACTTGTAGAGCGCCGCCGACCTGTTTCTGGCTACCATGGGAAAAGTCCACGATCGCGCAGTTCTGAGAACACCTGATCGAGCCTTGCTGCGTCCGACCACGCCCCGGTCCTTGCCGTTGAATTGCGGCTGTCTGGCTTTGCGCCGTAGCATTCAACCTGGGCGTTCGCGGCGGCTTTGGGCCGACCACAAATCTCCAAGATTCGGGCGTAGTCACGATCGATGAGGGGCGCCCGATGTATTCAGGGAATACTGGACGTTGGGATCACGCAGGAGTGCCGCTGAACACCCCGACAGGGATCAGTCCGATCGACAGGATGACTAAGATCATGAAGCAAAGGTAAAGCACAAACTTCAAAAGCTCCCAAGTGTCCCTTTCATCTACCCTCGGTGCATGTCAGCCCTGTGCGATCTGAGTGCCGAAAGCTCTACTCGAAGAGATCGGATCAGACAGCCGAGGAAAGGCAACGCGAAATCTCATCTGCGGCTGCTTGAGCGATCTGTTTGCGGACGGATGCGACAGCCGATCCAAGATGTGGGGTGAATACCGTGTTTGTGGCGTTGAGCAGGGCCTCGGGAACAGCCGCTGGTGCATCAGGGCGCGATTGATCTTCCATTTCAAAGACATCGGCTGCGTATCCCGCCAGATGCCCTGACTTCAGTGCGTCCGCCACGGCATCTTCCACAACCACCGATCCCCGGCCGGGATTGATCAGGTAGGCGCCGGCCTTCATGCGGCCAAGGAAGGTTGCGTCCACCACCCCCAATGTCTGCGGTGTCAACGGTGTCGCGAGCACCACAAAATCAGATGTCGTTATCAGTGTTTCAAGCGGCTGGAAGTCTGCCTTCAGATCGCTTTCCTGCGCGGCGCTCAGACCGGCGATGTCAAAGTAAACGCGTTCGCAGCAGAACCCCGAGAGGAGACGGAGCAACGCCTGTCCAACCTGACCCGCGCCGATCACACCAACCCGGGCGCCATCGAGTGACCCGCCGTAAAGCAATGGGCGCCATCCACGGAAGTCGACAGCCCTCACATGGGCATCGCCTGCGCGCACGTTGCGGCACAGCGCGATCATCAGGCCCAAGGTCAGTTCTGCTGTGGGTTTCGTCAGCAGATCGGGAACATAGGTAAACGCGACACCCTTTGCCTTGCATGGGCAGCTTGAACATGCGGGATTGATCACGCGGCGTGCAGCCGAGACCGGGCGCGGGCACATCTACGAGCTGACCGATGCCGGGCGCGATCTCGATCCGATCATCATGGCCCTCGCAGGATGGGGTCAGAAATGGGCTCGCGACATGGAGACCGAGGATCTCGATCCGGCGTTCCTGGCGTGGAGCATGCACACGCGTCTGAACATTGATGCCATGCCACCGGGCAGGACAGTTATGGAGTTCGAGTTCACGGGCACCCACAAGGGGTTTAGCCGCTTTTGGCTGGTCGTGGACGACGGTAATGTCGACATGTGCCTGAAGCATCCAGGCTACGATCCAGATGTCATCGTAAGCTCTGATCTGCGCCAGTTTATTGAAGCGTGGCGCGGCTTTCGGGATTTGCGAGATGAAATCTCTGCTGGCCATATCCGTCTGGCAGGCTCGGCATCGGCGCGTAAGGCGCTGCCCGAATGGTTGTTGATGAGCGGTCTTGCAAAACTCCCAAGATTGCGAGGGCGTGAAGCACAAATCGCTGTGCCAGACGGCGCGAGGTCGAGTTTCTCGTGAAAAGAACTCCGTCTGACGTAAGAAAGTCGAGGGCTGAACTTCCTAAATCCACGTAAACGGATCATGATGATCAGCCAATATTCTCTTTGATTTCACAGGCTTTTTATGATCTTTGATCAATACACCCTCGCGTACGGGCTGGCGGCTCGAACAATACCCTAGAGAGTTTACCGCGCAGCCCTTTAACGCTGTCTTGCACATTTCCGGGCAAGTTCATGGCAGTCTGTGTTGCCGCGAAGTCTACGCCGCAGCGACGTTCTCGCACGCAGACGCGCTCTCGCGCACCTGATGCACGAGGATCGACCAGTCCATTCCCAACGCCTTGTAGACGTCGGCGGCTTCCGGTCGAGCATTGTCGGCCAGGATCTCGACCATTAGGCTGGCCCCGTCCGAGACGATCACGCCACTTTGAGCCAGTCGGATGATGCCGGTCTCACGTTTTGTCTGATTGAAGGTTCCGCTGGCGTCGACGGCGACATAGGCCTCAAACCCTTCGCGCACGGCCCGCATGGCGGGGAACGCGGCGCAAACTTCCAGCGAGACACCTGCGAAGATTAGCTTGCTTCGCCCGGTCGCCCGGATCGCCTCGGCGACCCGTGGGTCGTCCCAGGCATTTACGCTGGTCCGGTCGATGAAGGTCTGCCCCGGCAAGGCCGAAGTCAGTTCCGGAAAGGCAGGGCCCCACAGCGTTGCCGCCGAGGTCGTCGTCGTGACTATCGGCAGATCAAGGACGCGTGCTGCCTTGGCCAGCCCCACGACATTTTGCTTGAGTTCTGCGATCGAGTAGTCGCGGATACCGGTCATGAGGCCGACTTGATGATCGACCAGAATCAGGGCTGCGTTGTCCTGGCTCAGGGGTTCGGGGTTGTTGACCGTGGTCATCGTCATCTCCTTCTCTTGGTGTGGTTGTCAGGCAATCGTTCCCAGTTCTCCGGCGGCATAGGCGGCTGCGACAGCGTCCAGATCCTCGACGGTGCTCATGGCAAAGGGGCCGCGCTGCACAAAAGGCTCGCGGATTGGCGACCCATGCAGGACCACTGCATGCGTACTCGTCTCGGACGAGAGCGTGAGATGCTCGGCACCTCGGACTGCGACGGCGGAGCCGCCATGAAGGCGCAGGTCGCGCCCGGATGCGTCTATCTTCAGAGTGCCGTCCAACGCATAGATCCACACGCCTTGGTCTGCGCCAGGGTGATGCGAGAACGCCCCGCCCGGTGCGAGGTTCACGTCAAGGATTGTCATCGGCAATGCCGGTGATGGTGATCCGGTCATGCCGTTGCTGGTGCCCAGGACCAATCGGGTCCGGTAGCCAGGCCCGTTCAGGACAGGCATCGTGGCTGCCGGGACGTGACGCGAGGTCGGCGCGTCCTGCTTCATATGCCCCGGCAGATTGACGAAGACTTGCAACGCATGGGTTCGTGCATCGGGCCGGCTGGCTTCGTTGTGCACGGCGCCGCGCCCGGCTTTCAGCCAGTAGAGATCGCCGGGCGCAAGATCGATGTCCTGACCCAGGGAGTCGCGGTTGTGGAAGAACCCCTCGCTGTCTTCGAAAAGGACGGAGACAGCCGACATGCCTGCGTGGGCATGGCTGTCGAATGTGGGCGCCGTCATCGTGAAGTGATCCACCATGATCAGCGGATCCATGAGCCCGGCGAAGTTGGTGTGCTTGAAACTGCGGGCCTTGAAGCCATCGCCAATCATCTGGATTTCACCCGTGTCCGGGTGCGTGATCTCGACCGGGGTCAGAGCGGTTTGAATGTTCATGGGTCGCCTCCTTTCTGCGAGACAGACCTATGGGCAGAACAGTTTGGCAAAAACACTGATATTTCGGGACATATCGTTCTATGTTCAGGACAATAAGTCTGCCAGGAGCGATCAACATGGATCTGAACGATGCGTTCTACTTCGTGCAAGTCGTTGAGAAAAAAGGGTTCACCGCCGCGAGCCGCGCGCTTGGCATCCCGAAATCGCGGCTAAGCCGACGGGTGAAGAACCTGGAAGAACACCTGGGCGCGCGGTTGCTGCAGCGGACGTCCAGGCGCATGGCGATCACCGAGATCGGGCAGGAGTACTATGATCACGCCCGCTCCGCGCTTGACCGGATCGAGGCGGCCGAGGCCGCCGTACAGCGCCGAACCAACGCGTTGGAGGGCAGCGTTACGGTGTCCTGCTCGGTCGGCATGGCACAGTTCGGGCTGGCGCGGATTATCCCTCGTTTCCTGAAGGAAAACCCAAGGGTCAGGATCGCTCAGCAGGTGTCGAACCGGATGGTCGACCTGGTGCAAGGAAACATTGATCTCGCGATACGCGGCCACATGACAAATCTGCCGGACTCCAGCCTGATCCAGACCCGGCTTGCCCGCGTGTCCTGGCGTCTGTTCGGTGGGGTTGAATATCTGGATCATGCAGGGCGCCCCGACGGGCCCGATGCCCTGATCCAGCACACAGGCCTCTGCCTTGGCCACCGGTCTGGCGAAGGTCAGTGGACGCTTAGCGGCCCTGATGGCCTTAAGGCCTCGATCCCGTACCAGGTTCGATTGGCCAGCGATGACATGTCGACCCTGAAGATCGCAGCGATCAACGGCTTGGGCCTTGTCGCACTCCCAGCCTACGTGTGCCGCGCCGAAGTCAAGGCAGGTACGTTGGAGTGCGTCTTGCCTGAGTGGAGCGCTGGTGAGCCGCAGATCAGTCTGATCATGCCATCGCGGCAGGGTCTACCACCGGCTGTCGAAGCGTTTTCCAAATACATTCGGGACGCGTTGCCCGGCGCGATCGAAGTCTGAAGGCGCGTGCAAGTTTGAATTGTGAGGCCAAGCGCGAAAGCCTTGGTCAGCCCGTAAAAGGCATCGCTTGATGCCCGCTTTGGGAAAGCTATGTCGCGAAACCATCACCACGATTTCGGGCGTCTCTGCTGCATCACGAAAGACCCAATGGGCAGGCGTGTTCTTCGGACTTGCGAACAGACATGCCCTTGCAAGCGTTCTCGATGCGCCAAAATCAAGGAGCCAACCTCAATCAACAGGGTGCACATGCTCGGTGAAGACCCTCCGGCAGTCCATCTCGAAATCCAGACCGACGACCGGCGGGCGATCAAAGTGCCAGGTAAGACCGTGCCGTGCTGCACCTCCGCGCACGATTTCATCGGCCAGGAAGGGATGCGGATCGTAGACGGTGTATAACTGCGTCGCGGTCACATCGCGCCAACCGGCGTCGAAGAAACCCATCCGACGTTCCATCTCGCCGAGCACGAACCTGGCCTTCTCTAGCATGCCCTCGGCGCTGGTATCGTCGAGGCGTACGGTGGCGCTTGCATAGCTGGGGCCACCCTCTTTCGCCTCTCCCGACCCGGCGATCACGAAGGACGGCTGGGCGGCGGAGCTCGGCACAGTGTAGCAGAATGCGTGAAAGCAAGGTTCGGACGGTGCACCGATCTCCGGGCAGACGTTCGAGCGGGCGATCGGGTTGGCATCTTCCTTCATGATGCCCCAGTCCCGAAGGACATCGGCATAGCCTTGATTGAACTCGGAGAACCCACCTTCGCTGAACGGCTCGGGCGAGCGCAATTCGCAGGCGCAGAATGCAGCAAGGGGCCTGCCCAAACTCTGCAGATGTCTTTTGATGCGCTCGAAACCTTCCGCATCAATAAGAACACCGTGCAGCGGATCTTCCGCCTCAAGGGCTGGCAGGTGCGCAAACGTCCCATTGGAGCAAGACCACGCATTGAAGCATTACCTTCTGTGGCAGAGGCGCCCAACGAGCGCTGGTCAACCGACATGGCGCGTGTCTGGGCCGGAAAAGATGGTTGGGCCACCTTGGCCTTAGTCATGGACTGTCACACGCGCGAATTGCTGGGTTGGCATCTCTCGCGTTCTGGCAAGGCTTCCACAGCAGCTTCGGCACTGGAGCATGCGTTGATCGCCCGGTTCGGCACGTTGGGAAAAGTCGAAACCCCGTTCCTTCTGCGCAGTGACAATGGATTGGTCTTCACGTCCCGCAAGTAC
>JBCBOR010000034.1:0-46983 GCA_039821125.1 Pseudomonadota bacterium
GGTGGGCGGGTGGGAGCCTCCGCCGAAGCGGAGCACGGACGGGAGGTCCATATGACAAAGACCATTGCAATCCTGATGCCCGGCGATATGGGCCATGGCGTCGGTCAGTCCCTGATCGCTCAGGGACACAGGGCGATCAGCCCGCTGGCAGGGCGCAGCGCCCACACCCGCGATCTTGCCGGACGCGCCGGGATCGAGGATTGCGGTGACATCGACGCAGCAGTGGCGGCCGCAGATCTGATCCTGTCGATCCTGCCGCCCGACCGCGCCGTTCCGCAGGCCGAGGCGGTGGCAACCGCGATGGGCCGGACCGGCGCGACCCCCGCCTATGCCGACTGTAACGCCATCTCGCCCATGACCATGGCGCGTGTCGCCGAAGCGCTGGCCCCGACAGGCTGCACGGTCATCGACTGCGGGATCATCGGCCTCAATCCGATCAAGACCCCGCCCACCCGGTTCTATGTTTCGGGACCCGACTGCGCTGCCATCGAGGCCATCGCCCATGACGCGCTGAAGGTCACTGTCATCGGCGACCGGATCGGCGCAGCCTCTGCGCTCAAGATGGTCTATGCTGCAGGAACCAAGGGCGTGTGGACGCTGCAAACCGCGCTGTTGCTGACGGCAGCGCGCCAGGGCGTGCTCGACCCGCTGCTCTCTGAACTGGCCTATTCCCAGAAGGGCCCGCTCGAGGCGATGCGCGCACGCATCCCGTTCCTGCCCGCGGACAGCGCGCGCTGGGTGCCGGAGATGGAGGAGATCGCCGCGACCTTTGCCGAGGCCGGCGTCACCGATGGCTTCCACAAAGGCGCCGCTGACATCTTTCGTCTTCTGGCAGAGACGCCGTTCGCCGAAGAGACGCGCGAGACACTGGACCGCTCACGCACGCTGGAGCAGGCGCTCGAAGAATACGTCAAACACCTCTGATGGCTCAGTGCGGCCGATCGCCGATCCGGATCGCACCGACACCTGTCTGATCCAGCACCACCAGCAGCGCTCCGACCGCCGACAACGGGGCCGACCCGAAATCGACATGCAGGCGCCAGCCGCCATCGATGGACTCTGGCCCCGACAGGCCGTGCAACGCACCGCAAAGCTCGGGCGCGAGCCGCGTATGGCGCGGCTGGAACCACTCCAGATACCACAGCCTCAGCGGCGTCCAGTTCGGCGCCCCGGCTCCGGCTTCGGCAAAGATCTCGGCATCCTCCCAGCGAAACGGCGCTACCACCGCTGCGGGGCCGTCAGCGCCCAACGGCACAAAGGGATCGAAGGGCTGAGAACGCCGTCCCTCGACCCGCTGGATCAGCGTGCGCCCATCCATCGTAACCGCCAGATCCCCGCGCCCTGGCAGATCGAGGCGTCCTTCGCGCTTCACAGCCCCCTGGGGCGTGCGGCGCAAAGGTTCGGGCACGATCTCGGCCCCCGCATCGATCGCGCGCGCCTGAGCGGTTAGGAGCGCCGTGATCGTACTCTCGCGCACAGGCGCGAGACGCTCTCGCAGAAGATCGACCGCCCCGGTCATGGCCTGGCCACAACGCCAAGATCGTTCAGTGCCATTGCCAATGGCGCTGGCAAATCCGGTCCTGCGTCGGCCTGCGTTCCAAGATCGGGCGGCGCATCGGCTGCGGTCAGGTATCGCCAACCCTGAAACGGGCGACGCGGGCGTGCTTCGACCCGAATGATCTCGGGCGTCAACGCAATGGCGCAGCGGCGGATGCCATCGTCGCCGATCACCTCTTCCAGCGCCTCGATCGGCTGGCGCGCCAAAACCGCGCCCTTGAACACCCAGAACAGCGATCCGCCCGCCAGGATCTCGTCCGCCCGGCGCGGCCACATCCGAGTGACGTGGCGGGGCCGTGGATCCAGCCCCCGCGCAGCACGCTCGGCACTGCGCCCGGCCTGCCAGGTGACGAGGTCATCGACACCCTCGGCGCCGACACAGAGCTTGATCATATGCAGGGGAGCGTCCGTCATATCGGTCAAGATAGCCCGAGCACGTCGATCATCGAGTATTCACCCGGCCCTTTGCCCTGCCCCCACACGGCGGCTTTCAGCGCCCCGCGCGCAAACAGCATCCGGTCGGTCGCGATGTGGCGCAGCACGATCCGCTCGCCCGCCCCTGCAAAGATCACGTCGTGCTCGCCGACGACGTCGCCGCCCCGCAGCGCCGTGAAACCGATATCGCCGCGCTTGCGGGCGCCGGTTATGCCGTCGCGGCCCCGGTCGGAGACATCGCTGAGGGAAACGTCTCGCCCCTCGGCCGCGGCCTCGCCCAGCATCAGCGCGGTGCCCGACGGCGCGTCGACCTTTTGGTTGTGATGGGTCTCGACGATCTCGATATCGAAATCGGCATCCAGCGCCGCGGCCACCTGCCGGGTCAGCACCGTCAGCAGATTCACGCCCAAGGACATGTTGCCGGCGCGGACAATCGTCGCGTGACGCGCGGCGGCGGAGAGTTTTTCCAGATGCGCGGCCTCGAACCCCGTGGTGCCGATCACGTGCACAAGACGGGCTTGAGCTGCCAGCGCGGCATGCTCGACCGTCGGGTCCGGCAGGGTAAAATCGAGCACCGCCTGAGCTTGCGCAAACACCTCGAGCGGGTCGTCCGAAACCGCCAGTCCGCGCGCCGCGCCGCCCATGGCCTCGCCCAGATCGCCACCGATCCAGTCATGGCCCGCACGCTCGGTCACCCCGATCAGTTGGCAGTCATCTCTCTCGTCCACCGCCCGGATCAGCATCTGGCCCATGCGGCCAGAACACCCGACAACGGCGACGGAAATCGGCTGGGTCATCCTGAGTCTCCCGTTCCCTGTCTGTCATATCAGGGCCGGACCAGACGGGCCAGCGCAGGGGATGGTTAATCGACCGTGCGATGCAAACTTCTGCGCAATCCTTCATCGACCGCAATCTGTCAAAGGGACCGTGCGACATGGACAGCCTGCTCTCTGCTCGCTCTGGACGCCTGCTAGGGGGAGGTTTCGTCAGACAATGCCCGCTTCAATATACCTTTGAAAACCTGTTCATCCTTCTCCGAGACAGGCCCGAGAATTTCTCCGATAGTTTCCGCAACAGCGGCCTGGAGGGCGCGGACGACCTGCTCGCCCGCATCGGTCAGATAGACAAGGCTGACACGCGCATCGTCCGGCGACGTCGTCCGTGCAACCAGTCCTTTCGTTTCCAGCGACCGGATCATGCGGGTCATCTGAGACTTGTCACGCGCGACACGCGTCGTCAGTTCGTGCAACCCAGGTCGACCCATGTCGGCCAGCGTTAAAAGCACAATCCCGCCGCCCGGGCCGACATTGGCCGTGTCGAACGCATGTGCCGTGGACTGCAGGCCAAAGTGGATTCTCCGCATGAAGCGGTCGATGAGCAGGGCGAGTTCCGTATCTTGCATCGGCAGATTTTTGTTGACTTTGTCCACGTATTGTAATTTGTGGACATTGTCTACCTTTAGACGGATTGGTGATGTTCAACGCAAAGACTGGCCAAGAGGTCTGCACATGACAAGCAATCAAAGTCTTCTTCTCAAGATCGCAGCGGTCCTTTGGATCGTCTGGGGGCTTGTTCATATGGTCGCAGGCGTGATGACAATCTCGCAGGATGCGGCGGGTGCCATTGCAGGGATCGCGGACGCCGTCGACCCATCACTGATCGCGACCGATTTTCACCCGGCGGTGGCGGCGGTTCTCAACCAGCACGGCTTCAATCTTCTTTGGATCGGAGCCTTCACTGTCGTCGGCGGCGTCTTCATCTGGCGACGCTCGGAAACCGCTATCTTCATGACGGCCATCGTGGGCTGGGTCACGGACATCGGCTACTTTGTCTTCATGGATCTTGGCGGCTTCGTGAACTTTGCCCCGGGCACGATTATGACGATTGTCTCCTCGGCCGCGGTGGTTCTCAGTCTCTGGGCATACTTTATCGGAGCCCGGTCAAAACAGAGCAGCGCCTTCAGTCGATAGACTGACGTGTACCGCGGGTTCGGAATATCTGCGCAGCCTCAAGGCAGTGAACCCTTCACCAAACCAAAGGGATCGACACAGCCGCAGAAAAGCAATCGCGTCTGATGAGAGGTTGGGCTCGCCCCTAACTCCGCATGCTTTCCCAGAAGTCCTTGACCTTCGAGAAGAAGTCCTGGTTCTCGGGGCTATTGTTGCGGCCTTCCTGCTCGAACTCGCGCAAGAGTTCCTCCTGCCGTTTCGACAGGTTCACCGGGGTCTCGACGCCAAGTTCGATATACATGTCGCCCATCTGGCCCGAGCGTTGCAGCGCCGGCATCCCCTTGCCGCGCAGGCGCAACTGCTTGCCGGCCTGTACGCCTTCGGGCACCTTTACGCGGGTGCGTCCGCCGTCCAGCGTCGGGGCCTCGATCTCGCCGCCCAGCGCCGCCGTCGTCATCGGCACGGGGATGCGGCAGAACAGGTTGGTGCCGTCGCGTTCGAAAAGCGGATGTTTCTCGACATCGATGAAGATGTAGAGATCGCCGGGCGCGCCCTCACGCGGACCGCCCTCGCCCTCACCTGCCAGGCGGATGCGGGTGCCGGTTTCGACCCCCGGCGGCACCTGAACATTGAGTGAGCGTTCTTTGCGCACCTGGCCCGAGCCAGCGCACTGGCGGCAGGGGTCCTTGATGATCTGGCCTACGCCCTTGCAGGTCGGGCACGTGCGTTCGATCGTGAAGAAGCCCTGCTGAGCGCGAACCTTGCCGTGGCCATTGCAGGTCGGGCAGGTCTGCGGCTGCGCTCCGCCTTCAGCCCCGGTGCCGTTGCAGTGGCTGCAGGCTTCGGTGCCAGGGACCTGGATCGACGCCTGCTTGCCGGTGAAAGCTTCCTCCAGCGTAACCGAGAGGTTGTAGCGCAGGTCCGCCCCCCGCCGCGCCCGTTGCTGGCGGCCCCGGCCCTGGGCCCCCATGAAGTCGCCGAAAAGATCCTCGAACACATCCGAAAAGGCGCTGCCGAAATCGGCCTGCCCGCCCCGCGGGCCACCGCCGCCGCCCATCGAACCATCGACGGCAGCATGGCCGAACTGATCATAGGCCGCGCGCTTCTGTTCGTCCTTCAGGCAGTCATAGGCCTCGTTGACCTCCTTGAACTGCTCCTCGGCCTTCTCCTTGTCGGGGTTCGAGTCGGGGTGCAGTTCGCGGGCCTTCTTGCGATAGGCCTTTTTCAGTTCGTCCTGCGAGGCACGCTTGCCGACGCCAAGGACGTCATAATAGTCACGCTTTGCCATGTGCGTCGCCTGTGTTCGAAGCCGGGTTCGCGGCAGGGGCGGGCGCCCGTGCAACCACGTTCATCCGGGTCCGTTCTTCTACGTCGTAGCCGAGCGAGCGGAGATGCTGCAGGGCGGGTGTCTCTTCGCCGCGCCGTGCCTCGAGGATCACCATCCCCGGCCAGAGCGCGCGCGGCGCGTTGCTGAAGAAATGGCCGAGCACACGCTCCTCCATCCCCTCGATATCGATCTTCAGCGCGTCAATGCGGGGATAGCCCGCTTCCGTGACCACGTCCAGAAGAGGCCGCGCGCTCACCGGAACGCCGTCTGCATCGATGGCCAACTCGCCCCGGTTGGCATGGCTGGCCGCAATCCGGATCTCGCCCGGTGCATCCGACAGCGCGACCGGTGCCACGGTGACATCATCCCCTGCGTCCGAGGCCGCCACATTGAACCGCAGGCGGCTCAGGTTCTCCGGGTCCGGCTCGATCGCGATGATCCGGACGTCGCGCCCTGCCGCCTCGGCGCGAACCGCAAGGGTGTACAGCCCGGCATTGGCCCCGGCGTCGATCACATAGACCGGCTCATCCGCCGCACGCACCGCCCGGCCCAGAGCTGCGCGTTCCGCCCAATCCCAGAACTGAGCGCCACCGAACACACGCTTCTCCGACAGGTTGTCTCCGGGATAGAGCCGCGCACGCTGGCCGGGGAACGGCTCGACGTCGAACGGACCGGGCCGCCCGCCCGTCACCACGCGCCGGATCACCGAGCAGGCCCGGCGCGCGACAACACCGCGGCCGAGACCCTGGCCGAAACGCCGCAATCTCTCCATTCCGGGCGAAAGCGCATAGGTCCCGAAGGCGGCCACCTCGTCAGACATGCCCGCCTCCTGCGCATGCGCAACACCGCGTAGGGTGCGTCCGTGACGCACCCTTGCAGAAGGGTCGCACGATCACGACGCCTTCTTGTTGTCGTCCTCTACCTCGGTGAACTCGGCATCGACAACACCGTCATCAGCGGCATCGCGGGCTGCATCAGCGGCCGCCATGTCGTCCATATCGGGGCCTTCGCCCGCGGCGGCAGCAGCCTCGGCCTGCTCCTTGTAGATCGCTTCGCCGAGCTTCATCGAGGCCTCGGCCAGAGCCTGGCTCTTGGCCTTGATCGCCTCGGCGTCGTCGCCTTCCAGCGCCTCTTTCAACTCGCCAACGGCGTTCACAATACCGTCGCGGGTTTCCTGATCGACCTTGTCGCCATGTTCCTCCAGCGACTTCTCGGTCGCGTGGATCAGGCTTTCGCCCTGGTTCTTGGCCTCGACCATCTCGCGGCGCTGCTTGTCGGCCTCGGCGTTTTCCTCGGCCTCTTTCATCATCCGGTCGATCTCGTCATCGCTCAGCCCGCCCGAGGCCTGGATGGTGATCTGCATCTGCTTCCCGGTGCCCTTGTCCTGGGCCGAGACATTCACGATGCCGTTGGCGTCGATATCGAAGGTCACCTCGATCTGCGGCATGCCCATCGGCGCAGGCGGGATCCCTTCGAGGTTGAACTGACCCAGCAGCTTGTTGTGCTCGGCGATATCGCGCTCACCCTGGAAGACGCGGATCGTCACGGCCGACTGGTTGTTCTCGGCGGTCGAGTAGATCTTGGCCTTCTTGGTCGGGATCGTCGTGTTGCGATCGATCAGGCGGTCAAAGATGCCGCCCTTGGTCTCGATTCCCAGCGACAGCGGCGTGACGTCCAGCAGAACCACGTCCTTCACGTCGCCCTGCAGAACACCGGCCTGGATCGCCGCGCCCATGGCAACGACCTCATCGGGGTTCACACCCTTGTGCGGCTCCTTGCCGAAGAAGGACTTCACCTCCTCGATCACCTTGGGCATGCGGGTCATCCCGCCGACCAGCACAACTTCGTGGATATCGCCCGCGGTCAGACCGGCATCTTTCAGCGCGGCCTTGCAGGGATCGATCGTGCGCTTGATCAGATCGTCGACCAGGCTTTCCAGCTTGGCGCGGGTCATCTTCAGCGTCAGGTGCTTCGGCCCGCTCGCATCCGCCGTGATGTAGGGCAGGTTGATCTCGGTCTGGGCCGCCGACGACAGCTCGATCTTCGCCTTCTCGGCTGCCTCTTTCAGGCGCTGCAGCGCAAGCTTGTCGTTCTTCAGGTCCATCGAGTTCTCTTTCTTGAACTCGTCGGCCAGGTACTCGACCAAGCGCATGTCGAAATCTTCACCGCCGAGGAACGTGTCCCCGTTGGTCGACTTCACCTCGAACAGGCCCTCGTCGATCTCGAGGATCGAGATATCGAAGGTCCCGCCGCCAAGGTCATAGACCGCGATGGTCTTGGACGTGTCTTTGTCGAGCCCGTAGGCGAGCGCTGCCGCCGTCGGCTCGTTGATGATGCGCAGAACTTCGAGGCCCGCGATCTTGCCGGCGTCTTTCGTGGCCTGACGCTGGGCGTCGTTGAAATAGGCCGGGACCGTGATCACGGCCTTGTCGACCGTCTCGCCGAGATAGCTCTCGGCGGTCTCTTTCATCTTCTGAAGGATAAAGGCCGAGATCTGGCTCGGCGAGTACTTCTCGCCCTGCGCTTCGACCCAGGCATCGCCGTTCTTGCCCTCGACGATCTTGAAGGGGACCATGCCCTTGTCTTTCTCGACCGTCGGGTCGCCATACCGGCGCCCGATCAGGCGTTTGACGGCGAAGAGCGTGTTGTCCGGGTTCGTGACCGCCTGGCGTTTCGCAGGCTGTCCAACCAGCCGCTCCCCTTCACCGGTGAACGCGACCATCGACGGCGTGGTGCGCGCGCCTTCCGCGTTCTCGACGACTTTGGGGCTCGCGCCATCCATGATGGCAACGCAGGAATTGGTGGTACCGAGGTCGATCCCGATCACTTTGGACATGTACTGTTTTCCTTCTGGCGATATCAGGCGAGCGGTCCGATCACGGCACCCCTAGCCTATCCCACTGGTGAAAAGCTCGATTCCCTCACGGATCCGTGACGGTCGTGCATCGGCGCGGTATATAAGAAGCATGGCAATCAGGTGCAACCGCTCTGCATCACGAAATCTTAAAGGCGATCCCTGGGGATGGTGATGAATTAGAGCACCGGGCCGTGCAGCCAAATCTCTCTAGTTCAGCGCAGCGCGGATCGCCGGATCGTTCAGCAGTTCGGCCATCTTTCGCGCGGATGCTGCGACCGCCACATTCCCTGAGGCCGAGGGCGAAAAGGCGGCTGCATCTCCGCCAGCGCCGACAGATCTGAAGGTCGAGGTCACGGGGTCGGTGTAGCCTGGCTTGAAAACCGTCGCTTCGGCATCGTGATGCATCGTGACACTGGCGAAGACGTCGGACTTCCACTCGCGCATCGCGATGTAGAGCAGGCGGTCCGTGTCGAACGGAACTTTCTCGGCCGGGGTGCCAGGCGCTATGGGCTTGGACACGGCCTCGAAACCACGCCCCGACAGCGCGCGCGCAAGAGCCGAGCCGAACTGCGCCGCAAAGGGCTGCTCTCCCGTGGTCGTGACATCGAACGGATTGCCGTACCCGCCGCGCTGCAGGCCGACGAAATCTGGCGTCTTGTCGCCGGACAGAACGTAGGGCCGCTGATCCGACACTGCGACAGTGACCGATGTCGTCCCCTCTGCTTCCAGCGCCGGGCTGGCGGTGCGGTAATCATACTCGTTGCCAATCGCGCAGGCACTCAGCATCAGCGCCATGGCCAGTACAGTCAGTCTCGAGAGCATGTCTGGTCCTCGTTCCCTGTCTTTCCCGGCGGACTTTACGCAGGACGATTCAGGCATTCAAATGACATCCAGAGCACATGACCATTCGTCTCACATCCCGCACAGGCCAAGCCCATGATCACCGAAGACATCGAGGGGTTCGTCATTCACCGCGCCGCGCTCGATCTGCGTCGGCAGGAGGAATTGGTGACGGCTGCCCGCATGATTGCCGAAAGGGCTCCGCTTGTGCGCCCGTTGACCGCGTGGGGCAAGCATATGAGCGTCAAGATGACCTCGGCTGGGCGCCTTGGTTGGGTGATCGAGCGCGGGCGATATCGGTATACGGATCGACACCCGGCGACAGGCACCCGGTGGCCTGCGATCCCGGAGGAAATCCTTACGGTCTGGCGCACATATTCGAGCTGGCCAACCGATCCCGATAGCTGCCTTCTGAACTGGTACGATGCAGGGGCAAAAATGGGTCTGCACCAGGACAAGGACGAGGGCGGTTTCGAGGCGCCTGTCGTCTCGATCTCGCTCGGTGATCCCGCGCGGTTTCGCATGGGCGGGACCGAACGTGGGCTGGCGACCAAATCAACGATCCTCGAGTCGGGCGATGTCGTGGTCATGGGCGGCGCGGCGCGCCTTGCCTATCACGGGATCGACCGCATCCTGACCGATGGGCCGCACTCATACCTTCTGGAGGGGCGCGGGCGGATCAACCTGACCCTGCGCGTCGTGCGGCAAGATCCAGCGCCCTGACCCGCGCCGCTTCCACCTGCCACCAACGCTCGGCCGACAAAGCGCGTCGCAAAGGCGTGTCGGTTGCCGCGGGCGCATTGTCGATGTAGCGCACCGCCTCATCCCGGCTTTCGCCCTCCAGCCCGCTCAGATAGGCCATGGCCCGTGGGATTGTGAAGGCCTCGCCCCGCGCTTCGGCAAAGTTTGGCGTCACGTTGGTCCAGACAGCGCCCTTCCAGCCCGCGGACAGACACCACGCTCGAACCACATCCGCAAACCGCCCTTGCACTGTTCCTTTTGCCAGGCACACACCGCCGATCCCGTCCAAAGGTGCCCGCTCGCGCGCCACAAGATCCGCCACGGCGTCCGCCAGATCGCCGCGCACCGACCGGATCACATGGGTCGGGCAGAGCGCGCCGTGTTCGGCGTCCAGACACACGGCCAGGCCCATCTTGCGCTTGGGGCTGACACGGGTGAACTCCATCGAAAGCTGCGGCCCCGCCCCCATCTGCCAAGGACCCGACACATGGGGCGTCAGGACCTCGAGATCCCAGATCAGCGACCCCCATCCGATCACTGCATATGCGTCAGCGTTACCCATGTCCCACATTCCCGCACAGTGGCGCGCCCGCGCGCAACTTTTTCTTTGCGCCTTCATGGGACATGTCTAGTCTTGAACCAAGAGCAAGAGGGTGGACTTGGGGATGACGATCTTACTGCTTGCACGTCGCATGGCGGCGCTTGGTGCTGTGTTGCTTGTCGCGGCCTGCGCAACGCCGCCCGTGCCGGGAGAGGCGGAGATCCCGGAGGACGCCCGGGTCACCCACCGGGCCGTCTGGATCGGCGAGAGCAATCACGACACGATCGGTACGATCAGTCTCTACCAGTCCGATCAATATCCCGTGGTCGTGTTCGAGCAGAATTTCGAGTTCCGTGCTGCACCGGGCACCGTTGTCTCGCTGGGGCGGGATGGGTATCGGCGCGGCACCTCCCTTGGCACCCTGCTGCGCAACCAGGGCGGTCAGGCCTATGCCGTGCCGGAGAACATCGACATCTCGTACTATAACGAGGTCTGGCTCTGGGACCCGGCGGGCGACAAGCCCCTCGGCCTGGCCCGCCTGACACCGCTTCTCTAGGGGCGCGGCTGGAACCTGCCAAGGCGGCGCCATGTCGGCGGTTGTGTTCCCTGGTCGCCACGCGCTTCAGGTATTTTTGGCAAGATGAAGGGAGCGGGCGCCGGCCTTAAGGCAGCCAAAAGCCAATACGCCATTGTGCGGTAAGCCCCGGATGGCTGAAAGCGCCGAGACGCTATGCTCCGTCGCTGTTTGCGGCCCGATCCGTGCCGTCCCGGATGACGGGCTGCCAGCCGGTCTCGGCCCGGAACACCCCGAGCGCTTTGGGCACACCCTCGTGCTGAGCGACAATCGCCGCGTTGTCTGGCGGGGCTTCCTTTGCCCGCCGGATCAGCTCCTTGACGCCTTTGCAGAGGAAGGTGTTGCAGATCGTGGCCCGCATCTGTCTCGGCAGGGCACACCCCCGATCCGTGTGATAGGGACAGGATTGCTCGACCGACGCGTCGGGCAGGGACCCGAGGTAGAGCGCTCTGAACCCGTCCGGCGTCGGGTCCGGATCGGTTCGGCGATACTGCGCGACCATCCACTTGTCGATGAACCCCTGCCCCGCGAACCCGGCCATGCAGCAGGACCCCTGGCAGGTCGCGCACGCGGCATCCGCAATCGGCATCTCCGGGCGGTCGATCACCGCGCGGTTCTTGCGATCGTCGTACTCATCCGGGTCGAGCGCGAAGCCTTCCTCGATCACCGCGTCGAGATGCGCCTCGAACGCGGCCCGGCGCTCGGCAGAGAGCGGCGCCACCGGGTTGTTCTGATGCGGGACGACGCCGGTCAGCAGGGCCTGCCGATCTGTCGCCAGGGCACGGGCCGCATCGTCAAGCTCTGTCGCGAACGCCGCTTCAACCCGGTCCTTCAGGCCAAGGTACCGCTCGTGCTTTTGCCTGGTGACCGCTTCGGACGCGTCCGCAATGCGCCGCCCCTCGCAGGCTGGCGCGCCGCAGGACCCGGTGCTCGCCGCCTTGTGTGCGTCGATCACCTTGCCGCACCAGGTGCAGGTCCGGGCCTCGGGCCCGACCGAACTGCCCGCGGCCGGAAGGTTCGGCGGGATCTGCTCCATCGCTGCCGTCACGGCCCGCTGGATCAGATCCGGATCGGGATCGAGATCCCCATCGAACGCGGCCATGTCGGCATCCGCCGCAAACGGCACCCATCCGCCCTCCGTCTCGAAGGTTGCCAGCGCAGGGCCAGCATTGTCCTCGGTCGCGATGATGATCGCGGCCTCGGCCTTCATGTCGCGAAAGGATTTCAGAAGCTGCGTTTGCGGGTTGCAGTGATAGCGATTGCAGACATCGCCGCGTTCGCGCCGATCCAGAACACAGCCCATCGGCCCGTGATAGACGCAGGAATGCTCGACCGAAGCCTCGGGCAGCTTCGCAAGATAATGCGCCTTGATCGCCTCGGGCGTCGCGCCAGGATGGCGCGCGCGGAACTGCTGGATGTTCACGGCGGTCAGGAACGCATGCGCCGGACCGCCGAGGATGCAGCACTTGCCCTGACAGGTCGCACAGGTCGCATCGATCAGCAGCTCCTCGGCCCGCTCCTCTCGCTCGCGATCCGTCAGGTCGAGATCCGGCTCCCCCTCGTCGAACGCCTTGGCGATGATCTGGTCGAGATGGGCGGCAAAGTCCTCGCGCCGGTGATCCGGCAGCGCCACCAACGGGCGCTCCTGCCGGGGCACGGTACCGATGGCGATGGCGGCGGGATCACGCGCCAGCCGCGCTGCGGCGCGTCCGATCTCGGGCGCGCTTGCCTCCACCGCCGTGCGCTGGCGTTCGAGGAAATTCTTCCAGTCGCGCTGAAACACGGCGCGCGAGGCTTCCTGAACCTTGCGCATCTCGCAGCGCTGCGCGCCGCAGACACCGCCGGTGACAACCTGATGCGGCGTCAGAGCGGCGTCACAGAATTTGCAGGTCTGCTGTCCCGGCGCCGGGCGCTGACCGAACGTGCCGGGTTGGGGCAGAGGCCGCGGTCCCCACCCCGGCCCCGGCCCGGTCACTGGAAATCGTCCGAGGACATCACGATCGGCTGCGGCGCCGAGGGCGCAGCGGCCGGTCTGGCCGCCTTCTCCAAAGGCACGCGCCCGGTCGACGGACTCCACGCGGTGATGCTGTTGGCCTCGCCTTCCTCATCGGCGATGAAGACGACCTTGCCATCCTCGCTGGTGGACAAGGCCTCCGACAGATCCTTCAGCGCCTTGCAATAGAAGGTGTGGCACTGGTCGTTGCGTTTGTCGCGCGGCAGCACGCAGCCCGTGGCGCTTTGGAACATGCAGGCATCTTCCGTCGCTTCCTCAGGCAACATGCCGACGTAGTAATCGACGATCTCGTCCGGGGTCACATCCGGCTGGCGTTGCCGCCAGCGGTCGATATCGCGGTACTCGAGATACGCGGTCGTCCCGGCCACAGCGCAGCAGCCGCCCTTGCATGCGCTGCAGGCGGTGTCGACGACGTCGGGCAGATCAGCCTCCAGCTTCTCGCGATAGGAAAAGTCTGTGTCCGAGATCTCCTCGGCAAAGGCGCTCTCGACCACACCGCGCAGATGCTCTTCGAACTCGGCCTTGCGCTCCTCGGGCAACGGGATGACCGGCGCGGGCTGGTACGGGATCTTCGATCGAATGATGGTCTCAGGCGTGGCGTCGATGGCGGCAGCCGCCACCTCGACCGCGGGCGCCATCTTGGTGAACATCTTCTCGACCTTCTCGGCATTCTCACGCCGCTTGCGCGCGATCAGTTCGGCCCCGACCTTCTCGATCATCCACTCATGGCACGCGGGCTTGTCGCAGATCCCGTTGGACAGCCCCTGATGTGCGGTCAGCTCGACACCGCAACTCTCGCAGTTGCGCCGCTGGATCTTCGATGCGGCGCGCGAGTACATGACTGTCCCGGGTTTGAACATCTCTCTCTCCTAATCTCTTGTCTCAATCTCGACTGCATCCGCGGGCGCTTCGGCGCGATCCGTCATACCATAATCGCGGATCACACCGGCCGCGCGCAAGCGATAACCTCGGAACATCTGTGTCCGGCCCTTGGATTGTGCAACCCGGTGGTGCGCGCGATTTCGCCAGTCGGTGAGCGCAGCCTCGTCCCGCCAGAAACTGAGCGAGAGATATTTGCCCGGTGTGGTCAGCGAGGTGAAGCGCTCGACCGAGACAAATCCGTCCACCGTCTCCAGCTCGGGCTTCAGGTCAGCTGCGAGGTCTAGATAGGGATCGAGCATGCCGTCCTTCGGCTCGACCTCGAAAATCACGGCAATCATTGGTGTCCTCCCGGGGCATGGGGCAGCGAGGCGCATTTCAGAAAGATCCGGTCCTCGCGCAGGATGAACTTCTCGGCCTGCGCGAACTCATAGTTTTGCCGCCCAAGCGGCGACGCTGCAAGCCGCGCGCGGTAGGCTTCGTATGCCGCGAGGCTCTCGATGTTGTAGACTCCGTATGCAGTGGTCGCCGAGCCTTCATGCGGTGCGTAGTACCCAATCAGGTCAGCGCCCGCCGGCGGGATGGCCTGCCCCCAGGTCCGCGCATACTGTTCAAATTCAGCGCGTTTGGTCGGGTCGATCTCGTAGCGGATGAAACAGGTGATCATGTCGTCCTCGATGATATGATGGTCGCCATGCTTTGATGGCAGACAAACCATAGCCGGTTGCCGTGAGCGGATGTTTTGGCTACGGTCAAACTATGAAGGACGGACCAGACATCGCCCGAGTGGCCGCACTGATCGGAGATCCCGCACGTGCCAACATCCTGTCGGCGTTGATGACAGGCCGGGCGCTGACCGTGACGGAACTTGCGGCGGAGGCGGGCGTGACCGCCTCGACCACGTCGATCCACCTGTCAAAGCTGGAAGGTGGCGGGTTGATCCGGTTCACCAAGCAAGGCCGCCACCGTTACGCAACCCTCACGGGGCCAGAGGTTGCCGGTGTTTTGGAAGCGCTGATGGGGCTGGCCCAGAGCACCGGTGCGACCCGCGTCCGGACCGGCCCGCGCGATCCCGAGATGCGCAAGGCGCGGATCTGTTATGACCATTTGGCAGGCGAGATGGGTGTTGCCCTTTACGATAGCCTGCGCGCCACCGGTGCCATCACATCATCCGATGACGAGATCACGCTGACGGATCAGGGGCGAACGCAGCTCGCTGCCTTCGGCATCGACATCGCGGCCCTCGGCAACAAGCGCCGCCGTCTCTGCCGCCCCTGTCTCGACTGGTCGATGCGGCGCAATCATCTCGCGGGATCGCTGGGGGCGGCTCTGCTCGCGCGGATGCAAGACCTTGGCTGGGCCAGACGCGCGCCGGACAGCCGGGTGATCTCGTTCTCCAAATCAGGACTGAAGGCGTTCTCCGAAGCCTTCCCGACCTGAACACACGCACCGGGCTCTCGCATTTGGCGGGCTCCGCGCCGGTCGCCCCCACAACCGCATCGAAGACCAGAGCGTTTGCACCGGGGATTCGGTGCCGTTTCCATGCGTGATTCTGCCTGATTCCAAGCCTTCCCAGCCTTGCGCACACCCAATCTCAAGAAAATTATCTCGTTAAATCAGTGTGTTGTCCGGAAATTTCCCGCGCACTCTAAATATCATTTGCTATGTCAATTTGAATGTCATAATAATATTTACATCGAACGGAGACAGTCGATACCGGCTCAGCCGGACGCGTAACTCCCAAGCCCAGAAGTTCGGGCACGGCGATGGACGGAGAACGGTGCAGAAGGTCAAGCCCCCACGACCAGAAGCACAGGGTGAGGTCCATAAACGGGGATGTGCCGAGGCCAGAAGGCCCCGGCCGCGCGATTGAAGGAGTAGCGTAGTGTGATCGGTCTGCGTGTGACTGCAGATCTGAGTAGCGTAACCGGTGGGATGGCAGCGTACGGCCGAACCACCACCCTCGGACAACGTGTGTAGACTTACGGATCGGTGGGCGATCGGCCCCCACCAAGCCCATCGATCCGCATTCTGGTGCTCCTGCGGTCTTCAGCCCCCACCCCGATCGTAGGGGCACCACCCAACTATCCCTCGAATATGGCGAAATGTTGCCCTGCAACACAGGTGCTGCGAGCGCTCCGCGCGTTGCGCAGGATCAGGTCAAACGCCCCTCGAGCAACCAGACTTCCTGCACATCCTTGCCCTTCATCGGCACCAGTCCGCGGTGCCCGATGGCGAACCGGTCCGACAAGCGCTCTCGCATCGCGGCCGAGATCTGGATCTTGCCGGGCTCGCCGGTCGATTCCATCCGGCTCGCGACGTTTACCGTGTCGCCCCAGAGATCGTAGATGTACTTGCTCTCGCCGATCACGCCGGCAACGACCGGCCCGCAATGGATGCCGATGCGGATCTGCAACCCCTCGGGCGCGATCTTGTCCTCGGGAATGGACGCGGCCACGGCGGCCAGCTCCTGCTGCATCCGCAACGCCGCCTCGCCGATCTTCCAGACATCGCAGTGACGCTCGCGCGGCAGACCGCAGGCCAGCATGTAGCAATCCCCGATGGTCTTAATCTTCTCCAGATCCAGCTCCTCGGCGATCCGATCAAAGCGGCTGAAGATATCGTCGAGGATCTTGACCAGATCGCCGGGCGTCATCCGTGCCGACATCTGGGTAAACCCGACAATGTCGGCGAACAGCACCGCCGCATCGTCGAAATCATCAGCGATGATGGCAGTCTCGTCCTGTTTCTTGCGATCGGCGATCGAGCGGGGCAGAACGTTCAGCAGCAGCCGGTCGGACCGTGCCCGTTCCTCGGCCAGCGCCTGCGATTCAGCCCAGGCTTCACGCCGCGCCCGCTCGGCGACAAAGGCGGCGAACCCGGCATAGACCACCGTGATCACAAGATAGAGGATCGGCTTCATGGCATCCGGGTGATAGAGCAGAAGCCCCGCGACATAGGCCGCTGTCGCCCCGAGCGCGACCTTGCAGGCGCGCTTGAACATCAGACCCGAGACAAGGAACGTCAGCAGGATGTTGAGTTGCAGCACGCCGTCGTAGCTGGCGATCTTTTCCTCGACCAGCAGCAGCGTCACCCACCACACAACATGGGTCGCCGTGGCGCCCAGGGTGATGAAGCCCTGCAGGTTCGCCTGGATCTCGGGCCGCCATGTCAACCAAAGCGCACCGAGCAGGCCGACGAAAACCACAGCGCGGATCATCGTCAGCTCCATCGCCATGGCCTGGTTCTCGCGCGAGTGGTCGATCAGCGATCCCGCGAACAGCAGAAGGGCAGCGATGGCCAGCAGTCCGCGCAGCGTGTTCGCTATCTTGGGATTGCGGTAGTCCTGATACTCCTGCTCGACCGCATCATCGACAAAGTTCAGGAAGAACCGGCTGAACGCGAACCGCGGATCGTCAACATCGCCCGGGGTCAGGGTGCGCCGGCGCAGGAAGTCTGAAACTGGGTTGGTCATGCTGGTCGGTCCGTCGGCGGGCTTCTGGCCACAGAGTGTAACGTGGTTCCGTGTCCATTTGATGGTCTCGGATCGGGCCGTGCGGCGCTGCTTCTCTGTGCCCTCACCGGAGACAGGCAGGACAGATCACGGATCACCTGGGGCACACGGCGCCGGGGACGGCGTGATCTGGCGATAGCCGTCGGTCTCATCCCAAAGAGCAATCGCGGCAGGCCAGCTCTTGATCGCACCGACGATGACCATTGCCTCCGCCCCGTCCGCCTCGGCCCTGGCAAGCAGGGACTGCGCCCGGCAGACAAAGGTATTGCAAAGCTCGCTGCGCAACGGACGCGGCAGAGTGCACCCCATCTCTCCCTGGAAATAGCATCCCCCGCCCGTGCGGTGTTCGGGAAGAAACGTGAGATAGCGCGCCTTGATCTCCTCCGGCGTCGCATCGGGTTTTCGGCGACGATAGCGGCGGATGTCCTCGACCCCGAGATGGGCATGCGCGTCATAGCCCGAGAGGCAGCACTGCCCCCGGCAAAGGCGGCAGGCCGCATCCATCAGCGCGCTCTGATCGTCTTCGACCCGCGGCGGCTGCGGCCCCGGATCCTCGCGAAAGGCCTGCTCGATGATCACGTCGAGATAAAGGGACAGGCGTTCGATCGCCGGTCCGGCGTTCGGGACCAGAGGCCGGCACTGATGCGGAGAGGGCACGACCGCGACCGCTTCCGGCGCGCATCCCGCGACCGTTTTGGCCGCGGCGATATCCGCCGAAGCGGCGTCGAGCAGCGATGTCTCCCAGATGTCCAGATCAGGGGTCGGGGTCGGCGATCTCTCGGCGGGCATAGGGTCCTCGCGGCGGGTCTTGGCGCGATTTTAGCACAGCGCTGATTCGACCTCAAAAGCCCGAATGACCCGAAAATCGAGAACAACCCTGAATTGTTTCGATATTGCCATGTTGGGAGAAGGCCCGCTCCGGTCAGCGGATTGCAGTCTCAAAACAACTTTTGCAAAATGCAGAAGTCACCTGAAACCGGGACCCGTGGAGTCCAGCAAAATCCATAAATAACAATCATTTTGAGCGCTATATTCGCCACTTCCGATTGCCCGGATCTGTGCAAAATGGGACGATTTCTCCCCTAAAAACCGGCAGCAAGATTTTGATTCCCAACCAAAAGTTGAATCTGAGCGGCACTTGAAAATGCGGCGACATTATGATCAATTATCGGCAAAGTTCATAGGAAGCGGCGCAGACCGGAGAACTCCGCACATTGTGAACGGTTTTAGGTGGGGGCAGTATTTTCTGAAAGCTCCTGCCGTTGGTGTAACGGCGCCGAAAGGCGTTTCGGGTTCTGGCTTGGGGGCTAAGCGATATGACCTATAGTTCGAATGATACGATTCAAAATGTTTTGATGTGGGACCTATCGACGATTTCGACGTCAGGAACCAACGGAAATCCCTTCCCCGACAATGACAGCGGTCTCGACACGCACGCCATTCAGGGCGGCAGGTTCGTGATCGGGTCGGGCTCGACGCCGATCAATGTCGATGTGGTCGACAACGATGGCTACTTCTCGGATGGGGACGGCAGCCAGGATCTGGCGAACGACACCACCATCAACGGCACGACGGCGCATGCAGGCGACGTGATCGACCCCGAGTTTTCTTACACGGTCCGTGTCGTGGGCACGGACGACCTCATCACCATCACGGTGGTCGAGATCGAAACCGGCGGCGACGCGAGCGTTGCGATCATCTCGGACAAGCCGCTCGGCGCCGGGATCGAGTACGAGTTCATCGCCCGTGTCTCGACCCAGCCGAACATTCGCTACGATGATATCGCCGACGACTTCATCCCCGAGGCGGCCGATGCGACGCTGGTGGCCGACAGCCTGACGGTGACCGAAGATGACGGCCCGACCTCGATCAACGTGCTCGACAATGACACGCTGCCCGCAGGCACCACGGCTGTTCTGGTCGACACCAGTGATGTTCCGGGCGGAACGGTCACGCTGGAAGACGATGGCACGCTGACCTTCGATCCGGGCGCTGACTTCCAGTCGCTCGGCGCCGGCGAGAGCACTTCGTTCGATGTGACCTACGGGGTCGATGTCGAAGCGCCGCTGCAGGACCCGATCGAGATCGAGGCCGAGGGCCTGCACCTTGACGGCTTCCAGATCGTGCATGGCAAGAAGGCCTCGGAAGGCGCACTGATCAAGACGCACGCGCACGAAGCAACCGCGACCCTGAACGATTTCGAAGGCGCGTCCGGCATCTACGATCTAGCGCTCTTCATTCAGGACGAGACGGACGGTATCGGGACCATCAACATTCTGGTCAACGGCACCCAGGTCGACAGCTTCCTCCTGGACCAGCAGTCGAATGGCGGCGGCTCGAACAACAGCGGCTTCACCCAGTTCGATCTCACCGGCATCGAGCTCACCACTGGCGATGACCTGACGATCGAGGGGATCCGCGATCGCAGCGAGTTCCTGCGCGTAGACCGGTTGGTACTGACCCAGACAGAAGCTGCATCTGGACTTGGTGACAACCTCGTCGTCAACGGCAGCTTCGAAGATGTTGCAGGCCTCGAGGTCACCGGCTTTGGCGTTCAGGACGATGGTGGCGTGATCCCCGGCTGGAGCGATGATCTGGGCCAGGCGATTGACCTGCACTCGAATCAGCGCGGCGGCGCGGTGCCGGTCGACGGCAACTTCTGGCTCGATCTGGAAGCAAGCCCGGCCAACAACGTGGTCTCGCAAACGATCGCAGGGATCGAGGGCGGGCGGTCCTACCAGCTCAGCTTCTTCATGGCCGACAGCCAGCCCGAGCACGCAGCCGACGACAACGGCGTGCGCGTCTTCTTCAACGGCGAGTTGGTCTTCGAAGGCGAGCCGACCAGCAATGCGTTCGAGGAAATCGTGCTGACCGTCGACGGCGGATCGGGCGACGGATCGGGCACGCTGACCTTCGAAGGCACCGGAACGCTCGACAACTTCGGTGCGGCCATCGATCAGGTCAGCCTGCGCGAGATCATCGATGCGGATGATCCGTCGCTGACCGCGACCACGACCATCACGGTGACCGGTCTGAACGACGACCCAGTGATCAATGGCGGGCCGATCCTGCAGGGCACCGACGAAGACACCCCGGTCACCTTCAGCGTGCTCGACAACGCCGAGGACGCGGACGGCGACGATGTCACCATTGCCGCGATCAACGGCGACGACACGCTGGGCGACGGCGTCGATGTCACTTCGGATGGCGGCCTGGTCGGAACGGTCACGGTCGAAGCCAACGGCGATCTGACGTTCAACCCGGTTCCCGGCTTTGACGGGCTCGGCGCGGGCGACACCGACACCGTGTCCTTCGAGGTCACCGTCGATGACGGCAATGGCGGCACCGCCACCGAGACCGTCACCATCGACGTGGCCGGCGTCAACGACGACCCAGTGATCAATGGCGGGCCGATCCTGCAGGGCACCGACGAAGACACCCCGGTCACCTTCAGCGTGCTCGACAATGCCGAGGACGCGGATGGCGACGATGTCACCATCGCGGCGATCAACGGCGACGACACGCTCGGCGACGGCGTGGATGTCACCTCGGATGGCGGCCTGGTGGGCACGGTCACGGTCGAGGCCAACGGCGATCTGACGTTCAACCCGGTCCCGGGCTTTGACGGGCTGAATGACGGCGACACCGACCAGGTCAGCTTCGAGGTTACCGTGGCCGACGGCAATGGCGGCACCGCGACGGAAACCGTCACCATCGATGTGGCCGGCGTCAACGACAACCAGGCGCCTATCTTCCTCGAGCCGTCGGTCTTCTTCGCTGCCGAGAACGACACCGTGGTCTTTGGCAACGAAGCACTCTCGGCGATTGGAGCGGTGAATGCGGTCGACTTTGAGAATGACGACCTGATCTTCTCGATCCAGGGCGGTGTGGATGCAGCGCATGTCGACATCGATCCGGACAGTGGCGAGCTGGTCCTGAAAGTCCCGTTCGATTTCGAAGAGCCCGGCGATGCCAACGGCGACAATATCCTCGAGTTCACCGTCGCCGCCTTTGACGGCCTCGCGACCGCGACGCTGGAGGCGCAGATCAATATCCTGGATGTCGACGAGATTTTGAACACGCCGCCGTTCTTCACGGCCTTCACAAGTGAGGGCAGCTTCGGCGAAGTGGAAGACATCGCGCAGGACCCCATCCAGGCGCTGATCTTCAGCTCGGATCTGATCGACAGCGACGACGACGGTGTTCTGGACACGCCCTTCGCGATCGGAACCCCCGAGGCAGACGATCTGGATGGCGACACGCTGATCTTCTCGATCAGCGGTCAGGATGCCGGCACGTTCGAGATCGACGAGGCGACCGGTGTCATCACACTGGCCAACGATCTCGAGCAGCGTGACAGCTTCAACAATGACGACATTTACGAGTTCACCATCATGGTCGAAGATGGCAACGGTGGCTCGGACGAGTTGAACCTGGAGTACACGTTCTTCGACTTCGGATAATCATCCCGAAGACCGAGACCCAGAGGGGCCGCCACAGCGCGGCCCCTTTTTCGTTGTGCCGTTGGAAACGCCCGGAAGCGCTCAGGGCCAGGTAGCGACCGGCGGCAGGCTCATCAGCACGGCCTCGGGGTTATGGCCGGTGTGCAGCCCGAACTGCGTGCCCCTGTCGTAGACAAGGTTGAACTCGGCATAGCGACCCCGGCGGAACAGCTGGTGCGCCCGGTCGTCGTCGTTCCAGCTCTCGTCCATCCGCCTCTCGGTGATCGGCACAAAGGCCTTCAGGAACGCGCGCCCAATATCCTGGGTGAAAGCGAAATCCGCCTCCCAGTCGCCGGTGTTGTGATCATCGTAGAAGATCCCGCCGACGCCGCGCGCTTCCTTCCAGTGCTTGATCATGAAGTACTCGTCGGCCCATTCCTTGAACTTCGGGTAGTAACCCGGATCGTGGGCATCGCAGGCGTCCTGCATCCGCGCGTGGAAGAACGCCGTGTCCTCCTCGACCGGGACCATCGGGTTGAGGTCCGAACCACCGCCAAACCACCACGCGCCCTTGGTCCAGAACATCCGCGTGTTCATGTGCACTGCCGGGCACTTGGGCGAGCGCATGTGTGCGACCAAAGATATTCCCGCGGCCCAGAAGCGTGGGTCCTCGGCCAGCCCCGGGATCTCCTTGCGCGCGGTCAGGCTCCGCTGGGCCATGGCGCCAAGCTCGCCGTAGACGGTCGAGATGTTGACCCCGACCTTCTCGAAACACCGCCCGCCGCGCATCACAGACATCACACCGCCGCCCTGATCCCCCTCGCCTTCCCCGGCGCGGCGCGTTGCCTTCTGCTCGAAGCGCCCGGCTGGCAGGTCCGCGTGCGGCCCGGTGGTCTGCGCATCCTCCAGCCGCTCGAACGCCGCGCAGATATCGTCGCGCAACTCGGTGAACCACGCGCTCGCACGCGCCTTCTCGGCAGCCATGTCTTCGCTCATCTCAGTCCCTCATTCGTCGGTCTTTGCCTGCGGTATCCGCATCTCGCCTCCGGAATAGCGCCAAGCCGCGTCGGCCCGCAAGGGAAGGGTCTCGACCTGGATGGCGAATCCCGCTATGATTGTTATTGTCCAGGAGGCATCCATGCTGAGGTTCATCATCTACTGCCCACGAAGCTGACGCCACCGCGCGCGACGCGCGTCCCGTCAGCCCCGCGCACCGCCAGGGTGTGCACCAGCAGTATGACTGATCCCCCAGCAACCCCCGATCTTCGGATGCCGCCATGTTCCGCTTTTTTGAAAATCTGATCGACCCCTTCGCTCCGTTCCGTTCTGGCACGCCGCCGGGCGCGCTCTGGGACTTCTACCGCTACCACCTCAGCGCCATGGGGCGGTGGATCCCGCTGATCCTCGCGACCGGACTGCTGGCCGCGCTGATCGAAAGCGGGCTGATCTTCTATTCCGGGCGCCTCTTGGACCTGATGGCCGAGGCAGGGCCCGAGGCGTTCTGGGCGACCCATGCGGTCGAGGTCGTGCTGGTCGCGCTTTTCATTCTGATCGCACGACCCTTGGCCATTGGCGTCAATCACCTGTTCCTCGAGCAGACCGTCGCGTCCAACCTGCAGGAGCAGGTCCGCTGGCGCGCGCACAAGCACATGCTCGGCCAGTCCATGGGCTTCTTCCAGTCGGACTTCGCAGGGCGGCTGTCGAACCGGGTGATGCAGACCGGCCCGGCGATCGAGGACTCAACCTACATGGCGTTCGAGGGGCTCTGGTACGCCGCGACCTACGCGCTCGGGGCGATCGTGCTGCTTTGGCAGATCGACATCCTGCTGGCGATCCCGCTGGCGCTTTGGCTGGTGATCTATGCCGCATACGTGCGCAACGTTGCCGTACGCGTGGCGTCCGCGTCCGAGAAATGGTCCGACGCTCGGTCCATGGTCACGGGCCGTGTGGTCGACGCCTATGCCAATATCGAGACGGTCAAGCCGTTCGCCCAGGATGGACGCGAGGAGGCCTATGTTCTGTCCGCGATGCGGCGCCTGCGCCTGCGCTTCCAGCGGTTCCTGCGGCTGATGACCGAACTGTCGCTGGGGCTGACCGCCATCAACGGCCTCTTGATCGTCGGAGTGGTCGGCCCTGCCATCTGGCTCTGGCAGTCGGGCGGGATCACCATCGGGGCGGTGGCGGCGGCGTCCGCGCTCTGCATCCGCCTGAACGGCATGTCCGGCTGGATCATGTGGGTCGTCATCCGTCTGTTCGAGCATTTCGGCGTGATCAACGAGGGCCTGCGCTCGATCGCTGTCGATCATGATGTGACGGATGCCCCGGATGCCGGGCGGCTCAAGATCACCGATGCGGCGATCCGGTTCCAGGATGTCGTCCACCACTATGGCAAGGAACGCGGCGGTCTGGATGGCGTAACGCTGGACATCGTCGGCGGCGAGAAGGTCGGCCTTGTCGGGCGTTCCGGCGCGGGCAAGTCCTCGCTGGTCAACCTGTTGCTCAGGTTCCGCGATGTCGAACAGGGCAAGATCCTGATCGACGGGCAGGATATCGCGGGTGTGACGCAGGACAGCCTGCGAGCCGAGATCGGCATGGTGACGCAGGATTCGTCCCTGCTGCACCGCTCGATCCGCGCCAACATCCTCTATGGCGCCCCCCACGCGACCGAGGCCGAGATGGTCGAGGCTGCCGAGCGGGCCGAGGCGCACGCCTTCATCCGCGATCTGACCGATCCCGAGGGGCGGGTCGGCTACAATGCCCAGGTCGGGGAACGCGGCGTGAAGCTCTCGGGCGGGCAACGCCAACGGATCGCGCTCGCGCGGGTGATCCTCAAGAACGCGCCGATCCTTGTGCTGGACGAAGCGACGTCGGCGCTGGACAGCGAGGTCGAAGCGGCGATCCAGGGCACGCTCAACACGATCATGCAGGGCAAGACCGTGATCGCGATCGCGCACCGGCTCAGCACGATCCGCCGCATGGACCGGATCATCGTTATGGATGAGGGCCGGGTGGCCGAGATGGGCACCCACGACAGCCTGCTCGCCCAACGCGGCCTCTATGCCGGGTTCTGGGACCGCCAGTCCGGCGGCATGATCGGCATCCAGGCCGCCGAGTGATGGCGAAGCGCCGCCGCTGCCACGCTGCGAACAGCCCTCGTGATCAGATCCCCGATGCCGAGTTGGCGGATCTGGTCGACCGGGCCTATGAGGTGTTCGCCGTGCCGCCGCCACCGGCACATCTCGGTGTGTGCGACTGCTGTGTTGGAGCGGATGCAATGGCGCGCCTGCGCCGTGGTCCGCAACGCGCAATAGAGCTCGATGATCTCCGGGAGTGGTACTTCGGAGCCTTCCACCCCGAGCGTGGCCGGGCGACGGCTCGCTGGCTGCTACCCCGTATCCTCGAATGCTTCGCGGCAGGTCAGTGGGTATGCTCTATCGAGAACTCCATCGCACTGCGTCGTCTTCAAGAGACAGGCTTTCCAGATACAAGCGACCCCAGCGAACATGAGTTTCTACGGAACTTCATGATTCGGCTGGCACACGCTTTCATCGCATCGCCCGACACGTATCGTGATGCCATCTTTGATTTGGATGAACTCCTCCGCACAGCCGCTCTTGGCGGAATAGATCTCGCGCCTGTCCTTGCGCGCCTCAACGCGGTTCCAACCCCTCAACTGATTGCCGTGATGGCATGGAATGACCAACCGACGTTCTTCGGAGAAGATCCATTTTGGGAGCCAGGTCTCGCCCGTGATCAGGCGATCACTTGGTGGGCGTCCGAGGCGATGGAGGATCGTATGATCACCTATGCGCTCGACGGCACCAACCCTGAGACCCTGCGCAATCGCGCGGGATGGATCGCTGATGCTATTGCGCGCCGCCGATCAATGATCTGACGGACCCCGAGGGCCGTGCCGGCTACAGTGCCGAGAAGAGGGAACGGGGCGTGACGCTCTCTGTTGGGCAGCCACGACAACCTGCTCGCGCAACGCGGCCTCTATGCCGGGTTCTGGGACCGCCAGTCCGGTGGCATGATCGGCATCCAGGCCGCCGAGTAGCAACGACGGTGCGTCACGGACGCACCCTACGCCACGTCGCGCAACACCCCGTAGGGTGCGTCCGTGACGCACCCTCGTTGTCAGTCAGATGTCCTGCGCAGTTGTGGGAGGATCAGCACGACAAACAGCGCTGTACAGATCAGAACCATGGCTGTGTATTCCTGCCATCCAATGGGCTCGTCCAGGATCAGCGCGCTCGAGACCGTGCCGACGACCGGCACCAGCAGTGTGCCCAGCGCCGCAATCGCGGCCGGCATGATCTTGACCACGTAGAAATACGCCCACTGGCAATAGATCATCGGCACCGCGAACAGGTACGCCAGCGCCGCCCAGGTCTCGACTGACCAGCTTGCAGGCCGGGGCAGCGGTTCGGTCGCAGCCGCACCGACCACAAAGACGCAGGCCCCGATCAACAACTGCCAGCCGATCAGGCTGGCGACCGGTGTCTCCCACTGGACCTTCTTGAACAGCACCGTCCCCGACGCCCATGTCGTTGCCGCCCCCAGCATGAACATTGCGCCGAGCGGCGCTTGTCCGACAACAGCCAGATCAGGTCCGATCAGCACCCCCAGCCCCGCAAGGCCCAGCGCAAGGCCAACCACCTTGTGGGCGGTGAGACGCTCGCCCAGCACCCAAACCGCCAAGACGGCTGCCCAGACCGGCATCGTGAACGCGATGATCGAGGCCCGGCCCGCCGGCATCAGCGAGACGCCCAATGCCGAGAACAGATGCCAACCAAGGATCGAGAACACTGCACAGATCACCAACGGCCGGATCTCGGCCCGCCGCGGCAGCACCCGCAATCCCATAAGCCCGGCGATCATCAGCAGACCGGCACCGCCGACACTGACGCTCATGGCGCGGAACCACCACACCGTGAGTTCCCCCAGCACGATCTTCATCCCCGGCCAGTTCAGTCCCCAGAAGAGACCGAGCGATGCCAGCATCACGACCCCCGTCGTTGACAGGGGCGCCGCCTCGGCCCGTAACTCAGTCGACATCATCCCTCGCGGATTTGCATTCGCCGCATCGGATCCCTGACCGCGACGCCTTTGCACTCTATATACAACGTTATGAAGTTCGCCGAACGCTTGATCGACCCCTACACGCCCTCCGCAGGTCCCCCGCCCCGGACGCTCTGGGGTTATGGCCGCTGGGCCTTTCGCGGCGCCGAGCGCGCCACGCTCATCCTGACGGCGCTGTCGATGCTCGCGGGTCTGGCCGAGGCCGCCGCCGCGGTCATCGTCGGCTATGTCGTCGATCTCGCGGCGCGGTCCCAGGATCCCGCTGGCTTCTTCGCCGAGCACGCCTGGCCGCTCGCCCTGACCGCGCTCTTCTTCCTGGTGCTGCGCCCAACCCTGATGAGCCTGACCAGCGCCATCACGAGCCGGTGCTTCGGCACCTCGCTCTATCCGATGGGCGTTCTACGCATCCACGGCCACGTGCTGGGACAGCCCCTCAAGTTCTTCGAAGACGATTTTGCGGGCCGCCTCAGCCAGAAGGAGATCCAGGCGACCTATGCGTTGGTCGAGATCGTGACCGAGACGCTGCACGCCGTGGTGTTCGGGGTCGCAACGGTGATCGGTGCGCTCGTGATGCTGCAGGGCGTCGGCGGTGGCCTCGCGCTGGTCCTGGTTGCCTGGTTCATCGCCTATCTCGCCTTGGTGGCCTACTTCCTGCCGCGCATTCGCGCCCGCGCCCGGGCCCGGGCCGACGCGAAATCCGTGATCGCCGGGCAACTCGTCGACAGCCTCGGCCACATGGCGACGGTCAAGCTGTTCGCCCATGCGGGACGCGAGGCAGGTGCGGCCGAGGCGGCGGTGCGCGCCTACCGCGACAAGGCGCTGGCGTTCGGTTACATGACATGGCTGTTCCGGACGTGGCTCTCGATCCTGTCCGGTGCGCTGCCCGTGGCGATGATCGGCCTCGCACTCTGGCTCTGGCAGGTTGGCGCCGCATCGCCGGGCGTGATCGCGGTGGCCGGGCTGATCTCGACCCGGCTCGCCCAGATGTCGGGCTGGATCAGCTTCACAGCACTCGGGATCTTCTCGAATGTCGGTGTGCTCGAGGACGGCATCCAGACCCTGACCCCGCCACACACCCTGACCGACCGCCCGGACGCCAAGGATCCGCCGCCGCTGACAGGGGCGATCCGGTACGAGAACGCCTCGTTCCGCTACGGGCGCGAGACCGGCGGCATCGGCGGCATCACCCTCGACATCGCGCCGGGCGAGCGCGTGGCGCTGGTCGGTGCCTCCGGCGCCGGAAAGTCCACCATGGTCGCTCTGCTCACGCGGCTCTACGATATCGAGGCCGGGCGCATCACCATCGACGGGCACCACATCGCCGCGCTGACCCAGGACGGGCTGCGCCGCCAGATCGCCGTCGTCACCCAGGACGCGGCCATGTTCAACCGCTCGGCGCTCGACAACATCCTCTACGGGCGACCGGACGCCGGGCGCGAGGCCGCCATCGCCGCCGCCCGCCAGGCCGAAGCGCATGACTTCCTGACCGAGATCGAGGATCCGAGGGGCCGCACGGGCTACGACGCCCATCTCGGCGAACGCGGGGTCAAGCTCTCCGGCGGCCAGCGCCAGCGCATCGCACTTGCCCGCGCCATCCTGAAAGACGCGCCTATTCTCGTGCTGGACGAGGCGACCTCCGCCCTCGACAGCGAGAGCGAGGCGGCAATCCAGACAGCGCTCACACGGCTCATGCAGGGCAAGACGGTGATCGCCATCGCGCACCGGCTCTCGACCATCTCCCACATGGACCGGATCGTCGTCATGGAGGACGGGCAGATCATCGAGCAAGGCCCACACGACGCCCTGCTCGCCAAGGGCGGGCGCTATGCCGGGTTCTGGCACCGCCAGTCCGGCGGGCTGATCGGCGCCCACGCGGCGGAATGACGGACGCGGCGGATGGCACGGCCCGTGACCGGATCCCGGACCCGGTGCTGGCGGACCTGATCGACCATGCCTACCAGGCCTTCAAGGTGCCGCCTCCCGGCGATCTGGCCTTGGACAAACCCTACAGCATCCCGCCGGAGACCGAAGCGCGCATGCTCGCCGCAGCCCTCGATGAACACACCGCACCAGACCTCGCTCAAAAACCTGACGAGATCGCCAGTGCGATTGCCCGCCGCCACAAGCAACAGATTTCAGCGTCAACACGATAATGAGCCGCCGTTCGCCACGGGCGTCCCCTCCCCGGATCGGGGAGGGTCAGGGAGGGGCCGATGCAAAGGCGTCTCGCCCGGACACGCCAGTGTCCGGCGAGGCCGTTTGGCCCGCGGTGTTAAAGTGCTCTTGGTGGGGACGGTGATGCGGGCCGCCCTGCCCGGTGTTTCGTCTGACCAGTGCTTCGGTTTGCCCATCCGCATCGCGTCGGATCGAATGGTGTGGCCGGCCACGGGGTATTCGGACGACCGCACGGGCCGGAGCCATGCCGGAGCGTGCGATCGGGATCTCTCGAGAGGGGGCGGGGCCGAGCGTCACCAGGGCCCCTACGCGTGGCCCGGGTTATGACCAATCAAGGTAAAATTTCGGTTTAAATCGTCAGACCCGAAAGAGATCCGCCGCCACCGCGCGCAGCCGGGCGATGCCGTCTCCGGTCTCGGACGACGTGGTCAGCATCTCTGGGTACGCCGCGGGATGCTTGCCAAGCCCGGTCTGAACCGCGGCCAGAACCTTCTCCAGCGCACCTTTCTTGGGCTTGTCGGTCTTCGTCAGCACCACCTGAAACACGACCGCCGCGCGGTCCAGCAACTCCATGATCTCGTGATCCACCGGCTTCAGCCCATGGCGGCTGTCGATCAGAACGAAGGCGCGGGCCAGCGTGACCCGCCCGGCCAGATACGTCTTGAGCAGCTCCTGCCAGCGCGCGACCTTCTCGACCGGGGCCTCGGCAAAGCCATAGCCTGGCAGGTCGACCAGATAGCCGCCGCCACGGCCCTGATCGCCCAGCGCGAAATAGTTGATCTCCTGCGTGCGCCCCGGCGTGTTCGACGCCCGCGCCAGCGCCTTGCGCCCGGTCAGCGCATTGATCAGCGAGGATTTCCCGACATTCGAGCGCCCGGCGAAACAGATCTCGGACCGGTCCGATGTGGGCAGCCCGTCCATCGCCACGACCCCCTTCACGAAATCGCAGGGTCCCGCGAACAGCTTGCGCCCGGTCTCGATCTGGTCGGCTGACGGTTCGGGATCAATTGTGAAGCTGAAGTCCATCGGACAAAACCTGCCGGGCGCTCAGAGCACCCGGACGGGATCGCCGACACGGACAGGGCCTGTCTTCACCACCTGGGCATAGACGCCGAAGTCCATATGACCGAACTCGGCGTGCAGCAGCTTGGGCACCTGCACGTCGGTATGGCCGGTCTTGGGGTTTGCGGTCGTCGCACTGCACCGCTTGTCTCGCCCGATGATCTTCAGCCGCGCCTCGCCGATCTCGACTTCGCGATCGACCCAGTCCAG
Organism: Pseudomonadota bacterium; assembly: GCA_039821125.1. Classification (GTDB taxonomy): domain Bacteria; phylum Pseudomonadota; class Alphaproteobacteria; order Rhodobacterales; family Rhodobacteraceae; genus Thermohalobaculum. Next base: position 30,200 of record JBCBOR010000034.1, read on the forward strand.
TTCGGCATACGGCGCAAAGCCCTCGATCCAGAGGTTCATGCGGAACCTCTCGTGCTGGAGCGTGGTGCCCGCCTTCTCGCCCAGCGCGCGGAGCGACGCGTCCGAGCCGATGGCGATATGCGTGTCCTCGAAGTCGGTGAACCCGCCCTCGCGCATCTCATAGACCAGATAGGGCGGCGCAGCGCGCAGGGTGCCTGCAACCAAAGGTTCGATCCACTCCGACAGCGCATCATCGCCATCGGGGGTGCCGATCTGGATCGCAAGATCCGGCCGGTCCGGGTGGCTCAGCTCCAGCATATGATTGCGCTGCGAGAATTTGACCTTCGTCTGCGCAAGCCGCGGCGAGTAGCTCTGGGTGACAAAATTCTTCGGCGCGGCCCAGCCCTCGACACTCTCGGCATCGCCATGCGCCACAGCCCAGCGCCGGTCGAACGCGATGCCCTTGCCCTTGTTGAGATCCACCTCGCCCATCGGCTCAGAGCCCACGCCCTTCAGCGGGTGGCGATAGAGGCCTGAGAGCGTACCCTCGCTCATGACTTGGCCTCGGGCTTCTTCTTCTTGAAGCCCGCCACGATGTTGCCGAGGATATCGACCTTCACCCCCTGACTGCGCATGATCGAGTACTGCTGGATGAATGTGATCGTGTTGTTGGCGACCCAGTAGATCACCAGCCCGCTGGCGAAGGTTCCCAGCATGAACATGAAGACCCACGGCATCCAGGCGAAGATCATCGCCTGTGTCGGATCGGTCGGGGCCGGGTTCAGCTTCTGCTGGAGCCACATGGTGATGCCCATCAGGATCGGGAACACCCCGATGGAGAAGATCGCCAGGAACGAGGTCGGATCCGGCGCCGCAAAGGGCAAGAGGCCGAAGAGGTTCAGGATCGAGGTCGGATCCGGCGCCGAGAGATCGGTGATCCACCAGATGAACGGAGCATGGCGCATCTCGATCGTGACGAACAGCACCTTGTAGAGCGAGAAGAAGATCGGGATCTGCAAGAGGATCGGCAAACAGCCCGAGGCGGGGTTGACCTTCTCCTTCTTGTAGAGCGCCATCATCTCCTGCTGCATCTTCTGGCGGTCGTCGCCGCAGCGCTCCTTCAGCTTCTCCATCTCGGGCTGAAGTTCCTTCATCTTCGACATCGAGACGTAGGATTTGTAGGCGAGCGGGAAGAGGATCGTCTTGATGATCAGCGTCAGGCCGATGATCGCGAAGCCCATATTGCCGACGATACTCTGCACCCAGGCGAGCAACTGGAAGATCGGCTTCGTCAGGAAGTAGAACCAGCCCCAGTCGATGGCATCGACGAAGTCCTTGATGCCCATCGTGTCCTGATAGTCACGCAGGGTGTAGAACTCCTTCGCACCGGCAAAGAGATGCGAGGTGGCCGAGACGCCGCCCTCGGCCGGAACGGTCATGACAGGCTGGCGCATCAGGCCCTGGAACTCGGGCTGTGCACCGCGCAGGAAGGTCTGGAAGAACCCGTCGAACCCGGTGTCCCGCGCCGGGATCATCGTGGTCATCCAGTACTTGTCGGTGAACCCCATCCAGCCGTTCTGCGCACCGAGGAACGGGAACAGCAGGCCCTGCTGGTTTGGGCTGGGGTCCAGATCCTCGAGATCGGAATAGGAGATTTCCTCTCGCTTCTCGGTGGTCTGGGCAATCGCGCCCTCGTGCAGGATCCAGAGATTGGTGGACGCCTCGCCGCCGATGCGCACGATCTTTCCGAACGGGGCAAGGGTCACATCCGTCCCCGTGGCGTTCTCGACCGACTGCGTGATCGTGAACATGTACTGCTCATCGAGCGCGATGGTCCGCCGAAAGGTCAGGCCGGCCCCGTTCTCCCACGCCAGCGTCACCGGGCTGTCCGGGGTCAGGCGATCGCCGCTTTCCAGCGTCCAGGGTGTGTCGCCCTTGGGCATGGGACCGGGATCGGCGCCCTCGGTCTTCACCCAGCCGTAATCGACGTAATAGGGGTTCGGCCCCCCCGCCGGATTAAGCAGGATCACCGTGTCGGCTTCGGGGTCCTGGGTCTCGCGGTATTTCGAGAGGTGGATATCGTCGATCCGCCCGCCGGTCAGCAGGATCGACCCGGTGATCGCGGGCGAGACGATCTCGATCCGCTCGTCCGAGCCCGCGGCCAGCGCATCGTCACGCGATGCCTGCAGGACCGGGGCGGATGGCGCGCCGGGCTGTGGCACGGTGGCGTCCTGCCCCTCGACCGTCGGCGCGGGTTGCTCCTCGACCGGTGGTTCGGGCGGAAAGATGGTGAACCATGCGAACACGACCACCATGGACAGCACCGCCGCCAGAATAAGGTTCTTGGTCTCGTCACTGCCACCCATGCAGCCCGCTCCAGCATCTTGTGGGAATCCGTCCCGGGGTTGAACCCGCCGGGGAGCACAAGGTCAAGGATTTTCCCGTTCCGCGTCGACGTATGTCAGATATGTACGCCCGGCGAGATCGCCAGTGGGCAGGTTCACTCTTGCAAACCCGGTCTCGCCCGTCGGATCTTCGGTGCGCTCCACGCGGTCCACGCCAAGGCACAATGTCTGGCTGACCCGACCGCCGGTGCGGGCGTCACGCCTGATCGCCGGGCGGTCGCAGCCCCGCAAAATCAAACAGCGCCGGATCGACCAGATGGCTCGGCCGCACGTTGGTCAGAGCCTTGAACATCACGGCGCGGCGGCCGGGGCTGTTCTTCTCCCACTGGTCCAGCATCGCCTTGATCTGCTGGCGCTGTAGACCGTCCTGCGACCCGCAGAGATCGCACGGGATGATCGGGAACTGCATCGCACGGGCAAAGCGGTCGCAATCACTCTCGGTCACGTGCGCAAGCGGGCGCAGCACCATGAGGTCTCCCTCCTCGTTCACCAGCTTGGGCGGCATCGCGGCCAGCCGTCCTCCGTGGAAGAGGTTGAGCATGAACGTCTCGAGGATATCATCCCGGTGATGGCCGAGCACGACGGCGCTGCATCCCTCTTCGCGCGCGAGGCGGTAGAGATGCCCGCGGCGCAGGCGCGAGCAAAGCGCGCAGTAGGTCTTGGTCGCCGGCACCTTGTCGACAACGACCGAGTAGGTGTCCTGATACTCGATCCGGTGCGGGATCCCGAGGTCGGACAGAAACGCCGGCAACACGGTTGTGGGAAATCCGGGCTGCCCCTGATCGAGATTGCAAGCCAGCAGATCCACCGGAAGCAGCCCGCGCCAGCGCAGCTCGATCAGTGCGGCGAGCAGCGTGTAGCTGTCCTTGCCGCCGGACAGGCAGACCAGCCAGCGATCGCCCTCGCGTGCCATGCCATACCGCTCGATCGCCTCGCGCGTGTCGCGGATGATCCGCTTGCGCAGTTTGCGGAACTCCAGCGCGTCCGGCGCATTCGCGAACAGCTTCTCCAGCAGGGTGTCATCGGTGGCGTCCAGCATGCAACGGGCATAGATGGATTGCGCCACGCACTCAAGCGCCACCGGACCGCATCAAAGTTGACAAAGATAATCGCGATACAGAACGATGGAGAAATCCAGGTTTGTCGATGAGAGTATTCGAGATGAAGCTTTTTCCAGTTCCTGCGATTGCGCTTGCCGTCGTGCTTGGCTTGAACGATTGCAGTTCGAACATGGGCAAAGTGCTGGATGATCCAAACATTCTGCCGGGCACCGAGTTCTCTATCAGTGGGGGCGAGTTTGTTTTGAAAGATGGATCTACTGGCCCGCTTGCAGAGATCCTTTTCGATGACTCAGTGGCGAGCGGGACCGATTTTCAACTCGGCGGGACAAAATACAGAACGACCGGCAGGGGTCGCGGCAAGCATCTCTAGCGTTCTTGCGGCTCGGGCACCGGGTCGTACCCGTCACCGCCGCCCGGACGGCACCGCGCCAGCCTGCGCAGCGTAAGCCACGAGCCCCGCACCGCACCGTGCTTTTCGAGCGCCTCGAGCGCGTATTCCGAGCATGTTGGCAGGAACCGGCAGTTGCGACCGACCCAGGGGCTGCCGATGAGGCGGTACAGGCGGACAGGAAGCGCAATGACATGCGCCAAAGGGCTCATGCCCTGGCCTGTTTCCTCTCGCGGGGCGGCGCATGCACACGGTCCAGCGCCTTTGTCAGATCGGCCAGCAGCCTGTCGAAGGCCAGCGTTGCCGTGCTGTCCGCCCGCCCGATCAGAACATAATCCCATCCGTCTCGCCCTCCGGGGCCAAGCACCTCGGTTGCCGCGGCACGCAAACGCCGCTTGGCGCGGTTGCGCACGACCGCCCCTCCGACCTTCTTGGAACAGGTATAGCCGACCCGGATGCCTTCAACACCCGCCTCGCGGTCGCCTCGTCGCTCCCGCGCCTGCAGAATCAAAGAGGGCGCAACCCATCGGCGCGCCCGTGCACAGGCCAGGAAATCTCGGCGTTTCTTGAGTGTCGGCGGCGGCGTGGCCATCGCCCGACCGGATCCGGTCCCCGTCGGCTCAGGCCGACAGGCTCTTGCGGCCGCGAGCGCGGCGCTTGTTCAGGATCTTGCGGCCATTCTTGGTGGCCATGCGGGCGCGAAATCCGTGACGCGCCTTGCGCACGCGGTTCGACGGCTGAAAAGTACGTTTCATCGCATTCTCCGCGCGGGCCGCGCGGCCTCTCGTTCGGCGCCGCGGGCCGTCCCGCGTGCTGCCAGTAAATCCAGACCGGCGCAGATACCGCTTCGCCATCCCCGAGTCAACGGGCGAGGCAGCGCGAAAGCGATTGTTTCAGTCATCGCACGATCCATCAACCACCCGTGAATAGGGTAGTACCCTCGACAAGACACACGATATCCAATCGAGACCGGGGATACCTGACAATGCGGAGGTTTGGCGGATGCCAACGGACAGAACGACGGATGCGCCTGACACCGACAGCACGAGCGGCAGTGCGCTGATGCGGTATCTTCCGATTGCCGTCATCGCAGTCGGGGCCATCGCGGCCTTTGTGCTGCTGCGCGATTACCTCGGGTTTCAGGCACTGACCGAGAATTATCAGGCGCTGCTCGACTGGCGAGCCGAAAACGCCGTGCTCGCCATCGCGGCGTTCATGCTGGCCTATGTTGTGGCGGTTGCGTTCTCGATCCCCGGCGCCGTCTGGCTGTCGCTGATCGGCGGGTTGCTCTTCGGGACGGTGGGCGGCTCGGCCATGGTGGTGATCGCGGCGACCATCGGTGCGACGCTGGTGTTCCTCGCTGCCAAGACAGCGTTTGGCGAGGTGCTGCGCGCGCGGGCCTCGGGCTGGATCACAAAGATGGAGACAGGCTTCCGCGACGGGCAGATCAGTTTCCTGCTGATCATGCGCCTTGTGCCGGCCGTGCCGTTCTTCGTTGCCAACCTTGCCCCGGCCTTTCTGGGCGCGCGGACGTGGACCTTTGTCTGGACGACGCTGGTCGGCATCATCCCGGGCACGGTCGTCTATGTCTCGATCGGCGCCGGGTTGGGTGAACAGCTGGCGCGCGGCGAGCAACCGGATCTCGGCGTGATCTTCGAGCCGCACGTGCTAGGCCCCCTGCTCGGTCTGGCCGCGCTGGCGGCCCTGCCCCTGGTGCTCAAGAGCCTCGGTGTGATCGGACAGAAAGACCCCTCGCAATGACATCCGTGCTGACGCCCGATCTTTGCATCATCGGGGCAGGCTCGGGCGGTCTCTCGGTCGCGGCCGGGGCCGTCCAAATGGGCGCCAGCGTGGTCCTGATCGAGGGCCACAAGATGGGCGGCGACTGCCTGAACTATGGCTGTGTCCCGTCCAAGGCCCTGATCGCAGCAGGCAAAGCCGCGCACGCACACCGGTCCTCCGCCCCGTTCGGTGTGGCCCCGCACGAGCCGGAGATCGACTACGCCGCAGCGATGGAGCATGTGCAGGCGGTGATCCGCGGGATCGAACCCCATGACAGCGTCGAGCGGTTCGAGGGTCTGGGCTGCACCGTCCTGCAGGACTATGCCCGGTTCACGGCGCCCGACACGGTCGAGGCGGGCGGGACCACCATCAAACCGCGCCGGTTTGTAATTGCCACCGGCTCTCACCCGACCCTGCCCCCGATCGAGGGGCTTGCCGACACCCCGCACCTCACCAACGAGACGCTCTGGGAGAACCGGACCCGTCCCGACCGCCTGCTGATCATCGGCGGTGGCCCGATTGGGCTGGAGATGGCGCAGGCACACCGACGTCTCGGGTGCGACGTGATCGTGTTCGAAGCGTTCAAGGCCCTTGGCAAGGACGACCCGGAACTGGTTGCCGTGGCGCTTGAAAAGCTCCGCGCCGAGGGCATCGACATCCGCGAAGGCGCTCAGATCGTCGGCGCGCGGCAAACCGACTCGGGTCCGGCCATTACCCTCGCGGACGGGGAAGAGATCTCCGGCACCCACCTTCTGGTCGCGGCAGGCCGCGCCCCGAACATCGACAAGCTGGATCTCGACAAGGCGGGGATCGACCACGACCGGCGCGGGATCACGGTGGATCGCGGGCTGCGCTCCGTCTCCAACCGCAAGGTCTACGCCATCGGCGATGTGGCAGGCGGGCTGCAGTTCACCCATGTCGCGGGCTATCAGGCGGGGCTGGTGATCCGCAATGCGCTCTTCCGCCTGCCTGTTCGGAACCGCACCGACCTGATCCCATGGGTCACCTACACCGACCCCGAGCTCGCCCATGTCGGCCTGACCGAGGCCGCGGCCCGCGACGAGCACGGCGACAGGGTCGAGATCGCCCGCTTCGACTATGCCGAGAATGATCGCGCCCGTGCCGAGCTGAAGACCGACGGTTTTGCCAAGGCGGTCATCGGCAAGCGGGGCAAGATTCTGGGCTGCTCGATCGTCGGCGCGCAGGCCGGAGAACTGATCCAGCCCTGGGCGCTCGCCATCTCCAAAGGCATGAAGATCGGCGACATGGCCGGGCATGTCGCGGCCTATCCGACGCTGGGCGAGGTCTCGAAACGCACCGCGGGCGCCTACTACACGCCGCGCCTGTTCGAAAGCGAGCGGGTAAAAGTGATCGTCCGCTTGCTTGCGCGGCTTGGCTGATCGGCATATTTCTACGGAAAGGCCTTGTAATTACTAAGCGATACGCCTGATGCCTCTGGTGCGGAGCCTGTCCGGACGCCTGCTCATCGTCACGATCTGCGTCGTGATGTTGATCGAGGTGGCCGTCTTCGTGCCCTCGGTCGCGCGCTATCGCATGGACTATCTGAGCGAACGGGTCCGCCGGGCCGAAATCGCCGCCCTCACCGTCCTCGCGGCTCAGGATCAGATCGTCAGCCCCGAGCTCGAGGCCGAGCTGATCGACAAGACCGAAGTGCTGAACATCGCCGTCCGGCACGAGGGCATCCGCGAGCTGGTCCTGAGCAGCCGCGAGATCCCGCCTGTGGTCGACACCTTCGATCTGCGCGATCCCTCGATCCTCGACCAGATCACCGAAGCGCTCGCGCGCCTCTTCGGCACCGCCGAGGCCGGTGTGATCCACATCCGCGCCCATGCCCCGGCCGATATGGGCAAGGAGCTGGAGATCACCCTCGACAGCCGTCCGATGCGGGCCGAGATGATCGACTATGGCCTGCGGATCCTGCGGCTCAGCCTAATCATCTCGCTGATCACCGCGGCCATGGTCTTCTTCTCGATGCGCCGCTTCGTCGTGCGCCCGATCACCAAGGTGATCCAGAACGTCAAGGATTTCTCCGAAAACCCCGAAGATCCGGCCCGCGTCATCACCCCGCGCAGCCGTCTTGGCGAGATCGCCGACGCCGAGCGCGCGCTGGCCGACATGCAGCGCGATGTGCTGGCCGCGCTGCGGGCGCGGGCACGGCTGGCCGCGTTGGGGGAAGCCGTGGCAAAGATCAGCCACGATCTGCGCAACATCTTGGCAACCACCCAGCTTATGGCGGACCGGCTGGAGATGTCTGAGGACCCGGTGGTCGCACGCACATCGCCCAAGCTGATCGCATCGCTCGACCGGGCAATCCGGCTGTGTCAGTCCACGCTGACCTATGGCAAGGCTGAGGAAGCCCCGCCGGAGCTGCGCGTCGTTGCCCTGCGCGAGTTGTCCGAGGAGGTCTGCGAAGGTCTCGGTATTGGCCATGACGACGGGGCCGTGAAATACCGTGTCGATGTCGGGCACGAGGTGCATGTGCGTGCCGATCCCGAACAGCTCTACCGCGTGCTGAGCAATCTTGCCTCGAATGCCGCACGGGCAATTCAGCAGGCGGGCCAGCCCGGTGAGATCGTCCTCAATGCCGAGATGTGCGACGGGCAGACCGAGATCACGGTCTCCGACACCGGTCCCGGCATGCCCGCGAAAGCGCTCGAGAACCTGTTCAAGCCCTTCCGGGGGTCGACCTCGCGCGAGGGCACCGGCCTAGGCCTCGCCATCGCACAGGAGCTTGTTCAGGCCAATGGTGGGACGCTCGCGCTCGTCTCGAGCACCACGGCAGGGACACGGTTCCGGATCACCCTGCCCTCCGCCGCCGCCATGGCCGCGGCCTGACATGCCGCAGATGTCCCGTGGCCGTCGGGACAGCGGTGCCGCAAGACGTCCACCGTGACGAATGACAGCGCATGCGGGAGGCGTAGCGATGCTTGGTTCCAGGCCTGCAATCACGAACCTGCCAAATCACCTTGCAATCACCTGACCAGCCCGCTAGATACCCGGCTCTGCGCCAAACGGCTCAGATGGCCTGCACCGGTAGCTCAGCTGGATAGAGCACCAGACTACGAATCTGGGGGTCGGGGGTTCGAATCCTCCCCGGTGCGCCACTTCTTTTTCGCTTTCGGAGACAATGGACTCTGCTTGTCAGTCAGTTAGCTGATTCTTGAGGCGTCGACGAGGTAACGCCCCAGCGATTTGGTCAACACTCTGGCAAACAACAGGTGCCGAAGTGCAGAGTGTCAAAGGTTGGGGGCATGTCTACCGTCGGAACAATGGGACGCTCTATTACGTCCGCAGGGTGCCGACGGATTTGGTTGGCGCCGTCAAGGAGCGTCAATTTAAACGTTCATTGAAGCATCGGGATGAGCGGCTGCCTGGGTTTAAGTCGGCCTATGATGCGGTCCATCACGAGGTCGAGGCACTCATCGCCAGCTTGCGTCAAGGCCATTCGGCGCCTGAAGCAAGACGAGACTACGAGCTCGCCGTCGCCCGCTCTCAGCGGCTGGGCTTCGATTTTCGGCCGATGTCCGAATTGGCCAGAGATCGATCCAACACTGATGATCTCCTTGCTCGGTTGACCGCGCTTGAGTCCAAAATCCAGGATGCCGGCGAACCGGATCCCGATGCGGTCCTCGGCGCCGTTGCGAAGCCGTCCGTCTCCCTAGAGTACGCGTTCGAGATATTTGTAGGGCTGAACAAGATCGAGCTCGCGGCCAAGAACGAAGGACAACGCAAGCGCTGGCGAAACCCTTTGGAGCTCGCCGAACGCACTTTTTCCGAGGTTGTTGGCCACAGATCGCTGCACGCCATTACTCGGAACGACGCACTCAAGTTCCGCGAGTGGTGGGGCGAACGCCGTATTGCGCAAAACGTGACCTCGGCCAATACCGCCAACAAAACACTGGGGGCGCTGCGCAAGATCTTCCGCGTCGTGAACGAGACCCATCGCCTTAGGCTTGAGAACCCGTTTCAAGGGTTGCGCCTGATCGAGCCTGAGCAGTTCGAGCGTGTGTCCCTCACACGGGATTGGCTAGAGACTGTGATGCTGCAAAATGCGGCCCTCGAAGGTTTGGATGAGGATGCGCGCGGGATCGTCCTGGTCATGGCCGATACCGGCGCCCATCTGAACGAGATCGCTGGGCTCGCACAAGAGGACATCCAGCTCGATGCTGAGATCCCACACATTGTCGTTCGCGCTAACAGCATTCGCTCACTCAAAACCGCACAATCGACGCGAACCATTCCTCTTGTAGGCACTACGCTGAGTGCAATGCAGAGAAATCCGGCGGGCTTACCGCAATATGCCGGTAAGAATGCGAGCGCATCGGCCGCGATCAACAAATACCTGCGCAAGCGCAGGCTGCTGCCAGAGGGCGCCACGCTCTACGGGCTTCGTCACGGGTTTCAGGATCGTCTGATTGAGGTTGAGGCTCCGGAACGCATTCAAGCCGATCTGATGGGTCACAAGACGCTGCGCCCGAAATACGGCCGCAGCCCGTCTCTCGCCCAAATGCGGAAATCGCTGGAACGACCAGCACTAACGCTAGATTCTCAAACCAAGTGCGACACCTCCTATCAGCAGTACCGCTATGGGAAGACACTACGACCACCTTTCGCTCGCTGAGCGCTGCCGCCTGATGGGCATGCTGGAACAAGGACTGCCAAAAACGGAGATCGCACGCCGTCTTGGCCGCCTGCGTTCCACAATCCATCGTGAACTGAGGAACAATACGAACGTCGATGGCTATAGTCCGGATGGCGCAGACCGTCTTGTCTGGGCACGCAAATTGCGTGGTAGCTGGATAGGACGCTCCACCCGCCTTCGAACCCACATCGAAGACCGCCTTGCTATGGGATGGACCCCAGAGGAGATCGTCGGGCGGATGGAACTGGAAGAAGTGGAGCACAGCACCAGCGTCGAGTCCATCTATCGCCACGTCTACAGCCCGGAAGGCCGACGCGCGAGGCTGCGGCGTCAGCTCGCTCAGCGCAATGCAAGGCGTGGACGTCGCAGGCGCAACGGTCGGCGCGAGCCATCCATCCCGAACCGCACATCAGTAAACCAAAGGCCGACAAAGGCGCATCTGCGTGCCGAGTTCGGGCACTGGGAAGATCCGCCGCGATCTGCCACGCAAGGCCAGCCTCTCAGAGTAAACTGACGACGACATCGACAACGTGATCTGGAACCTCAATTCAACGCCGCGCAAATGCCTCGGATACCAAACACCCATCGAGGCATTCGCGGCTCAACGCGGTGTCGCGCTGGAAATGTGAACCCAGCGGGTTTTGCTGCTCGGATCACTCGCTTCATCACGCAGATCTGAATGGCGATCTCATTGGTTGGCTTGGTCAGTGCGGGCATCCACACCATCAACGCCGGACCCTGGCACGCATCACCGACATGTGAGCACTTGGCCATCTGCCACAAAGGCGTGATCCTGCTATGCAAATCAGGTGTTCCGCCCTAGTATATTCCTTAAGGAGCGCGTGTATGCACAGCGGCTGCAGAATCTTCTTAGCGATGGCGATAGTTCTTCTTGGGATCGGGCCGGCGGCCGCCCAAGGGCGCGCGGCGTCGGTGTTGGTCGAGGAAGTCGACATTCGCGCGACATCGGATACATCTCCGATCATCGGGCAGCTTGTTCCATCGACGCAGACCGATGTGGCATCGCGCAGACCCGGGGTCACGGTCGAGGTTCTCTTCAAGGTGGGAGACCGCGTTGCCGGCGGGGATCCGCTGGTGCGCCTCGCGACCGACCTGCAGGAGATCGAGCGCAGTTCGGGCGAGGCCGCTCTGGAAGTGGCGGAGGCCGGTGTTTCTGCGGCGGAGGCCCGGCTGGCCCTGGCCCTGCAGGGGCTCGCCCGACAGGAGCGCCTGAAACGCTCGAGCGCTTTCAGCCAGGGGGCCTTCGAGGACCTGCAGCGCTCCGTTGAGCAGGCACAGTCCGAGCTGGCCCAGGCAAATGCCGAGATCCGCTCGGCGCGGGCACGGCTGGCGCGTGTGTCGTTTGACCTCGAACAGTCGATCATCCGGGCGCCCTTCAATGGCGTGGTCATCGAACGGATGGCCCAGCCCGGCCAGTACCTCAACATTGGGGAGGCTGTCGCAAAGCTGCTGGACATCGATGCCCTCGAGATCGAAGCGGATGTCCCGACCGAACTGATCGCGGGGCTGACGCCGCGGACGGAAGTCACCATCCTCTTTGCGAGCGGCGAGCGTGGAACCGCAACGGTGCGGGTCGCCCTGCCGGTCGAGACGATCTCGACGCGGACCCGGCCCGTGCGCTTCCGCACGGACCTCTCGGGGATCGATCCGCAGTTGATCGCCGTGGGCAAGTCCCTGACCCTGCAGATCCCGGTCAGCGCCCCGCGTGAGCTTCTTACCGTACCCAAGGACGCGCTCGTCCAGGGACCGGGTGGCAGCTGGATTGTCTACGTCGTCGTGGACGGGGTCGCAAAGATGAGCCCGATCAAGCTCGGGCAGGCGGCGGGCGCGCGGATGGAGGTCGTCTCCGGTCTCTCGCCCGGCGACATGGTGGTCGTGCGTGGCAACGAGCGCCTCCGGCCCGACCAACCTGTGAACGCAACACCGGCCGGCGGCTGAGATGGATCTGATCCGCCTCGCCATCCAGCGACCCATCGCGGTGGTGGCCGCGGTGCTGATGGCGGTGATGTTCGGCGCTTTGGCGCTCACGCAGATCCCGATCCAGCTGATCCCGGATGTGCGCAAGCCCGTGATCGAGGTCAAAACCGACTGGCCGGGCGCGGCGCCTGCAGAGGTCGAGCGCGAGATCGTCAACGAACAGGAGGACGTGCTCAAGGGCCTGACAGGGCTCGAGAGCATCGTCTCCAGCGCCGAGACCGGCTCGGCCACGGTGACGCTGGAATTCGCCATCGGCACGAACATGGACCGCGCGTTGCTCCTGGTGTCGAACCGTCTGGACCGCGTCACCGGAAACCCGGATGAAGGCAGCGAGCCGACGATCGACACCTCGGGGTCCTCGGACAACCCGATCGCGTGGATTATCCTGAAGCGCGCCGAGGGCAACATCCGCGAGATGGCGACTTATGGCGACTTTGCCGAGGATGAGATCAAGGCGCGACTCGAACGTGTCGAGGGCGTGGGCCTCGTGAACGTCTACGGCGGGGTGAGCCGCCAGCTACAAGTGGTGGTGGACCCCGAGCGTCTGGCGGCCTACCGGCTGACCATCCCGGACGTGGTGGACCGGCTGCGCGCCGAGAACGTCTCGCTTTCGGCGGGCGATATCGCGGAAGGCAAGCGGCGCTATGTTGTGCGCGCGGACGGAGAGCTCAACACGGTCGAGGCGATCGGCGATGTCGTGCTGCGCTCGAACCTCGGCGCTGGCGGCCGAGTCTTTGTGCGCGATGTCGCTCAGGTGCAGTTCGGTTTTGGCGAGCCTGTCGCCCGCATCCGCCACAAGGGCGAGCCCGCAATCGCGGTCAACGCCGTGCGCGAGACCGGCGCCAACGTGATCGAGACGATGGAGGGTATCCGCACCGCAGTCCGGGAACTTGTGGACGGCCCGCTTGCCCGCGAGGGGCTGACCTTCGAACAGGTTTATGATGAGACAATCTACATTGACGGCGCCATCGACCTCGTGATCCAGAACATCTGGGTCGGAGGGCTCCTCGCGGCCATCGTGCTGCTGCTGTTCCTGCGATCCGGGCGGGCAACGCTGGTGGTCTCGGTCGCGATCCCCGTCTCGATCGTGGCCAGTTTCGTCGCCATGGCGGCTATGGGCCGGACGCTGAACGTGATTTCTCTTGCCGGTATCGCCTTTGCCGTGGGCATGGTCGTGGACGCCGCCATCGTCGTGCTCGAGAACATCTACCGCCTGCGCCAGCAGGGCAAGTCCCCGACTGAGGCCGCCTATGAAGGGGCACGTCAAGTCTGGGGCGCTATTCTGGTGTCGGCCCTGACCACGGTGATGGTGTTCATCCCGATCCTTGTGATGGAGCTTGAGGCCGGGCAACTCTTTCGTGACATCGCGGTGGCGATCTCGGTCTCGGTAATCCTGTCTCTGGTCGTTGCAGTGACGGTGGTCCCGGCGCTCTGCGCGAAGGTTCTGGGCGGCGGCAAGGCCCGGCTCTCCGTCATGCCCTTGCCGGGGGTTGACCATTTCGGACGCGGCTTTGCCAGTCTGATCCAGGGCTATGCCAAGGCGACCGTCGGGTTTCGGGGGCTTGGCGTTCTGGTGGTCTCCGCCATAACCGCGGGCGCGATCCTCGGCGCCTGGCTGTTCCTGCCCAAGCTGGAGTATCTGCCCGAGGGCAATCGCAACCTCGTCTTCGGCGTTATCCTGCCGCCGCCCGGGTACAATCTGGACACGACCACCACCATCGCTCAACGGATCGAGGGCGTCGCCCGCCCGCTTTGGGAGAAGCAGGACGATGGAAATCTCGACGCACCGCCCGCGATGAAGCACTTCTTCTTCGTCTCGTTCCGGGGTCTGACCTTCCTCGGCGGCGCGGCCCAGGATCCGAACCGGGTTGCCGAGCTGATCCCTGTCCTGTCGCGTCCGATCTTCGCCGAGCCGGGGACCTTCGGTTTTATTAACCAGCGCTCGCTTTTCGGGCGCGGCATTGGCGGCGGGCGCGCGATCGAGCTTAACATCTCCGGTCCGGATTTGGGCGAGATCCTCGGCGTTGCCCAGCGTGCGGCGGGCGGGATCGCCCGCGTCCTGCCCCGCTCCGAGGGCAATCAGTTCCGCCCCCAGCCGGGGCTGGAACTTGGGGCGCCAGAATTGCGGGTCGAGCCTGATCGCGTCCGACTGGCCGATGCCGGGATCGACGCGCGCACACTCGGACAGACGCTGGATGCGTACAATGACGGCGTGCGCGTGGCCGAGATCACGGTCGGCTCGGAACGGATTGATCTGATGCTGAAGGGCACGACGTCGCTGTCGCAGACGTCGCAGACCCAGGACATCGCAGCCTTTCCCGTCGTGGCGCCCAACGGTCAGATCCTGCCGTTGTCGGCGTTGTCTAATGTGGTTCTGACGGCAGGCCCGGTCGAGATCCGCCACCGCGAGCTTGAGCGGACCATCACGCTCGAGATCCGGCCCAGCCAGGCGATTGCGTTGGAATCCGCACTCGAATTGATCGAGACGCAAGTCATGGCACCAATCGTCGCCGATGGTCTGCCACCTGGCGTGTCGCTGTCCGTCACAGGGGCCGCTGATCAGCTGACCCAGACCTTCGATGCGTTGAAGTGGAACATGATCCTGGCGCTGGTGATTGTCTTCCTGGTGATGGCGGTTCTGTTCGAAAGCTTTGTGCTGCCGCTGGTCATCCTGATTTCGGTGCCGGTTGCCGGGGCAGGCGGTGTGGCAGGGCTCTACCTTCTGAACCTGATCCAGACGCAGCCGCTGGACATGCTGACGCTGCTCGGCTTCGTGATCCTGATCGGCATCGTGGTGAACAATGCGATCCTGCTGGTGCACCAGGCGCTCTATCACATGCGCACGGACCGCATGGAGGTGAACGATGCGATCCTCGAGGCGACCCGGAACCGCATCCGGCCGATCTTCATGTCGACGCTGACCTCGGTGATCGGGATGCTGCCCCTGGTGATCTTTCCCGGCAGCGGGTCCGAGCTCTACCGCGGGCTCGGATCTGTTGTGGTTGGCGGGCTGTCGATGTCAGCCCTGCTGACGCTCTTGCTGGTGCCCCCTCTTCTCAAACTCGCGCTATCACTTGAAACACCGAAACAAGTCATCCAGGCAGTACGAACCCCAGCCGAGTGAAATTCTCTGCCAGAGGCACAACGATCGGCTTGACGAAAGGCTTTTCAATGTCGGCTCTTCTCTGATTTTGTTGAAAAAGGCCATTCTGATGGGGATTGCGACTGCTCATTTTTCGGGCGATCGATCGCTTCTACTACCGTCATGCTGGCGCCGATCTTCTCTCTGGGAGCAGTTTTGCAAGCTTTCGGAGGTTCTGGGCGGTGGCTGCCAGGAGAAACTCATCCCGTGCGCCGCACGGACCCCGAAGACGCAGGCGTCCAAGCCTGAGGATACGTTTCAGGTGAGCGAACAGCATCTCGACCTTCTTCCTTGCGCAGCTTGAAGCAACGTAGGCGTCGGTCTTTGCGATGTCCCGTGCCATCTGCCGCGCGCCTTCGAACCTATGGCGAGAGACTTTTCGTGTCGGTTGGTTCGGTGTGCAGTGAGGCTTCAGTTTACAGGCCTCGCAATCCTGCCTCCGTGCGAAGTAGCGTTTGAAGCCATCGGCGCTGAACTCCGGCCTCGCCTGTTTGATGTCGCGCCAGTAAGGTTTCAGGAGCTTGCCGCCTGGGCAGGTGTACGCGTCGGCATGATGGTCATACGTGAAGTCAGTGGCCGGGAACGCGCCATCCCTTCGGGCAGCTTTGCTGAAGACTGGGATATGCGGCTCAATCCCACGTTCTTCGACCAGCCATCCCAACATGTCGGCTGACCCGTAGGCCGTGTCAGCAGCGAGTGCCTCTGGATAGAGGCCGAACCTGTCCAGAGTTCGGTCAATCATTGTGCGGGCGGCCCCGCTCTCTGCCTGACGCACAGCGCGTGTCGCTTCCACATCAACGATGATCGCGTTGTCCGTGTCGATCAGATAGTTGTCCGCATAGGCGAAGAACGCTGGGCCTTTGAGAGCACCTGTCCATTGCGACGCCGGGTCAGAGTACGACGTGAATTTCGGTGTCTTCTCGGTTGCAGCACCGAACGCTGCATCATCCAGCGTTTCGATGTATTCTCGGACAGCGCGTGGGACTGACGCCGGATCAAGCTTGTCGGTCGGCCATTCATCGATTGGTGTCGCGTTCTGTTTATTGGCATCCGCGCGAATGATGCTGGCATCGACAGCGAAACGTTCGCCGCCAACCAGGCCTTCGGCGATACAACGTGCTACGATGGCTTCGAACAAATGGCGCAGGAGATCGCTATCGCGGAACCGTCCATGTCGGTTCTTGGAAAACGTTGAGTGATCCGGGATAGGGTCGGTCAAGTCGAGCCGACAGAACCATCGATACGCGAGGTTCAAGTGAACCTCCTGGCAGATCCGCCGCTCAGACCGAATGCCCATGATGTAGCCGACCAGCAACATCCGGATCATCAGTTCAGGATCGATCGAAGGTCGACCAATCGGGCTATA
>JBCBOR010000035.1:0-46544 GCA_039821125.1 Pseudomonadota bacterium
CACGATGCACCCGCCATCGGCCACATGTCCCGCCCCGTGGCGGACGACGTTGGCATAGCCCCACATCTTGGCGAAGGACGCCTGAAAGCCCGACATCTCCATCGACATGAACGGCCCGATTGCACGCCCGCCGCCGGTCGCGGCCGAGATCAGGATGTCGTAGGGCGCGAGCCGTGCCAGCAGGTCCTTGGTCTGCGCCTCATCGGTCGCATCGCAGGCCTCGAGCGTCACGCCGGGGCCGAGATCGCCTGCCTTCGACGGATCACGGCTGATGGCGATGACTTCGGCGCCTTTGGCGACGAGCTGCTTGGTGGTCGACAGGCCGATGCCCGATGTGCCGCCGAAAACGACGGCCTTCTTGCCGGTGATGTCCATGAGTTCCTCCCGTTGGATAAGTCAGATGTTATGCGAGAACGCGGCCCGCGACCGCGTCGAGTTTGGCGATCAGCGCCGGGTCGCGTTTGTCGGGCGCGGTCATGATGGCAAACTCCAGCGCGCGGTCGCAGCCTTCGGGGCAGATCTCGGGCCGGTCGGCGAGCATCGGCACGACGGTCTGCACAAGACGGCGGGCCTTTTCGCCATTGCCCTGCATCACCTCGAGGATCGACGTGATGTCGACCTCGCCATGGTCCGGGTGCCAGCTGTCATAGTCGGTGACCATGGCGACGGTGGCGTAGCAAAGCTCGGCCTCGCGGGCGAGTTTCGCCTCGGGCATGTTGGTCATGCCGATCACGTCGCACCCCCAGCTTTCGCGGTACATCTTGGATTCGGCAAGACTGGAGAATTGCGGCCCCTCCATCGCGAGGTACGTTCCGCCAACATGATGCGGGACATCCGCCGTCTTCGCGGCCTCGGCCAGAGTGCGCTGGATCCGGGCGCAGATCGGATGCGCCATCGAGACATGGGCCACACAGCCCGAGCCGAAGAAGGTCTTCTCGCGGTTGACCGTGCGGTCGATGAACTGGTCGATCAGCACGAAATCACCGGGCGCCATCTCATCGCGAAAGGACCCGCAGGCGGAGATGGAGATCACGTCCGTGACCCCCAGCCGTTTCAGCGCATCGATATTGGCGCGGTAGTTGATCGTGGTCGGCGAGTGTACGTGCCCGCGCCCGTGCCGGGGCAGGAAGACGACATCGACGCCTGAAAGCGTGCCGGTCAGAACCTGATCGGATGGCGCGCCCCAGGGGGTATCGACGCTGATCCACTCGGCGTTCTCCAGTCCCTCGATATTATAGAGACCGCTGCCGCCGATTATCGAAACTTTTGCTGCCATGCTTCGCTCTCCGGTCTGTCCATTTCCCAGCGGTCCGTCACCGTGGTGTAATCCTTGTAGCCCATCCGCGCGACCGGATTGTAGCTGAGTACGTCAAGGATCCCGTCCTTGAGGCAGGCTTCATCCACGTGCACGCCGACAACCTCGCCGATCACCACGATGTTGAGCCAGTCTTCCTTCCAGGCGGGCAGCTCCACGATCTGGTGCGTGCGGCATTCCAGTACAGCGGGGGCATCGGCCACGTGCGGGACCTTGATTGCCTGACCCGCGCCCTTGGCAAGGCCAGCCTTCTCGAATTCATCGACACCGGCATCAAACGCCTCGGTCGAGACGTTCATGGCATCTTTCAGCGCCTGGCTGACCAGCGAGCACGCGAACTCGCCCGTCTCGCGGCAATTGGTGACGGTGTCCTTGACCAAAAGACCGCCGGGTTTCTTCGGTCCGGTCTGGGCGAACATTACGTAAGGGGGGCGATCCCCACAGCCGTTGAAGAAGCTGTAAGGCGCAAGGTTGGCCCGGCCTCCCGTGTCCAGGGTCGAGACCCAGCCAATGGGCCGCGGTGCGACGATGGCTTTGAACGGGTCATGGGGCAGTCCATGCCCGTCTTCGGGTTTGTAGAACATTCGCGGCCTTTCGGTCTGGGGCAGGCGGACTGGTCAGCCCGCAAGCTGCATGTTAGGCGGGATGCCCAGAATTACGTCAACACCCGGCCTATGCAACCACAGTCATGTTCCACCTGACTCAAGAAACGCCCGAGGACAGGGCCGAGGTCGAACTGCTTTTGGATTTGGCTTTTGCGCCGGGCCGGGGCGCGCTCAGTTCTTACCGTCTGCGCCAACATGTTGCGCCAATAGCAGAGCTGTGTGTTGTCGCCCGCGATGAGTTCAACGCGGTTGCAGGGTGTATTCGGTATTGGCCGGTCCAGATCGGTGTTGACAGGGCTCCGGCTCTGCTGCTCGGCCCGATCGCCGTACACCCAACCCGACAAGGTGAGGGACTTGGTGCGTTATTAATATCCGAAACGTTGTCGCAGGCTCGCGATCTTGGTTGGCAGCGTGTTTTGCTTATTGGAGACGCTGAATACTATTGTCGATTTGGATTTTCTTCTGAATTCACTTGTGATATTATCTTCCCGAAGCCATACAATGCGGAGCGCTTATTGGTTGTTGCGTTGGAAGAAGGTGCGTTTGACCAAGTTTTTGGCCCTGTCCAGTCTTGGGACACTCCCGCAACCTGAGGTCCATCTATTGGCAAAATGCAACTTTCTGCGGCTTCATGAACATGAAGAAACAGTGACAATCTTCTTGAAGACAAGTGCGTCGGTGCTTATACACCGCGGCGTGTCCCACAGTATCGAGCAGATGTGTGTAGTAGCATAAGCTCATCGCGAGGCGGGACACAACCACACTATAAAAGAGCGAAGGATCCCTTAAATGAGCGAATCGTCTATGGAGCATGGAGAGCTTTTGGAACTGACGTCGGATATTGTTGCGGCGCACGTCTCCAACAATCCCGTTCCGTTGAGTGAGCTGCCCGGTCTGATTGCGACCGTGTTCTCTACTCTGTCGGGTCTGCAACAACCGGCGCCGGAGCCGGAGGTCGAACTGAAGCCGGCAGTACCGGTGAAAAAATCGATCACCGACGACTACATCGTATGTCTCGAGGACGGCAAGAAGCTGAAGATGCTGAAGCGGCATCTGAAGACAGCCTATGACATGACGCCGGAAGACTACCGCGCGAAATGGAGCCTGCCGCACGACTATCCGATGGTCGCGCCGAGCTACGCGAAAAAGCGCCAGCAGCTCGCGAAGAAAATCGGTCTCGGACGTCGCACCAAGAAGTGACCCGGGGAACATGCGTTACCCGCCGCGCGGGCAGCCGATAGAAGGGCGGCCACCGAGCCGCCCTTTTGTGTTTTGACTGAGATGAACGCGACATGAGCACGCCGAAGAAGCTGTTTATCAAAACCTATGGCTGTCAGATGAACGTCTACGACAGCGAACGCATGGCCTCGGCCATGGCGGCGTCGGATTATGTCGAGGTGTCGAGCCCGGAAGAGGCGGATCTGGTGGTCCTCAACACCTGCCACATTCGGGAGAAGGCGGCGGAGAAGGTGTATTCCGAGCTTGGCCGGATGAAGCCGCTGAAGCAGGCCAATCCCGACATGAAGATCGCGGTTGCGGGCTGTGTCGCCCAGGCCGAGGGGGCAGAGATCGTGCGCCGCCAGCCCATGGTCGATCTGGTGGTCGGGCCGCAAGCCTATCACCGGTTGCCCGACATGGTCGCCGGGCGGGGCGAGAAGGTCGAGACGGAGTTCCCCGCCGAGGACAAGTTCGACCACCTGCCCGCGGACAATCGCCCACGGCGGGCGCCGACGGCTTTCCTGACCGTGCAGGAAGGTTGCGACAAATTCTGTGCGTTCTGCGTGGTGCCCTACACGCGCGGGGCCGAAGTCTCGCGCCCCGCCGAGCGTATCGTGAACGAGGCCCGCGATCTGGTGTCCCGCGGGGTGCGCGAGATCACGCTGCTCGGCCAAAACGTGAACGCGTATCATGGTGAGGGGCCGGATGGCGGCGACTGGAGCCTTGCGCGACTGGTCCGGGCGCTGGCCGAGGTCGAGGGTCTGGCGCGCATCCGCTACACGACCTCCCATCCGAACGACATGACCGACGATCTGATCGCGGCCCATGCCGAGGTGCCCGCGTTGATGCCGTACCTGCATCTGCCGGTGCAGGCGGGCTCGGACCGTGTGTTGAAGGCGATGAACCGTAAGCACACTGCCGAAAGCTACATCAGGTTGATCGAGCGCATCCGCGTGGCGCGCCCCGATATCGCGCTGTCGGGCGATTTCATCACCGGCTTTCCCGGCGAGACCGAAGCCGATTTCGAGGACACGCTCGCCCTTGTGCGCGAGGTCCGGTACGCCCAGGCCTATTCCTTCAAGTATTCGCCGCGTCCGGGCACCCCCGCGGCGACCTCCGAGCAGGTGCCGGAGGATGCGAAGGCTGACCGGCTTGCGCGCCTCCAGACGCTGCTGACCGAACAGCAGACGGCGTTCCAGCAGGCGACGGTCGGGCGCACCCT
The DNA here is from genome assembly GCA_039821125.1 of Pseudomonadota bacterium. Lineage (GTDB taxonomy): Bacteria > Pseudomonadota > Alphaproteobacteria > Rhodobacterales > Rhodobacteraceae > Thermohalobaculum. Next base: position 4,361 of record JBCBOR010000035.1, read on the forward strand.
GCCGGTGCTGATCGAGAAGCCGGGCCGCAATCCGGGCCAGATGGTCGGACGCTCGCCCTATCTGCAGGCCGTCCACCTGCAGGCCCCGCCCGAGACCGTGGGCCAGATCGCCGATGTGACCATCGTCGAGAGCGCTACAAACTCGCTGAGCGGCGAAAGGCTCTAGCCCGCGACCCAGCACCGCATGCAGCGCTGCAAGTTTTTCATGGAAACGCTTTCCAAACTTGAATCGCGTTCTATGTGAGCGAAAGTCATCAAAGGAGGTCGGGATGAGTGCGAGCGGCACCGCGAAGGGCATGTCGAACGAGGTACTTGCAGGGGTCGTTCTTGCCGTTGCTGCGCTGCTGGGCCTGTTCTTCGAGAACATCGGTGCGCTGAAACCGCTTTATGACCAGCTTCTGACCACCAAGGCGACGGTCGATCTCGGCGGTGCCGGGATCTCGAAACCGATCCTGCTCTGGATCAACGATGGCCTGATGGCGATCTTCTTCCTGTTCGTCGCGCTCGAGATCAAGAAGGAGATCCTCGCTGGTGCGTTGAGCGAGTGGCGCCGCGCGGCGCTGCCGGTCTATGGTGCCATTGGCGGAATGGCGGTCCCTGCCGCAGTGTTCATCGGGATTGTCGGCATCGAAAGCGCCGAGGCCCGCGGCTGGGCAATCCCGGCGGCGACCGATATCGCGTTCGCGCTGGGCATTCTGTCGATGCTGGGCAACCGGGTGCCGCCTTCGCTGAAGGTCTTTCTGCTGGCGCTGGCGATTGTCGATGACCTCGCGGCGATTGCAATCATTGCGGCGTTCTATACCGCCGACCTGTCGCTGGTTGCCCTTGGTCTGGGCGCTATCGGCCTTGCTCTTCTGGCGGCGATGAACGTCATGGGCATCCGTCGGCACGGCCCATACATCATCGTTGGCCTGTTCCTTTGGGTGTGTGTGCTGAAATCCGGCGTGCATGCGACCCTGGCCGGCGTTGCGCTGGGCTTCGCGATCCCGATGGGCCGCGCGGACGATCCGGCATCGCCGATGATCATCATGAAGAAAGCGCTGCAGCCATACGTAGCCTTCCTTGTGATGCCGGTCTTTGCCTTCGCCAATGCCGGTGTGCCGCTGGGTGACATCAGCTTTGCCGATCTGGGCGCTCCGCTGACGCTCGCGATCATCGCTGGCCTGTTCATCGGCAAGCAGATCGGTGTCTTCGGACTTGCCTATGCCGCGATCAGAATGGGTCTGGCCGACCGTCCCGCGGGGGCGAGTATCGCGCAGATCTACGGTGTGGCTCTGCTGGCCGGGATCGGCTTTACCATGAGCCTCTTTATCGGGACGCTGGCTTTCGAAGATGTGGCCCATCAGAATGCCGTGCGTCTTGGCGTGCTCTGTGGCTCGGCGCTGTCGGGCATCACCGGTGTGCTGGTTCTGCTCTGGGCGCATCGCACGTCCTCGGTCGAGACGAGCGCCCGTCAACAGGTGGCCGAGGCCGCCTGATCGCGCAGGGCGGCCCATGCACAGCGGCCGTCCTGAACGCACGCCCAAGATCAGTGTTGCGGAATCGGCGCATGTGCTGTATCCGCTCCGCCGCACAAACGGAGACCCTCATGCTCAGACCGCCGTCACCACATCCCAGGAACAACCCCTTCCGCTGACGCCGGTCGTCGATCCGACAGGCGCCGCGCTGCCTGTATGGACCGACCATGAAACCCGAATTTCGCAAGGAGCTCCGCGAGCTTCTTCCCGCAAAAAAGATTTTTCCGTATTTTGCCGAGCGCGAAGGCGGATGGCTGTTGCATCACCGTCTGCGCCAGCCGGCACGGATTGCCGAGTTGCGCCGTGGGCCGCTGGCGCCGCTGCTGACCCGTCCGGGTGTGCGTGACGTCGTTGCCGCATGCGGGCGTGGATGGGTGACGCCCGAAAACCTGCTGCCGCTGGCCGAGCCGCTGGATGCGCTCTCGCGCGAGAGCCAGTTGTCCGGCGACCGCGCCACCGAGGTTGCGCTCGACACCGCCGTCGCCGCCGACTGGCGCGAGGTCTCGATCACGCACAGCGAATGGGCAGACGGGTGCAATGGCTTCTACCGCCGCGAGCTTCAGGTGAGCCGCACCGGCGGCAACCTCGTGATCCAGGTCAACTTCCCCGAAGCGTTTCAGGACGAATTCGACGCGCTGTTCCCGATCGAGACGCGCCGTGCGCTCGAGACGCGGCAACACCCCGTGCGCAAGGACCTGATCACGATGGGCTGGATCCGGCTCGACTTCGAGCGGGATGGCGAAGACCTGCTGATCGAGGAGGTCCAGACCGACTGGCTGCGCATTGCCAAGAGGTGCCGCAATGACCTCGCCAAGCAGGGGCCGTCGGCGTTCGAAGCGGATCGTCTCGCGTTCCTCGACCGGGCGCTGGCGCTCTATGGGCGGGACTGGGCACGTATGCTGATGCTGGTGGCGCTAGATTTTGCCCGGACCAGGGCGGGGATCCGGCACGTCTGGATGCACCAGTATCTCCCGGGTGCGAAGCTGAAGCACATCATCGAGTACGATCTGCCGCCGCGGTCGCTTTACACCGATCTGCCGCGCCGTTTCGGGTTCGTCAGGACCGACCGTGCGCCCGCCTTTCTCTATCCCGCCCGGTCGCAGGTCCTGTCGCGCCTGCGCCGCCAGGGGGAGCCGCTGTTCTGGAGGCTCGATCTCAATGAAACCGTTTGATCTACTCTTCGGGCTCGGTCGTGAAGGTCAGGGGGTGCCCGGCCTCGCGACCCGCCTCGGTCGCCTGATCGGCCTTCGTCTCGGCGATGTCGCGGGTGTAGACCGCAACGACACAGGCGCCGAGCTGGTGCGCGGTGAGCATGACACCATAGGCGCGATCCGGCCCCATGCCGAAAACCGCGCGCAGCACCTCGGTCACGAACTCGCGCGGCGTGAAATCGTCGTTCAGCAGGATGACCTTGTGCATCCTGGGACGTTCGACTTTGGGCTTCGGCTTGGTCGCCGGTTTGGCGGTATCAATCTCGGTCATCGGCCGGATCCTGCAGAGCGGTCGTATCGGCCACGCACACCGCATGATGTGTTGCACCCGCGACCTCTGTCCAGAGCACAGCCCGGGCTCTGGCGCCATGACACTCCGGTGACGGCCTTTTCGCTTGCACGAGGCTGTTTGCTACGTCACCATGTAGTGGTGAAGCAGCAATTGGAGACATCATCTCGTGCAAGCAACACCCTTGGGAGCAGACGCAATGCCTGAGGATATGAGCGAGACACGGGTCGAGTTTCCCGACAATCGGCTGTTGATCGATCTCTGTGGACAGTTCGATCGCAATCTCGTGCAGTTGGAGCAGGGGTTTGACGTGGCCATCACACGGCGCGGCAATCATCTGGTACTGCACGGCGCGCCCGGCGCGCGCGAACAGGCCGAGCATGCGCTGGCGCAGATCTACCAGCGTTTGGAAGACGGTCGCCCGGTCGAGCCCGCCGATATCGACGGGCTGATCCGCATGGGCATCCTGCCCGGTGCGGCGCGCGTCGAGCCGGAGACGCAGCTGGACATGTTCCCGGGCGGGCAGGTCGAGATCCGCACGCGCAAGCGCCGGATCGAGCCGCGCTCGCCTGCACAGCGCGTCTATGTCGGCGAGCTGTTCGCCAAGGAGATGGTGTTCGGCATCGGGCCTGCGGGGACGGGCAAGACCTATCTCGCGGTCGCCGCGGCGGTCTCGATGTTCCTCGACAACCAGATCGACAAGATCATCCTCTCGCGCCCTGCGGTCGAAGCGGGGGAGCGCCTCGGCTTCCTGCCCGGAACCGAGAAGGAGAAGATGGATCCCTATATGCGCCCGCTTTACGATGCGCTGAACGACATGCTGCCGGGCAAGCAGGTCGCAAAACTGATGGAGGAGGGCAAGATCGAGATCGCGCCGCTCGCTTTCATGCGCGGGCGGACCCTGTCGAACGCGTTCGTGGTGCTGGACGAGGCGCAGAACGCGACCGAAATGCAGATGAAGATGTTCCTGACCCGTCTGGGAGAAGGCAGCCGCATGGCGATCACCGGCGATCCCAGCCAGATCGATCTGCCGCGCGGGACGCGCTCGGGTCTGGTGCAGGCACTGCAGGTGCTGGGCGATGTCAACGGGATCGGCTTCACCCGGTTCTCGGCTGTCGATGTGGTCCGTCATCCGCTGGTCGCGAAGATCGTCGAGGCCTATGACCGGGACAGCGGCGATTGAGTGAACCGGCCGAGGAGCCTCTGGTCGATCTGATCGTCGAGGCGCCGGCGTGGGAGCATGCTCTTCCCGAGATTAACCATGTCGCAACCCATGCCGTGCAGCTTGCGCTCGAGAGTGCTGGTCTGGAGCCCGACGGATACTCGGTCTGTGTGCTGGCCTGCGATGATGACCGGATCGCCACGCTGAACGCAGACCATCGTGGCAAGCCCGGTGCCACGAATGTGCTGTCCTGGCCGGCAGAGGACCTGTCGCCGGATGTGCCGGGGGCGCCTCCACGAGCGCCGTCCGAGGGGGGGAGCGGCATGCGGACACTGTTGGGAGATGTGGCCATTGCGCTTCAAACAATCGAGAGGGAAGCAGCAGCGGCATCAATTCCCTTGAAAAACCATGCAATTCACCTGATTCTACACGGATGCCTGCATCTTCTGGGTTTTGACCACGAAACGCCCGAGGATGCCGAGCGCATGGAAGGTTTGGAAAGCCGGGCGATGGTTGCCGTAGGGTTACCGGATCCCTACCTTGTATAAATGGCGGGTGGTCCGCGCTGGATGATGAAGTGATCGACGTCGACAACACCTCCGAGCCGTCCAAGGACGGACAGGACGATCCCGAGCCTAGCAGTCGGACCGGCAAACCTGCGGTCCAAACCTCGTCCTCGTTTCTAGGCCGGTTGTTCAACTGGACCTCGCAGCCGTCGCCCGAGCCGGGCGGTGAAGACGGCGAGGGAAACCAACTGGGTCCAGCCTTCCGCAACGGCGCGCCTGCCGAGCGCGCGATGGTCATGAACATCCTGCGCCTGCGCGATCTGCGGGTCGAGGACGTGATGACGCCCCGCGCCGATATCGAGGCGGTGCCCGAGGATATGTCGCTGGACGATGTTCTCGCCGCATTCGAGCGCGGGTCGTTCTCGCGCCTGCCGGTGTTTCGCGAGACGCTGGATGACCCGATCGGGTTCGTGCACCTCAAGGATCTGGCGATGAACTACGGGTTCGATCGCGCCTGCGAGGGGGCCGAGTTCCGGCTGGCCGATCACATCCGCACCGCGCTCTTCGTGCCGCCCTCGATGCGGATCGCCGCATTGTTGCAGAAGATGCAGGGTGAGCGCGTCCACATGGCGCTGGTGATCGATGAGTTCGGCGGCGTCGACGGCCTGATCACGATCGAGGATCTGGTCGAGCAGATCGTCGGCGATATCGAGGATGAGCACGATATCGATGAGGTCGAGGAGTGGAGCCGCGAGGGCGATGGTGTCTACCTGATCAGCGCCCGGGCCGACATTCGCGAGTTCGAGGCGGCCGAAGGCGTGACCCTTCTGCCCGATGACTGGGATGAGGATGTCGATACGCTCGGCGGCCTCGTGTTCATGCAGGCCAACCGGGTTCCCGCCCGCGGCGAGGTGATCATTCGCCCCGAAGGCCATGAGTTCGAGATTGTCGATGCTGATCCGCGCCGGATCAAACGCATCCGCCTGACCCTGTCCGGGGCGGCGGGGCGCGGTCCGGCGGGGTTCTCCCAAGCGGCGGAATAGCCGTGCCGCTTGGCGGTGAGGCCGGGACATCGGCGTCCCGGCGCGGGGAACCTGCCGTGGGCGCACCACAAAGCGGTCCGGCCCAGAAGCTCCAGACCTGGTTCAATGCCCGTGGGCGGTGGCAACGTCTGGGTCTTGCGGCGCTCGCCGGGGCTCTGATGACCGCAGGCCACCCGCCGGTTTCGATCCCATGGCTGATGTTTCTGGCATGCCCGATGCTGGTGCTGCTGTTGCGTGCTGCGCCGACATGGAAGGCAGCGGCGTGGACCGGATGGGCCGCGGGGGCCGGGTATTTCGTCACTGGGCTGCATTGGATCGGTCATGCGTTCCTGGTCGATGCCGAACGCTTTGCCTTTCTGCTGCCGTTGGGCGTGATCGCGATGCCCTCGGCCTTGGCGATCTTCTGGGCACTGGCCTTCGGGGCGGCGCACCGATTGGCAGGCCGGGGTGCGATCCAGTCGGTTCTTTGGCTGGTGCTGTGCCTGACCGGGGTCGAGACCGCGCGCTCCTTCGTGCTGACCGGGTTTCCCTGGGCGTTGCCTGGCTATGTCTGGGTCGACACGCCGGTGATCCAGGTGGCGGCTTGGATTGGCCCCTTTGGCGTGACTCTGATGACGCTGCTGGTCTGTGCGATGATCGGGATCGCGGCACTGCATCGCCGCGTGGTCCCGCTCGTGATCTGCCTCGCTGCCTTTGCCGCGAGTTGGGTCGCGGGGACACTGCGCGTCCCAGACGAGGTTGCCTATACCGACAATGCGCCCGTTCTGCGGATCGTGCAGCCGAATGCGCCGCAGCATCTGAAATGGCAACCCGGCCCGCGCGAGATGTTCTACGGTCGCTTGCTCGAGGCGACAGCTGCGCAGCCAGACCCGCAACTCGGCCCCGCCGATCTGGTGATCTGGCCCGAGATGGCGGTCTTCTTCGCGCCAGCGCAGCAGCCCGAGGAGGTCGCGCGGATCGCTCAGGCTGCGGGCGGTGCCCCCGTCATGCTGGGCGCGTTTCATGCCGAGGGACCACCGGATAACATCGCATGGCGCAATGCACTGATGATGGTGCGCCCGGATGGCACGCTCGGCCAGCGTTATGACAAGCATCACCTCGTCCCGTTTGGCGAGTACATGCCGATGCGGCCGCTGTTCGATGCGCTCGGCCTCAGCCAGTTTGCCATTCGCGGCGATATCGCAGCGGGGCCGGGGCCGATGACGATGCACCTGCCGGGCCTGCCGCCGGTTTCCCCATTGATCTGCTATGAGGCGATCTTCCCCTATCACGCGGTGGGCAAGGAGCGTCCGGACTGGATGGTTCAGTTGACCAATGACGCGTGGTTCGGCTCGTTCGCCGGACCGCAGCAGCATTATGCGCAAGCCCGCATTCGCGCGATCGAGCAGGGGCTGCCCTTGGTGCGGGCGGCGAACACCGGCATCTCCGCCGTGGTCGACGCCTATGGACGGGAAGTTGTGTCGATAGAATTGCACAACTATAAGTTTGTTGATGCTCAGTTGCCTGCCCCGGCACCCGTCACTCTCTACAGTAGATGGGGCGACTGGCTAGCGATGATTCTGATTGTAATCCTTGCAGCAACTGCGGTTTTTTCACGTCAGAAACTTGGCAGACATTGACATAAAATTAACCGTCGGCTTACCTCACGGCACGGAGACGGGGGGCCTCTCAGAACGGGAAGGCCAGGGCGGAGCGCCTACCGGTCACAAGAAGTTTGTGATCGTGCAGGCGGTCTTTAAAGACGAGAGTACGTGTGAAATCAGTGGACGAAGTCGACGCGTTTGTCGGGAGCCGAGTGCGCTTTCGACGGGTGACAATAGGGATGAGCCAGGAACATCTGGGGAATGCCATCGGTCTGACCTTTCAGCAGGTTCAGAAGTACGAAAAAGGGTTGAACCGGATCGGAGCCGGGCGGCTCTATCGGATCGCACAGGTGCTGACCGTGCCGGTCGAGTTCTTCTATGAAGGACTGCCGCGCCCAGGTGACGAGACCGCAGGCGATGGCGCGGATGCGCGGGGCGCCGAGATCCAGGCTTTTCTGTCGAGCACCGAGGGCCAGCAACTGGCCACCAGCTTCCAGCGGATCCCTGATGGCCCGACGCGGCGCCGGATCATCGATCTGGTGAACACCATATCGGGCCGCGAAGCCGAAGCCTGAGCCGCTTGCATCGGGCGTCGCGGCGATGTTGACGTCCGCATGACGCCATGCGAAAGGACGCCGGTCCGGGCACAGCCCGATACGGAACTGGTGTCTTTTGCAGGAGCTTCATATGGCCAGCGGCGACTATCTCTTCACGTCGGAATCCGTCTCCGAGGGTCATCCGGACAAGGTCTGCGACCAGATCTCGGACACCATGATCGACATGATCATCGCCCGTGAGCCCGAGGCCCGCATCGCGGTCGAGACCGCCGCGACGACCAACAAGGTCGTGCTGATGGGCGAGGTGAAGATCAGCCCGGACAACGCTGTCTCGGACGAAGAGTTCGTTGAAGCCGCGCGCCAGACCATCCGTGACATCGGCTACATGCAGAAGGGCTTTCACTTCAAGACCTGCTCGATCGACTGCTACATTCACGAGCAGTCCGCCGACATCGCGCAGGGCGTGGATGCCGCTGACAACAAGGACGAGGGCGCGGGCGATCAGGGTATCATGTTCGGCTATGCGACCAACGAGACGCCCGAACTGATGCCTGCGCCGATCCAGTACTCGCACCGGATCCTGCGCCTGATGGCCGAGGCCCGACACAATGGCACGGCACCTGAACTTGGCCCGGATTCGAAAAGCCAGGTGACGATGGAGTACCGCGACGGCAAGCCCGTGCGCGCGAACACTATTGTCGTCTCGACACAACATGCCGACGGTCTGGAGAGCGGCGATGTGCGCAAGATCGTTGAGCCCTATGTTCTGCAGGCGATGCCCGAGGGCATGATCGACGCCGACACCATTTGGCACGTGAACCCTACCGGGCGCTTCGTGATCGGTGGACCGGACGGCGATGCAGGCCTTACCGGGCGCAAGATCATCGTCGACACCTATGGCGGCGCAGCCCCGCATGGCGGCGGCGCGTTTTCGGGCAAGGACCCGACCAAGGTCGACCGCTCTGCTGCGTACGCGGCGCGCTATGTGGCCAAGAATGTCGTGGCCGCCGGTCTGATGGACAAGTGCTGCATCCAGCTTTCCTATGCGATCGGCGTGCCCGAGCCGCTTTCGATCCATCTCGAAGATTACGGCACCGCGAAGGAAGATCTGGCGAAGGTCGAGCGGGCCATCCGCGAGTCGATCTCGCTGACCCCGCGCGGCATTCGTACCCATCTTGGCCTGAACCGTCCGATCTACCGGCGCACGTCAGCCTATGGGCACTTTGGTCGTGAGCCGGAGGCTGATGGCGGTTTCTCGTGGGAGAAGACGGATCTGGTCGACGCGCTCAAGGCGTCGATCTGATCTCTCTGCACGATGGCGCGGGACTGGAAGTCTCTGAAGCCCGGTGATGTCTACGAGGATACGTCAGGCCACTGCGGGACCGTCGTCATCAACTTCGAGACAGAGCAGTGCGCGAACGGTCACCCGCTTGCCGGGCATGATACGGACGCGGGCGGTCTGATGATCGAGTGCGAGAACGGTGCTCTTGTTCACCTGACGCGCGATGGGATGGGTTACGACAATCGCCCATGGCGCAACTTCTATGGCCGCCAGCGCGGCAAGAAGCTGCGCGCCTATCAGGCGGGCTTGATCGAGACGCGGCTTGCGGACCTGGCGCCACCCGGCATCGGGTGGGACGAGAACCCGGAGCGCGAGCATATCGATCTGAAGACGCTGTACCCGGGCAAGGAAATCTGGCTCGAGGTCGGCTTTGGTGGTGGCGAGCACATGCTGGCGCAGGCTCGGGCCAACCCGCATGTCCAGATCATCGGGGCCGAACCTTACATCAACGGGGTCGCCAAACTGCTGTCCGCGATCGAGAAGGCGGGTGTCACCAACCTCGCGGTTACATCGGACGATGCGCGCGATGTGATGGATGTGCTTCCCACTTTCGGCATCGCGCGGGCGTTCCTGCTCTATCCCGATCCGTGGCCAAAATCGCGTCACCACAAGCGCCGGTTCGTGAACCCGGCGCAACTGGATCAACTGGCGCGGGTCATGGCGCCCGGTGCTACCCTTCGCGTCGCCACGGATATCGAGGATTATGTACGCCACACGCTGGAGCAGGTTGACCGGCATCCCGCCTTCGTCTGGACCGCCGAGCGCCCGGCCGATTGGCGCGACCCGTGGGCGGACTGGCCCGGCACGCGATACGAAGCCAAGGCGCTCCGCGAGGGCAGGGTGCCGCATTATCTGACATTTCTCCGAGTATAGGTCGGCACAAGACATCGAATCGCGTATCTGGATGCGATAACGGCGGCGGCATAGACTGGCGCGGCAGGGCGCAAGGGAACAGATGAAGCACGAGATGGTGAAACGCCCGCTGACAGCGCGGTCCGGCCCGGCACTGTCCGGGACGGCAGTGATCCCCGGTGACAAGTCGGTCTCGCACCGGTCGCTCATTCTCGGGACCCTGGCCATTGGCCGGACCGAGATCACCGGCCTGCTCGAGGGCGAGGATATCCTGGCCACCGCCGCGGCGATGCGCGCTTTCGGGGCCGAGGTTGAGCGCGGCGCTGATGGCACCTGGGCTGTGCATGGCGTCGGGATCGGCGCTCTGGCCGAGCCGGACCGGGTGATTGACTGCGGCAATGCCGGGACGGGCGTGCGCCTGATCATGGGCATGATGGCAACGACGCCGATTGCGGCGACCTTCACCGGCGATGCCTCGCTGTGCCGGCGGCCCATGGGGCGGGTGCTCGATCCGATCGCACTGTTCGGGGCGCAGGCGCTCGGCCGCGCGGGCGGGCTTCTGCCCCTGACCATTCGCGGGGCGGGGAACCCGGTACCGGTCGAGTACACGCTGCCCGTGCCATCCGCACAGGTGAAATCCGCTGTCATGCTGGCCGGGCTGAACGCGCCGGGCGAGACTGTGGTGATCGAGTCCGAGGCAACCCGCGACCATACGGAACGGATGCTGAACGGTTTTGGCGCCGAGGTCGTGGTCGAGGATCTTCCCGAAGGCCGGGCCATTCGCCTGACCGGACAGCCCGATCTTGTGCCGCAGACGATCGCCGTGCCGCGTGATCCGTCCTCTGCCGCGTTCCCGGTGGCGGCTGCGCTGATCGTGCCGGGGTCCGAGATCCTTGTGCCGAACATCTGCCTGAACCCGACGCGGGCCGGGCTTTATGAGACGCTGGCCGAGATGGGCGCGGACATCACCCATGAAGACCCGCGTGAGGAAGGCGGTGAGCCGGTCGCGGATCTGCGTGTCCGCCACGGTGCGCTGAAAGGGGTGGAGGTCCCGCCCGACCGTGCGCCCAGCATGATTGATGAATACCCGGTGCTTGCCTGCATCGCGGCCTATGCCGAGGGTGATACGATCATGCGCGGCATTGGCGAGATGCGCGTCAAGGAAAGCGACCGCATCTCGGCGACGGTCGCGGGCCTGCGCGCCAATGGCGTCGAGGTCACCGAAGAAGAAGACGGCATGATCGTCCATGGCCGCGGCGTCGGGGGTGTGCCTGGCGGCGGCATGGTCGAGACGCATCTCGACCACCGGATCGCCATGGCGTTTCTCTGCCTGGGCCTCGGTGCGGCCAAGCCTGTTGCGGTGGATGACGGCGCGCCGATTGCGACAAGCTTTCCGGTGTTCGAGGACCTGATGACCGATCTTGGCTGCGTGCTCACACGGGACAACGCGTGATGGCTGCGCCTCCGCCACCCGCAAAGCCTGCGATCGATGTGATCAAGATGTACGATGTCTCGCGCGGAGATTTCGTGGTGACGTTCGAGATCTCGGAGGATGTGATCCTCGAGATCCGGGGCGAGGACACAGACGAAGCCGCGACGGCAGACGGGCGCGGGATCCGCGTGTGCATCGGCGATGTCGAAATGCCGCTGGACTGGTTTCGCCAGTCTCTGAACATGACCATGCCGTTTCTGACGGGGGAGGAGCGATGAGCTTTGTCGTTGCGCTCGATGGTCCCGCGGCGGCGGGCAAGGGCACCATTGCCCGGGCCATGGCGAAGAAGTTCGGTTTTGCGCATCTCGACACCGGGCTTTTGTACCGGGCGGTCGGGCGCAAGGCCCTGAGGCAAGGTCGCGGGGTCATCGACGAGGGCGTCGCGGAGCTGATTGCGCGGGAGTTGAAGCCGGAGGATCTGGACCGCGATGATCTGCGTACGGTCATGGTCTCGCGCGCGGCATCGCGCGTTGCGGCGATGGCCGGTGTCCGCACGGCTCTGGTTGACTTTCAGCGGGACTTCGCGGGCCAGGAGGGCGGCGCGGTGCTGGACGGGCGCGACATTGGCACGGTCATCTGCCCGAGTGCCGATGTGAAGATGTTCGTGACAGCCGACATTGCCACCCGGGCCCGGCGCCGGTTCGAGGAACTGACGAAGACCGGCTCGGACACCACGCTGGAGCGGGTCACCGCGGATGTCGAGGCCCGCGATGCGCGCGATGCCTCCCGCGACGATGCGCCCATGAAACGCGCCGAGGATGCGCACTTGCTGGACACGACGGAATTGTCTATAGACGCCGCTGTCGCGAAGGCGGCGGACTATATCGAGCAGGCGCTGGCACGGGTCACAGGCAAGACGACCTGAGCCACGGCGTCTTTTTTGCGTCCGCCTTCTACCAACCGAAGACCACCGGAACCAACCGGTCGGCCAGAAACATGAACCCTAGGAGACTGCATATATGCCCGCTACGGCATCCATGGATGAATTCGAAGCCCTGCTGCAAGAGAGCTTCACTCACGACACCCCCGAAGAAGGCTCCGTTGTCAAAGGCACCGTGATCGCCGTCGAAAATGGCCAGGCCATCATCGACGTTGGCTTCAAGGTCGAGGGCCGTGTCGAACTCAAGGAATTTGCATCGCCGGGCCAGGCGCCCGAGATCAGCGTTGGCGACACTGTCGAGGTCTTCCTCGAGCGGGTTGAGAACGCCCGCGGCGAGGCCGCGATCAGCCGGGACAAGGCGCGCCGCGAGGAAGCCTGGGACCGTCTGGAAAAAGCAAACGACAATGGCGAGCGCGTCGAAGGCGCGATCTTCGGCAGGGTCAAGGGCGGCTTCACCGTCGATCTTGGCGGCGCCGTGGCCTTTCTGCCCGGCTCGCAGATCGATGTGCGCCCCGTGCGTGATGTCGGCCCGCTGATGGGTCAGCCGCAGCCGTTCCAGATCCTGAAAATGGACCGCCGCCGGGGCAACATCGTCGTCTCGCGCCGGGCCATCCTGGAAGAGAGCCGCGCCGAACAGCGCGCCGAGATCGTCGCCAAGCTGCAAGAGGGCGATGTGGTCGACGGCGTGGTCAAGAACGTCACCGACTATGGTGCGTTCGTGGACCTCGGCGGTGTCGACGGCCTGCTGCACGTCACCGACATGGCGTGGCGCCGGGTCAACCACCCGTCCGAGATCCTGCAGATCGGCGAGACGGTCAAGGTGCAGGTCGTCAAGGTCAACAAGGAAACCCAGCGCATCAGCCTCGGCATGAAGCAACTGCAGGCCGATCCCTGGGATACCGCGACCGACAAGTTCCCGCTGGGCGCCAAGTTCACGGGCCGGGTCACGAACATCACCGACTATGGTGCGTTCGTCGAACTGGAGCCGGGGGTCGAGGGCCTCGTGCACGTCTCGGAAATGTCCTGGACCAAGAAGAACGTCCACCCGGGCAAGATCGTGTCGACCTCTCAGGAAGTCGAAGTCATGGTCCTGGACGTGGACAGCTCCAAGCGCCGCGTCTCGCTCGGCCTCAAGCAGTGCCAGGGCAACCCGTGGGACAACTTTGCGGCCAACTACCCGCAGGGCACCGAGGTCGAGGGCGAGGTCAAGAACATCACCGAGTTCGGTCTGTTCGTTGGCCTCGAAGGCGACATCGACGGGATGGTCCACCTCTCGGATCTCGACTGGGACCGCTCGGGCGAGGACGCCATTCAGGACTTCCGCAAGGGCGACATGGTCAAGGCCGTGGTTCTGGATGTGGACACCGAGAAGGAGCGCATCTCGCTTGGCATCAAGCAACTGGGCACGGACAACTTCGCAACCGTCACCGACGGTGTGAAGAAGGGTGCGGCCGTGACCGTCGAGGTGACCAAGATCGAAGACGGCGGCATCGAGGTCGAGTACGAGGGCATGCGTGCCTTCATCCGGCGCTCGGATCTGTCGCGTGATCGCGGCGAGCAGCGTCCGGACCGCTTCAATGTGGGCGACCGGGTCGATGCGCGGATCACCAACATCGACAAGGCGCAGCGTCGTCTGGGTCTGTCGATCAAGGCGCTCCAGATCGCCGAGGAAAAAGAAGCCGTCGAACAGTACGGCTCGTCGGACAGCGGTGCGTCGCTGGGCGATATCCTCGGGGCTGCCCTGAAGGAACGTGGCGACGAGTAATCGTACGTCATGACCTCGCAAGCAGATATGATCATCGAACGGCGCCGGGTCCGGCGCCGTCTGGCGATGTGGCGGATCGGGGCGATCGTGGCCATCGTGGTCGCGGTTGTCGCCTTGCTTCCGAAATTCTCCAGCCCGGTTCGGGATCATATCGCGCGCGTGACCGTGGACGGGATCATCTTCGCGGACGACAAGCGGGTCGCTGCGATCCGCTCGATCGCCGGGAATGACAGCGCCAAGGCGCTGATCGTCCATGTGAACAGCCCGGGCGGCGCGGTGGTGCCGTCCGAAGACCTCTACGATGCCATCCGCGAGGTCGCTGCGGTCAAGCCGGTCGTCGCCACCATGTCGGAATACGCGGCCTCGGGCGGCTACATCACCGCCATCGCGGCAGACCGGATCTATGCGCGGGCAAACACGCTGACCGGCTCGATCGGCGTCTACATGGAAGCGCCGAACATCGCCGGTCTTCTGGACACGATCGGGGTCGAGGTGACCCGCGTGAAGTCGGCCCCGCTGAAGGGGGAGCCGTCGCTCTCCAGCCCGCCATCGCCCGAGGCGTTGCAGGTGCAACAGCAACTGATCGCCGACACCTATGGCTGGTTCAAGGACCTCGTCGGGGAGCGCCGCGGTCTCGCCGGGGGCGCGCTGGACCAGGTCTCGGACGGGCGTGCGTTCACCGGGCGGCAAGCCGTCGAACTCGACCTTGTCGATGCCATCGGAGGCGAGGCCGCAGCCCGTGCCTGGCTGGCCGAGGAACACGCGATCAGCGAGGATCTGAGCGTCCGCGAGGCCAAATGGCGCGATTCGGAATTGCCTTGGCCGTTCGACGACCTCGAGCGCGGCGCGGCATCAATTGCCCAGATCGAACAACTTATCGGTGCAGTACCCCGCCTCTATGCGATTATTCGTTAGCGATTCCGCGTAGATGTCGTTGACGTACCCAAGTACGCGTGAGAGCGTATTCGAAGAGTTTGGCGCAGAATCGACATCATCAGGATGCGCGGGGGGCAAGTATGATTAAGTCGGAGTTGATCCAGCAGATCGCTGAGGATAACCCGCATCTGTTCCAGCGCGATGTCGAGCGCATCGTCTCGACCCTGTTCGAGGAAATCACGGCGGCGCTCGCCCGGGGTGACCGGGTCGAACTGCGCGGCTTTGGCGCGTTTTCGGTCAAGCATCGCGATGGCAGGATGGGGCGCAACCCACGGACGGGAGAGCAGGTCCCTGTGCCCGCGAAATCCGTTCCGTTCTTCAAGACTGGAAAAGAGCTGCGCGAACGTATGAACGACGACTGAGCGCGCGCAGTCCGAGGACCTGATATGCGAACGTTGAAGCTGGCCCTGATGACCGTCATCATCCTGGTACTGATCCTGGTGATGACGGCGAACATGTCCCCTGTCTCGCTGCGGCTGATGCCTGACGTGATGGGTGAGGACCTCCTGACGATCCCGCAGGTTCCCCTGGCTGTCGTCATCATCGGAGCGGTGATGGTTGGCTTCCTGCTCGGCGTGCTGCTCGAGTATGTGCGCGAGGGCAAGCACCGCAAGCGGCTCGATCAGGCCCGGCGCGAAGTCGGCGCGCTGCGCGAGGAGAACGATGAGCTTGCGGCCAAGCTTGGCGAGGCCGCTGAAGACCTTGTGCCGGTGCGCGGCTAACCCCTCATGCGCGTCAAAGTCTGTGGTCTGACGACGGCCGAGCAGGTGCGGCAGGCCGGTCAGGCCGGTGCTGCCTATATCGGTTTCAACTTCTTTCCAAAATCGCCGAGATCCGTCGGTCTGGACAAAGCGGGCGCGCTGGCGCTCGAGGCCCCTGCGGGTGTGGCCAAGGTGGCGCTGCTGGTCGATCCCGACGATGCTCTGGTCGATGCGGTGGCAGCACTGCCGATGGACATGATCCAACTGCATGGCTCGGAGACACCCGAGCGGGTCTCTGCGGTACGCACCCGCACGGGGCTCCCGGTGATGAAGGCGATCGGGATCCGGGATGCCGATGATCTCGATGCGATTGATCGCTATGCGCCCGTCTCGGACCAGTTGCTGATCGATGCCAAGCCGCCTCGCACAGCCGAGCTGCCGGGCGGGAACGGACTGACCTTCGACTGGCGGCTGATCGCCGGGCGACGCTGGCCGGTGCCTTGGCTGCTGGCAGGCGGTCTGACGGCGGACAACGTGGCCGAGGCGATCCGCCTGACCGGGGCCGCTCAGGTCGACGTTGCCTCGGGCGTCGAGAGCGCGCCGGGCGTGAAAGACCCCGCCAAGGTCACGGCCTTCATCAATGCCTCAAAGTCGTAATGCTTTGTTAACCATCGCGGGGTTGAGATCCGGGATGGCACAACTTCCTGACTATCTGACACCCGAGAATTGGCTGGCGCAGGTCTTCTCTGCCGAAGAAGCGCGTCGCGGCGGCGTGATCAAGCGCCAGGTGCGCGACGTCGAGCGGTTGTGCGGGCGCGACGCCTTCTTTGCGGAGATCAGACGCCGCGGGTTTCAGGCCGTGCAGAATGGTCGGCACTTCGTGGTTTTCTGCAATGCGCAGCCGATCAGACGGGTCGCATGAATGGGCTTTCGAAAGCCCTTTCTTACGCCGCTTAAAAGCGGCGTTGGACACGCGGTTTGAAAACCGCGTATTGCAAGGCGCTTCGAAGCGCCTTGTCTGCCGCCCGGATGTCGAACTACGGTCATTTGGATGTCGAGATCAGCACCGCAACAGATTGCGTTTCGTTTGGCGGCACGGACCGACGTGCCCGCGATCATCGCGCTTCTTCAGGACGACAGCCTTGGCGCTGGGCGCGAAAGCGATGAGCTGTCGTTTTATTTGGATGCCTTTGACCGTCTGACGGCGGAGCACGGCAATACGCTCATCGTGGGCGAGAAGGATGGCCGCATCATCGCGACCTACCAGCTGACGTTCATCACAGGCCTCTCGCGCCGGGCGACCCGCCGGGCGCAGGTCGAAAGCGTCCGCGTGCATGCCGACCTGCGCGGTCAGGGCATCGGCGCCGCCATGATGGCCGACGCGGAAACACGCGCTCGTGCCGCTGGGTGCGGGCTGATGCAACTGACAACCGATGTCACCCGGGGCCGCGCGCAGCGCTTCTATGACAGGCTCGGCTTTACGCCCAGCCACGTTGGCTATAAACGCAAGCTCGATTGAGCCGGAGGATCCGATGAACGACGCAACGCCAAACAGTTTCATGACGGGCCCCGACGAGCGTGGCCGCTTCGGTCAGTTCGGCGGGCGCTTCGTGTCCGAGACGCTGATGCCGCTGATCCTGGATCTCGAGGCAGAGTACGAGAAGGCCAAGGACGACCCGGCCTTCTGGGCCGAGATGGACGATCTCTGGAAGCACTATGTCGGACGGCCGAGCCCGCTTTACTTCGCGCCTCGTCTGACCGAGGAGTTTGGCGGCGCCAAGATCTATCTCAAGCGCGACGAGCTGAACCACACCGGTGCGCACAAGATCAACAATGTGCTGGGCCAGATCCTGCTGGCGCGGCGGATGGGCAAGACCCGGATCATCGCCGAGACCGGCGCAGGCCAGCACGGTGTCGCAACGGCGACCGTTTGCGCCCGGTTCGGACTTCAGTGCATCGTCTTCATGGGCGCGCACGATGTCGAGCGTCAGAAGCCCAACGTCTTCCGTATGCGCCTCCTTGGTGCCGAGGTTGTCCCTGTGACAGCGGGCCGGGGTACGCTGAAGGACGCGATGAACGAAGCGTTGCGCGACTGGGTCACCAACGTGCACGAGACGTTCTATTGCATCGGCACGGTGGCGGGTCCGCACCCCTATCCCGCGATGGTCCGCGATTTCCAGTCGATCATCGGCAAAGAGACCAAGGCCCAGATGGCCGAGGCCGAGGGACGACTGCCCGACAGTGTGGTGGCCTGCATCGGGGGCGGCTCGAACGCCATGGGTCTCTTCCACCCGTTCCTCGACGATACCTCGGTTCGGATCATCGGCGTCGAGGCAGGTGGCCACGGCGTCGATGACCGGATGGAGCATTGCGCCTCGCTGACCGGTGGGCGCCCCGGTGTACTGCACGGCAATCGGACGTATCTGTTGCAGGACGACGATGGTCAGATCCTCGAGGGGCACTCGATCTCGGCGGGTCTCGATTATCCCGGCATCGGACCCGAGCACGCCTGGCTGAACGATATCGGCCGGGTCGAGTATGTCTCGGTCACCGACAAGGAGGCGCTGGAGGCCTTCAAGCTCTCGTGCCGCACCGAGGGGATCATCCCGGCCCTCGAGCCCAGCCACGCCTTGGCACATGTCGCCAAGCTTGCCCCAACCCTGCCGAGCGATCACCTGCTGGTGATGAACATGTGCGGGCGCGGTGACAAGGACATCTTCACGGTCGCCGAGGCGCTGGGCGAAGAGATGTAGGCCAGCAAAGCACGATCAAAGCCGCCGCGGATGTGGCGGCTGATAGCCGCCTACCTCCAACGCGTGGGAAAGACGCGGGCCGCAGGCGCACAGCCGGTCGGCGACCGGCCTCTTCATGCGTGCATACCCCTTTACGTGTTTGCACAATCGGTGCGGGTCGCCCCGCGCCGTATGCTCAACCGATCAGATCCCGGCCTCTCAACCATCGAGGACCGACACATGCCGATCGACGGGAACGGCAAAGCCCGGAGCCTCGATGCCGACAAGTGGCGCCTCTTCAACAAGGCGGCCGTTGCATCTATCACGGTGCAACGGGGTGCGGTCTTCCGGTCGATCTGCGCAGCCGGACCTGCCGGACCTTTGCCTGCGGTGCATTGCAGCTGGTGCAAAGCAGGCACGATCTCGAGGGCGTCGCCGTGGTTCAGTCGGACACAGGATACAGGCGCAAGGTGCGTATCTTTCCGACCACGGAGAGCCGCAATGGGCGGGTCTGGCGCTGTGGGGCCCATCCCTGCGCGCACAAAAGGGCTGGTTTTGCTGGTTTCCCCTTTACGCGCGATGTTTGAGGCTCCATAACCGCGCTCCGTTGGCGAAGGGCGACAGGCGTCCCGCACGGCCCATCCGGAGATAGGTATGAGCGCGTTCGAAGTGGGTGATCTTGTGGTTTTGAAATCCGGCTCGATGCGCATGTGTGTCGAAGGCGTGGAAGGCGACAAGGTCTCGACTGTCTGGTGCAACGAGGGCGTGATAGGTCGCGACACCTTTGCTGTGATCCTGCTGAACAAGTGGGAACACCGCGAGGATCACGGCGGACGCGGCGGTGACCGGGGTGGCCGGGACGACCGCGGCGGCGGTGGCCACAAGGGCGGTGGACGTCCCTATGGCGGAGACCGCGACGGCGGCGGCAAGCCCTATGGCGGACGCGGCGGTGATCGCGGCGACCGGGGCGGACGTGACGACCGTGGCGGTGATCGCGGGGGCCGGGATGATCGCCCGCCGAAGAAAACCGGCTGGGACGGCAAGCCCCGCGACAAGAAATTCTATCGTAAGGACGACTAACCTGACACGAGGGTGCGTCACGGACAGCACCCTACGCGCGGGTGTCGAGGGGAGGCGCTCATGTCCCGGATCGAAGCGAAATTCGCGGCACTGAAAGCCGACGGCAAGGCGGCGTTCGTGTCCTATGTCATGGCGGGCGATCCCGATTACGCGGCGTCGCTGGAGATCGTGAAGGGCCTGCCTGCCGCCGGGGTCGATATCATCGAGCTTGGCCTGCCGTTCACCGATCCGATGGCCGATGGCCCGGCGATACAGGTTGCGGGCCAGCGCGCGCTGGCAGGTGGCATGACGCTGGATCGCACGCTCGAGATGGTCCGCGAGTTCCGGACAGGCGATACCGATACGCCCATCGTGATCATGGGATATTACAACCCGATCTACTCAAAGGGCGTGGCGACCTTCGTGGTCGAGGCCAAGGAGGCCGGTGTCGACGGGCTGATCGTGGTCGATCTGCCGCCTGAAGAAGATGACGAGCTTTGCGTGCCGGCCGCCGAAGCCGGCCTGCACTTCATCCGCCTTGCCACACCCACCACTGACGATGCGCGCCTGCCCGCGGTGCTGCAGAACACGTCCGGGTTCGTCTATTATGTCTCGATCACCGGGATCACCGGTGCGGCCAGCGCAGTCGCCGGTGATGTGGGGCCGGAGGTCGCGCGCATCAAATCCGCCACAGACCTGCCCATTGTCGTCGGCTTCGGCGTCAAGACGCCCGAGAACGCCCGCGATATCGCGGCGGTGGCCGACGGTGTCGTTGTCGGCTCGGCCATCGTAAATCAGATCCAAGATGGCAAGTCGCCCACCGACGTTCTAGATTTCGTGAGGTCGCTGGCCGAGGGCGCGCACGGGGTCGCGAAGTAGCCTCTCGTCGGCGGGGTTTCGCCGGAGGGGAATGCCATGGCACTGCTTGAGATCGGGCCCGAGGACGGGCTGTTCTATCTCCACACACCACCGACACGGGACGGGGCGCCGACCTTCGTCTTCGTCAACGCGCTGACCGGGACGACGGATCACTGGGAGGCCTCGGTTGCGCCTCAGTTGCGTGCCCAGGGGTTCGGGACCCTCAGCTACAATTTCCGTGGCCAGACCGACAGCCCCTATGCACCGGACACCGAGCTGACGCCGGATCTGATTGTCGAGGACGTTGTCCGGATCGTGCAGGGCGTCGGGCCGTCCCGGCCGGTGCTGGTGGGTCTTTCGATCGGCGGCCTCTTCGCGGCTCAGGCAATCCGGGCCGGGGCCGTTGCTGTGGGTCTGGTGTTCCTCAACACCCTGCGTGAGATCGGCCCGCGCATCCAATGGGTCAACGACGCCTTGCCGGTATTCGCCGGGACAACGGGTGTGCAGACCATGATGGATGCGACCTTCCCGATGCTGGTGAACCCCGAGTTCCTGACGAAGATGCGCCCGAACTTCCTGACCGGGCAAATCGCCCCGTTGCCGAAGGATCACCCGCATTTCAACCTTATGTCGAATTCGACCAAGACGGACTGGGCCTTTCCCTGGGCAAGCCTGACCCTGCCTGTGCTGAACATCACGGGGCTTTGCGACCGGGTCTTCTACGATGCCGATGTGGTCGACCGTCTGTTGGGACAGATGCCGGATGTACGGCGCGAGGCGTGGGATGATTGCGGTCACCTTGTGCCGCTGGAGCGTCCGGAGCGCCTCGCCGAAAGCCTTGCTTCGTTCGGCACCGAACTCGAGGGCTGACCCGCGCAGGACCGTGAAACACGTGGCGGATGCCCGCCAATGGTCGCCCTGTGCCCGGAAATGTGTTAAACGATTATGAATGAGCCAGCGCTTCATTCATGTTCTGTTAACGCTTTGCATCCTGATGGGCGGTCCCGCCTTTGCGGTTGACCTCTCCGGGCCTGCGCGGGTTGTCGACGGCGATACCATCGAGGTTGCCGGACAGCGCGTTCGGCTGCTTGACATCGACGCATTCGAATCCGGGCAGTACTGCCAGGATGCCAAGGGCCGCCGACAGCACTGTGGCAAGTTTGCCGAGCTGCAACTGGTCTCGCTGGTCGGTCAGAACCCTGTCCGCTGCACCGGAACCGAGTTTGACAGGTATAACCGCCTGCTGGCCCGCTGTGCCGTTGCGGGCGCCGATCTTGGCGAGGCCATGGTGGCGAGCGGCATGGCGCTGACCTTCGATGGCTCGGGTCCCTATACGGCCGCCGAAGCCCGGGCACGGCGTACCGGGCAGGGGTTCTGGGCGGGAACGTTTGAGCATCCCCGCGCCTTTCGGGCTGCGCGCTGGCAGGCGGGCGCGCAGGTCAGCCCAGAAGGCTGCCCGATCAAGGGCAACATCTCACGCAAGGGCGACCGGATCTATCACACGCCCTATTCGCGGCACTACGCCCGGACGCGGATCAATCTGGCCAACGGCGAGCGCTGGTTCTGTTCCGAACGCGAGGCTCTCGACGCCGGATGGCGCGCACCGCTGCGCTGATGCTCCGCTACTCATTGCGTCGGGGCAGGCTTGGCCCTAAGTAAGCCACCGACGCAAACGGAGCCTTTGGATGAACTGGATCACGGACTACGTGCCGTCGAAGATCAAGTCGATCTTCACCCGACGCGACATGCCCGAGAATCTCTGGGCGAAATGCGACAATTGCGGCGAGATGATCTTTCACCGCGAACTGCGCGAGAACCAGCAGGTCTGCCCAAGCTGCGGCCACCACATGGCCATCACGCCGCGCGAGCGGTTCGTCGCCTTGTTCGATGCAGGGGTCTTCGTCGAGATCGAGGTGCCCGAAGCGATTCAGGATCCGCTGCAGTTCCGCGATGAAAAGCGCTACTCCGAGCGGATGCGTGACGCCAAGCGCAAGACCGGCGAGGACGAGGCCATGCTCGTCGTCCATGGCGCGATCTATGGGCTCAAGGTTGTCTGCGCCGGGCAGAATTTTGCGTTCATGGGCGGATCGATGGGCATCGCGGTCGGCAACGCTCTGCTGAAGGCGGCAGAGACGGCAATCGCGCAGGGCGCGCCTCTGGTCGTGTTCGCGGCGGCAGGCGGGGCGCGGATGCAGGAGGGGATCCTCAGCCTCATGCAGATGCCGCGCACGACGGTCGCGGTGCAGATGATGCGCGAGGCCGGGCTGCCCTTCATTCCCGTGCTGACCCACCCGACGACAGGCGGTGTGACAGCCTCCTATGCCATGTTGGGCGATGTGCAGATTGCCGAGCCTGGCGCGCTGATCTGCTTTGCCGGGCCGCGGGTGATCGAACAGACGATCCGCGAGAAACTGCCGGACGGGTTCCAGCGCTCGGAATATCTGCGCGATCACGGAATGATCGACCGGGTCGTGGCACGCGGCAAGATGCGCGAGGAGCTTGGCCGTTTGCTGCGCTTGCTGATGGGCAAGCCGCCGATCATTCACGGGGACCTGCCGCCGCCGGAGCGGGAGATTGCTCCGCCACCGCCCGATCCGGCCCCGGACCCGGAACACGAGACCGAGGCGGCTTCGTGAGATCCGACACCAGCGATGTGCTGCTCGACCGCCTGCTGACGCTCCACCCGAAGATCATCGACCTGACGCTGGACCGGGTCTGGCGGCTGCTCGAGGATCTGCAAAGCCCTGAGCGGGATCTGCCGCCTGTCGTGCACATCGCCGGGACCAATGGCAAAGGCTCGACCCAGGCGATGATCCGCGCGGGGCTCGAGGCTGCGGGCCACCGGGTGCATGCCTACACCTCCCCCCATCTCGTGCGGTTTCACGAGCGGATCCGGTTGGCGGGCGACCTGATCGGCGAGGACCATCTCGCGGCCTTGCTGGCGGAATGCGAGACCGCGAACGGCGGCAAGCCGATCACCTTCTTCGAGATCACGACGGTTGCGGCCATGCTCGCGTTCGCGCGGACCCCTGCGGACTACACGCTGCTCGAGGTCGGGCTTGGCGGGCGTCTCGATGCGACGAATGTTGTGGACCGGCCTGCCATCACCGCGATCACGCCGATCTCTTTCGATCACCAGCAGTTTCTGGGCGAGACGATCGAGGAGATCGCGGCGGAGAAGGCGGGCATCATGAAGCCGGACGTGCCGTGCGTGATCGCTCCGCAGTCCGACGCGGTCCTGTCGGTCCTGCGCGAGATTGCCGACCGTGTCGGTGCGCCCCTGAGGGTGCATGGCGAGGATTGGCTGGTGCGCACCGAGCATGGGCGGCTCGTGTATCAGGATCAGGACGGGTTGCTCGATCTCGACCCGCCGCGGCTGCCCGGACTGCATCAGCAGCAGAACGCCGGGACGGCAATCGCCGTGCTGCGCCATCTTGGTGCGGACGATGCGGCCTGCCAGGCGGCGCTGCTGCGGGCGGACTGGCCCGCGCGCATGCAGCGCATCACGTCGGGGCCGCTCTTGGACGCGCTGCCGGATGGGTCTGAGCTGTGGCTCGATGGCGGGCACAACGCGGCGGCGGGGGAGGCGATCGCCGCCGTGCTCGACGATTGGCACGCCGCGGGGACCGAGGCACCGCACCTGATCGTTGGCATGCTCGAGACCAAGACGGCCGAGGATTTCCTGCGCCCCCTCGCGCCGCGCACGGCGCAGATGGTGACCGTCGCGATCCCGGATACTCAGGCCACCTACACGGCTGAGACACTTGCGGAGATCGCGCAGTCCGTGGGTGCGCTCGCAAGCGCGGCCCCCTCTGTCGAGGAAGCCCTGTCAAAGATCACGAAGGACTCAACCGCCCCTGTAAGGGTGCTGATTTGCGGCTCGCTCTATCTCGCTGGCCATGTCCTTGGCAGGGCCAGCGATGGCGCAGCCGCGGCCTAGATCGCGCTTTCGATCCAGCTCTCTATGCCGCGCTTGCTGTCGGCGCCGACCTTCTTGTCGATCACCTCGCCGTCCTTGAACAGCAGCAGCGTCGGGATCCCGCGCACGCCGTATTTCGAGGGCGCGTTCGGGTTGTCATCGATGTTGACCTTGGCGACGCGGACCTTGCCGTCCATCTCGGTCGCGATTTCCTCTAGCGCGGGGCCGATCTGCTTGCAGGGGCCACACCACTCCGCCCAGAAGTCGACAACGACCGGGCCGTCCGATTTCAGAACATCAGACTCGAAGCTGTCGTCCGTGACGGGAATGCTTGCCATTGTGTCGGTCCTTTTCTGTGTCGCTGCGTGCGCGATCTTCTGGTCGGGATGTTCAAGGTAAGTGCCCGCAGAGGCGGAATCAAGAAGCTCGACTCAGGGCTTTCAGGGCTGTCCGATAGCAGGCATTCGCGCGGGCCGGATCGACCCGCATCAACCGCGGTCTGGCCGTCCACAGGATCGCAAGGCGCACCGCGTGCTCTTGGTACACCTGTGCGAGCGCATGGGCATAAGCCCCCAATTGCGCGAGATAACCCGGCGCGATGTCATCCGGATCGGCGGGTGGCGCAGCATCGGATTTGAAGTCGACGATCTCGATGGCATGGGCGGTCAGGATCAGCCGGTCGATCCGCCCGATCATGCGCAGACCGGTCTCGGGATCGACGATCGCGGTGTTGACCTCGGCCAGCGATTCGCCGTTTCGCGTGCCAAACAGCGCAGGTGATTCGGGCATGGCGAGCACCTGATTCGCGTCTGTGATCACCGCGGCGATATCCGCGTGCGACAGATCCGCAAAGCTCTGTGCCAGGGTCGCCTCTGCCGTATCGGCCAGACGCGGCGGCTCTCCCGGCACGACATGTTCCAGCAGATGGTGCACCGCGCTGCCGCGGCGCTGCGCCAGGACCCGCCCGATCCCAGTGCCATGCGTTGCGGCGTCATCCGGGTGGAGCATGGAGGGCGCGAGCCTGCGCTGGCGCGTTTCGGTCTTCGCCGGTGCGATCCAATCGGGCAGGGTGGTGACTGCGGTGCTGTCAGGCGGCGCTGGATCCAGCGGACCGATCGCCGAGGGGCGATGGCGCTCAAACCGCTGCACCTCCCCCGCGCCGGTCGGCGATGGCAGGGCCGCGAGATCGGGGCAGCGACCCATTCCGTCGGACAGCATCTGATACCAGGTCCCTGGCAGACCGGCGTCGGGGTTCTTTCCTCTGGGGCGTGCCCCGCAAAGGATCAACCGGTCCTCGGCCCTTGTCAGCGCGACGTAGAGCAGGCGTTTGTGTTCGGCGGTCTCACGCGCCTCTGCCTCCCCGCGCGCGGCGGCGAGCACCGGGTCATCCTCGGGCTTGGGACCTGCCCATAGCATCAGCGCCGGATCGACCGGAGCCGCCGTTCTCAGCAATGTCGGGCGCGGCGACCCGGACGAGACCGCCCCCGTCGTGTCCGGCAGGATCACGATAGGCGCCTCCAGCCCCTTGGCGCCGTGCACCGTCATCACCCGCACGGTGCCTGCGCCGCTGTCCATCTCGCGCTTGACCTGAATGTCGCCTGCCTCGATCCAGTGGAGGAACCCGGCCAGAGACGGTGTGCGCTGCGTCTCGTAGGCCAGCGCCTGGGTCAGCAATTCGTCGATTGCATCCTCGGCCTCCGGTCCAAGACGCGCCAGAAGGCGCCGGCGCCCGTCGTGGCGGATCAGCACGCGCTCCAGGAACTCGTATGGCCGCAGGAAGTCGGCCTGCCCGGTCAGGTCGTGCAGCATATCCGCGACCGGCTTGTGCGCAGTGCTGGCGTAGAGCGCAGTCAGCAGCATCCCGTCCCGGCCATGGGCAAGATCGAATAGTGCCGCCTCGCTCACCCCGCCCAGCGGCGAGCGCAGCACCGCCGCAAGGCTGAGGTCATCGCCGGGCATCACCGCGACCTTCATCAGCGCCAGCAGATCCTGAACGGCGATCTCCCTGGTCAGCGCCAGCCGATCCGCCCCGGCGACGGGAATGCCCAGATCCTTCAGCGCGCGAATGATCGTCTTAGCCAGCACATCGCGCTTGCGCACCAGGATCAGGATATCCTCGGGCCGGATCGCGCGGGCCGGGCGGCTGCCACGGGTCGACAGACTGCCGGACCCGACCAGATCCGCCACATGGGCCGCGACATGGCGGGCCAGCCGCGCTTTGGTGTCCGTCGGCAGAACCGCGTCGACCGGGTGCCACCACTCGGGTGTGTCTGGTGGGTCCTCGGGCTCGATCAGGGGCCAGAGATCGACCATCCCGTGATCAAGGGCACGGTGGGCGCGGTGCAGGATCGGATCCCGGGCCACGGTCAGCCCCTCGCCCGCATCGCCGCTAAACACGGCATCGACAAAGTCGAGGATCGCCGGTGCCGATCGGAACGAGGTGATCAGATCCGGCCGCCCCAGTGTCCGCTGCATCGCGCCGAGACGCGTCTCGAAATGCGCGCGCATCCGGCCAAAAGCCCGCGGCTCGGCGCCCTGGAACGAGTAGATCGACTGTTTCTCGTCGCCGACGACAAAGATCGACCGGGCCTGGCGCCGGGCACCTTCGCCTGACAGGAACTCCTCGGCAATGTCCGAGATGATGTCCCATTGCGCCGGCGCCGTGTCCTGCGCCTCGTCGACCAGCACATGATCGATGCCCTGATCCAGCTTGTAGAGCACCCAGGACCGCATCTCGGCATCCCGCAGAAGACCGCGCGTGCGCAACACAAGGTCGTTGAAGTCGAGCACGCCCCGCGACGCCTTTTCCGCTGCATACCCGGCCAGCAGGCTTGCCGCGAAGGCATGCAGATCCGCCGTCCGGTCCTTCGCTGCGAGCGCCTTGAGCGATTGGTCTGCCTGATACGCCCATGCGCTGAGATCGCGCATGAACGGTTCTGCATCGGCGCTGGCGTCTTTCACCGCCCGTGTCGGGAAGTTGCCTGTTCGTGGATCGCCATCCTTCTTCAGCACGACATCCCGAATGAGGTGGAACATCTCGACCGGGGTGCGCTGCGCACCTGCGAGAACCGCGCGGATGGCAGCGGCGAGTTGCTTCTCGACCTTGCCGCCGACCTGCTCGACGAGGTCCGCAAGCCCCTTCAGCCGAGGCCGATCCAACTGCGCCAGGGCCGTCCGGCATATGGCGTCCGCATCCGTGCGCGTCGCAACACCGAACAGCCGGGCGATGTCATCCGCAGTGGGCGGCGGCTGGAACGCCTCGCCCCGCGCCATGATGTCGGAGGCCAGCATCGTGATGCTGTCCTCGTTCAGCTGCTTGGCCACCCGGTCAAAGGCGGGGTCTTCACCCGCCTCGGCCTGCTGCGCCATCTCCGAGCGGACGGCGGCGACGATCTCGGCGGATTGGCGATCGTCAAGCACCTCGAAGCGCGGGGACACCCCTGCCTCCAGCGGAAATCGGCGCAGCACCGCATCGCAGAATGCATGGATCGTCTGGATCTTCAGCCCGCCCGGCGTCTCGAGCGCCCGGGCGAACAACCGCCGGGCAATGGCAAGATCCTCTGCCGTTGGCGCTGTGCCGCCGCTGCCCAGATCGCTCAGGATCTGCCGCAGTTCGGCCCGGTCCGCCATCGCCCAGCCGCCAAGCATCCGGAACAGCCGCGTCTGCATCTCGCTCGCCGCGGCCTTGGTGTAGGTCAGGCAGAGGATCTTCTCCGGCTCGACCCCCGCGAGAAGCAGCCGCGCCACCCGCTGCGTCAGCACATGGGTCTTGCCCGATCCGGCGTTGGCGCCGACCCAGTTTGACTCGGCGGGGTCGGTGGCCGTCTGTTGCTCAGGTGTGGGGGGCGTCCACTTCACGGCCCGTCCTCCCACTCGGCGCGCCGCGCGAGGTGGTCATAGTCGCCCTCCCAATCGGAGCGCAGCGCCATGCCCTGCGCAATGTAGGGCGCACCCGCATCATAGGCTGCGAGCAGGGCGGCAAGCCGTTCCATGTGGGTGGTGATCTCGCTGGCCAGATCGTCGATGTCGGTTGCCTTGCCACCGTCCTGTGATCCGGTCAGGCCGATATAGCGGCCACTTTCGGGATGCAGCGCCGGGACGCCCGCGAACCCGCCCGCGGCCAGCATCGCGCCCTGCACATGGAGCTGCTGGTTGAACCCGGCCTCGATCTGGCCCATGGTGGGCGGACTGCCGCTCTTGTAGTCCAGCACCACGCCGCTCTGCCCGCGCTGGTCGATCCGGTCGGCCTTGGCGGTCAGGCGGAACGGCCCGCCGGGCAGGTTGAGAGACAGCTCGCCAAAAACCTCGAGCCCGCCGATGGTGCCTGCCGCGCGGTGCGCTGCATCCACGCGGATCAACCAGTCGGCGGCCCGGGCGATACGCGCCTGCCAGGTGCGGCGCAGATCCGGCCAGGGGATCTCCTTTGCCAGAACCTCGTGCGTACAGGTGTCCAGGATCTGCCGCGCTGCGCTGTCGCCGGGCCAGGGATCGGTGCGCTGGGCGAACCGCTCGAGAATGGCGTGGATGACGATGCCGCGGTCCCGGGCATCGGGCGGACGGTCGAGCGGGTCCAGTGGGCTCAGCCGCAGGATGTGCCGCGCGTAGATCGCGTAGGCGTCGCGAACCAGTGTCTCCAACTGCGTGACCGACAGCTTGCGCGGACGGGCATCCAGGGGCGGCTCCGGGCGGGGCCGGTCCGCCCGTGGCACGGGGGCCACCGGACGCGTGACCGCCGTGGCCAGAGCCAGCAGCCGATCGCCGCGCGTCTTCGCCGCTTTCCAGGCATCCTCCGCGCCGATTCCGGTGACAAGGTTCTCCAGCCGGATCAGCCAGCGCGAGGCGACCGTCGGGCTGCCCTCGGCCTTCGCCGCGCGGCTCATGATGACACGCTTCTGGCAGACGGCCTGCAGGAAGTCGTGCGCCGACAGGCCGATCTGCGCCTCGGGTTGCGGCAGGCCGACCGCGGCGCGCATCGGGCGGCTGAGCCAGGGATCGGGATCCGGCGGGGCGGGCCAGACACCGTCGTTCAGCCCGGCGGCGTTGATCACATCGGCGCTGAGCACGCGGGCCTCACGCGGGCCCCAGATCGAGACGCGCGGGTGCGGGCGGACAGGATCGGTGCGGATCTGCTCGCCGCGCATCAGCCCCTCGATCAGGGCCGGATAGCTCTGGCGCGAGATCGGGCCGTAGGCTGTCGCCGCGGCCTCGACCCGGTCAAAAAAGGCCTGGAGCGCAACGCCAGCCGCGCCGTCCCAGATCGTGGGTGCGCCGCCATCCGGTCCGGTGGTCAAGGCCTCGAGCAGGGCGCGGTGCGCCGTGACGGCCTCGGCAAAGGGCCGGGCATCGCAAAGCGCGGTCTGCATCGGCCCAAGAAGACCCGCGATCTGTGTGTGCCAGGCCCGCTGCGCCTCCGATGCGCCGCCCCAGTCCGGGAACACAGCCGAGGCCGGGTCCTGGGCGATACGGCGCAGCATGGCGAGTTCATAGGCCCGGGCATGGCCGAGATGGTCGCCGCGCGCCGCCCCGGAGGTGACAAGCGGATGGGTCAGCATGGCAACAAGATCCACCGCGCCGGAGCGTCCGGTCGCGACCTCCATGGTCAGACGGGTCAGCACACCGGGGGGTGACTGCGCTAAGGGGCGGCCCAGCGAGTCGTCCGGTTCGATCCCGAAGCGGTCGAGTTCCGCCGTGACCCGTCGCGCGAGCGCCGCATCGGGCGTGACCATGGCGATGACCTGATCCGGCTCTGCCAGCGCCTCGCGGATCGCAAGAGCTACCACAGCCGCCTCGGTGCCCGGACTGTCTGCTTCGATCAGCGTGACATCGGCCAACGCTTCCGCACAGATCGGACGCAGGTCGTCTGCTGCGTCGAACCAGTGATCGGTGACCGGCGCCGGGCGCAGGGCCTGATGGATCAGGGCGCGGCGGGCCGAGGGCCTGCCGGGATGCCATGGCGCGACGTCGGCGGGCGATATCTCAAGCTGGCCCAGCACGCCGCGGAAGGGTCCGAAGGGATGATCCGGCGCGGCGGCCTGCCAGATCTCGGGCTCGATCTCAGGGTCAAAGCCGGGCAGCACGACGAACCCGTTCTCGAGCCGGGCGATCGCGGCCAGCAATTCGGCGGTCGATCCGACCGATCCGGTAGATCCGGCCGCGATGACGGGCGCAGTGGGCGGAGATGCCTCCCACGCCGCAATCTGCGCGTTGATGGCGGCGCGCTGGCGGGCGCGCGGGTCCGGTGCATCGCCCTCCAACTCGCGGCGCAGATCGGGCCATGCCCGACGCACGATATCGAGAAACGCCATCATCCGGTCCCAGTGCCGGGCCTGCCCATCGGTCAGTGCCGACGACGCGGCGATGGCATCCAGCGCCTCGAACGCGATGCCCGCATCGTTCACCTGATCGATCAGCAGCGCCATGGCAGCGGCAAGATCAGGCGCTGCGGTCAGGGGCGCCACGCGCTCGCCCGCGCCGGCGGCCGAGGCAAGGAAGCGCTCGACAAGCCGAGTCAGATGCAGCACCCGCCGCATCGGATTGATCGGTGGAGCGAGGTCTGTGGCCAGCGTCAGATCGGTCGCGAAATCGGTGATCAGACCCATCTTGGGCAGCAGAACCGAGCGGTCCGTTGCATCGAGCAGCGCATCCTCGACCGCGCGCAGCGTGCGGCTGGTATTGGTCAGAACGCGCGTTCGCGCGATGGACAAAGGCGCCGTTTGCCCGAACCGGGCGTGGAACCCTTCGGCGAAGGTCCTGGCGAAATCAGCGCCGGGCGGAATGGCGAAGACACCGCCCGTTTGGCTGGGGTCCCGTGACGGAGCGTGCGCGCTCATGCCGGGCTTTGTGCGAGGATCGCATCGGCCTCGGCCAGCCCCTCGGGCGTGCCGACATCAACCCAGAGACCCGGATAGGACACCGCCCGCAGGCGCCGCTCGGCCAGCAGCCGGTCCCAGATCAGGTTCATCGAGAACGCGCCGTCCGGCGCGCCTGTCAGCGCCTTGCGCGCAATGATCTGTGCCCCGGCATAGACGAAGGGTGCGCTGTCCGCGGCCCCGCGCCGCTCGGGCAACCCCGTTGCGGGGTCGAGAAAGAAGTCCCCCGCCCGCGTGTACGCCCGCGTCTGGCCGACCGGCACCATCAGCAGAAGCGCGTCCATCCTGTCCGGCTGCCACGCGCCGGCGAGCGTGCCGAGCGGGTTCGGCCCTGCGAAAATCGAATCGCTGTTCAGGGTGAAGAACGCCTCGCCCGTCAGCAAGCGCAGCGCCTGCACCACGCCCCCCCCGGTGTCGAGGATGGGATCTTCGGGCGAGAACGCGATGGCGGGCGCTGTACGCTCGCTCAGGTGCGCGCGGATCTGGTCGCCGAGATAGTGGAGGTTCACGACGGCCGTGTCCGCCCCGGCCTCGGCCACGAGGTCGAGTGCCAGATCGATCATCGGCCGCCCGCCCACCGTCAACAGCGGCTTTGGACGGGTCTGCGTCAGCGCGCCCATGCGGGTGCCGAACCCGGCGGCAAGGATCATCGCAGAGAGAATCCGGGTCATCGCGGCGCCGCCTGCCCGACCCGTGCGAGCGCCTCTCGTGACGGGGGCGGGACATGGGCGGCGATCCACGCGGCCAGATCTGACAAGGCCGGATGCGCAAGATCCCGCATCAGATGGTCCCAGACGCGCGGGATCAGGTCGAGATAGCGCGGCTTGGCATCCCGCACGGCGAGCCGGGCGAAGATGCCGACAATCTTCAGGTTCCGCTGTGCGCCCAGCGCGGCATAAGCCCGGTGGAACGCGTCGCGCTCAAGATCGCCGCGCCGGTCGAGATAGCGCTCCATCATCGCCGTTCGCAGTGCGGGCGAGGTGTCCCGCCGCGCGTCCTCGAGCAGCGAGACGAGGTCGTAGGCCGCATGTCCCGCAAGCGCGTCCTGATAGTCGAGCACGCCGACGCGCGCCGTGCCCGGCCGGTCCGGCAGCCAGATCAGGTTCTCGGCATGATAGTCGCGCATCACCACGCAGTCGCGGGCCAGCCCGATATCCGCCAAACCGGCATCGATCAGGGCCGTGAACTCGGCCGTCTGATCCGGAGAGGGCGGCGTTGCCGCAGCGTGTGTCATCCACCAGTCAGGCATCAGCAGCGCTTCGCGGCGCAGAACCGCCTGATCGTATGTTGCAAGCGGCAGGGTCGCCGGACCGGTCCCGATGGTTGCCGGGACGGGATGGGCACTGATCACAGCGAGCAGATCGACAGCGGCGGCATAGAGGTCGTGCTCAGGCGCCGTCCCCTCGGCGATCGCCCGCGCAAACAGCGCCTCACCCAGATCCTCGAGCAACAGGAACCCCTGATCAACATCTGCGGCGAGGATCTGAGGCGCGGAGTGGCCATGCCCGCGCAACCATTCGGTCATTGCCACGAAGGGGCGCACATCCTCGCCCTTCTCCGCGGGTGCGTCCATCAGCACGAGTTGTCTTCCACCCGCCGCGACCCGCAGATAGCGCCGGTTCGAAGCATCCCCGGCCAGCGGCGACACGACAGCAGCGCCATGGCCCGCTTGGGCCAGAAACGTTGTGATCAGATCATCGCGGGTGGCAAAGGCGGTGGTCATGTCGTGCCGGGCGCTGTCGGATGCGAGCCGGAAAGCGTGATCCGCCGCTCGGTATCGCCAATGACCTCGAACGCGATGGTCATCGCATCGGCGGGCCGCGTGGGCCAGTTCTGCGCCCATTCGACGATCAGCAAAGCCTCACCCGCCGCGTCCTGCAGACCGATCTCGATAATCTCCTCCGGGTCCGAAATGCGGTAGAGATCGGCATGCCAGATCTCGCGCCCATCGGGGCCAGCATAGACATTGGCCAGCGTGTAGCTGGGCGAGGGCACGGCCAGATCCTCATCCCCGATCAGGGCGCGGATCAGCGCCCGGGCGAAGACCGATTTGCCCGCCCCCAACGTGCCGTCGAGGCACAGCGTCTCGCGCAGGCTGAGCCCGGTTGCCAGATCTCGTGCGATCCCCTCCGTGGTCTCCGGTGATGTCGAGACATGCGTGATCGGTGCCTGTTCCGGCGATGGGCGAAGGGGAGAGGTCTGCATGGTGCGTGCGGCGGCCTGTCGTGGATCTCGGCGCACGCTATCGCGGCGGCGGCAGGGTTGCCAGCCTCAACGCGCCCGAGTTCTCGGGACCGGTGCGTGGCCGGGGCCGATCAGTGCGATGCCCGGCTCGCGATCCCGGACAGCTTTGCCGGTGGCTCGAGCGCTGGCGGAACATCGTCGGGATCCTCGGCCACATCCGAGTCACCAGCGGTGTCCGCAGCCTCTGCCTCGCGGTCCGGCGGGGTGTTTGAGATCTCGCAGATCACCTCGTAGAGGCCGTTCTCCCGGTCTTCGTGGACCTCAACCGTGCCCCGCATGCGCCGGGCCAGGTCACGGGCCTGCAGCATCGAGGGCGAGATGCTCTGATCAACGGTTGTCAGACGAATGACCGATGTGGTCGAGCGCGCAGTCAGCCGGTAGGCTTCGGCGTCGACACGGGCGCTAAGCTCGATCGTACTGTCGGGCGCCGAGCGGGCCAGGGCCTCCGCACCCAGGCTGCACAGGAGCTGGCGGATGCGGAACGTGTCGCCGTTTACAACCCGGGGCCCATCGATATCGGTGACGCTGATCGTCGATCCCGTGCTCTGGGCCTGACGGTTGAGGATCGCCTGGGCGAGCGACAGACACTCCTCGAGATCGCATTCCGATGAGCCCAGACCAAACGGCTGGATTGGCAGCGCGTTGAGATCTGAGAGACCGGAGATCGCACCGACCAGCTTTGCCGATGCTTCGAGAATACCCTCGCTGAACCCGGTCTCGATTTGGGTGTCGTACTCGACCGCGGACAAGTCCGCCGCCAGCTTCTGGATCTCCTCAACAGGGGTGCGCAGATTGTCCGAGACCTGCGAGAGCAGAGAGACCCGCATCTCCTCCGCCAGTTCCAGGGCCTCGTTGCGCTCCTGCAGCACCATTGCGATGCGCTCGCTGTCGGTCATGTCGGCGAAGACCGCCATGGTCGACCCATCGGGCAGGGGCGAGAACCGCGCTGTCAGAACGCGCCCTGACCGCATCGTGGCCCGTGTCGTCCATTCGTGCCGGCTTTCCTCGCCTGTGATGTAGGCATAGAGGCGTTGCCATGTCTCGGTCTCGACCGTGAGCTGCTCGCAGGTCGACACAAGCTGACGTGCGTGCATCGCCGCATAGACCGTCTCGCTGTTGGTGTTCCAGATCTCGTGGAACGCGCGATTGACGAATTGCAGCAGGCCGTTGGGGCCGAACACGGCGATCCCTTCCGCCAGTTTGTCGAGTGTCGCGCGTCTGAGATCGATCGAGTGGCGATAGCGCTGCTCCAGGCGCATGCGCTCGGTCACATCGTCGAAGATGAAGGCGAGCGAGCCATGCGGGTGGGGCCGGGCCAGCACGCGGATGTTCGAGCCATCCGCAAGATGCCAGAGTTCCTCGTAATCCGCTGTCTCCGTATTGTCGAACAGGGTCAGAAGCCGCGTGCGCCAGGTGTGATAGTCCTGCAGTTCGGGCAGGCGGCGGGTCGAGCGCAACTCGTCGATGATCTCGCGCAGCGAGGGGCGCCGGGCCAGCCATGCCGGTTCAACCTGCCACATCTGCACCAAGGCCGGGTTGAACAGCGCGAGCGTCTGGTTGCGATCGAAGATCGCAAGGCCGACGGTCAGGTGGGCGAAGGTCTCGGTCATCGTCTGCACAAAGCGCGTCAGCGTGCGCTCGGCCGAGGCGGCAATTCCGGCATCGGTTGCAAAGCCGATCCGCGTGCCGTCCGGTTGCAGCACTTCGTCGACATGCAGCGACACGGTCTCCGACGCGCCGTTGATGACGATCTCGATCCGGGATTTCTGCGGCTGATCCGGCGCAACCGGATGGCGGTTCAGCTTGGTCCGTGCGACGATCAGACCCACGGCCTGTTCGGCCGAGACACCGCCGTTTCGGGTATGGATCTGGCCGGCGGTCCAGTTCAGCGTGCCATCCTCGTTCCGGTTCCAGGCGATGATGGGGGCCGAGGCGACGAGACCGCGCAAAGTCTCCTGCTCCCAGCGGTGTTTCTTGAGAACGGAATCTGCCGCACTGACCCGTTCCTCGGCCGCGCGCAGGCGGATGTCCATGTAGTTGGCATCGCGCAGCACCAGCCGGATCAAGGCCCCGGAGGGCGCGCCGATCACTTCGTACGCACCGCCGCTTGGCGTATAGGCCAGAAGGTTTATCGCCTCGCCCGTCAGCTCGAGCGATTTGACGGCGTCGATCACCTTGTCAGCCGCCGGGCCGAGGAAATCCTGAAGCACCGAGATGACCGTGCGCCCGTCGCACTCGCCGAACAGGCGCCGGGCCTCAGGGGAACTGCGCGTGATCTTGCCATCCGAAATCAGGAGGACGGCGCCATCGGTCAGGATCTGGTCATCTGGCGATCGCTTCTGGGCGCGGAAAATCAGCCAGGCAATCGCGGCCACCGCAACGAGCAGGACATAGGCAAGGAACAGCCAGTCACCGGGCGCGATAATCAAAGCCCAGAATGTCACCAACGCACCGCCCCTCGCTTTCTTTTGAAGGAGATTTCTCGCCGTCTCCTAAACGTATGGACGCATACTTGCATACCACTCAACTAGAAATAGCACAAATCCTGCAGCTTTCACTCTTTCTACCGACTATTCAGTTAACAAACCTTTTATTTTGTCCTAACGGCCCGCGGACCTGGTCGTCTTTTGCCACGAGATCCGCCGCAGGCCAAATGATCTCGATGATGGCTCCGGGCGGGTTTTCGTGGGGTGTGTTCCGCGTGCTGTCCCGCCGCCGCCGGTCGCTGGCATCCGAGCCATTGGCATAGGCCAGTTTCGCGCCGGTTCGCTCGAGCAGCGTGCGGGCAATGAAAAGCCCAAGCCCAAGCCCTTCATAACCATCCTTGCCCCCGCGCCGTGATCCGCGCGCCCGCGTCGAGATGTAAGGCTCGCCAAGTTTCGGCAGAATGTCTGCGCTGAACCCGGGGCCATCGTCGCCGACGGCGATGCGCAGGATCTCGTCATCCAGCGCGGCATCGACCCAGACCGCGCTGTCGGCAAAATCGACCGCGTTCTGGATCAGGTTGCGCAGCCCATGGATCAGCTCGGGCGGGCGCCAGATCACCGGTTGCGCGGTCCCGGCCTGCTCTGCGGGCACACCGCCGATGCGAACGATCAGCTTGGTACCGCGGTTCATGTGCGGGCGTGCAGCCTCGTCGATCACTGCCGAGACGGGCGCGCTTTTGACGTGGCTGTCGTCACGGCCACCCTGGCTGAGATCGGCCATGATCGCACCGCACCGGTCGGCTTCGGACTTGATCAGGGCGAGGTCGTCACTGAGCGCCTCGTTGTCCCG
Organism: Pseudomonadota bacterium; assembly: GCA_039821125.1. Classification (GTDB taxonomy): domain Bacteria; phylum Pseudomonadota; class Alphaproteobacteria; order Rhodobacterales; family Rhodobacteraceae; genus Thermohalobaculum. The sequence continues at coordinate 41,154 of JBCBOR010000035.1, forward strand.
CAGCTCCCGCGCCAGTTCTCCGGCAACCAGTTTGATCGTGGCGAGCGGGGTGCCAAGCTCGTGCGCCGCCGCCGCCGCCATGCCGCCGATCGCGGCCAGGCGCTGCTCCCGCGCGAGTGCCAGTTGCGTCGCCGACAGCGCTTCTGACATGGCATACCCCTCGACCGTGACCCGCCGCGCATAAAGCCCAAGGAACACCAGCCCGATCGCCAGCGCGGCCGAGATCCCATGGCGAAAGACATCCGGCACCAGCAGGCCCGACCCGTCGGGATGCACCAGCGGTATGTGCACGAACGAGATGAGCGGGATCGAGAGCATCGCGGAGATCCCGAGCCAAAGCGTCGAGCGCAGCCGCAAGGCCGTCGCCGCGATGGTCACCGGGGCCAGGATCAGCAGCGCAAAGGGATTGTTCAGCCCGCCGGTCAGCATCAGGAGCGCGACAAGCTGTGCGAGATCGAAGAACAGCGACATCAATGTGCTGCGCTCGGACAGACGCAATTCGGCCGGGTGCACGATATGCGCGATCAGGTTGAAGCAGACCGAGGCCGAGATCACGAGCGCGCAGAGCGACAGCGGGAGCTTGAAATCGAGCATCTGCGTGGCGATCAGCACCGCCGAGATCTGGCCCGTGATCGCCATCCAGCGCAGCACGACCAGTGTGCGCAGGCGCACCCAGTCGCCCCGTGCGCGCATGTTGAAGAGAGAGTGATCAACGGTCGCAGACATGTGTCCTCTTAGCAGGTTGTATCCACGGCGGGAAAAGACGATTTCACGTCTGAACACAAGTGCGCCGCCCGGACATGTCCCGGCAAGGCGCCGGACCGGATGGAGGATCGCATGAGCAAGATTGTCATGATGGTGGCCGGCGGGCTGATTGTCGCCATCCTCGCAGCCGTTGCCTATCTCGAGCTTGCGCCGCGCGGGCAGTACCTGTCTCCGGCCATGCTGAACGTCGAGGGCGCATCGCTTGGCGGTCCGTTCGAGTTGACCCAGCACACGGGCGAGCGGATCACCTCGGACGCGCTGATCGACCGCCCGACGCTGATCTACTTCGGCTATACGTTCTGTCCGGACATCTGTCCGATCGATGTCCAGGTCATGGCCGATGCCGTCATCGTGCTTGAGGAGAAAGGGATCGAGGTGCGCCCGGCCTTCGTTACGATCGACCCGGCGCGCGACACTGCCGAGGAACTCGCGGCCTATGTCGAGGCGATGCACCCGAGGATGGTTGGCCTGACCGGCAGTGACGAGGATATCCGCGCCGCGGCCGATGCCTACAAGGTCTACTACCAGCGGGTCGATGTCGAGGACTCGGCGGCGGAATATCTGATGAACCACACCGGGTTCACCTATCTCATGATGCCGGAGACCGGGATCGTGGCGGCCTTCCGCAACGGCTTTCCGCCCGAGCAGATCGCCGAGGATATCGAGGCTGTGCTCAGCGCGCTTTGATCAGCGCCGAGACGATCCCGGGCCGGTTGACCAGCAGCACACCGAAGGCGGCCAGCGCCATTCCGAAGATCTCGACCGGGCCGAGCACTTCGTCGAACAGTGCCCAGGCAAACAGCGCCGTGCAGGGCGGCACCAGGAAGAACAGGCTTGCCACGTTCGACGCCGCCCCGCGTTTGATCAGCACGTAGAGCAGGGTGATCGCACCGATCGAGAGCGGCAGGATCGACCAGCCAAGGGCGATGATGAAGGCGGGCGCCCACTCGACCGTCCTGTCCTCGAAGATCAGGGCGCAGAGGAAACAGCACACCGAGGCGGTCGCGAACTGAACGGTGTTGCCGCCCCGCATCGGCGTGTCCGCGGCGCGGGACTTCTGCAGGATCGATCCGACCGAGATGCCCAGCAAGCCCATCACACAGAAGAAGACACCGAGGGGATCGCCCAGCCCTGCATCCATCTTGCGCAGGACCACAAGGATCACGCCTGCCAGCCCCGCCGCAATGCCGATCCATTGTACCGCGACCATCCGCTCGCCCAGAAACCGGTAGGCGATCAGCGCGGTCAGCACAGGTTGCAGCCCGACGATCAGCGCCGTGGTCCCGGCCTCGACCCCCAGCGAGATGCCGACGAACACGCCGCCCAGATAGTAGAAATGCAGCAGCGCCCCGATCAGCGCCTGATCCCGTACCTCCCGCCATGTCGGCCATGGGGCGCCCGCCGCCTGGACCCACAGCGCCAGCAGCGCGGCAACGGCGGCGAAGCGGATCGCCAGGAAGGTCATCGGTTCGGCATGGGGCAGGCCGAGCTTGGCGCCGATGAACCCGGTGCTCCACAGAACGACGAAAACCGGCGCTACCAGCGGGTCCAAACGCATTTTCCAGCCTTTTCAAGGGAATTGTACGATTGCGACAATGTGACAGTTTACCTAAAAGCGACCAAGCCCAAATGGCGCACAAGCGTGCGAAAGCGAGGACGGAGATAACAACATGAGTGAGGCCTTGCCCGAGATCGGACCGGATAAATCGCTTCTGGTCCTCGACGATGATGGCCCGTTCCGGAACCGTCTGGCCCGCGCGATGGAGCGACGTGGGTTCGAGCCTGTGATGGCCGAGACGGTGGCCGAGGGTCTTGCTGCCTGCCGGACCGCACCGCCTGCCTACGCGGTTGTCGACCTGCGCCTCGAGGACGGCAACGGTCTCGACGTGGTCGAGGCCCTGCGCGAGGCCCGGCCCGAGGCGCGTGTGATCGTGCTGACGGGCTATGGGGCGATCGCGACCGCGGTGGCCGCGGTCAAGATCGGTGCGGTCGATTATCTCTCGAAGCCCGCCGATGCGGATGATGTCGAGAAAGCGCTGCTGGCCGGAGGCGCCGACAAGCCCGCCCCGCCAGAGAACCCGATGTCCGCCGACCGGGTCCGGTGGGAGCACATCCAGCGGGTGTTCGAGCTGTGCGACCGCAATGTCTCGGAGACGGCGCGGCGCCTCAACATGCACCGGCGTACGCTGCAGCGGATCCTCGCCAAGCGAAGCCCGCGCTAGTCCAAAGCTGCGCAGGACGTCAGGCCGCGGCGGCACCGCTTTCGAGCAATTCGATCAGTCGCGGCATCTTATCGCCGTAGTCTGCGCGGTGGTCCATGCCGTCGACATCGATCGGCCCGCGTGCGTTGCCGGGGTTGGTTGCCCGCAGGCGGTCTGAGAGGAACACCGCGAGCGCTTTGTAGAACCGGGCGGCAAAGGCCGTGTTGGTCTCGAACTCGGTCAGCAGCGCACTGCGCGGCACGGCGAGCGCCCGCGACGTGGTGCGGGCCACAACCTCGGCGCTGGTCTCGCACTTCTCGACGAACGACATCTCGCCGAGGATATCGCCGGTGACGGCCTCGGCGACCTCACGCCCGTCGACCACGACCGACATGTTGCCCTTGGTGACGATGAACAGCCGGTCGATCTCCTGCCCGTCCTTGATCAATTCGTCGCCCGGATAGAGCTGTGACACCGAGCCGTTCTTGGCCAGCCATGTCAGATCCTCCTCGAGGAGGTCACCAAGAATGGTCAGTCCCTTCTGCGGTGTCATCGACTTCACTCCTCAGCCGTCCCAACGCGGCGCCGTTCCGCGACGTGCTTGTCCGCTCACAGTCGTGTTGCGTGTCCCGGTCAAGCGCGGTGGATGTCTCCCCGGTGCCTGACCTGTTGCCCCCGATACGCACCGAGATCCGCACGATGTGCCGATCTCGGACAGCAGTACTACCCGGCGGATCTGGACCGCGCAAGCGCTTAGGTTGCATGAGCCCGCAGGGGTTAGGCGTTGTTTTCGCCCCTGAAAACAGGACCGCGCTGAGGCGCGGCAACGGCCCGCTTCATGCCCTGTCGGCAGGGCCGCCCGGCGGGCGGATCCGGTGGCGGGGTTTGATGCACTCTGTCCCGTGTCTGCACAGCGCTCCGGGGTCTGCCGTCGTGACGAATCATGCTCACGGCACCGTGATCACGGTGCCGCTTGGCTGATCCTAAGCTCTTGTTCTTTAACCACGTTCCAGCACACCGCTTTTCGTTCTGATGTGCCGAACGCAAATCTTTCAGCTTTAGGGAGAGCGGCATTTCGCAATCCGCAAAAGCTGTGGCAGCCAGCCGCAGATCGCCCTCTGAAAGTGACGGACAAACCTGCAAATCCGCCCAATTCAGCCACATTCGAACGGCTTTATCTCAGCACGCAGATTGGTGGGGGCTCTCCTGTGCCGGTGTTCAGGTGTTGGAGCAAAATCCGTTGCGTAGCGGGACCGTCACACCCGGATGATGTGGCAAGCGTTGCGGCATTGTCGCCGTGAGGGTTCGAAACTGTCCGCCCGAGGGCATCGCAGAAAGACTGCGGCACCATCTGGCAGACGAAGATCTGGGTCCGCCCGTTTGGCGAGGTCAGATCGCTTTGAGTGAATGGGGTTCAGATGACCGACTACACGATTGAGGCAGAAAACCTGGAGCTGGACGGTTACACCGCTGTGAACCACAGCCAGGGTTCCGGGGGCGGGTTCATTCAAACCTGGGGCGAGGGCACGGCGTCGATCGTGTTCGAAGGCGTACCCGGTACATATACAATCAATTTGGCAGTGTTTGACGAGAGCGACGGCCAGTCGTCCATCGAGCTGGTCGTGAACGGCCAGTCCGTTGGCACGGTGACCCTCGATGTCGACGAAGGCGGCAACTACGTCTATGGCACCCAGCAGACGGTGACCTTCGAGGGCGTCCAGATCCAGCCGGGCGACACGATCGAACTGGTCGGCACCCGCGACGGCGGCGAGCCGGCGCGCATCGACACGGTCAACATGAGCATGACCTCGAGCGAGATCGACGGCCAGGAGCCCGTCACGCTGCTGCAGGAAAGCTTCTCGAACAACTTCTTCAACAACGTCGAGAACAGCGATCTCTGGATCGGCAACGGTCTCGTTGGCACCAACGGCGCCTGGGACGGCGAGCTGGTCATGCGCCAGATCGACATGACCGGTTACGAGAACGCCACGCTGACCATCGACGCCTGCCTTGGCGGCTGCGGCAACTTCGAGGCCGCTGGCCAGTGGGCTGACTTCCTTGAAGTTCAGCTGGTTGCCGAAGATGGCACGATCCATGTTCTCGACCGCTTCAGCGGCGACGGCCGGACCCTGACGGGCTCGGAAAGCGGCCAGACCATCACCGAAGCCGAAGACACGCTGAGCTGGGATCTGCCCGAGGGTATCGGTAACTTCCAGGTCCGTATCGTCTCGGACATCTCGGCCTGTAACGAAGTCGTCTTCCTGGATGACGTCCGCGTCGTCGCCGAGCCTGTTGTCGAGCCCGTCGAGCCGCCGGCACCGGCCATCGAACTGGCTGACGACGCTTATGTTGTCGGTGAGACCGAGGACGCTGTTGGCAACATCCTCGACAACGACCCGTCGAACGATGGCGGCCTCGAAGTGAC
>JBCBOR010000036.1:0-45873 GCA_039821125.1 Pseudomonadota bacterium
GGCATCCCGGTGCCAGAGGCAGTTCTCGAGCGGGACCCGCGCGCGCCCTACGCCGCGGACCCGGGCGTGGCGGCCGCCTGGGCGCAGGTTTACCGCGATCCGGAAACCCACTGGCCGCTCTACGAACTGGCGGAGAAGCTGGTGGACTTCGAGGATTACTTCCGCCGCTGGCGGTTCAACCATGTCACGACGGTCGAGCGTGTGATCGGTGCCAAACGCGGAACCGGCGGAACCTCCGGGGTCGGATACCTTCGGCGGATGCTGGAAGTGGTTCTGTTTCCCGAGCTTTGGGACGTGCGCACGGCGCTCTGAGAACACCACCTCAGGTCGCGCGCAGATTTCAGATTTTTGAACCTGGATTTTGTGCTATGGGACTGCGGCGCTCAGTGCGGCCCCTTAGCTCAACTGGATAGAGCAGCGGACTTCTAATCCGCAGGTTCGGGGTTCGAGTCCTCGAGGGGTCGCCATAAATCAACAGGTTACGCGCAACAGAGGTTCTCTCACGCAGAGAATTCGTGAGCCGCCTTGTGCGCTTTCCACGGGTGTCGCCGGCTCCAGCCGTCGCCAAAATGGCCGGCGCTTATCCTTCATCTGCCGTGATTACGTCCACGACCGCATTGCCATTGGTGTAGACGCAAATCGACGCGGCGATCTCCAGAGCGCGGCGTGCCATCGTTTCCGCATCCAGATCGGTGTCCAGCTCCGCCATCCCGCGTGCGGCGGCCAAAGCGTAATTTCCACCCGAGCCGATGGCCGCGATCCCGCCCTCGGGTTCCAGCACGTCGCCGGCCCCGGTGACGACCAGCAACTCCTTGCCGTCGGAGACGATCAGCATGGCCTCGAGATTGCGAAGATACTTGTCCGTCCGCCAATCCTTGGCCAGTTCCACACAGGCCCGCGTGAGATGCCCCGGCGCCGCTTCCAGCTTCGCTTCCAACCGCTCGAGCAACGTGAACGCATCCGCAGTTGCGCCTGCGAAGCCGCAGATCACATCGCGCCCGCCGGGCGAGAGGCGCCGCACCTTGCGCGCATTCCCCTTGATCACGGTCTGGCCGAGGCTGACCTGACCGTCTCCGGCCACAGCAACCGTGTCGCCTTTCTTCACGGCAACAATCGTCGTGCCGTGCCAACCGGGAAACTTCTCAGCGTTCATACCCATCTCCGTCATCTCAGCGCCCAGACTTAAGGCGCGTCTCCGGCGATTGCTAGGGCGGGCGCCGCGCAGTATAGAGGCCGCGCGCTACGAACAGGATCGCCATGCGACAGTCAGAGATCACCCGCAAGACCGCCGAGACCGAGATCACCGCCAAGGTCGATCTCGACGGGACGGGCACTTATGACAACCAGACCGGTGTCGGATTTTTCGATCATATGCTGGACCAATTGGCGCGCCACGCGCTGATCGACATGCATGTGCGCGCCGCGGGCGATCTGCATATCGACGATCACCACACGGTCGAGGATGTGGGCATCGTGCTGGGGCAGGCACTGGCAGCAGCGCTGGGCGACAAGCGCGGCATCCGCCGGTACGGATCCTGCCTGCTGCCGATGGACGACACGCTGGTGCGCGCGGCGCTGGATCTGTCCGGACGGCCCTACCTCGTCTGGAAGGTCGACTTTACCGCCCCCAAGATTGGCGCCTTCGACACGGAACTGGTGCGCGAGTTCTTCCAGGCCTTCTCGACCCATGGCGGGATCACCCTGCATGTCGAGTGCATCGACGGGATCAACAGCCACCACATCGCCGAGGCCGCATTCAAGGCCGTCGCCCGCGCGCTGCGCGAAGCGGTCGAGACAGACCCGCGCAAGGCCGATGCCATCCCGTCGACCAAAGGGGCGCTTTGATGGAGACGCGGCTCTGGACGATCCACGACAACGGGTCGGGGGACTTGAAGTTCGTCGCCGACGAGTTCAGTTGGCTTGCGCTCGTGCTTACGCCGGTCTGGGCCATCTGGAACGGCTATTGGATCACCCTCGCAGTCTATATCGGGCTGGTGGGCATCGCCGGCGGTATCAATCCGCTCGCTGCATCGCCTGTCGCCTATGGTCTTGCACTGATCCTTGCCTTTGACGGGGCAGAGATCATCCGGGCCGAGTTGTCGATGCGCGGCTGGATCGAGCGGGGCAGTGTCGAGGCCCGGACCGAAGAAGGCGCCGAGGAGCTCTTCGTGACCGGACGCGCGGCATGAGCGACAGTGGAACCACGGCGATCGTCGACTACGGCTCGGGCAACTTGCGCTCGGCGGCCAAGGCGTTCGAGCGAATGGCTGCCGAGACCGGCGGCGGTGCGATCGTCGTGACGGCCGATCCGGACACCGTCGCCCGGGCCGACCGGATTGTTCTGCCCGGTGTCGGGGCTTTCCTTGACTGCCGCGATGGGTTGATGGCGGTGGATGGGATGTTCGACGCCATTGCAGCACGGGTGGCCGTGGGCGCTCCGATTCTGGGCATTTGTGTCGGCATGCAACTGATGGCGACCCGCGGGCTCGAGCATCAGGAGACGCCGGGCTTCGACTGGATCCCCGGTGACGTCGTGCGACTTGCACCCGATGATGCCACGTTGAAGATCCCGCATATGGGGTGGAACGAATTGGAGGTGGCGTCCGATCACCCGGTTCTGGCCGGGATCGCGCCCGGGGCACACGCGTATTTCGTTCACTCGTATCACTTGCAGGCCGCCGAGGCGGCGCACACCTTCGCGACCACCAGCTATGGCCAGCATGTCACCGCCGTTGTCGGGCGGGACAACATGATCGGCACACAGTTCCACCCGGAGAAGAGCCAGGAAACGGGCCTGCGCCTGATCGGAAACTTTCTGTCCTGGCGCCCCTAGCGCCGCGAGGCCGCTATGAACCAAAAGCGTCCCGTTCGGCTTTGACCTCGTCGATGAACCGGCGGATCCGGCTCTCCTTGCCACCGGCCGTGATCGCGTTCTCGAAGGCCGTGATCGCCAGATCGGGCCGGCGTGCACGGCAGACCTCGCCAAGAGACAGCCAGTAGATCGAGCTTTGCCGCCGCCTGCTCCTCGCTGTTCTGTAGATGTGCGCCGCATCGACATCTTTGCCTGTCAGAAAGTCGCCCCAAAGCTGCAGGCACTCGGTTTCCTTGAAGAAGCGCAGGAGCATGTGCGAGGCAAACGGCAGGTTGACCATTGTCCAGCTATCGTCGGTTGGCAGGCGGTCGATCTGAGGCCGGTCCAGAGACAGCCTGTCGCAAAAGACATACTTCTGCGCATCCGGGCTGACCGAGTCCTCCAGCCGGTACCGGAACGTGCCGATCCGGGTGGCGGCCCGCGCCCAGCGCGTCTCCTCCGGCACATCGGTCCGGTCGATCGAGTATTGCGGCGCCACGGCGACGACACGGCGTGCCCGCAGGCGTCCGGACAGCAACAGACCCGCATAGGCCCCCATGCTCGCGCCATAGAGCGTCAGGCCCACAGTCGGCCCGACAAAGCGGCGAATGCGATCGGCCAGCGGCATCACCTCCTCGTGCTGGAACCAGTTCGAGAGATGATTGCGGATATAGATCGTCCCGACCCCGCGCTTCTCGAAGGCCTTCTGACCGAACGCATAATCCTCGAAACCGCTCTGTGCCGAGGCATAAGGGAAGGTCACCAGCACCCTGTCCGGCACCGTTTGCGGCCCGGTGTACCAGCATTGATAATCCGGCGTGTTCCACAGCCACTGCGTCACGGTATCGGCTGGCGGTGACGCGTACAGCGTCTCGGCAAAGCGTTTGCCGATCAGACTGAGACCTCGGGCCTTCAGATGCAGACCGTCCGCCTGCATGGCCAGATCGTCCATTCCGATTGTGCGGTAGTTCTCGACCCGCGCAGATTTCTGCGCCCTGCGCACCCTGTGGCGATAGGGGGCCTGATCGGCGGGCGGGTTCACGACGGCCGCGGCCACGGGCAGGGTGGGGGCTGCGATCGCGATACGAAACCGCTCGATGAAGTCCTCGAAGCTCTTTCGATACGCGGCGGCATGCTCCTCATCCATGCTGTCGGACTCGCCCTGCAACCAGGCAAGACCGCAAAGCCGCGCCGGGCGCGCCGCCAGCGCTGCGCGCGTCTGATCGACAAGTGTCGTGAACAGGCCGCGCCTGATGCCGGGCGCCCAGTGCTCGGCAAGACTGGTCGCCGTCATCGCAACCTTGACGATGCCGACCGGACCGTCTTCGGCGTTCGTCAGCCAGTGCGCCAGCGACAGCTCGGGTCCAAAAGCGGTGCGTTGCGACAGCTTGCCTGGGATCAACGGGCGCCAGGTGCCGTTCTTCCAGAACAGGCAGCCCGGCTGAGGCTTGCGCCACCGGCGGGCGAGATCCTCGACCCGGGTGCGATATCCGACCATGTTGCTTTGCCCGGCCATGATGACGATGCGCAGGGGCGGCTCGGCCGTTTGGTTCGGTGCACCGGCCAAACCGGTGCCCGGCAGGTCTCGCTCACCATCCGGCATGGCTGAGGGCACGGCAGGGTCGGCGGTCATCTCGGCTCGCGTGGTCATCTCTGTCGGCGCCACCATAGTCGGCATGCCCGGGGCGCGTCTGCGAAAAAACGGCCTGTGCGTCGAGGTCTCTTGCCATCCATGCGCAGCCGCCCCATACCGCCCGCGCTCAGTCCAATTTGACGCGCTGCAGCGCGACGGATCGCCTTCACGAACGCGTGAGATGGTCTATAGTGGGTGAAACAATCCAGATCTGGAGAGAGCGATGACCGACCTGCCGCGCCGCGTGATGCTGGCTTTGACGCTTGCTGCGATGACAGCGTTTGGGAGCGCTGGGGCGCTGCAAGCAGACGAGTTGAAGGATCCCGAGATCTACGCTGATTTCGAAGGCAAGGCGCTGAAGGGCTATGACACGGTCGCCTACCATACCGAGCGCCGCGCGGTGAAAGGCTCACCCGAGTTTGCAGTCGAGTGGAAGGGTGCAAAGTGGTTCTTCGCCTCGGCCGAGAACCGCGATCTCTTCACCGCAGATCCGGAACGCTGGGCGCCTCAGTTCGGCGGCTACTGTGCCTGGGCCATCGCCAAGGACCGCACCGCGCCGATCAACCCCGAGATTTTCCGGATCGTTGATGACAAGCTCTATCTTAACCTGAACATGAAGGTTCACAAGGAATGGCTGGGCAAGCGCTCGCAGTTCATCGCCGCTGCAAACGAGAAATGGCCCGAGGTTCTGGTCCTGTCGCGCTAGGCGGCGGGATCACGCCGATCCGGTGCCAAAGGCGCCGAAACCACGCCTATTTCACACGCGTCCAGTCCTGCCCGCGGCAGATCAGACCGCCCAGCACACAGCCCGAGACCTCAAGGACATCGCCGTTGAGTTCCATGGTCGAGGCATAGGTCTCGTCGTCATCCGGTGCCCAGATCGTGCCATCGGACCATTCGGTCGCGCCATCGGCTTTCATGTTCTCGATGATCAGCTTGCCGACGATCTCGTCGCGGCGCTTCTTGTCGAGTTTGGCGGGATCTTCGTTGAACGCCTCGACGATCTTGCCGCAGATGAGCGACGCATCCGATCCGCAGGCGCCGATATCCACGTGGATGTAGCCGCCATTGTCGTTTGTCGCGCTGCGCCAGAGGCCTGTGACATCGGCCGCATGGGCCGGGATCGCAGCGGTCAGGATCAGACAGGCGGACAGGGTGGCAGTCAATCGCATGGCATCCTCCCAGGTTTTTTGCGAAGTATGCGTGGCCTAACGTCCCCGTCAACCGATGCCGTCGCGTCAGGCGCGCGGCTGCCGGGGACCTGATCCATTGCGCCCCGGCCCATGACGGTTCCCAGGCCTCGAAGATGTCCGCTCCGCCGCCCCTGGCCAGAAGGTCAATTCCGCTCGCGGCACGGCGTTCGCGGCGGCAGAACGGTCGATGTCATCGCCCTCCTGCCAATGCACGTCTATGCAAACCTGTTGCCGGATTCGATGGCACCGGAGCTTGCCGGGAACAGAGGCCGTCGCACACGGCTCCCATCAGGTTTGGTGTCGGCATTACTGCCCCTTCTCCAACCGTGTCGTCTCAAACCCGTGGCGTCTCAACCCGTGTTCTCTCAAATCGCGTGGCCCGGTCCGGGCCGCCGAGGATAAGTCTCGCGTTGTCATCTATCAGCTGCGTGCCGCTGCGTGTGCCGGGTGTATATGGCAGGACCGGCAGGCCCTGCCGACCGGCAACGGGACCATGCAGCCACGGCGAGGCTCGCGCCGACGCCACACAGGCTCGATCTCAATGACAAGTCTGTGCGGGCGGCACGTAGGGTGCGTCCGTGACGCACCCTTCTGGAAAGAGGGTCAGAGATAGCCGGTGATGATCTCGGCCATCCGTTCCGGACCCAGGATCGGTGGGATCAGGGTCAGCACCTTGCCATCGCCACCGACCAGGTAGATGAAACTGCCATGGGCGTAGATCGGGTTGCCCTCCGGATCCTCGCCGACAAGGCTCGTCTCGACCTGAAACGCCTCCCGGGCCTTGGCAAGATCGTCCTCCGGCCCGGTCAGGCCAATCAGCCGTTCGTGCCACTTGGCCAGGGCCGGTCCCATCTTCTCGACCGTGTCGCGTTCGGGGTCTACCGTGATCACCAGAGGCGCCACGGCATCGCCCGCATCGCCCATCTCGTCCAGTGCGGCGGCCAGCCGGGGCAGGGCGACCGAGCAGATCGCCTCGCAATTGGCATAGCCGAAGAAGATCGCCATGGTCTTGCCGGCGTAACTTTCATGGGTGACGGCGCGCCCGGTGTGCTCGGTCAGTGCAAACTCGGCCTTGATGTCCACCGGGAAGGGCAGACCCGGGGTCGGCGCACCGACCGCGGCACCTGTCTCGGCCTTGTGCGCAGCGGCTTCCTCGGCCGAGCCGTGGACAACCCCGTCATGGGCCGACCCTTGGGCCGCCATCAATCCGGCCAGCAGGACGCCCGCCGGGACATGGCGCAGCGCCCGCATCAGCGTGAGACGAGCAGCCATACTCAGTAGAACTCCTCGATGAACGTCTTGTCCGCTTCAGCGCCCAGACCCAGCCAGCCCCGGCGTCCAATCTCGGCAGCAACCGCTGGGTCATGGCGGAACCAGGGACCCTTCTTGCCATCGGCCTCCGGGTTGTTGCGCTTCCAGGTTCGGGTCCAGCGTTTGGTCTTGGCCCACTTGTCCGAGCCTTCGCGCTGGACCGCAAACACCTGATAGACCTTGGTCGGGGCCACGGCCGGATCGCCCACCAGCAGCCCGTCCACGGTGACGTTCTGGCCACAATAGGGCGCAAGATCCACGGTCGCGCCATTAAACGAGGCCTGGCTGTTTTTCGCCGCCAGGATCAGCTTGCCGTCCGCCTCGCGGACGAGACCCATATGGCGATTGCCCGCGCCGCACTTCTCGGCGCACTCGCCGGTCAATTCGCAGAGGACATCGACAACCTTGGCCTTGAACAGCGCATTCTCACGCCCGGCCAGGTTCTTCCATCCGGTCACCTGACTGCCTTCGGCAAACTCGCCCTCAGCCGCCGCGGGGACAGCCATTACAGCGGCCAGAACCGCCCCAATCAGCAAACGCAACATCGGTCTCTCCCTCACTCGCCGGTTACGGATTTGGGAATGGCGAAGCCCGGGACCACCCCGAAATCTTCGTGGGTCAGGTTGGTGATGCCATTGTTAGCAACCACCTCCTCGACGATGAGATAGTTGATCCCGTCGCGCTTGTGCAGAATGCCATCGGCCTCGATCACGTCCGACTGCACGCTCAGTAGCGTGTTGCCCGCGACGTCGCCGTCACCCTCCCATTTCAGCACCATATAGACGGTGCCGTCCTCGGCGAGCACACCGACCGGGATGCCGCCCGCCGCGCACCACAGCGCGCAGGTGTGGTGGGCCGAACCGACCACCGACTCAGGCGCCCCCATGACGCCGGAGAAGTAGCACCACGTGTCGATGATCTCGCCCTTGACCTGAACGCGCTCGCCCTCTGTGGCCAGGGCGGTCCCGAAGACCCCCAGCACCATGGCGGCGGCGGTGAAGAGTGTGCGCATGCGAACCTCCTATAATGTTTGGGGGAATCATGCGCGGCACCACGCCGCGCGGCAAATCACAAATCCGAGGGGTTTTGCAATCGCCCCCCGCTCACGTTAGGTCACGCGCACGACAACGACCGGACGGCAAGGAGCGTGGCTGATGATTCTCTACCCCGCCATCGATCTCAAGGATGGCAAATGCGTGCGCCTCGTGCGCGGCGAGATGGATCAGGCGACGGTCTTCAACGATGATCCGGCGGCGCAGGCGCGGGCCTTTCAGGATGCCGGCTGCCAGTGGGTTCATCTGGTGGATCTGAACGGGGCGTTTGCGGGAGAGCCTGTGAACGGTGCCGCTGTGGATGCGATCCTTGCCGCCATCGATGTGCCTGCGCAACTTGGCGGCGGTATCCGCGATATGGCGACGATCCGGACCTGGCTGAACAAGGGACTGACGCGTGTGATCCTCGGCACCGCTGCCGTGCGCGAGCCGGATCTGGTGCGCGAGGCGGCGCGCGCCTTTCCGGGCCAGGTCGCGGTCGGCATCGATGCGCGCAAAGGCCGGGTTGCGGTCGAGGGCTGGGCCGAGACGACGGACATCACCGCGCTTGATCTCGCGCGCAAGTTCGAGGACGCGGGCGTTGCCGCGATCATCTATACCGATATCGACCGCGACGGCGCCATGCAGGGCCCGAATGTCGAGGCCACTGCTGCATTGGCGAACGCCGTGACCATCCCCGTGATTGCCTCGGGCGGGGTCTCGTCGCTCGATGATCTCGTGACACTGCGTGACAGCGGCGCGCTGCTGGACGGCGTGATCTCCGGCCGCGCCCTCTATGACGGTCGGATCGATGTGGCCGAAGGCGTCGCTGTTCTTCAGGGATAGTCATGAGCGCCCACGCCGTGGCCAATACAGCTCATTGGGTTATCTTTATCCCAATCGTTGCGTGTCTGAGCCTCGGGTTGCTCTGGGCAATTTCAGATGCCGTCTTTGTTCCGAACCGTGATCCTGACCGCCGCTTTCTGTATAATCGCGGCGTTCGGTTCGTCTTGATCCTGTCTTTGGCCGGAGCCGTTCTTGGAGTGGTCGCGTGGCTGGCCTACGTTTTAGGCGGATGCCATGAGGGCTTCAACGCCACAGTCGAGTGCGCCAATGTCTCTGTCTTCCTGGGCCAACTCGCCTTTAATCTGTCATGGATGCTGATGATGATCGGCTTTTGGCTCTGCCTGCCGATTGCCGGTCTTCTCATCATCTGCGAAACTGTAACTCGGCAGCGACAAGATCCTTGATGATCGTCTTCGCTCAGCTTGAGCCCAACCCTTCCATCCTCTATATTGAGGTCAGGTTAAGCCGCCTCGTTTAGGGAAAGTGTATGACCAACGATCAGATCGCAGCAAAACTCGATGAGCTTGGGACAACTCTGAACACAGAGTTCGCCAAGGTCGATGCGCGTCTGACGTCGTTGGAAAAACATACCGTGACCCGCTCGGATGTGCACGTCGCCGTGTTCCAGGGGCTGGCCTTCGCGGCTGCCGCTATCGTCGGCACAGTCGTTGTCCTGAACGCCATCGGCGCATTTTCCTGACCCTTCCTACCACGAGGGTGCGTCACGGACGCACCCTACGCCGCGCCGCGCAACACCCCGTAGGATGCGTCCGTGACGCACCCTTGATGCGAAAGCGGGCCGACACTTTGTCCATACGTTTGCCATACACAGACCAGACGCGGGCCATACGGGTGCGGTACAGAAGCCATACGCTTGCCATACGCTTGTCTGCGGGCCTGAACCGGGCTAGTCAGACGCCCATGCTGAAGACACGCATCATCCCCTGTCTCGACGTCAAGGACGGCCGCGTCGTCAAGGGCGTGAATTTCGTCGATCTGGTCGACGCGGGCGATCCGGTCGAGCAGGCCAAGGTCTATGACGCTGCCGGAGCGGATGAGCTGTGCTTCCTCGACATCACCGCAAGTCACGAGAATCGCGGGACAATTCTGGACGTGGCGCGGCGCACGGCCGAGCAGTGCTTCATGCCGCTGACCATCGGTGGCGGCGTAAGGACGATCGAGGATATCCGGGCGCTGTTGCTGGCGGGCGCCGACAAGGTCTCGATCAACACCGCGGCTGTGAAAAACCCTGATTTCGTGGCCGAGGCGAGCCGGAAGTTCGGCGCTCAATGCATCGTTGTTGCCATCGACGCGAAGTCCGTAAGTGACGGAAAATTCAAGATTTTCACCCATGGCGGGCGAGAGCCGACCGGCATAGACGCCGTCGAATTTGCACAGCTGATGGAGGCGAAAGGCGCGGGCGAGATCCTGCTGACCTCGATGGACCGCGACGGCACCCGGGCCGGATTCAACCTGCCCCTGACCCGCGCGGTCTCGGAGGCTGTCGGCATCCCCGTGATCGCCTCGGGCGGGGTCGGCACGCTGGACCATCTGGTGGACGGCGTGACCGAGGGGCGGGCCTCTGCCGTGCTCGCGGCGTCGATCTTCCATTTCGGCGATCACACCATCGCCGAGGCCAAGGCCCACATGGCTGCCGCAGGCGTTCCTGTTCGCCAATGACCGAGGTTTTGCAACGGCTTAGCGAGGTGATCGTCGCGCGGAAGGCCGCGGACCCGGACACCTCTTGGACGGCAAAACTCCTTGCCAAGGGTCCCGAAAAATGCGCCGAGAAGTTCGGGGAGGAGGCGATCGAGGCCGTCATCGAAGCGGTCCGAGGGGATCGTGAGGCTCTGACCGGCGAGGCCGCTGACGTGCTTTATCACCTGCTTGTCATGCTTGCCGCACGGGACTTGACGCTTGCGGATGTGCTGGCCGAGCTCGAGCGCCGCGAGGGCACCTCGGGCATCACGGAAAAAGCCTCCCGGTCAAAAGGGTAGTGCCGTGGCCGTCCCGGTTCTTTGCATCAACCGGACGGTGGATCGTGACCGGTGGGCGCACTTCCTGCAGGCGGCGGAGACGCTCGGGATCACGCCCATCCGCATCCCGGCCGTCGATGCCCATAGCGCAGCTTTTGCAGCTCCTCTCTACGCCGATCTGATCGCCGAGCACTTCTGGGGAGAGCCGGACATCAAGCCGGGTGCGCTGGGCTGTTTTCTCAGCCATCGGCGCGCTTGGCAGCACGTTTTGGAGAACGACCTCGACCATGCGCTGATCTGCGAGGACGATGTGCGGCTTACCGCGATCGCAGAGACCGTTTTGAGCGATGTGATCGATAACACTGCTGATATGGTGTTCGCAAACGACAGAATGGCTCCCTTCGCGAAGAACGCTCCACTCGCGCCATTGGTCGATGTGATCGATAACATCGGCTCCGCCGAACCTGGTGTCTTCCGAGCGCCTGGCGCCGATTGTTACATCCTTAACCGGCATGGGGCGGAGATGTTGCTGACCCGCACGGCGGAGCATCGGATCATCTGCGGTGTGGACTGGGCGCTGGTGTCTGCCGGGCTACCTCGTGCGGCTCTCCCTGAACCCGAGGGAGATCTGACGGCCAGCCCAGCGCGGGAATTCCACTTTCTGCGCAACGCGTTACCCCCTGCCGATCCGCCGCTGCGGGCCTTTGTCGCCGCCAAGCCTTTGGCGACCCTGGACCGGGAAGCACCGAGCGTTCTGTCACACAGGATCACGCGATCGATTAAAGATTTCGTAAAAATTGACTCAAAATTAACCCATTCAGAGTATGTCTCTACCCTGTTGCTTGGGGGAGCCGCGCTCAACTTCGCCGGTCGGTCGGGAAACGATCCGGTGATGGCGGCTCATCGATTTGGCCGGGTTTGGGAGGCGGACGCGCTGTCCGCCTTGCTCGCCCGCTTCCCCGAAGGCGGGACTTTCGTCGACGTTGGTGCGCATCTCGGCAATCACAGCGTGGTTGTCGCTCGGCTGGGTGCTGCGGCCCGTGTGATCGCGGTGGAGCCCAACCTCGAGATCACGCGCCTGCTCTGGACCAATCTTGCGCTGAACCATGTTCTGGAGCGGGTCGAGATCCGCGGACCCGGTCTGGCGCTTGGGAAGGCCGAGGGGGCAGGCTGGCTGCTGCGCAATCGGCGCAAGTCTTCCGAGACGATGGTCAAGTCTGATCTGCCGGAGGCCGCCCGCGCGAAGGCCGAGAAGGTTCGCTTGACAACCGGAGACGCGCTGGTGGGCGAGGAGCCGGTTGATGCGCTGAAAATCGATACCAGCGGAACGGAGATCGAGGTCCTCAGGGGCTTCTCATCGGTGGTCGAGCGCCAGAGACCGATGCTGCTGATCGATCATGCCGTCGGGCAGCAAGAGCGGGTGATGCGGGTGCTTGAGGGCGCGGAGTACCGACTTGAAGCGACCTATCCCAGCGAGCGGAAGAACCGGGCCTCCAGCCTTATCCTTCCGGCTCGGCGCCGAGATGGCGGGCGATGAACGCCCCGGCGATCGCGACGGCCTGATCGGCCTGGGCCAACCGCCCGGTGAAGAACGGCCAGGCATGCGGCAGCCGCCGCCAGAGCTGGATCTGCACGTCTCCACCCGCGCGGCGCAGGGCCTCGGCCAGGTGTCGGGTGTCGTCGAGCAGGATCTCGTGACGGCTGGCCATCAACAGCGTTGGCGGTGGATCGGACCATGCCCCGCGCAACGGCGAGATCAGCGGGTTCATCGGGTCGGCCTCTCCGAGGTAGAACCCTGCCGCAACCTGAAAGCGCCGCGCCGGAAGCATCGCGTCGCGTCGTGCGTTCTGCGCCAGGCTGGGCAGGGTCCCGGTCATGTCGGTCCAGGGCGAGAACCCGACCACACAGCCCGGCTTCGGCAAGTCCAGCTCGGCAAGCCGCAGTTGCAGCGAGAACGCCAGCCCGCCGCCGGCCGAGTCGCCCGCCAGGGCAATCGATGGCGCTTCGTACCCGGCATCGAGAAGATGACGATAGGTCGTGACGGCATCCTCGAGCGCCGCCGGAAACGGGTGCTCGGGCGCAAGGCGATAGGCGGGCAGCAGTGCCCGGACCCCCGCAGCCCCGGCAAGCGCCGCACCGAGATGTCTGTGCGTGTCCGGCGATCCCGCGATGTACGCGCCGCCATGCAGATAGAGCAGCACCTTGCGCCTGTCGGGACGACCGCAACTTGCCCAGAGCGCATCCATGGTCGCCGCCGCGCGATCCTCGTCGCGCCGGATCGTCTCGCGGTGGAAGTTCGCACCGTCGGGCGGCGAGAAATGCCGCGCGGCACTCCGAGCAAGTTGCGCCCGCATCTTCAGCGGGTCCTGAACGCGGCGCAACTGCGCCTTCACCGCCAGGCGGAGCCAGAGGTTCAGCAGCGTCAGGCGCAGATCCATGGCGTCAGGTACAGATACAGGTACAGATACAGATACAGCGGGGCGACGGGCCGGTCTCAGACACCGCGCCGGCGCTCGATCGCGTCCCAGATCAGGGCCGCGACATTGACCCCGTCGAACCGCTCCAGTTCCTGAATGCCGGTGGGCGAGGTCACGTTGATCTCGGTGAGGTGCCGACCGATTACGTCGATGCCGGTGAAGATCAGCCCGCGTTCCTTCAGGAGTGGCCCGAGCCGGTCGCAGATCTCGCGGTCGCGGTCGGTCAGGTCGATCTTCTCCGGCCGACCGCCGACATGCATGTTGGACCGCGTCTCGCCCGCCTGCGGCACCCGGTTGATCGCGCCCACGACCTCGCCGTCGATAATCAGGACGCGTTTGTCGCCCGCCGAGACGTCCGGCAGAAACTTCTGCACCATCAGCGGCTCGCGATTGATGCCGGTGAACATCTCGTGCAGCGATACGATGTTGTTGTCGTCGGGTTTCAGACGGAACACGCCCGCGCCGCCGTTGCCATAAAGCGGTTTGAGGATCACATCGCCATGCTCGGCCCGGAACGCCTTGATCGCATCGAGGCTGCGCGCAACCATCGTGGGCGGCATCAGGTCGAGGAACTCCAGGACCAGGATCTTCTCGGGGCAGTTGCGCACCCAGAAGGGATCATTCACCACCAGCGTCTCGGGATGGATCATCTCCAGAAGATGCGTGTTGGTGATGTAGCTCATGTCGAAGGGCGGATCCTGGCGGAGCAGCACCACGTCCCAGTCCGACAGATCCACCGTGCGCCGTTCGCCAAGCTCGTAGTGATCGCCCTCGACCCGGCGCACCGTGAGGTCCCAGCCCGTCGCCTGCACCTTGCCATGCGACCAGACCAGATCCTCGACATGGTAGTAAAAGAGGCTGTGCCCGCGCGCCTCGGCCTCCAGCGCCAGCCGGAACGTGCTGTCGCCATGGATGTCGATGGCGCCGATCGGGTCCATCTGGATCGCTACGTTCAGTCCCATCGCTCTCTCCCGCCGGGCATCACCGTGACGCTCCTAGCGATTAAGATATGCAGGCGCAACGGCCCCGCAACCAGCCGCATGGGTCAAGCAGGCCCACTATCTGGCGAGTTCACTCGTCTAGCGCCGGTGAGAAACGCAAAAGGCTAGAAGCGAGCCAAGTCGATCTTGCATGCGCGATCTCCGCGCCTGCCGGTCAACTGGATCTTACCGTCGTTCAAGCGACCGCTAAACACGAGATCCATAACATCGACCTTGATGCCAATCTCGCCCCGTAACGTTCCCGTTTCGATGCCAAGCGCACGGACGCCGCCGTCATCAACGATGGAAAACTCCAATCGCCTATGGTCATCGCCGCCGGTCCAAAAGGGTTCAGGCTCAGGCAGACCTTTGGTGAGCACGCCGCGGCCATCTGCGATGGTCACTCGCAGCGCTTCACCTTCCGGTCGCGCCCATCGCGGATTTCCCCAGCCTATGTTGTTCGAATCGCATCTCATTGCGCCGAAATACGTTCCGTCGAAGCGCGCTGTCCGCCTTCTCCCGGCATCTTGGTCATTCAGCACAACCTGCTTGGTCAACGAGGATGTTTCCCAAGGCACCTGTTTTCCATCGGTCGCGTTCGCGACGAGCCCGCGCACCCGGATAAACACGTCCTCGATGCGTTCACCCGGTTCACGCAGCGCCTGGGCCAAAGCCTTGGCATAGGGGCTGTTGGTGCCTTGGCCATCAAACGCCACGTCCCCCGGAGCCGTGGCGAATGCGATCAACGTCCCGGCCGGTGCAGCAACGCTCGACAGGCCGGATGAAACGTTGCGCAAACGCGAGTCTGCTATGGTCGCAGACCGGCCTCCAGAGCGCGGGTCGAACGGATTGTCCCGGCACGCATCCAGGATGACCATGTTGAGATCGACCCCACGCGCGGAACCCGCTTTGAAGAGGTCGTCTGCAGACACCAACTGGGTTGGAATGTCGTCAAGATCACTGGGCGCTGCATCAACCGGAGCGAGCCAGTTTCGTCCGTCGATTTGGACACCATGGCCCGCGAAATAAACCGCGCCGACCCCGCCACGTTCTGCAAGATCGGATCTGTAGGTGTTGATCGCAGTGCGCATCGCTTCGGCACCGAGATTGAGCAGCGGACCGCCTGAGTGCACCTCAAAGCCAAGCGCCTCTAGCGTCGATGCCATAAGCCAAGCATCGTTGACCGGGTTCTCGAGTTGCCCAATCGCCTCGTAACGCTTATTCCCGATGACCAAGGCAGTTCGCCTTGAATTTCGGTCGATCACGCCGAGCGGTGCATCGAGATTAAGCGGTTTGTTGGAAGAGGCCGTCGTCGCCGATGACGACGCTCCATTGTTCGAGCCAACTGGTTTCGAGGACGTACACGCGAACACTGCGAGCAACGCGAGGCCCGCAACCAACGATCTGATCATTCGATTCTGCACTCCACCACCGCCCTACGGATGGTATCGTGGCTTACGGTAGGACGGCAAGATCAGCCAGGCCGGGTATGCCCGGGTCATGCCCGGGCATAACGCACAGAGCCTACCCGCCGGTTTGCTGCGGTGTTTGCGCGGCGATGCGGCGGGGATCGTCGATGGTCAGCACGTGGCTGACGACGCGGGCGACGCCGGGCACGCCCGAGGCGCGGTCCAGCACGCGGCCAAGCTCGGCGCCCGACCGGGCGAGCCCGGTCACGTGCACGACCTTGTCGACCGTCTCGACATTGTAGTTCTGCGAGGCAATCGCTGAATCGGCCAGCAACTGCACGCGAAGCTGGTTCGAGATCCAGGCATCCTCGGCATAGGCGCGGGCGCCGGAGTCGCGGGCCACGGTCAACTCGTCCGTCACCTCGGTCACGCCGGGTGTCTCCCAGGTCAGCTGTGTCGCGGCGATCTTGTCTTCGCGATTGGCGACCGATCCGGTCAGGAGCACGCGTCCCTCGATCACGGTGGTCGACACATCGCCAAAGAGGCGCGCCGAGTGCTTGATGAACTTGTCGTTCAGGGTCAGCTGGATCTCGGTGTCTTTCAACTGCTGGCCGGTCGAGCGTTCCTCGGTCACGGCGCGGGTCGCCTCGACACCGGCACCGATCAGGGGCGCGGCCACGCAGCCCGAGAGCACCAGCATGGCTGTGGCCAGCGCGGATAGCGAATGGAGGGGTCTCATCTGAGTGGTCCTCTGCTTGGTTTCTCTGCCTCAATACGTGTCAAAGCTGCGGGCGTTCTCGATGATCTGCACCTGTCCGTCGTGCCCCACAAGGGCAACGTCGAAGCGGCAGACCGGTTGGACACCCGTCTTGCGATGACAACCCATGATATAGTGATTTGCCGCATTCTCCAAGCGTTCCCATTGACGTGCCGTGACAGGAGAGGCGAATTCGGTGTTGTTTTTCCTTTGTTTTACTTCAACGAACACCAGTGCGTTCCCGTCGCGGAGGATGAGGTCGATCTCGCCCTCCGGCGTTTTGAGTCTGGTTTCAAGGACTTGCGCCCCGCGAGCGGCGTAGGCGCGCGTGGCGGCGGCCTCGGCGGCGTGGCCCGCATGGTGCGCGGTGCGGCCCTTGGTGCGGCGGGTCATTTCCGCGTGAGCTCGAGCGCGCGGGCGTAAACCTCGCGTTTTGGCAGGCTGAGCCGGGTTGCGACGGTGCGGGCGGCCTCCTTTACCGATTGTGTGGCAAGCGCGTCTGTCAGGTGGGTGTCGAGCGCTGCGCGGGCATCCTCAGCCACCGCCTCGGCATCCGGCGGGCCGATCAGCAGCACCACCTCGCCTCTTGGCGGTGCGGCGGAGGCGAGATCGGCGGCAAGGTCCGAGAGGCGCGCGCGCCGGATCTCCTCGAACGTCTTGGTCAATTCGCGGGCCATGACGGCGATGCGGGTCTCGCCCAGCACCGTTGCCATGTCCGCGAGGCACTCGGCCAGCCGCCGGGGGGATTCGAAGAACACCAATGTGGCCCGGAGCGAGGCCAAATCGGTCAACTCGCGCCGCCGGGCCGCGGATTTGACCGGCAGGAAACCGGCAAACAGGAACCGGTCCGTCGGGAGACCTGCCAGCATCAGTGCGGTGACCACGGCCGAGGCGCCGGGAATGGCGTGGATGTCATGTCCGGCCTCGCGCGCGGCTTCCACCAGGCGATAGCCCGGATCGGCGATCAGCGGTGTCCCGGCGTCGGATGCGTAGGCGACGCTTTTGCCCTCGCCCAGCCAGCCAAGGATCTGGGGCCGCCGTTCGGCGCCGTTCTGGTCGTGATACGAGACGATCCGCCGTCCGGCGCGGTCAATCCCATGAATTTCCATGAGTTTCTGGGTCTGGCGCGTATCCTCCGCTGCCAGGGCATCGGCGCGGGCCAACACGTCCAGCGCCCGCAACGTGATATCCGATGCGTTGCCGATGGGCGTGGCGACCAGATACAATCCCGGCGCAAGTGACGTCTCTGCAGCAGTGGGCCTGGCGTTACCTGTTCTTAACGGGTCCAGACGTTTACTTTCTGTCCGCTCACTCATAGGGTCCAGCCTCTGTCCGGTGGGGGCAATGATTAGGATTCGCCTGTATCAGGGAATGAGAGGACATCATGATTAGCCTATCGCGTGTATCCGCCCCACTGCTGCTGCTTGGTGCGTTGGCCATGGCGGCCTGTGCCCCGTCCACTACCGGGTCCGGCAACGCAGGTACAGCACCGTCACCCAATACGCGCTCGATCGACGTGAACCAGCCGGTTGTCGTGGCGTTCCTTGCGCCCAGCACCGCGGCCAATGCAGGGGCCGCCAATCTGGGCCGGTCCCTCGTCAATGCGGCGCGCATGGCTGCCGTTGATGCGAAGGATCCGACGCTGCAGCTGAAATTCTATGACACGCGGGGCGAGGCCGGTGCGGCCCGCACGGCGGTCGAGCAGGCGGTCGCCGATGGCGCGCAGTTGATCCTCGGCCCGCTCTTTGGGGCCAACACCCGCGCGATCGCAAGCGTTGCGGCGCGCGAGCAGCTCAAGGTTATCTCGTTTTCGACGGACAGCACGGTCGCGGGCGATCCGGTCTATCTCAGCGGCTTTCTGCCGGAGATCGAGGCCAAGCGGATCAGTCAGTTTGCCCGGGCCCGCGGTTTGAACGCACTGGGCGTTCTGCATCGCAGCGACAGCTATGGCGCAGTCTCGCTGGCCGGGGCGCAGGCTTCGGGCGTGCCGATCGTTGCAAGCACCGAGTATGAACGGACCACCCCCGGCATCACCACAGGTGTCAATCAGTTCGCGCGGCAGGCCCGGCAGAACGGCGCCCGGGCCGTGCTTTTGGCCGATAGCGGGCAGGCGTTGCGGCTTATCGGCTCTCTGATGACGACGAACGGCGTTGGACAGCCGGGCACCAAGTATCTTGGCCTCGGGCAATGGGACTCGAAGATCACGTTGCAGGAACCCTCGCTGCGTGGCGGCTGGTTCCCGGCGCCGGATCCGGCTGCGCTGCGCCGGTTCGTGACCAAGTATCGCCAGGCCTATGGAGCGGTCCCGCCCTCGTTGGCTGTGCTGGGGTACGATGCGGTGCAGATCGCGGCGCAGATGCTTGCGAATGCCCGCGCAACGGGATCGAGCAATCCGTTTGACACCGCCGCGCTGACCCGTCCGCAGGGTTTCCGCGGCGCCGTCGGGCCGGTGCGCTTCAACAGCGATGGCCGGGGTGAGCGCGCCATGGCCATCCTCGAGGTCGGGGAGCGGAATTTCAATGTGCTTGATCCCGCCCCAGCGGTCTTCGCAGCCGGGTCGTAGATTTGGCGACACTTACGCAGACGATCGCGTCGCGGGAGGAGCCTGACCGCACAGAAACCGGGCTCGCCCATCTCCTCGACTGTCCGGCTGCATTGATGAACACGGCAGAGACCCTGGCCCGCGTGGATGCGCTGGCCGGGGTTACACCGGACCATGACGAGTTGCGGGCCGAGGTGCTGACGCTCTGCCGGGAGACGCTGGACGTGGGGCGCGACCGGGTCCGGACGCAGTTTCTGGCCAGTCCGCACGCCGGGCTCAGGACGGCGCGATCCTATACCCATATCACCGACGTCGTCGTGCAGGCGATTGCCCGTCTGTCGATCGAGTATCTGCACCCCGCGCCGGTGCGCACCAAGGCCGAGCAATTGGCGATCGTCGCCGTGGGGGGCTATGGCCGGGGCGAGATGGCGCCGTTCTCGGATGTCGATCTGCTGTTTCTGACGCCGTACAAGCAGACCGCCTGGGGTGAGAGCGTGATCGAAAGCATGCTCTATATGCTCTGGGATCTGAAGCTCACGGTTGGTCAGTCCGTCCGCTCGATCGATGATTGTCTGCGACTGGGGCGGGAGGATTTCACAATCCGCACCGCCCTGTTGGAGCAACGGTTCCTTTGCGGCGACCAGGCTCCGTTCGAGGATCTGGACAAGCGGATCTGGTCCGAGTTGTTCGATCGGACCGGACCGCAGTTCGTTGAAGCCAAGCTGGAAGAGCGCGACACACGGCATGAGCGCCACGGCGGCTCGCGCTATCTGCTCGAGCCGAACCTCAAGGAAAGCAAGGGCGGGCTGCGCGATCTGCAGACGCTGCACTGGATCTCGAAGTATTTGTTCCACACCGGCACCGCCTGGGACCTGGTCGAGATGGGTGTCTACGAGCACGACGAGGTTCAGCGCTTTGCCGATGCCTCGAAGTTCATCTGGGCCGTGCGCTGCCATCTGCACGATCTGGCGGGCCGTCCGCAGGAGCGTTTGACCTTTGACCGGCAGGTCGAGATCGCCGAACGCATGGGCTATGAGGACGGCGAGGGGCGCATGGCGGTCGAGCACTTCATGCACACCTATTTCCGCCACGCCAAGGCGGTGGGGGATCTGACGCGCATCTTCTCGGCCGGGCTCGAGGCGCAGCACGCAAAGAGCCAGCCGGCCCTGTCGCTGTTGCTTCAGGCGCTGAGCTTCCGTACCGCCCGTCCGAGTGAGGATGAGCCGTTCGCCGTGCAGGGCGGGCGCCTGACGGTGCGCGACGAAGACGTCTTTCAGGACGATCCGGTCAACATTCTGCGCTTTTTTGCAGAGGCCGCGCGACTTGACGCGCGTACCCATCCCGTCGCCATGCGTCTGGTCACCCAGAACCTGGATCTGATCGACGATCGTGTCCGCAAGGACGCGGAGGCGAACCGGCTGTTCCTGACCATGCTCTGCGATCCACAGCACGCGGAGTGGTTGCTGCGCCTGATGAACGAGACCGAGGTGCTCGGCCGGTTCATGCCGGAGTTTGGCCGCGTCGTCGCAATGATGCAGTTCAACATGTACCACCACTACACGGTGGACGAGCACACGATCCGCACCATCGGCGTGCTGAACGAGATCGAACGGCTGGAAGCCGCTGACGAGCACCCCGTGGCGACCGAGATTCTGAAGGGCGAGTGGAACCGCCGCGTGCTCTACGCCGCTTTGCTGCTCCATGATATCGGCAAGGGCGACGCGCGCGATCACTCGGAATTTGGCGCGGAGATCGCTTGGGTCGTGTGCCCGCGTCTCGGCCTGACAGAGGCAGAGACCGAGACGGTCGCCTGGCTGGTGCGCAATCACCTGATCATGTCTGACACGGCGCAGAAACGGGACATCTCGGACCCGCGCACGGTGCAGGAATTCGCAAAGCTGGTGCAGAGCCCTGAGCGCCTTCGGATGCTGCTGGTGCTGACCGTCTGCGATATCCGCGGTGTCGGGCCGGGCGTGTGGAACAACTGGAAGGCGCAGCTTCTGCGCAATCTCTATTGGGACACCCGCGATGTGCTGACCGGCGGGGCCGAGCAGGCGACCCGTGCGCATCGGGTCGATGCTGCGCGGATCGAGTTCGGCAAGCTGATACCCGATTGGCCCGAGGAGGCACGCAAGGCCGAGCTTGCCCGGCACTACCCGCACTACTGGCTGGGTCTCACCACGGCGACCCACAAGGTCTTTGCCGAGATGGCCCGCGATATGGGCACCGCCAAGATGGCGAGCCGGTTCCTGGCTGACGAGGCACGGGACGCCACCAAGGCATGCCTTTACATGAGCGACCACCCCGGTCTCTTCTCGCGCATGGCCGGGGCATTCGCGCTTGCCGGGGCCAACGTGGTGGACGCGCGCACCTATACGTCCAATGACGGCATGGCAACTTCGGTCTTCTGGATCCAGGATAGCGAAGGGCATCCCTATGATGAAGCCCGGCTGCCGCGTCTGCGCCGCACGATCGAGCGCACTCTGTCGGGTGAGGTCATCGCCCGGGTGGCCCTGGACGAGCGTGATACGGTGAAACCGCGAGAACAGCAGTTCACGGTTTCGACCCGCATCGTCTTCGATAACGAGGCCTCGGATCTCTATACGGTGATCGAGGTGAACGCGCGCGACCGCCTCGGCCTGTTGCACGAGCTGACCTACGCGCTGGCGGAGCTCAACATCAACATCGTCTCGGCGATCATCGCGACCTATGGTGAGCACGCGGTCGATGTCTTCTATGTCAAGGACCTCTTCGGCCTCAAGATCCGCTCGCGCAGCAAGCTTGACCAGATCGAGCGCGAGTTGACCGAGGCGATCGATGGCCGCTTCGGGACGGGAGCAGAGTGACGTCAGCACCAACACGGCTGCTGCGCAGTTTCGCGACGGTCGGCGGCTGGACAATGGCGAGCCGCGTGCTTGGCTTTCTGCGCGACATTCTGATGGCGGCGGCGTTGGGCTCCGGCCCGGTGGCGCAGGCCTTTGTCGTGGCATTCACCTTGCCGAACATGTTCCGCCGGTTCTTCGCCGAGGGTGCGCTGAACACGGCCTTCGTGCCGATGTTTGCCAAGCGGTTGGAGGGTGAAGGGTCCGAGGAGGCGCGCCGCTTCGCCGAGGACGTGTTCTCGACCCTGGCCGCATTCCTGATCGGTTTTACCCTGATCGCTTTGCTGGCGATGCCGTGGCTGGTGCTGATGCTTGCGAGCGGGTTCGACGACGATGTGCGGTTCGGGCTGTCGGTCGTCATGGGGCGGATCGCGTTCGCCTACATCCTGTTCATCTCGCTGGCGGCGATGCTGTCGGGGGTTTTGAACTCGCTCGGACGGTTCGCAGCGGCGGCGGCGGCACCTGTGCTGCTGAACATCATTTTGATCGGTGCGCTGTTGCTGGCCGAGAGTGGCGTCCTGAAAGAAACCGTGAGGCTTGGCGGGTTCGAGGGCTCGGATCTCGACGGGCTCCACCACGGGACCCTGCTGGTCTGGGGCGTGGTGCTGGCCGGTATCGCTCAGATGGCCCTGGTGTGGGTGGCTGCGCGCCGGGCGGGACTGCCGGTTTTTCCGCGCCTGCCTCGGATCACGCCCGAGCTGAAGCGCCTCGCCATCATTGCCTTTCCCGCGGCATTGGCTGCGGGGGTCATGCAGATCAATATCGTCGTGGGCCGTCAGGTCGCGAGTTACTTCGATGGGGCGCTCGCCTGGCTCTGGTTTGCGGATCGCGTCTATCAGCTGCCGCTTGGTGTCGTTGGGGTGGCCATCGGCGTCGTGCTGTTGCCCGAACTCGCACGTCGGGTGCGGGCGGAGGACCCGGCAGGTGCGAACGAGGCGATGAACCGTGCTGCCGAATTTGCGCTGATCCTGACCGTGCCGGCAACGGCGGCGCTGATCGCGATCCCGGGGCTGATCTGCGCAGTCCTCTACCAGTACGGTGCGTATACCGCCGCAGATACGCGTGCGACGGGCCTTGCGCTTGCGGTCTATGCCGCGGGACTGCCCGCCTTCGTTCTGCAGAAGATCATCCAACCCGCCTATTTCGCCCGGGAGGATACGCGCACGCCTCTGAACTTTGCCCTTGTGTCGATGGTCGTGAACGTCGTCGTTGCGGTCGGGGCTGCGCCGCTGATCGGATTTCTCGCAGCGGCCCTCGGGACAACGCTGGCCGGGTGGGCCAATCTCGCGCTGTTGTGGCGCGGGGTCCGGCGGCTTGACGCAGAGATCTGCATCGACGCGCGCCTTGCGAAACGGATGCCCCGTATCGTCGCCGCCAGCATCGCCATGGGCGGTGTGGTTGCGACATTGGCATGGGCGCAGGCCGAATGGGTCCCGGATCTGCGGATCCCGGCCTTCATCGGGATCGTGGCTGTGGGGATGGCGGTCTATGCGGCACTCGCCGTACTGACCGGCGCGTTTCGTCCTAGCGATCTGCGCGCGTCCTTGCGGCGCTAGGCCGGTGCATCGGCGCCAAGGCGTGCGAACAGCGCCTCGCGTGCCGCCGCACGGTCCGGGTCGCGATCGGCCGCTGCCCCGATCCACAGCACCGCCTGACTGCGCAGGATCAGGCCGTCCTCGAGCACCTTCAAATGGTTCGCCCGCAGGGTCGATCCGGTTGAGGTGATATCGACGATCACGTCAGCCGTCAGGTTACGCGGTGCAGCCTCGGTTGCACCCTGGCTATCGACGATGCGGTAGTCGGCAACGCCCTTGCGATGAAAGAACCGGCGGGCCAGCGTGTGATACTTGGTGGCCACGCGCAGCGCCCGGCCGTGGTGTTGCCGGAAGGCGTGCGCGGCCTCGTCGAGGTCATGCATGGTCTCGACATCGATCCAGAACGCCGGGACAGCAACAATCAGATCCGCGTGGCCGAACCCCATCCTGGCGATCGCGCGCACGCGGGTTTCGGGCTCGGGGACCTGTTCCTGGATCAGGTCCTCTCCGGTGACGCCGAGGTCGATCTTTCCTGCCGCGAGCGCCCCTGGCACCTCGCCGGCGGAGATCAGTTGCACCGAGAGACCCGCGACCCCTTCCACTGTCGCGGCATATTCGCGGGTGCCGCTGTCCACGGTGATGTCGATGCCCCGCGCTGCGAACCAGTCGCGGGTGTCCTGCATCAGCCGGCCTTTGGACGGCACGCCGAGGACGAGGCTGCTCACCTCAACACCTCGAGCATCGCTTCCGGGCGGATCATGGCTCCGACCGCGGGCACGGGGGCAACAGCGCCGAGCCGCGCGGTCATCGCGTCATAGCGCCCGCCGCCTGCGAGGGGCGGGTGGTTGTCGCCCTCGGTCGCGCGGATCTCGAACACGAACCCGTCATAGTATTCCAGCGTCCGGCCAAAGGCGGCGTCGAACCTGAGCGCATTTGCCGGGACATCGCGTGCGGTGATGGCTGCATGACGCTGAACGAACCGCTCGAGAGCGGGCGAGATATCGATCCCGGCAGGGCGGGTGGCGTTGTCCAGCCGGTCGGCTGCGGCACTGGCCGGGCCTTGGACCGCGAGGACAGCCGCAATCACATCCGCATCGGCCTGGGGCATTCGCGGCTCATCCGCTGCAGCGGCAAGCGTACGGGTGCGCTGCGTGATTTCCAACATCGTCCTTTGGCCCAGCGCCTCGCCGCCTGCGGCGCTTGTCGCCTTGTCGTGCAGGCCTCGTGGATCGGTGGCCAGCGCAATCACCTCGGCCCGAAGCGCAGAAGGCGGTGGCGGTGCGATTGCGTGGGCGATCAGATCCTGGAACCGGGTGGGCCGCCAGACATGGCGCTTCAGCGCCGCCCGGCGCGGGCCCGGCATCTCGAGCGCATCGAGCACGGCGAAGATGATCCCGAGATCTCCGAGAGTTGCTTGCGGTGCATGGATCCCATGGCGCTGCAGGCTGTCGTAGATCAGCGCAAAGATTGCGGCATCGGCGCTTGTCCTGTCCGCTGTTCCAAAGCTTTCGATCCCGGCCTGCTGGAACTCGACCGGGCGCTGGGTGCTGCCCTCCTGTCGCCGGAACACCGTGCCGCAATAGCTGTAGGATGCCCTCCGATCCCACCCGCCCGCGCCATGTGCCAAGGCAACGGGTACGGTGAAATCCGGGCGCAGGCACAGTTCGGTCCGCTGCACCGGATCGTCGAACAGAAAGGCGCGCGACCGAAGATCTTCGCCATAGATGTCGAGCAGCATCTCCGCCGGGTGCAGATGCGGCACATGGATCTGCTCGGCGCCATGTCCGGCGAAGGCTTGGGTCAACCCATCGCTCAGCCGATCCAGCGGCGCGCGCGCCGGGCCGATCTCGGTCGCGGCGAGCATGGCTAGGACGCCTGATCCCGGGTCGCCCGGTCGAGCATCGCCCGGACCTCGGTCACCAGATCGCCGCGCGGCACGTTGATCTGCGCGGGCTGCGCCTTCCACTCCTCGTTGGTCTCGATCTCGGCGGCCAGACGCGCGCCGAGGGCGAGGTCTTTCAGGGTCACGACGCCCTTTGCCCGCTCATCGCCGCCTTCGATGACCGCGATTGGGGCGGCGCGCTTGTCGGCATATTTGAGCTGCTTGGCCATGTTGCCACCGCCCAGAAAGACTTCGGCACGGATGCCGGCATTGCGCAACTCGGCACACATGGTCTGATAGGCGGCCATCTCCGCCCGATCCATCGCGACGATGACCACCGGGCCTTGCGCCTGCGTTCCGCTGCCATGCGATGCAACGAGCGCAGCGAGGAGCCTGTCCACCCCAATGGATACTCCGGTCGCAGGCACCGTCTCGCCGGTAAAGCGTTTGACCAGATCGTCATAGCGCCCGCCGCCCGCGACCGAGCCGAACTGGCGGCGCTGGCCGTCCTCATCAGTGATCTCGAACGTCAGCTCGGCCTCGTAGACCGGACCGGTGTAGTAACTGAGCCCGCGGACGACCGAGGGATCAATCAGGGTGTGACTGGCACAGCCCTGCGCCTCGACAAGCGCGCCGATCGTCTCCAGTTCAGCGACGCCGTCCATGCCTGTCTGCGACATACCGACCAACTCGCGCAGGCGTGCGCACGTCGCCGCCGCCGTGTCCCGGCGCGCGCTGACGAACCCCATGACGATCTCGGCCTGATCTCCGGACAGGCCGGCGCCCTTGGTGTAGTCGCCGCTCTCATCCTTGCGGCCTTCGCCCAGGAGTGCGCGCACCCCATCCTCGCCCAGCCGATCCAGCTTGTCGATGGCGCGCAGGACCGTACCGCGCGCAGCGGCATGGGCGTCCGGATCGGCCGGGTCAAGCACCCCGATCGCTTCCATCACCCCGTTCAGAACCTTGCGGTTATTCACCCGGATCACATAGTCGCCGCGGGCAATCCCGGCGGCCTCCAGCGCATCGCCAAGCATCATGCAGATCTCGGCATCCGCAGCGACGTGCCCTGCGCCCACCGTATCCGCATCGCATTGGTAGAACTGACGGAACCGCCCCGGCCCGGGCTTTTCATTGCGCCAGACCGGGCCGACGGCATAGCGTCTGTAGGGGTTCGGCAGGTCGCGCCGGTGCTGGGCGAAGACCCGCGCCAAAGGCGCCGTCAGATCATAGCGCAGCGCCATCCATGCCTCGTCCTCGTCCTGCCAGGCGAAGACCCCCTCGTTTGGTCGGTCCACATCCGGCAGGAACTTGCCGAGCGCCTCGACCGTCTCGACCGCCGAGCTTTCCAGCGGATCAAACCCATAAGCTTCGTAGACGCCGGTGATCGCGTCCAGCATCTGGCGGCGCGCCACGACCTCGGCCCCTAAGTAGTCGCGGAACCCGCGCGGGGTCACTGCCTTGGGCCTTGGCTGTTTCTTGACTTTGGTCTTGGCCATGGGGTCTCACCTGCGGGCGGGCGGTGCCCGTTCGGCGGCATGGACTAGCCGAGCTACTCGTCCGGGGCAAGGGGGCGGCGGCGATCCCCCGGCAAGCCTAGGTCCCGAGCAGTCGGTGGCGGAGCGTCCGCACGGCGCTGTCCGGGCTGGTGAAAACGGGCTTGCCCGTCACTGCCGCCACCGCATCCGCAGCACGGGCGGTCGAGAACTGTGCAAGCATCAGGACCCGGGCTTCGCTCAGCGTTGCGGCAACCTCGGCCAGAAGCTGATCATGGCGCTCCCCGTCGCCGTCTGCGAGCGCCGTCATCGCCTCGGCTGCGCAGGCGGTGTCGAGCATGGCGGCGCATCCCTTCGCCTCTGCGAGTTCGGTAAACTCGGCCGCCATCGGCGCCAGTGAGGGTGCGAAGCTGGCGACAAGGCCAACGGGTCCTCCGGCCTCCAGGACTTCTGCGAACATCGCCTCGTTGGGCTTCAGGACCGGAATGCTTGCCCGATGCGCGACCGCCTCGATCGCAGGTCCAAAGGCCGAGCAGGTGTAGAGGATCCCATCCGCGCCCGCCGCAATGCCATAGTCGGCCAACGCCGCGATACGCGCGGTGATACGCTCGGACAGCCCCGCCGCCGCGCGATCAACGGACAGGCGATCGTCGAGGAGGTTCATGATCTCGGCATCCGGCCAGTGGCGCTCGAACGCCTGCTGCACCGGGGCGATGGCCAGCGGTGTCGCGTGGATCAGGACGATACGCATGAAGCCGCGCTGGACCGAAGGCTACGGTGCCGCCTTGACGTAAACGTCGTCCACCCCGAGCGCTTCGATGCGATTGTAGCCCTTGTCGCGCATCAGCTCCGGGATCTCCATGCTCGCTGTGTTGTTCTCGATCGTCCACGCCGTGACGTTGTACTTCTCGAACGGGAACGAGGCGAGCACCGCCATCTCCCCGCCTTCGACATCCAGCGAGATGTAGTCGATGCCCTTCAGGAAGTGCTGATCCAGGATCTGTTGCAGCGTTCGCGTCTTGACCGTGATCAGATCGCCCTGGTGGCGCGGATTGGCCTCGACCGTCTCGCGCAGTTTTGGATCGTAGGTAGCGGTCAGGCCGCCCATTTGGCTGAAGCCTTCGGTCACGTCGAGAAATTCGGCTTGGCCCTCCTTGCCAGCAATCGCGCATTGCAGGCAGGTCGCCCGGCGGAACTCCTGCGCCTTGGCGAAATAGGTCGGTGAGGGTTCGACCAGCAGCCCGGACCAGCCGCGCATCAATTCGAAATACAGGCAATTCGAGCCGGTGATTCCGTCATAGCCGCCGATCTCGACAAAAACGCCTTTGCGTTTCCCCTTGAAGACCTTCTCGTCGAGGAAAGCGTCCTGACCCGATTGGCTGAAGAACTGTACACGCCGACCGTTCAGGCGCTCGCATTCCCAGATCTGCTGATTAATCTGACCGCGTGTCCGGGCATGGGTGATGCTGCCGGACAGCTCACGCAGCAGACGATGTCCTTCAGCCATGGCGTGGCGGCCACGCTTGACCATTTCACGGGCGCGCACATAGGTGCGTTGGGCGTCCTGAACATCGGTGCCTGACATCTCTGTCTCTTTGCTCTGTCGTCTCATCCGGGTTCGCGATTCGGGGCTGTTCTGCCGGGTTTGCCGTCAGCCGAGCGCGTTTTTGACCTGCGCTCCCACGGCACCGAAATCCATGCGGCCTGCATATGTCGATTTCAAGGCACCCATGACCTTGCCCATGTCACGGATCGACGCGGCACCGGTATCCGTGATTGCCTTGTCGATCGCCTCGGCAATCTGGTCGTCATTCATCGGTTTGGGCAGGAATTCGCGAATGACCGCCTGTTCGGCGCGCTCGCGCTCGGCCAGCTCCATGCGTCCGGCTTCCTCGTAGGTCTGAGCGCTTTCCTCGCGTTGCTTCACCATCTTGGCGAACAGCGCCATGAGTTCAACCTCGCTCAGTTCGCCGGCATCCTCGGACGCGCGTCGCGCAATGTCCTGGTCCTTCACCGCCGCGGACATAAGCCTGAGCGTCGAGAGCCGCACCGAATTCTTGGATCTCAGAGCGTCCTTGATCGCGTTCGACAGCCGATCGCGCATGCTGACCTCAATGGGTTGCCCTTGCCCCCACGTGGCAAGACCGCGACCCTAGCACAGCGTTTTTCTCGGCGGCAACAGGGCGAAAATCTCATAACCTATTGTTTTTGATAGATTAATATAATTTAATGATCCCTTGACGGGCGAATCCCCACCCCCTAGCTTGCGCCGGATTTGCGCGCTGGAGCGGCCCGCGCGCTGGAACATGGTGGCCCCTGTCATGACCCATACCGCCGATCCCCAGTCCGACATTTTCGCCACCAGCACCGGGCCGACGGCTTGCATCGCTCTGGCGGACGGGACGCTGATCTGGGGGCGCGGCTTCGGCGCGACCGGCACTGCGGTGGGCGAGCTGTGCTTCAACACGGCAATGACCGGGTACCAGGAGATCATGACCGACCCCTCCTATGCCGGGCAGATCGTGACCTTCACCTTCCCGCATATCGGCAATGTCGGCACCAACCCCGAGGATGACGAAACCGGCGATCCTGTCGCCCGAGGCATGGTCGTGAAGTGGTCAGTGACCGATCCGCAGAACTGGCGCGCGGCACAGCATCTTTCGGCCTGGCTCGGCAAGCGCGGGCGCGTTGGCGTCTCAGGGGTTGATACGCGGCGGTTGACGCGTCTGATGCGCGACCGGGGCATGCAGCACTGCGCGATTGCCCATGCGGCGGATGGGGTAATCGACACCGACGCCTTGATCGCGAAAGCGAAAGCGTTCGAGGGGCTGGAAGGGGCGGACCTCGCCAAGGACGTGACTTGCGCCCAATCCTATCGCTGGAACGAGGTGCGTTGGGCCTGGCCAGCCGGGTTCGAACAACAGATCGAGGCCCGGCACAAGGTTGTTGCGGTCGACTTTGGCGCCAAGCGGAACATCCTGCGCTGCCTTGCTTCGGCAGGATGCGATGTGACGGTGCTGCCTGCAACCGCAACGGCGGAGGAGGTGCTGGCCCACGGTCCTGACGGTGTCTTCCTGTCTAACGGTCCCGGCGATCCCGCGGCGACAGGTGCCTATGCGGTGCCGATGATCCAGGGGGTGCTGGCCGCGGACAAGCCCGTCTTCGGGATCTGCCTTGGGCATCAGATGCTGGCGCTGGCGCTTGGCGGGCAGACCAAGAAAATGGCGACCGGCCACCACGGGGCCAACCACCCGGTGAAGGACCTGGAAACCGGAAAGGTCGAGATCACCTCGATGAACCATGGGTTCACGGTCGATTCAGACAGCCTGCCCGATGGCGTGATCGAGACGCATGTCAGCCTGTTCGACGGGACCAATTGCGGTCTTCGCGTCACCGACAAGCCGGTCTTCTCGGTCCAGTACCACCCGGAAGCCAGCCCCGGTCCGCAGGACAGCTTCTACCTGTTCGAACGGTTCGCCGCTGCGATGGACCGCGCGTAGGGTGCGTCCGTGACGCACCCTCGTGTTAGAAAAAACGCATGAGTAAATCGGTCAAACGGGTCGAACGCGCTGCGGCTGATCTCGGCCTGGCCATTGAAGTCCAACGCATGGGTGAGAGCACGCGCACGGCTGAGGACGCCGCAAAGGCATGCGGGTGTGATGTCGCGCAGATCGTCAAATCGCTGATCTTCAAGGGTGAGGCGTCCGGCGATCTCATCCTGCTGCTCGTCTCTGGGGCGAATCAAGTCGACCTTGCCGCGGCGGCGTCCATCATCGGCGAGCCTCTCACGCGGGCGGATGCCAATGAAGTGCGGGCACGCACCGGGTTCGCCATTGGCGGCGTCTCGCCCATCGGTCACCTCGAACCGCCGCAGGTCTGGATCGACGACCATCTCCTCTCTTTCGCGACCGTCTGGGCCGCGGCCGGGGCGCCCGATGCGGTGTTCGAAGCCACGCCGCAAGCATTGGTCAACGCCACCGGCGCGCGTGTTCTGGCCCTTGGTTCGGTGTGAGTGTTAACTCTTCGTAAACCATTGAATTCCTGTGGTTTAACGAGCCCTTAACCATCTCGAATTTTAGTCGACTTGTGTAAGCTTTCCATCGGGAGAGTCTCTTGTCCGCTTGCGGTATCGTTTGCCGTGCGCCCGTTCGGGTGTGCGATCTATGAGTGCGTCTCTGCGCGTCGTTGGCGGGCAGCGTGTCAGCGACGCGCGTCAGGGCGTATCGCCGCTCGGCCAGATCCTGCTCGAGAACGAATGGGTCGATGAAGACGACCTTTTCGCAGCCCTCAGCATTCAGGGTCGCACCGGGGTCCGGCTCGGCGACCTGCTGGTCGCCCACGGGTGGGCAGACCGCGACGCGGTCGCGGCAGCGCTCGCGCAGCAAACAGGTCTGGGTTTCGCTGATCTTGTGCACGACCCGCCCGATCCGACGGCGGCCAGGCCCGAGGATCTCGACACCTACCTGACGCACCGGATCATCCCCTGGCGCAAGGTTGGCAAGATCACTGCCTATGCCTGCGCCGAGCCTGAGCGTGCAGCCGAGGCGCTGGGTGCGCTCGAATCTGGCCATGGGATGGCCTTTATCGTCGTCGCCAACCCTGCCCGGATCGATGCCGCGTTGCTCGAGCAGTTTGGTCCGGATCTCGCCGAGCGTGCAGCACGCCTGACGCCCGAGGATCAAAGCGTACGGTCGTTGGACACGATGCGCTATGGGGCGGGCGTGGTTGCGGCTCTTGCGCTTGTTGCGGCGTTCATCGCGCCATCCGCCCTGCTGCTGGGTGCTGCTGCGACACTGCTGATCCTCAATCTCGCGACAACGGTCACCCGGGTCCTGGCGCTTGTGGCGGGATGGCGAGACGAGAGGACGGCGGGCCAGTTGATTGCAACGCAGGACGCGCCCGTTGTCCTGGCGGACCGAAGACCCTTGCCACGACTGTCGGTTCTGATCCCGCTCTACCGCGAAGCCGAGATGATCCCGAGGATCGTCGAAGCGCTGGATGCGACGGACTATCCTCGCGAGTTGCTGGACGTCAAACTGCTGTTGGAAGCCGATGACGGTGCCACTCGGGAAGCCGCGGTGTCGGCGGGTTTGCCGGGATGGATCACGGCTCTGGTCATGCCCGATGGTGCTCCGCGCACCAAACCGCGGGCGATGAACCTCGCGCTCGACTTCTGCGAGGGCGAGGTGATTGGTATCCTCGATGCCGAGGACCGGCCCGCCGCCGATCAGTTTCGCGAGGTCGCGCGTTTTCTCGCCACCGCGCCAGCCGAGACCGCCTGCGTGCAGTGCCAGCTTTCCTACTTCAATGTGCGGGAGAACTGGGTCACACGCTGCTTCCAGATCGAATACTCGATCTGGTTCGATGTGCTCCTGCGCGGCTTCCAGCGACTGGGCCTGCCGATCCCGCTTGGTGGTACATCGGTCTATTTCCGCCGCCGGGCGCTGGAGGAGGCGCGCGGATGGGATGCGCACAATGTCACCGAGGATGCCGATCTCGGTATGCGGCTCGCCCGGGCGGGGCTGAAAACGGCCGTACTGCGATCGGTGACCGAGGAGGAGGCGAACTGCCGGATCATGCCGTGGATCCGGCAACGGTCACGCTGGCTGAAGGGCTATGTCTTGACGTGGATGAGCCATATGCGGGCGCCGGGCCGGTTGTGGTGCGAGCTTGGCCCGGTCGGATTTCTCGGCCTGAACGTGCTGTTCGTCGGAGGCGCTGTCACGTATCTTGCGATGCCGGTCTTCTGGATCGCCCTTGGCCTGACGCTGTTCGCGGGGACATCGTTGTTCGGAGCGGTTTTGCCGGGATGGGCTGCGACGGTGCTTGGCGTCTCGCTCGCCCTCGGGCAGGTCGTGATGCTGGCCTGCGCGGTCGTGGCGCTTAAACGGCGGCGGATGCTTGATCTGCTGATCGTTGTGCCGAGCCTGCCCGTCTACTGGACCATGGGGGCCGCAGCTGCTTGGAAGGCTGTGATCGAAGTGGTGGCAGCGCCATACTACTGGGACAAAACCCGCCACGGCATCAGCCGGTGCTTCGGGGCGGATGCAGCGGTGTCGGCGGATGACCGGCGTTCGGCTGACGACAATGAAGACAGCGTAACGTAAAATTCACTTCCACCATCTGGAAATTCGCGCATGACGTGCCATCCTCTCCCTCACCTGCATCCGGAAGGGGAGACCTCCAATGTCCGATCTCAAAACGCCATTTGTGAACCGCCGCCACGCCCTGATCGGGGCCGCCGGTCTGGCCGCTGCCAGCCTTGCCGCGCCGCGGTCTGTCGAAGCTGCAGCACCGATGCAAGGCTTGCTGCGGCCGGAGGTCTATCGTTTCAAGCTTGGCGCCTACGAGGTAACCGTGATCAGCGACGGGGCGATTCAGCTTGACGGCCCGCATCCGATCTTTGGACAGAACACGTCCGCCGAGGAGGTGCAGGCGCTGGCCGAGGCGAACTTCCTGCCGCCAACGCGGATGGAGATCGGCTTCACCCAGACCGTCGTCAACACGGGCGAGCAGGTTATTCTGTTCGACGCAGGCAATGGCGCGGGCCGCCGCCCGAATGCCGGGCATTTGCGTGCGCGTCTCGCGGCCGCCGGGATCGCGCCGGAGCAGGTCGACATCGTGGCGATCACCCACTTCCACCCGGATCACATCGGTGGCTTGATGGAAGACGGCGTAGCGGCCTATCCGAATGCGTCCTATCGCTTTCCGACGGCAGAGTTCGA
This sequence comes from Pseudomonadota bacterium, assembly GCA_039821125.1. Classification (GTDB taxonomy): domain Bacteria; phylum Pseudomonadota; class Alphaproteobacteria; order Rhodobacterales; family Rhodobacteraceae; genus Thermohalobaculum. The sequence goes on from JBCBOR010000036.1 coordinate 33,524, forward strand.
TTTCTGGTCGCCGGCCGAAAAAGCCGAAGCCGAGGCGACGGCACGGGTCGGAAAACTCGTCCAGTCGAACGTCATCCCGTTGGTCGACAAGGGCGAGATGATAGCGCCCGGTGGGACGATCGCCGCAGGAATCGAGGCGATCGACAGCTCGGGCCATACGCCGGGCCACACCTGCTACCATATCGAAAGCGAGGGCAAGCGCCTGATGGTACTGGGCGATGTCTGCAACCACTATGTCGTCTCGCTGCAGCGTCCGGACTGGCATGTCCGCTTCGACATGGACAAGGAAGGCGCGGTCGCCGCCCGCAAGAAGACGCTGGGGATGATCGCCGCCGACAAGATCCCGTTTGTCGGCTATCACATGCCCTTCCCGGCGGTCGGGTATCTCGAGCCTCTGGGCGAGGGCTTTCGCTGGATCCCGGCGACATATCAGCTGAACCTCTGAGGTCAGTTCCCGTGGGCTGCCCGGCCTTTGGGGGCGGCCCACCCGCCCACCCCCGCCCCCAAAGGCCGGGCGCACCAGGCGGATACGGATTGCCGCTCCGGCAGACCTGCGCTATGGCGCTGCCATGAGCGCGAACCCTCCCGATCTTCGACCCGATCTCGCCCCGTTTCCGGCCTTTGATGCAGTGGAGGGCGGACCGCGGATCGGCATGGTCTCGCTGGGTTGCCCGAAAGCGCTGGTCGACAGTGAACGGATCCTGACGCGGCTGCGGGCCGAGGGCTATGCGATCTCGCCCGACTATGCGGGCGCTGATGCAGTGATCGTGAACACCTGCGGATTTCTCGACACGGCCAAGGCCGAGAGCCTGGAGGCGATCGGCGAGGCAGTGGCGCAGAACGGCCGTGTGATTGTGACCGGCTGCCTCGGCGTCGAGGAGGAGGCGATCCGCACCGCGCATCCCTCTGTTCTGGCGGTGACGGGCCCGCATCAGTACGAGCAGGTTCTGGATGCGGTGCACGGTGCCGTGCCGCCGGCGCCGGACCCGAAAATCGACCTGATCCCCGCTCAGGGTGTGCGCCTGACGCCGCGCCACTACGCTTATTTAAAGATTTCCGAGGGGTGCAATCATTCCTGCCGGTTCTGCATCATCCCACAGATGCGCGGGAAGTTGGTCTCACGGCCTCCAAGCGCTGTGCTTCGCGAGGCGGAAAAGTTGGTCGAGGCGGGCGTGCGTGAGCTTCTGGTGATCAGCCAGGACACATCGGCCTATGGCGTGGATCGACGAGACGAGGCGGCGGCGAACATCACCGATCTGGCGCGCGGTTTGGGCGCGCTCGGCGCCTGGGTGCGGCTGCACTACGTCTACCCGTATCCGCATGTTGACCGGCTGATCCCGCTGATGACCGAGGGGCTGGTGCTGCCCTATCTCGATATTCCGTTCCAGCACGCGTCCCCGTCGGTGCTGCGCGCCATGCGCCGCCCGGCAAATGAGGCCAAGGTGCTGGACCGACTGACCGCGTGGCGCTCGATATGCCCCGAGGTCACCGTGCGTTCGACCTTCATTGTCGGCTTCCCCGGTGAGACGGAGGCGGACTTCGACTACCTGCTCGAGTGGTTGGAGGAAGCTCAACTAGATCGGGTTGGGTGCTTCCAGTACGAGGATGTGCGCGGTGCGGCTGCCAATGATCTGCCGGGGCACGTGCCCGACGAGGTCAAACAGGACCGATGGGCGCGGTTCATGGAAACGGCGCAGCGGATCTCGGCAGCCAAGCTCGCAGCAAAAGTCGGCACGCAGCAGCAGGTCATCGTTGATGCCGTAGACGCAGATGGTGCGACGTGCCGGACCAGAGGTGATGCGCCGGAGATTGACGGGAATCTCTTCATCGATACCGCGTTCGAGGGCCTCTCTGTCGGCGATCTCACCACAGTGGAGGTTGATGAGGCGTCGGAGTACGATCTGTGGGGCCGGATCGTTTGAGCGCGATCAGTCTGGGTCTGGTAGATGGGTCCCTGATTCTGCCTCAATGGCATCAGCTGCAGGGTCACATCGGTCACTGGCAGGCTCTTGGAATACGGATGCGGAGCGGTTGATATCATCCTCTGATCCGCTGCTTGGAAATGTTAATCATGGCTTCGGCTGGCGCTGAAGGAGCACAAAAAACCAAGCTCCAAGCGCAGCGATTCCACCTATGCGGGTTCTGTGGATGCCTCATCGAGGCACAGTGAGATTACTGGGTTCGAGCGGGCATCAGCCAGCGACAGGTGCGCCGCACCTCGTTGTGCTTTAGTGCGATGCCGCCGCAGTCCAGCGCTTGCCGTTGACTGGTGCATCGCCAGTAACAAACTGTTTTCAATAGGCTTTCACGCCTCACAATTGGTCTCCCGAGCGGATCAAATGACCTGCCGAGACCATCACCGTGGCACAAAAAGTGACGTTACGTCGTCTCCGTGAGGCGATCCGATACCGGCCGGCAGTTTTGCGCGCTGTTAAGGATTTGTTGGCGAGATCTGGTTAAATCTTCCTGCGGTTGATGATCGTGTTTGATGCAGGCCGTCGTTACTGCTAGTGTGCCCACGGGGGACCTGCGCGCGTATTCGCGCGGCGACATAGTTTTGGGCAGTATGCGCCCGGAAATAGCCCGATTTCCAGTTAGAGTGTCTCGCAGTTGTTCAGGCCAGCCAAGTGTACGGCGTGGTGTGACGGTGCTGAAGTCCGGAGGGTACAAGTGACTGGATTACAATCTCGCGCATGTGGTGCTTCCCAGACGTGTACCCGTTTGTTTAAACAGGGCTGTACTGATCTGTTTAGAAATCAGAAAAACGAAGTGGGGCGGGTGTGACTATGAATGCTAACACCGCGACGTCTTTCGAGCGCCAGTCGGTTGCGATGCCGCGGGCTCCGCAGACCATTGCCGAGACGGGCCTGACCGAAGGGCTTCTGGTCGATCTGATGCTGAAGATCGTGTTCCGCCAGGGTTTGGAGCTTCCAAGCGATATTGCACGCGCCATTTCGCTGTCGCCGCGGATCGTCGATGATCTGATCGAGCTGGCAAAATCCAAGCAGCTTCTCCTTCTGCTGGGGCAGCCCGGCGCCAACATGGCAGCGGAGATGCGCTATCAGTTGACCGCGAAGGGCAAGGACTGGGCGCAGCAGGCGCTTTCGCAGAACAGCTGGACCGGCGCCGCGCCTGTTCCAATCGAGCAGTTCATTGCGCAGATCCACGCGCAAAGCGTGAAGAAAGAATCGCTCAGCGAAGACAAGCTGAAGCGGATCTTCCACGATCTTGTGCTGACCGACGAGCTGTTGAACAAGGTCGGCCCCGCCGTTAACTCGGGCCAGTCGATTTTGCTCTACGGCCCGCCGGGGAACGGGAAGTCCTCGATCTCCGAGGCTCTGCGCTCGGCGTTCTCGCACCTGATCTACCTGCCGCACGCGCTGTCGATCGGGTCAGAGGTTGTGGTGTTCTTTGACAGCGCAATCCATGAACCTGTGCGCGAGACCGAAAGCCGCCAGACCGGCCTGCGTCGCCAGGTGATCGCCGATCCGCGTTACGTTCTTTGTCAGCGCCCACACGTCATCACCGGCGGTGAACTGACGCTGGAGAAGTTCGACCTCGTTCGGAACACGACCACCGGGCTCTACGATGCACCGTTGCAGATGAAGGCATCGGGCGGCGTTCTGGTGATCGACGATTTCGGTCGCCAGCGTCAGGCCCCGCAATCGCTGATCAACCGCCTCATCGTACCGCTGGAAGCCGCACAGGATCACCTGATCCTCGAGACTGGTCGCAAGATCGAGATCCCGTTTGACAGCCTCGTGATCTTCTCGACCAACTACGAGCCGCGCAGTCTGATGGACGAAGCGGGTCTGCGCCGGATGCGTCACAAGATTCTGGTTGACCGTCCGGATCGGCGCAGTTTCGTTCGGATCTTCCTCAAGGCGGCGGCCCGGCACAATCTTTCGGTTGGCGAAGATATCCTCGCGTTCCTGCTGTTCGATCTCTACGGCAAAAACCCGACGATGCGGTTCAACGCTTTCCATGGCCGGTTCCTGATCGACCAGTCTCATTCGATCTGCATGTATCGCGGGATCGAGCCGACGCTGACGCCTGAAATCCTCGGTCAGGCCTGGGAAAATCTCGTCACCGCTCACTGAGCAGGCACTCTGCTGCCCGGTCGTTCCGCGCCTGACCGGGCGCGGACACAATCCCGTTTGATCGGCATTCTGGCTTGCGTCGACGGATGGCTACAGTAGCCTGAGCCCAAGACGTCATCAAAGACTGTCGCTGGGGAACGGATGCTGGCCGTTACATACAACGTTGTTCTTCTGGGCGGCGCTGTTGCACTCGCAATGATTGCGGGTTTCACTGGATTGAGCCTGACGAACGGGCTGTCCCGCCTCCCCGCCAAGACCCGAAAGTCCGCGATCGCACAGGCCGCAACGGTCCTGGGCGGTGGCGTCTGGGCAACGCATTTCGTTGCCATGCTGGCTCTGCAACTGCCGGTCGAGGTTGTCTATGATCCGGTCTACACCCTCGCCTCGGCGCTGATTGCGATCCTGGTGACCGGCGCCGCGCTGCTTGTTCCGCACTTCTGGGGCCGGTCGCGCGCGCAACTGCTTCTGGCCGGCGCGATCATGGGGCTGGGTGTCGTCGCCATGCACTATGTCGGGATGTTCGGCATGCGCGGCTGCCAACCCGTGTTCTCGCCAGCGGGCTATGGTCTATCGACCGTGCTCTCTATCGCGATCTGCGTCGGCGCGTTGCACGTTGCGTACCGTCGGCGCTCGGTGCCGAGCCTGCTCGCAGGCGGCGCGATCTACGGGCTCGCGATTTTGGTGATGCATTTCAGTGCCATGAGCCAGACCGGTTTTCTGCCGCTTGACCGGGTCGAACCGACGACACGCATGGTCGCGAACGATGTGCTGGCGATGCTGGTTCTGGTCGTCGCGTTCCTGATCTGCGGCGTCTGCCTGCTGACCACGGTCACGCTGCGCACTCCGGACGAGACTGCGCAGGACGAGGCTCGTCAGAGTGAGCCGGTGACCGAGGCAACGCTGCCGGATGCACCAGCGACCTTGGCACGGCTGCCCTATGAACAGGATGGCCGTACATATTTCGCCCCGATCGAGGACATCGTTGCGGTTCAGGCCGAGGGGCACTACTCGCGTTTGCATCGGGTCACCGGGACGGCGTTTTGCCCGCAGCCCATTGCACGGCTGGCCAAGGAACTGGGCTCCGGGCCATTTCTCAGGACCCATCGCAGCTACCTCGTCAACCTCAACTATGTGCAGGGCTTCGAGCGGCGCAAGGATCAGGGCGTTTGCCTGTTCGCACCCGAGATCGGGGTTGAGCCCGTTCCCGTCAGCCGCGCGAATCTGGCAGCGACCAAACAGGCGCTCGGTCTCTGAGACACCGCCATTCGTGCACGAGAGGCGCCATTCGCGCAGCGATGCCCCCACTCACGGAATTGAGCATGCAGCCATCGCGAAGGCCATCCTACGGTTGAATCCGACATGGCGGATCAGCCGCCGGCGCAAACCAAAGGGAGGTGGCTCATGATACCAGGGGCCTTCGAATACCACCGTCCAGGTACGGTGGCGGCGGCAGCCGGGCTGCTGTCCGAATTGGGCGATGAAGCAAGACTGATCGCGGGCGGGCACAGCCTGATCCCCATGATGAAGCTGAGGCTTGCAGCGCCCGAACATCTCGTCGATCTGCAGGACATAGAAGAGTTGCGCGGGATCTCGGTCGATGGGGACACAGTGACCATCGGCGCGATGACAACCCAGCACGACCTGATCAACAATGACGCTCTGGCCAACGCGATCCCGCTGGTCCGTGAGGCGGCGCTGCAGATCGCCGACCCGCAGGTCCGCTATGTCGGCACGGTCGGCGGCAACGTCGCGAACGGTGATCCGGGCAATGACATGCCCGGGCTGATGCAGTGCCTCGACGCGTCCTACGAGCTGACCGGCCCGACCGGCACCCGCTCGGTCACGGCGCGGGGCTTCTATGAAAGCGCGTATGTCACCACCCGCGCGGATGAGGAAATCCTGACACGGATCACCATCCCCGTGCCCTCGGCGCGCGGACACGCCTATGAAAAACAGAAGCGCAAGATTGGCGACTATGCGACCGCTGCGGCGGCGGTGCTGGTCGGCGGCGGGCAGGCCTCGGTTGCCATGACGAACCTTGCTGACACGCCGGTCTGGTCGGCTGACGCCGGAACCGCTCTGGCCAGCGGCGATGTCGATGGCTGCGTCGCTGCAATGCTGGCGGCGATTGATCCGGGCGAAGACATGAAGGGTCCGGTCGAGTTCAAGAAACACGTGGCGGCAGTGATCCTGCGCCGGGCCATCGCCCGCGCCCAAGAGCGCGCGTAAAGGGGACAGCAAGACATGGCAAAGATGCACATCAAGCTGAACGTGAACGGCAAGCCGGTCGAGGCGCTGGCCGAGCCGCGTACGCTTCTGATCCACTTCCTGCGGGAGGATCTGAACATCACCGGGCCGCATATCGGCTGCGAGACCTCCCATTGCGGGGCCTGCACCGTCGATATGGACGGCAAATCGGTCAAGGCATGCTCGGTCTTCGTCGCCCAGGCGAACGGTGCCGACATCACCACGGTCGAGGGGCTGACCAACCCGGACGGAACGCTCGGCGTGATTCAGGAGGCGTTCAAGGAGCACCACGGCCTGCAGTGCGGCTATTGCACGCCGGGGATGATCACCCGCGCCCATCGTTTCCTGCAGGAGAACCCGGCGCCGACCGAGCAAGAGATCCGCATGGGTATGTCCGGCAATCTCTGCCGGTGCACCGGATATCAGAACATCGTCAAGGCGATTATGGCCGCCGCCCCCGTGCTGGCAGGCGAGAAGGAGGCTGCGGAATGAACGAGATGACGCAAACCCCCGAGGAGCGCCGCGCCTCTCTCAAAGGCATGGGCTCGGCCCGCAAACGCGTCGAGGATGCCCGCTTTACCCAAGGCAAGGGCAACTATGTCGATGACATCAAGATGGACGGGATGCTGTTCGGCGACTTCGTCCGCTCACCGATCGCGCACGGTCGGATCGTGTCCATCGACACGGAGGCCGCGCTGGCGCTGCCCGGTGTCCATGCGGTTCTGACGGCCGCCGATCTGGAGCCGCTTGGCCTGCACTGGATGCCGACACTGGCTGGCGACAAGCAGATGGTGCTGGCCGACGGAAAGGTGCTGTTCCAGGGCCAGGAGGTCGCTTTCGTCATCGCCGACGACCGCTACATCGCCGCGGATGCCATCGAACTGGTCGAGGTCGATTACGAGGACCTGCCGGTCATCACCGATCCGTTCAAGGCGCTGGAGACCGATGTTGTCCTTCGCGAGGATATCGCCGACCGGACCGAGGGCGCGCACGGCCCGGTCCGCCACCCGAACCACATCTTCACCTGGGAGCAGGGCGACAAGGATGCCACCGAGGCGGTGATCGCGGGCGCCGACGTGGTGGCCGAGGAAATGATCTACTACCACCGCACCCACCCCTGTCCGCTCGAGACGTGCGGCTGTGTCGCGTCGATGGACAAGGTCAACGGCAAGCTGACCGTCTGGGGCACGTTCCAGGCACCCCACGCGGTGCGGACCGTGGCCTCGCTGATCTCCGGCATCGCCGAGCACAATATCCGCATCGTCTCGCCTGATATCGGTGGCGGGTTCGGCAACAAGGTGGGCGTCTATCCCGGCTATATCTGCTCGATCGTCGGCTCCATCGTGACCGGCGTGCCGATCAAGTGGGTCGAGGACCGGATGGACAATTTGATGTCCACAGCCTTTGCCCGCGACTACTGGATGCAGGGCAAGATCGCGGCAACGAAGGAGGGCAAGATCACCGGCCTCTGGTGCCACACCACCGCCGACCATGGCGGGTTCGACGCCTGCGCCGACCCGACCAAGTTCCCGGCGGGGTTCATGAACATCTGCACCGGGTCCTATGACATCCCGACAGCGTATCTGGCGGTGGACGGGGTCTACACCAACAAGGCGCCGGGCGGGGTCGCCTATCGCTGCTCGTTCCGTGTGACCGAAGCGGCGTACTTCATCGAGCGGATGATCGAGGTACTGGCGATCAAGCTGGGCATGGACGCGGCAGAACTGCGCCGGATCAACTTCATCCGGGCAGACCAGTTCCCCTACCAGTCCGCGCTGGGGTGGGAATACGACAGCGGCGACTACCACACCGCTTGGGACAAGGCGCTGGCGGCCGTGGATTACCCGGCGCTCAGGGCCGAGCAGGCGCAAAGGGTCGAGGATTTCAAGGCCGGCAAGACCCGCAAGCTGATGGGCATCGGCCTGACGCATTTCACCGAGATCGTCGGGGCCGGGCCGGTCAAGAACTGCGATATCCTCGGCCTTGGCATGTTCGACAGTTGCGAGATCCGTATCCACCCCACCGGGTCGGCCATCGCGCGGCTGGGCACGATCAGCCAGGGCCAGGGCCACGCGACGACGTTCGCACAGATCCTCGCGTCCGAAATTGGGCTGCCTGCCGATGACATCACGGTCGAGGAGGGCGATACCGACACCGCGCCCTATGGCCTCGGCACCTACGGGTCGCGGTCCACGCCCGTGGCGGGGGCGGCTACGGCCATGGCGGGCCGCAAGATCCGGGCCAAGGCCCAGATGATCGCCGCCTACCTGCTGGAAGTGCATGACGATGATGTCGAGTTCGACATCGACCGGTTCGTGGTCAAGGGCGCGCCCGAGCGGTTCAAGACCATGAAGGAGATCGCGTTTGCCGCCTACAACCAGGCGATCCCGGGGATCGAGCCGGGGCTGGAGGCGGTCAGCTATTACGACCCGCCGAACATGACCTACCCTTTTGGCGCCTATATCTGTGTGCTGGATGTGGACGTGGACACGGGCGAGGTCGATATCCGCCGGTTCTATGCGCTGGATGATTGCGGCACGCGGATCAACCCGATGATCATCGAGGGGCAGGTCCATGGCGGTCTGACCGAAGCGCTGGCCATCGCGATGGGTCAGGAGATCGCCTATGACGAGGATGGCAACCACAAGACGGCGACGATGATGGATTTCTTCATCCCGACCTCGTGGGAGACACCGCACTACGAGACCGACCACACGACGACGCCGAGCCCGCATCACCCGATCGGGGCCAAGGGCGTGGGCGAGAGCCCGAATGTCGGCGGCGTGCCGTGTTTCTCGAACGCTGTGCACGACGCGTTCCGGCCGTTCGGTCTGACCCAGAGCCACATGCCGCACGATCATTGGCGGGTCTGGCAGGCGGCGAACACGCTCGGCCTGCACGGATAGACGTGCGCCGTGCCTCTGCGGGGCACCCGGTTGGGAGGGGCGTCGCCATTGTTGCTCGGACCAATGGCGCAACATGGCGACCCCCTCCCAAACCCACCCCGAGGTATTTCGGCAAGATGAAGGGAGAGCCAATCCCGTGGGGCATTCCGAACTGCAAAAAGAGCTTGCCGCGTCCGCCTATGTCGCGTCCGACGCGCTGGCCATGGCGCTGCACCTGTCATTGGTGCTGGGACGACCCTTGCTGTTGGAGGGGCCGGCGGGTGTTGGCAAGACAGAGGTTGCGAAGGCCTTGGCAGAGGTGCGGGCGGCACGTCTGATCCGATTGCAGTGCTACGAGGGTCTGGACGCGGCGCAGGCGATCTACGAGTGGAACTATCAACGCCAGTTGCTGGCGCTGCGCGCGTCCGAGGCGGGCTCGGAGGATGCGGTCTTCTCGGAGAAATACCTGCTGAAGCGCCCTCTGCTGGAGGCGATCACGCAGGACACCCCTCCGGTTCTGCTGATCGACGAGATCGACCGGGCCGACGAGGCGTTCGAGGCCTATCTGCTGGAAGTGCTGGCGGAGGGACAGATCACCGTGCCGGAACTTGGAACGATCCGGTCTGTGGCTCCGCCGATGGCGGTGCTGACCTCGAACGGAACGCGGGATCTCAGTGACGCGCTGCGGCGGCGGTGCCTCTACTGCTTCATCGACTATCCCTCGCGCGATGCGGAGCTGGCGATTCTGTCTGCGCGTCATCCGGGCTTGGAGGCACGTCTCGCGGCCCAGATCGTTCACACCGTGCAGGCGATCAGGCGCGAGGATCTGGAAAAGGTGCCGGGTGTCGCCGAGATGCTGGACTGGGCGGCGGCGTTGTCGGGTCTTGGCATCAACGATCTATCGGACGATCCGTCGATTGTCGCGGCGACCATGGTGTGTCTGTTGAAGACCGCGGCGGATCGTGACGCAATGCCTGCGGACGTTCTCGCACGCATCATCGGCAAGGCGGCGTGACGTCATGACGGCGACCCGATTTCCCGAAAGGGCCAGCGGCCCTGCCGAACGCATGGCGGGCTTTCTCGCGCATCTGCGCATGAACGGCTATCGCACCGGCCCGGCGGAGACGGCGGATGCGCTGGCCGCGCTTGGCAGCGTCACCGCGACCGACCCCGGTGCCGCGCGACTGGCCATGAAGACGCTGCTGGCGTCGGGCGAGGACGCGTGGCGCGGGTTCGATGATCTCTACGATGCCTACTGGTTCAACACTGGCAAGCAGCGCTTGGCCGAGGTCAGGGCCGATCACATCAGAACGCAGGCGGCGCGCCCGACGCTCTGGCAGCCGCATCTGGGCGAGGACGCGGCAGGCGCGGATCGCGGCGGCACGGACGATGCGCGCCCCGATGCGGGCGAGGATGAGGCTGAGGGCACAGATGGCCGCCTGATCGCGACGCGCACGGCCAACATGACCCGGCGCGATCTGCGCGAGTTGATGGATGAGGACAGTCTGCGCGCCGCCGAACGGGCCGCCGAACGGCTGGCCCGGGCGTTGCGCGACCGGCGCTCGCGGCGGCAGCGGGCCGCGCAACGGGGACAGCGGTTCGACATGCGGCGGATCATCCGCGCGAGCCTTGCCCGAGGCGGCGAGCCGCTGGATCTGCATCGGCGCCGACGGTCGGAAAGACCGCTGAAGATCGTGGCGCTCTGCGATGTCTCTGGGTCGATGACGGTCTATGCGCGCGTTTTTCTGGCGTTTCTGAAAGGGTTGGTCAGTGCCGACACCCGGACGGACGCATATCTTTTCCACACGCGCCTGATGCGCGTCACGCAGGCCTTGCGCGACCATGACGGTCTGCGTGCAGCCGGGCGGCTGAGCCTGATGGCCGAGGGGTTCGGCGGCGGCACAGACATCGCCGGGAGCCTGACGCGATTCAACGACGCCTACGCGGCACAGGCCGTCGGCGGGCGGACTGTGGTCATCATCCTTTCGGACGGATATTGCACCTCGCCGCCCGGGCATCTCTCCGCAGCGCTCACCCGTCTGAGAAAGCGGGCCCGCCGGATCGTCTGGCTGAACCCTCTGATTGGCTGGCGGGACTATGCGCCTGTGGCGCGCGGGATCGCTGCGGCATTGCCGCACCTGGATGCGCATCTGCCGGCAAACACGATCGAGGCTCTCGGGGCGCTGGAACAGGAGTTTGCCCGCCTGTGACCCGCTTTGACGTCTTGGATATTGCAACGGCGCTGCGCGATGCGGGCGAGCCTTTCTGCATGGCGACGGTGGTGCGCACGGCGGACCTGACCTCGGCCAAGGCCGGTGCCAAGGCGGTAGTCACCATGGCAGGCGAGATCCGGGGCCATCTCGGCGGCGCGTGCGTGCAACGGGCAGTGCGCTCAGCGGCGGAAACGGTGATGGCCAGCGGTGATGCGCGAATGATCAGCATCGGGCCCGAGAGCGCCCGCGGCGCCGAGGCCATAGATGTCGACCTGCACCCAAGTGGTTGTCCATCCGGCGGTACCGTAGATGTCTTTCTTGAACCCTTCCGTGTCCCTCAGCGTTTGTGGATCTGCGGCGATACCCCGATTGCACGGGCGATCGAGGCCCACGCGCGCCTCATGGGACTGGATGTGAACAGAACCCCTGCCGCAAGTCCGGGTCCAGCGAGCAGGACAGATTTCGCGATCGTTGCAGCACAGGGAAATGGCGACGCCGATGCGTTGCGGAGCGCTCTGGCGACCGGGGCCGATTACATCGCGATGATCGCCAGTCATCGGAAGGCAGACGTGCTGCGCGCGCGCCTTGCTGCTGACGGTGTGGACGAGGCCAGCCTTTCGGCCATCCATTCGCCTGCCGGTCTGGATATTGGCGCCATCGATCCGCATGACATCGCCATAGCGGTCCTCGCGGAACTGATCGCAGTGCGCCGAGGGCGTGGTAGGCCCGGAGGGACGGCATCTCCAAACTTATAAGCCATTGAATTAGCACATGAAATATCACGGTCAGCCGGACGAGGTATCACATTGTGTATCGCATCCTGTGACGCGCTACTGCTTCTCGACAGCTACGATCAGACACTCGGTTGCCAACGCAGTACGTGGAGCCAAGGGGAGTCGAAACAA